>CAXMNX010000001.1:0-14912 GCA_964194845.1 uncultured Boseongicola sp.
CGAGAGCCGCTGCAATTGCGTGGCCCAATTGGTCAGCCTCCGGGCCTTCCGGTCATGGGGGAGCCCGCATGGCAAAGTGCAACATTCGTGCCGGGGGCCTGCTCCAAGACCTTTGCAGTTTTGTCCATCAATTCCGGGATCAGCTGAAGGTCAAAGCTCAACCCGCGCGTCGGCCTCTCGAAGGCCTTCGACAAACATTGGATTGTCCAAAAAGTCATTTGTCCCAGTAACTGCGTCTTCGCCGGGTTCGCGACCTACGATCTGACGTACTCCTGCGACAGTGATCAGTCGTTGAAATTCGTCGAGTTGTTTGTTCAGTTCCGGCGCAGTGAGATCGCAGAAAACCACCTACTTCATCGGCCAAACCGGGTTAGCAGCGGCGACGGACAGCACCCATTGCGCCTCGGCCATGCTATCTTCGGCACCAACCTGAATATGCACAGACGCGGTGATGCCCTGGGCCGTTGCCTCGGCCCGAAATTCGTCGATCAAGTAATTGCGTTGGATTGGGGTTGGATCGCCGAAGAATCGCTCTACGCCGCGCGCCATCAGCCATGGGTAATGCACCGAGGATAGATTCCAAAGGTGATGATGCGCGTCGATCATGTCGGCGCTCCTTTCGCGCCGGTTTCGTCGCCGGCGCTGATCGTGGTCGTGCGTGCCAAAATATCGACGCCCTGCATTTTCCAGAAATGCAGAAGATCGATGAATATCCAGTTTTCTACAAGTTTGTTGTCATCGCGTCTGTAGAGATCGATCACGCGGAATTCGCCTGGCGTGTTGGTGGCGGGCATCCCCATGAAACCGCCCGATGGCGTGGCTGTGAAATTGGGCCAGCCGAAAAAGCCGCCGTAATTGCCCTCGGCGATGCGTGCGATATGTTGGGTTCTGGACCGGTTGGTCAGGCTTGCCCGGAATGGTCCTGCATGCTGTTTGGCGTATCGTTCGATTGTGTAAGTGGCACCGATGCCTTCGGGCCCCCACCAGAGCATGTCGTCGGCCCATGTTTGGCGCAGTTCATCTTCAAGACTGTGGTCGCTGTCCCATCGACCCAAGATACGGATCATGTCTTCGATCAGGGTCAGAGTCTTTTGCCCGCTGTCTGGGTTTTGTGGGGTGAGCATCGCGCCATCATGGGTCATTGGTCCGGGTTGCACCAGATGGGCCGCGGTTTGCAAAGGGAAAGGTGACAGTCCGGCCTGTGTCATCAGGTGGGGGATATCGAAGAACATTGCCGTCTGAGTGATTTCGCCATTTTCCACACAGTGGAATTCGCAATAGCGCAACATCGCGATTTTTCCAGTTGGCGGAATGCCAAGCCACGGGTGGTCGAACAGGCCCATCAAATGTCCCATCGACACCACCCAAACACCGCCGTGTTCGGCGATAGTGTTCTGCCCGGCGAAAAAGATATCCACGCGGCGTTGCATCGAGGTAAGCGCGCTGTGAAGGGGCTGCCAGAACGAGTCGGCGACCTTTCGGGCTGACTTAATTTCATTGAATGGATGATACCCGCGCCAAAGGTAGTTCGACGACGTGAACGCCTCAAGCACGGCAGGAATTCCCGCATCACCCGCGTTATCCAGCTGGGTGTAATAATCTCTAACGAGTTGTTTTTCCGAATTAAAGTCGGACTTCATTTTGTCGCTCTCTATGGCTGGGCTTCGTGTTTGCATTCGCTTGCAAAAACATGTTGCCAAACTGGAGACCCAATGTCTATGATTGTTGCAAGCGAATGCAAAAAAACCTTTTTGCGGTTCCACTGGGAGATATCATGGCCGAAATTCAGCTAAAGAACCTCGGAAAGCGCTGGGGCTCGTTTGTCGGAGTGCATGAATTCGATCTAACAATTGCAGACAAAGAGTTTCTGGTTCTGCTGGGGCCGTCGGGCTGCGGCAAGACCACCACGATGCGCATGATCGCGGGGCTGGAGGATGTCACTGAAGGCGACATTCTGATCGATGGCGAGAGGGTCAACGATCTTGAGCCGAAAGACCGCGATATCGCCATGGTGTTCCAGAGCTACGCGCTTTACCCAAATATGAACGTCTACGAAAACATCCGCTTTCCGCTAAAAGTGCGCGGCATCGACCCCAAGACCCATGACGAAAAGGTCAAGCGCGCCAGCGCCATGGTCGAGCTTGATGAGTTCTTGCACCGAAAGCCGGCTGAGCTTTCGGGTGGCCAGCGTCAACGGGTGGCATTGGCCCGCGCGGTAGTGCGTGAGCCAAACGTGTTCTTAATGGACGAGCCGCTTTCCAACCTCGACGCCAAACTCCGCGTTTCTACCCGGGCGCAGATCAAGAACCTCTCCCACGAACTGGCGGTGACCACGATCTATGTGACCCACGACCAGATCGAGGCGATGACGCTGGCTGACCGGGTCGTGATCATGAAGGCGGGCGTTGTCCAGCAGGTTGGTACTCCGGTTGAAATCTACGACAAACCGGCCAACGCCTTTGTTGCAAGCTTCATCGGCAATCCGGCCATGAATCTGATGGACGGAGAAATCTCAGGAGGTACTTTCCGGGCGCGGAATGTCGAAATTTCCGGGCTTGGCGGCCCCGAAGGCCCGGTAACGCTAGGTTTCCGTGCCGAAGACGCTGCGCTGGCCGAGGTCGGCAAGGGCGAGATCAACGCGCCAGTCTATACGATGGAACTTTTGGGAGACGCCACCATGGTTTCGGTACGCATCGGCGGTGCGCTGGTACAGGTCAAGGCCGACAAGACATTTCGGACCGAGATCGGAAATCAGGTCTCCATCCGTGTTCCCAAGGATCATTGCCATCTGTTTGACGCACAGACAGGCGCGCTCATTGGGGGGTAACGACCCCAAGTAAATAGACCCGTCGCAGGCGGGATTATCTTGGGTGCGACCTTTGAAGACGCATCCAACCAAATCAGGGAGTGAAGCCAAATGTTTCTGAAAAAAGTGGCGCTGGCCAGCGCTATGGCATTGATGGGTGGGCAGGCATTCGCAGCATGCGAAATATCCGCGCGCGTCAATATTGTCGGCAACGAATTCGCGGCGATCCAGACCGTGGGCGCGGGCGCGCAGGAATGCACTGGCGCGGAAGTGAACACAAATCTCACCTCCACTCACAACGAGATTAACCTCGAAGGTATGAGCGGTAATCCGTCGGAATACACTTCAGCCATCGTCGCCAACAGCTCGATCGTCAAGCTAATGAACGATGACGTCATCCGCCCACTTGACGACTTGGTCGCCAAACACGGCGGCGCCTTGAGCAAGGGCCAGCTGATCACGATCGACGGCAAGGTCATGGCCGTAGCGTTTATGGCCAATGCGCAGCACCTGATGTACCGCAAGGATATTCTTGAACAGGCCGGTGTCGATGTGCCTACGACGTATGAGGAAATGCTCGACGCTGCCAAATCGATCCGCGACCAGGGTATTTTGGAAAACCCAATTGGTGGTGCCTACGCTGCAGGTTGGAACCTCGGCCAGGAGTTCAACAACATGTTCCTTGGCTTTGGCGGGTCGTTCTTCAAGCCCGGTACCGCTGAACCCAACGTGAACAACGAAGTTGGGGTCAATTCGCTTAACATGATGAAAGCGTTGACCGAGTACATGAACCCCGACTTCCTGACTCACGACTCGAACGCGACGAACGCTGAATACCGTGCTGGCAACGTCGCGCTCTTGAATATGTGGGGATCAAGGGCTTCGCAGCAGGTCACGACAGAAGGTGTGCTTGAAGAAGTCGTCAACGGCCACGCAATCGCGGCGCCAATGACTGTCGGTGGCGGCACAACCCCGGCATCGACCCTCTGGTGGGACGGTTGGACCGTGGGCAAAGGTATTTCGGACGAAGAAGCCGAAGCAACATTCGTGGCGCTGACCCATGGGATCCGGCCTGAGATGCTGAACGAAGAAACCAGCCCCTTGGCGGTTTGGTTGATTGACGGCTATCAGCCAACCGATGACTCGGAAGGTGTTTTTTCAGCGGCAAAAATGGGCACTCCTCCCTATCCGATGCTGCCGTTTATGGGTCTGATGCACTCAGCACTTGGCAACGAATTGGCGGATTTCCTCCAGGGCAAAGAAAGTGCCGAGCAGGCTCTGGCTGATGTCGAGGCTGCCTATACAGCTGCGGCCAAAGAAAAGGGCTTCCTGAAATAGGAAGCGCTCCAAGCAGGTGGCCATGACGGTCGCCTGCTCACTCCAAACCACACTGGAATCTTCTGATGCGCCATAAAACATTTTTCTGGTTCTTTTTGCCAACTGGGCTGGCGATGTTGCTCTTCATCGCACTCCCAATTGTATCTGTGGTAACTCAGTCGATTTTTGCACCCCACGAAGCGGTTTTGATTGAGGTGGAAAACTGCACGCCGCTTGTCGGATGCACGACCGAAACTTCGGTTGATCAAGAAGCGACCCGAGCGCTGCGCGAGGCCAAACCACTCGGACGGTTCGTGGGCTTGGATATTTACTTTGATCGCGGCCATCTGGCGGTTTCTGAACTCAAAGAAGTTTGGGCGTCGTCTGAAACCTGGGGTGGGTTCTGGGACCGTCTATATAACCTTCCGCTCTACCGGGCGCTCGCATTTACTTTGACATTCACCTTTGTCGTGACGCCGCTAACCCTTATTTTGGGATTGGTGATCGCGCTCGCAATCAATTCGCTGCACAAACATCTCAAAGGGCTGATGATCTTCTTCTCGCTTCTGCCGATGATTGTGACACCGCTGATCGGTTCGATGATCCTGTTCTGGATGATTGATAGCCGCGGGATACTCGGCTCGGCCTTAATCGGGCTTTCGGGAGATCCGGATTTAAGTCTCAAAGCCTCGACCGGGTTAATGTGGATTGCATTGATGGTCTATGGCCTCTGGCACGCCTCACCCTTTGCATTCGTGGTGTTCTATGCGGGCTTGCAGACTCTGCCCACAGATCAACTTGAGGCGGCTCAGATAGACGGCGCCACGCGATGGCAACAGGTCAAATATGTGATCGTTCCGCATCTGATGCCGTTGGTGACTTTTGTTGCTCTCATCCAGTTGATGGACAACTTCAAGGTCTTCGAGCCGATCGTCGGATTTAGTGCTGCGGCCCATGCGACATCGCTTAGTTGGTTTATTTTCAACGACCTGGGTGGCGAAACCCGCCAGCTCTCGTCCGCATCCGCAACTTCGGTGATCACGATTATCGGCGTCGCAATTCTCTTGTCGCCGGTGCTTGTCCGCACATGGCGCGACTTCAAAGGAGCCAGATAGTATGGCCAGTCGTGCACAAAGAATGCCCAAAAGCCTGAGGATCGCTTCGACGCTTTTCGTGATCTTCTGGTTTATCCTTGCTGCTTTTCCTTTCGCCTGGACGGTTTGGGGATCGTTCAAAGTTGAGCTAGATTTTTTCTCGATTTCTAACTGGACTGATGGTTTGACCGGAACGCGCACGAAAGCCGTCTACGGGTCGGCGTTCACAGACACCGGTTACGAGGGGGCCTGGATCCAAGAAGAATTTTGGCGGAATGTGCTTAATACCGGCATCGTTTGCTTCTTCGTAGTGACGATCTCGCTGACCGTTGGAACGCTTGGCGGCTATGCGCTGTCACGCTCGACCCACAACTACACGTTCTGGCTGCTGATCACGGCGCTGATATTCCGCGCCATGCCACCGATCACCCTGGTTGCGGGCTATCTGTTGCCATTTTTCGAATGGAATGTCTGGGGCATCCTGCCAACCACCATCATTGTCTTGGTGGCGATCAACCAGCCTTTCACATTGTGGATGCTGCATTCTTTCTTCAAGAACATTCCTCAGGAATTGGACGAAAGCGCCAAGGTCGACGGCTGCAATCAGTTTCAGGCATTTCGCCGGGTGATCATTCCGGTCATGTGGCCGGGGGTCGTCACCACTGGGCTGTTTTCGTTCCTGCTGGCCTATAACGACTTTGCGGTGTCCGCGATGCTGCTGTCGGAAAGCAACCGCACTATGGTTCCGGCCATCGCGGCATTCCTCGGTACCACCCAAACCGAAGGTAACGTGATGTTCGCAGTTGCTGCTGTGGTCTCGGCCACCGTGCCACTGTTCATCCTGGTGATGTTCTTCCAACGCCAGATTGTCGGCGGGCTGACTGCGGGTGCGGTGAAGGGATGAGATTTCTCTCCATACAACCCGGGCGCAAAGGCAGGAAATAACATGTGTGCACGTGCTGCGCGGCCAGCTATGGGTGTCGCCACGAATCTGACGATCGAAAACAAATGTGTTTACCTTCAATTCCTCGAAAGCTTCGAAGCAGGTGGCGTAGCCGCAATTGAAACGGCCGTGCCGAAGTTTTTCGACACCTCCGCCCAGATCAACGCCAGCCACCCAATCAATGAAGCCGGCGATGGCACCGGGTATTTCAACGACATCATTGCGCCCATCAATGAAGCGTTCCAAGGCTGCACTCGCCAGAACTATGTTGTGATTGGGGGCGAATATCTCGGCACTGAATGGGTGACCTCTACGGGTTACTTCCATGGGCATTTCAGCAAGCAGCTGTTTGGCATTTCTCCAAGCGGCAAGCTGGCGTTTCTTCGCTTCGGCGAATTTCACCGGATGGAAAACGGCAAGACCGTCGAGAGCCACGTCTTTCTGGGCTTTGCCGAACTGATCATTGCACTTGGGAAGTGGCCTCTGGCGCTCAGCCAGGGTTATGAGGGCGTTGTGCCCGGTCCCGCGACCCATGACGGGATCACTGTCGGCACTTCAGACCCTGCCCGCTCTCGCGCGTCAGCCGATCTGGTCGAAGGCATGCTTAAAAAGCTCACATCCGAGGATGAAGTCTGGCGCCCCGACTGGCACGATCGCATGGTCTGGTATGGCCCCGGAGGTCTCGGCTCCTATGCTACGGTTGACGCCTTTGCTGAATTCCAGCGCGCCTTTGAGTTGACCTTTGACGGCTGGGGCGATGGCAGCGAAGCAGGCATTTCCGGTGTCGGTGCCGATTGCAAAGCCGGGGATGGCGACTATGCCTTTCTCAGCGGCTGGCCGATGATAACCGGCGTTCACGTCCGCCCTTTCCTTGGGCTTGAGCCAACAGGTAGGCGTGTGGTCATGCGCGACTGCGATTGGTGGCGCTGTGAGGACGGGAAGATCATCGAAAATTGGTGCATGCTCGATATCCCGCATGTGCTGATGCAGTTGGGATATGACCTGTTTGCCGAAGTGGAGAAGGCGGCATGAAAGGCTCCCGCCTCGAACAAGCGGTTCTAACCCAAGACACTGACATGTCAAAAACCGATGATACCCGGCGGGTGATTGAAACCATGGTGGACGGCCTGAACGACCACCGTATCGACGACATTGGCGAGTTCTTTGCAGAAGGATTTCGCTGGATGGGCAATCAGGGCTGTGGCAACAAAACTGGCCTCAAAGAGTTTCAGGACAATTGGCAACGCCCGTTTCAGGCTGCGTTTTCTGACAAAACCTGCATCGATGAGGCCCGCCTTTACATGGGTGAATGGGCCGCTGCCTTTGGTCGTCAGGAGGCCACCCACTCGGGCGATTTCCTTGGCATCGCGCCAACCGGAAAACGCGTCGAAATCTGTTACATGGATTTTTGGAAGGTTGTTGATGGCAAGATCGTCGACAACTGGGTGAACGTTGATTTCGCCCATGTGGCCGCACAGTTGGGCGTCGACCTTTTTAACGGTGAAGGCTGGGAAACATATGACCTGGGCGAGCGCATCGCTCCCCGGCCGGATTAAGTAAGGAAAAGCGATGACTATTACATACCTAAAACGTGGCAAACCCGAAGCAGATCGCGCCGAAGACGACGCCAAAACCGCCGCAGTTGTGGCTGCGACGCTCAAGGATATCGAGACACGCGGAGATGCCGCAGTGCGCGAGTTGGCGAACAAATTCGATGGATATGACCGGGAAAGCTATCGCCTGACCCAGGAAGAAATCGACGCGCTTATCGCAAATGTTAGGCCGCGCGATTTGGAGGACATCAAATTCGCGCAAGAACAGGTAGTCAATTTCGCCCAAGCGCAACGCGACAGCATGCTGGACATCGAGGTCGAGACCATGCCGGGCGTGATCCTCGGTCACAAGAACATCCCCGTGCAATCTGTTGGTTGTTATGTGCCCGGCGGCAAATTCCCGATGGTAGCGTCTGCACATATGTCAGTCGCCACCGCCAAAGTGGCTGGTGTGCCACGCATCATCGCCTGCACCCCACCCTTCAACGGCGAACCGAACCCAGCGGTAATCGCAGCCATACATTTGGGTGGTGCGCATGAAATTTATGTGCTCGGAGGTATTCAGGCGGTCGGTGCCATGGCGATCGGAACCGAGACTATCGACCCGGTGCATCTTCTGGTGGGACCCGGCAACGCCTTTGTGGCTGAGGCCAAGCGCCAGCTTTTTGGCCGGGTCGGAATCGACCTATTCGCCGGCCCGACCGAAACCATGGTGATCGCGGATGAGACCGTGGATGCCGAGATGTGCGCCACCGATCTACTTGGTCAGGCCGAACACGGCTACAATTCGCCTGCCATTCTGGTGACCAACTCTCGCAAACTTGCGGAGGAAACGCTTTCCGAAATTGGCCGTATTCTCGAGATCCTGCCCACGGCCCGCACTGCTCGCGCAAGCTGGGACGAATATGGCGAAGTCATCGTCTGTGATACCTATGATGAGATGCTGGGGGTTGCCGATGACATCGCGTCCGAGCATGTGCAAGTGATGACCGACCGCGACGATTGGTTTCTGGAAAACATGACCTGTTATGGCGCCCTGTTCCTTGGGCAGCGCACCAATGTGGCCTATGGCGACAAGGTGATCGGCACCAACCACACGCTGCCCACGAAAAAGGCAGGGCGTTATACAGGCGGGCTTTGGGTCGGCAAATATCTGAAAACACACAGCTATCAAAAGGTCACGACCGATGAAGCGGCCGCCAAGATCGGCGCTTACGGTTCGCGTTTGTGCCTGCTCGAAGGTTTTGTCGGACACGCGGAGCAATGCAATTTACGCGTTCGCCGCTTTGGCCGCCAAAACGTTCCCTACGGTGAGGCCGCCGAGTGACAAATCACGCCGCTCGTCTCAATTCCCTGATCGCGCCTTTGCGCGCGACCATGGTGGATTTTGACGAAAGCACGGTGCGCCGCGCCCTAACAGCGCTGTTTTCCCCGGACGCACGGGTTCGGCTATTCCACCCCATAGGTGAAACATCAGGTGCTGCCCTATGTGACCGCGCTTATGCCCCGCTTTTTGAGGCTATGCCCGATCTCGAACGTCGCGATCTGATCATCGTTGCTGGTGATGATGAGGCGCATGAGCATTGGGTCGGCTGCATGGGGCACTACGTCGGAAGCTTCGTGGCCCCTTTCCTAGATATCCCGCCAACCGGCCATCTGGCCCATATGCGTTTTCACGAGTTTTTTCGTTTTTCGGGTGACAAAGTGGTCGAGATGCAAGCGATCTGGGACCTCCCCGAGCTGATGATGCAGGCCGGCGCCTGGCCTATGGCGCCTAGCCTTGGGCGTGAGTTCTGCGTGCCTGCCCCTATGACGCAGGACGGGCTCTCAGCACATGATGCAGGCGCCAGTCAGCGTAGCCTTGACCTTGTGATTGATATGCTCACGCATCTGTCGCAGCACCCCGCTGAAGGCGGGCCCGAAATTATGCAGGCTGATCGTTTTTGGCATCCGCGCATGAACTGGTACGGGCCCGCGGGCATCGGCACTGCACGCGGCATCGCGGGCTTTCGCAACTGGCATCAGATCCCGTTTCTTAATGCTTTGCCGGACCGCAAGGGTGGGATCAGCGGCAAATTGAAATCTCATTATTTTGCGGATGGAGACTACGTCGCCGTCACCGGTTGGCCAAATATGCAGATGAATGTCACCGGCGACGGCTGGTTGGGCATTGCCCCTTCCGGGCAAGATATTACCATGCGTAGTCTTGATTTCTGGCGTGTCGAAGGCGCGCGCATCCGCGAAAACTGGGTTCTGGTAGATCTGCTTGATGTCTATAGCCAGCTTGGCGTAGATGTGTTGGCCCGGTTGCGCGAGTTTAACAAAGCCCGGATCCCAGGCCGCATTCCGTTTCTCGTAGGAACCGCGTGATGACGCTGCCCAAAACGCCTTCGTTTAGATTGGATGGCAAACGTGCGCTTGTGGCGGGTGCAAGTTCCGGCATCGGTCTGGCCTGCGCGGCAGCTTTGGGCGAAGCCGGGGCCGAAGTCACGCTGGCGGCCCGCCGGGTCGATTTGCTGGACTCGTTGGTGGACAAGATGCAATCGGCTGGCATGTCCGCCCGAACGTTACCGCTTGACGTAACAGACGTGGCCGGCACGCAGTCGGCTATAGCTGGCAACGGACCCTTTGATATCCTTGTGAATTCCGCAGGACTGGCACGCCATAGTCCGGCCGATCAAACCAACGAAGGAGATTTCGACGCGGTTTCGGACCTGAATGTCAAAGGCGCCTATTTCCTGACGCAGGCCGTCGCCAAGGGGCTGTTGGCCGCAGGAAAGCCCGGCAGCCTCATCAACGTATCGTCCCAAATGGCTCATGTGGGTGGGGAGGATCGTGCGGTTTATTGTGCCACAAAACATGCCGTTGAAGGGTTCACAAAATCCATGGCGATCGAATGGGGCAAGGCGGGGATCCGGATAAACACGATCTGTCCGACCTTTATTCTGACCGACCTGACCCGATCCACTTTCGAGCAGCCGGACAAACGCGCTTGGATTGAAGAAAAAATTAAGCTTGGCCGTGTGGGAGAGGTTGAGGATATCATGGGGGCGGTTGTCTATCTGGCCTCGGGCGCTTCGTCATTGGTGACCGGAACTGCCCTAAAAATTGACGGGGGGTGGACAGCAGAATGAGCAAAAACCGTATCACTGCGGCGCACGTGGCTGAACGTGCGGGTGTCAGCCAATCTGCAGTGTCACGCACCTTCACACCGGGCGCCTCGGCATCCAAAAAGACCGCCGAGAAAGTGCGAAGGGCCGCGTCGGAACTGGGTTATCGCCCCAATGTTTTGGCGCGCGCGATGGTGTCGGGCAAAAGTCGAATTATTGGTCTGGTGGTCGCCTATCTGGAAAACCAGTTCTACCCGGAAGCGCTTGAGAAACTGTCAAACGAGTTGCAGCGGCGCGGCTATCATGTGCTGATCTTCATGGCCGAACAGACTGCTGAAAACATTGACGCAGTCGTCGAGGAAATCCTTGATTACCAAGTCGATGGCATTATCGCCGCGTCGGTCTCGCTCTCGTCGGAATTGTCTGAGCGTTGCATCGATGTGGGTGTGCCGATTGTTCTCTTTAACCGCTCGCAGGACGATCCGAATATGTCCGCCGTGACTTCGGACAATTATGCCGGCGGGCGCAAAATCGCCATGTTCTTGTTGGCTGCAGGTCACATGAAAATCGGGCACATCGCTGGGTGGGCGGGCGCTTCGACTCAACGTGACCGCGAGGCGGGATTCATCTCGGCGTTGACCGAAGCTGGCGTCACTCTGCATTCGCGTGGCGAAGGCGAATTCACTATGGAGAAAGCCGCACAGGCAACTCGCGCGATGTTTGCCACGGACCCACCCGAAGCTGTCTTTGTCGCCAACGATCATATGGCCTTGGCGGTCATGGATACGTTGCGGTTCGAACTGGGATTAAAGGTGCCCGAAGACGTTTCGGTTGTCGGTTTTGATGACGTGCCAGCCGCCGGATGGCCCTCCTATGATCTGACGACCGTGAGGCAACCCGCTAACCGGATGGTTGCGAACACGGTCGAGATTCTTCTCGACCAGATCGAAAACAACAGCAGCGAAACACGCCGCATCGCCATAGACGGGCCGCTTGTACTGCGCGGATCCGCGAGGATTCCGGAAAGGTGGAGTAAATGAAGGGTTTTTCGAACCGGTGGAAGGATTTCCCCGATTACATTCTGGGGATTACCGAGGAGATATGGGAAGCGCGCGGGATCGAGACGCTCAATCACTATTACACGCCGGACATTCCGATGCGGTTTCCCGAAGGGCTATCCATCGGCAATCAGCGTACCATCAACGGCACGCTGGCCACCCTGGCCGAATTCCCGGACCGCGAACTGACCGGCGAAGACGTGATCTGGTCGGGCAACGAGGACGAAGGATACCTCTCGTCGCACCGGCTCTTGACCATGGGTACCCATACTGGCGGCGGCTATTTCGGCCCGCCCACGGGCAAGCGGTTTATGATACGGGCGATTGCGGATTGCGCGGCGATCAATGCCCAGATCAACGACGAATGGCTGATCCGCGACACCGCTGGCATCGTGAAGCAGCTGGGCATGGAGCCCCGACAATTTGCCCGCGATCTGATCCAGCGCGAGGGCGGGCCGGAGGAATGCGTGAAACCATTCTCGCCTGCGGTCGATGTCGAGGGCCCATATACGGGCCGCGGCAACGACAACGAATGGGGCGCGTGTTTGGCGGACATCCTCAACCGAATGATGGACAAGGATTTTTCTGTCGTGCGCATAAAATACGATCGCGCCGTTCAAACCGAACATCCGGCCGCGACCACCGTTCATTCCTGGGCCGATACCGAGGCGCTGTGGATGGGCCTGCGTGCGTCATTCCCGAATGCGCAGTTTTCGATTGATCATCAGATCGGTCGAGAGGACCCCATGCTCTCACCGCGCGCCGCGATCCGCTGGAGCTTGCATGGCAAGCATGACGGCTGGGGTGTGTTCGGCCAGCCAACGGGTGCGGACGTGTATGTGATGGGCTTTACCCATGCCGAATTCGGCCCCTACGGGCTTCGGCGCGAATGGACGTTGTTTGATCCCGTTTCGATCTGGAAGCAGATCCTGATACATACGGGGAATTGCTAATTGGATACCCATCCGAAAATTCTCGACGCGAGTCAGGCCACGCGGAGGTTTCACGCCTATCGCGCGTCATTGCGCGCGCGACGTCTGAACGACCACCCGCCCGGAGGTTGGGTTTAAACCAGACAAACCCAAACCAAAGGAGACAAATCAATGAGCAATACCCAATACCACATCGTTCGATATGGCGAACTTCGCCCTTGCAAAACTGCCTTTATCGACGCCCATACGCCGGGGTCCGATCAGAAGGAAAACTTCACAATCATCGGTGGCGGCGTCAGCGAAAGTGCGGACCAGCACGTCCACATTGCCGAGCCCATTGGGTTCAACATCGGGGCGGCGGGGCAACCACCGAAATGCCGAAACTCTTTGCATTCGCACCGCACCGCCGAAGTTTTCTTCGTCCTCAAAGGGCGCTGGCGGTTTTTCTGGGGCCGCTGGGGTAATGCCGGTGAAGTCACGCTGGAAGAAGGCGATATTATTAACATCCCCACCGGCATTTTCAGGGGCTTTGAAAACATCGGCACGGATTACGGGATGATCATGGCGATCCTTGGCGGCGATGATGCAGGCGGCGGCGTGATCTGGGCACCGCAGGTTGTCAAAGACGCGGCAGACCACGGGCTCGTTTTGTCCGAAAAGGGCAAGCTTTATGACACGAAGAAAGGGCAATCGCTGCCCGAGGGCGTCAACCTGATGCCGGTTTTGACCGACCAGGAGCTTGAAGCATTTCCCGAACCAACGACGCTGGATGTCGTCCCGAACCACGTCGCGCGCTATCTGGACCTTATGGCATTGGCCGACAGGCAGCCCGCGAAAGTGATTGGCCCTGACGCCATGCTTAAAGACAAGCCCGGCTTCGAGGTTCAATTCCTGACCCGGGGGTCGATCGAAGATGCAGCCTACAGCACCGATACCAACGAGGTCTTGATGCCGGTTCGGGGCCATTGGCACGCTGACGTCGACGGCGAGGCAAACATTTTGGCGCCGGGTGACACCTGCCTGGTGAAGCCGGGTTCAAATATCCGACTCGCACCGTCGATGACGGGCGAGGCCAGCCTTTACCGCGTCCGCTCCACCGACGATCCGGCGGGCGCGACCTGGTCCGGGGAATGAAAGCTGCCGGTTCCGACACAACCCGCGACGTCTATGAAAAAAACGCGGAAGATTACGACCGAAACCGCGCCCGTGCGTTTTTCGAGGCGCGCTGGCTTTCGCGATTTGCAGACACGATCCCGCAAGGTGCCCGGGTATTGGATCTTGGCTGCGGTGCCGGTGAACCCATTGCGGCATGGCTGATCGGCGAAGGCTTCCAGATAACCGGCGTCGATTTTTCGCAAGCGATGCTGGAAATTGCTGAAAAGCGCTGGCCTAAGGGAGACTGGCGTCATGGCGACATGCGCACGCTTGATCTGGGGGACTGCTTTCAGGCGATCATCGCCTGGAACAGCTTCTTTCACCTGACCAAGGATGAACAGCGCGCCTGCCTTCCCCGCCTTGCGCGCCACCTTGAACCGGGTGGGGTTATGATGGTTACGGTCGGGCCAAAAGACGGGGTCGCGACCGGCACGGTTGAAGGCGATACCGTCTATCATGCCAGCCTTTCCGCCGCCGAATACGCCGCCCGGTTGGAGGACTGCGGCTTGCGCCTGACGGCCTATATGGCCGAGGATGCCTGGTGCGATTATCACAGCGTTCTGTTGGCGCGAAAGGATGCAGGCGCATGACCAAACTGGTGTTCGATGGCCACAACGACGCGCTGAGCCGTTTGTGGTGCGCGAACGGCGATCCGGTTGCGGATTTTGCTACCAACGCGGGGCATGTCAACGTCGATGCCTGCCGAGCGGGCGGCATGGCGGGTGGGTTTTTCGCGATCTATTCGCCTTCGACGCGCGCGACATTTGATTTCACCGACTTTGACCCGGCGGTGTTTGACGTGCCTTTGCCAGCGATGATGGACGAGGGGTTCGCACTGAGCGCGGCCGTCGGGCAGGCGGGCATCGCGCGCAAGCTCCACGACGCCGGCCTGATCGAGATCGTGACGGACGTTGAGGCGCTGGGGCGCTCTTTCGTAAGCGATC
>CAXMNX010000002.1:0-16736 GCA_964194845.1 uncultured Boseongicola sp.
TACGCGCTTTACCCGCATATGTCTGTCTTCGACAACATGGCCTATGGGCTGAAGATCGCGAAAGTTCCACGCGCGGAAATCGAAGAACGGGTCGCCACAGCCGCGAAACTTTTGCAGCTCGAACCTTACCTCAAGCGCCGACCGCGCGAGCTTTCGGGTGGTCAGCGTCAGCGCGTCGCGATGGGGCGCGCGATTGTCAGGAAACCTGCGGTTTTTCTCTTTGACGAGCCGCTGTCGAACCTGGACGCAAAGCTTCGCGTGCAGATGCGGCTTGAGATCAAGACGCTTCAGCGCGATCTGGGCGTGACATCGCTTTACGTGACCCACGACCAGGTCGAAGCGATGACATTGGCCGACCGCATGATTGTCATGAATGCGGGCGTGGCGGATCAGATCGGCGCGCCCTTGGATGTCTATGCAAACCCCCAGACAACCTTTGTCGCGGGCTTTATCGGGTCGCCGCCTACGAACTTTCTTGATGCTGGTCACCTTGGCCGCGGACCCGAAGGCTTTCAGATTGGCGTCCGCCCGGAACACATGACCATATCCGATACCGGCACGATTACGGGAAATGTTCTTTACGCCGAACCGCTTGGGGCCGAAACGCTTGTTCATGTCCGCAGCGAAATTGGCGCGCAGATTACGGTGCGCCAGGACGGCGAAATGCCGATCCCGCCCGAGGGCGGTGCCGTCGGCCTTGTCTGGAACCCATCGAACGAGATGCTTTTCGATGCGAACGGAATGAAGCAGTAGCTGGCGCAACCGATGCCATCTTCGGGACCGCTAAAACAATCATGGCAAAATCAGATAATTGCTTTGACTTCAATTTGTTCAGGATGGAAAATTCAAACGAGCGTAGACATCGCGCGACCAATGGGGGACGCAAGAAGTGGAAGTTTCGTTCTCCAAGGAGATCGAAAAGCTCAGGCTCGGTAATGCCGAGACATTTCACGGCGAGGGCATCCTTGCGGTCACGAAAGCTTTGCTTCAGTCCGGTGTATCCTATGTCGGTGGCTATCAGGGCGCGCCCGTCTCGCATTTGATCGATGTTTTGGTTCAGGCGGCACCCGAATTGGCTGAATTGGGCGTTCACGTTGAGCCCTGCACTAATGAAGCATCCGCCGCTGCCATGCTGGGAGCGTCGATCATGTATCCGGTGCGCGGTGCCGTGACGTGGAAATCCATCGTCGGCACCAACGTGGCGGCCGACGCCTTGTCAAATCTCGCCTCGCCCGGTGTTTTGGGCGGCGCATTGATCGTCATCGGCGAAGACTACGGCGAAGGGTCTTCGGTCATTCAGGAGCGCAGCCACGCAATTGCGATGAAATCGACCTTGTGGCTGATGGATCCGCGCCCAAACCTGACCAGTATCGTCGAATGCGTCGAAAAATCCTTTGAATTGTCAGAAGCTTCGAACACGCCGGTGATGTTGGAGCTGCGCATCCGCGCCTGCCATGTGCAGGGCAGCTTTGAGGCAAAGGACAATGTCGCCGCCAAAATTTCTGGCAAGGCACTATTGGCTGAACCGGCGCCGCATAGTTACGAGCAACTGGCCCATCCGCCAGCCACGTTCGGGCACGAGCGGTTGAAATCTGGCGAGCGCACACAGGCGGCGCGGAAATTTATCCGTGAAAACAAGCTGAACGAAGTCTTTGACGGCACGCAACAGGATGTGGGGCTTATCGTTCAGGGCGGGCTGTACAACGCATTGATCCGCGCACTGAGCGAACTTGGTCTCGCTGAGGGCAGCGGGAAAACCGATTTGCCAATCTTGGCGTTGAACGTGGTTTATCCGTTGGTGCCGCACGAGATCCTGGAATTTGTCAGCGACAAGCGCGCGGTTCTGGTCCTGGAGGAGGGCCAGCCTGAATATATCGAACACGAGATCGGAACGATCCTTCGGCGAGCCGGATCCGATGTCGTGCTATCGGGCAAAGACGTTTTGCCAATGGCCGGGGAATACAAAGCCGAAGTCATCGCGACGGGTCTGGGCAAGTTCCTGCGCCAGCATTTGCCGCAAACAGGCAATCAGCTTGGCGATCAAAGCTACGACGATCAGGTCGCGGACTTAAAGAAACAAGCCGCGGCTCTCCTAGGTTCACCCGTGCCCCCACGCCCGCCCGGTTTCTGCACCGGTTGCCCCGAACGCCCCTTCTTTGCCGCGCTAAAGCTGACCGAACAGGAGATTGGCAAGGTTCACTATTCCGCCGATATCGGCTGCCACGCATTCGCAACTTTCGCCCCTTTCAATTTCGGCAATTCCATTCTTGGATATGGCATGAGCCTGGCATCAAATGCCTCGGTCGCAAGCTTTCAGCAAAAGCGGCCCCTTGCCGTGATGGGCGATGGCGGGTTCTGGCACAACGGCCTGCTGTCGGGCGTTGCATCGCGGCTGTTGAATGGCGGCGACGGGGTGCTGGTCATCATGAAAAACGGCTACACCTCGGCCACCGGCACGCAGGAAGTCATTTCGTCGCCAGACAAGAACCTGAAACTGGCCGCCGCCGAAAAGAGCGCGACCCACGGCGAAACCACGATCGAGGATGCACTGAAGGGCGTCGGCGTCAAATGGCTTCGCACCGTGAATACCTACAAGGTGTCCAGGATGCGCGACACGTTGCGAGAAGCGTTTGCCACCAAGTTCGATGGGCTGAAAGTCATCGTGGCCGAGGGTGAATGCCAATTGGAACGCCAGCGGCGGATCAAGCCACTTCGCGCCAAGGCCCTGAAAACCGGCAAACGGGTCATGCGGACCCGGTTCGGCGTGGACGACGACACCTGCACCGGAGATCATTCCTGCATCCGCCTGTCGGGCTGCCCGACATTGACCGTGAAAACGTCGTCTGACCCGCTGAAAACTGACCCGGTGGCTCACGTCACAAACGGCTGCATAGGGTGCGGGCTTTGCGGCGAAGTGGCCCATGCGGCGACGCTTTGCCCGTCTTTCTGGCGGGCGGATATCGTCACGAACCCCGGCTGGCTTGACCGGGCCCGCGCAAAATTACGCCGCGCATTGACAGGGGTGAAGGTGCCGTGAATGCGCCCAACACCCATCGACCATTCAGCATCCTTGTCGCGGCACTTGGCGGTGAAGGCGGCGGCATGTTGATGAACTGGATCGTCTCCGCGGCACGCACGGCAGGTCACGAAGTTCAGGCAACTTCGGTCCCCGGTGTCGCCCAGCGAACCGGTTCGACCAGTTATTATATTGAGGTCGGCGCGCGATCCAAGGCGCCGCAAAGCGTGCTTAGCCTTATGCCAATGCCTGCGCGTGTCGATGTTGTTTTGTCGAGCGAGTTGGTTGAGACCGCCCGCGTCATCGCCGCAGGCTTTGTCTCGCCCGACCGCACGACGCTTGTGTCGTCAACCACGCGCGTGTTGTCGACGGCAGAAAAGATTAACCTGGGCGACGGGCGCTATTCCACGGAGAATATCCGAACCGCAGCAGAGAAAATGTCGAGGCAGCATTTCCTTTTGGATCTGGGGCAGCTCGCTGCGGACAACGGCACCTTCGTCAGCGCGACAATGTTTGGTGCTTTGGCGGGCAGCGGAACCCTGCCTTGGCCGAACGAGATTTCGCGCAGTGTGTTGACGGATGACCGGTCGAAAGCAGGCTTTGATGCAGCCCTTGCAGCGGTCGAAGCGATCAGATCGGGCAGTGATCCGGTCAAGGCAGATAAACCTGCCCCGAAGCCAATCCATCAACCGGCGGAAATCGACGGCCTTCCGAACGGATTGCGCGACGTTGTAGCGCTTGGATTTGCCCGGACCACCGATTATCAAGACGCCGCGTATGGTCAATCCTATCTTGAACGCACGGCGTCCCTGATCGAAGCCGCCGATCTGTCGGACCACCGCTCGCGACACGCGGTCACCGAAGCCTGCCGCCGACTTGCCTTGTGGATGGCGTATGAAGACATCGCGCGTGTGGCGGATCTGAAATCCCGGCCGGAGCGATTTCAGCGCATCCGTGATGAAGTGCAGCTGGAGCCCGGACAAACGATTACCGTCACCGAATACATGAAGCCACGCGCGGAAGAGGTTGCCGATATATTGCCTGCAAAGGCAGGCGCGTGGGTCATGCGACGCGCCCTTCGCGGTGGGTGGTTTCCGCTTTTGGGGCGCGGCATCCATATCCGCTCAAACGGCGTTCTTGGCTACCGCGTGCTGCGGCTCGCGGGCTTGCTTCGGCGCATCCGCCGTCGATCTTACCGGTTCAGGCACGAACAAGCCGTAATCGAGGACTGGCTGACCGCCATGCAATCGGCGCTTCCGCGATCAAGCGAATTTGCCGCGGCGCTGGCTGAATTGCCGCGCCTGTTGAAGGGGTATTCAGACACATTGATGCGTGGAAAAGCTGCTTATCGGCGGATCGTGTCAAGCGTCGTTCAGCCAGCCATCGCGACTGGCACCGAGGCCGACAATGCCGCCACTTTGCGCGCCACCATCGGCGCGGCATTGGCCGACGACACGCACGAGAAACTTGATGCCGCGTTGAGCGGACGTGCACACGAACCTGCAGTTCCGAACCTGAGGTCACCGGCAAACGCCTGAGGCGCGGTTCGATATAAAATTCCGTGCGACGCCCAACAATGGATTAGGCGCGCGCGGCGGGTTCGACTACAAAGATAATAGGTCATCAGGGAGGACGCACATGACAATCTTAAGGAAAACAGGCGCATTCGCTTTGGGCATTGCACTTGCCGTGGCAAGCACTTCCGCCGCGTTTGCCCAAGAATTTGAACTCAAACTTCACCATTTCCTAAGCCCGAAGGCGCCAGCCCATACCAAGATGCTGGTACCCTGGGCAGAGCGGATCATGGAGGCATCGGACGGGCGGATAAAGATCGAAATTTTCCCTTCGATGACGCTTGGCGGCAAACCACCGCAGTTGCCGCGTCAGGTTCGTGACGGTGTTGTTGACATGGCGTGGATCGTCAATGCCTACGCCGCAGGCGCGTTCCCGCGCACCGAGGTATTTGAATTGCCCGGCGTTCACCAGGGCGACAGCGGAGCGGTGAACAAAGCCATGCAGGCGATGTATGACGACGAGCTTAGCAAGGATTTCGAGGGCCTCAGGGCATTGTTCCAGCACGTGCATGGCGGTCAGGCGATCCACATGGCAACGACGGAAGTTCGCTCGCCTGCCGATCTCAAGGGCATGAAGATCCGCATCCCCTCGCGCACCGGGTCGTGGGTGGTCGAAGCGCTTGGTGCAAATCCGGTAAAAACCTCGGTCGGCGAGATCCCCGTTGCCTTGTCCAAGAAGGTCATCGACGGCGCTTTGATCCCGTTTGAGATTATTCCGCCGCTGAAGATCCACGAGCAGACGGAGTATCAGATCGAAGGCCCCGGCGGTAAGCGGCTTGGCACGACATCCTTCTCGGTCATCATCAACGAAGGTCGCTGGAACGGTATGCCCGCCGACATCCAGCAGATATTCCTCGATAATTCCGGCGCAGCCTGGCACGCCGAGGTCGGCGCGATCTGGGATGGGTCAGAGGCCGGTGGACTGAAGGTGGCAACGAGTTCCGGCAATACCCACATTCAACTTTCGGCCGAAGAATGGGCGCCATTCGAAGACGCTGTCGCACCGGTCGTTGACCGCTGGATTGCCGAAATGACCGAAAAGGGCATCGACGGACAGGCGCTCTATGACCAGGCTGTTCAGCTTGTGAGCGACAACATGCCCACCAACTAGTCGATGCAATCAGGTGCATTTGAAACTTGGGCAAGGCCGCTTGGCCTTGCCCGAAGCGTTATTGTGGGCTGGGCATTGATCGGTGGGATATTTCTGATCGGTGTCGTTCTGATCAACACCTGGTCGATCGTTGCCAGTGCGCTGGTAAATCGCCCGTTCCCCGGTGATTTTGAACTGACGGAAATGGGAACGGCCATCGCGGCGTTTTGTTTTTTGCCTTACTGCCAACTTGTCGGGGCCAATGTGTCGGCAGATATTTTTACGATGCGCGCAGGGCCGCGCTCGGTCGCAGTGATGTCGGTATTCGCAGGTCTGGTTGCCCTTCTTTTTGCGGCGATATTGCTCTGGCGAATGAGCGCTGGAATACTGGATTATCGCAGATATGAGGAATTCACCGGAATCCTGGAAATTCCGATCTGGTGGGCCTTCGTCCCGGCCCTGATATCGCTGGCCTTGTTGTTGCTTGCCTCGATAATCACGTTTTCTCAAGCGCTTAGTCAGCTTCTGGCCAGAAAGCCGTCCTAGGACATGGAAAGTATCACCATCGGCCTATTGGGACTGGGCGTTCTTATCTTTCTGATCGCGATCCGGCTGCCCATCGCCTATGCGATGATCGCGGTTGGCGGGGTCGGAATTGCGCTTCTGAGCGGCCCGCTCATCGTTCTGAGCCAACTCAAAGACCTCGCCTATGGGCAGTTCTCGATTTATGATTTGTCCGTCGTGCCGCTTTTCGTCCTGATGGGGGCAATCGCGTCCCGCATCGGGTTAAGTGCTGATCTGTTTCGCGCCGCAAATGCCTGGCTTGGATGGATGCGCGGCGGCGTGGCAATGTCCGCCATTGCGGCCTGCGCGGGATTTGGCGCGGTGTGCGGGTCGTCGCTTGCGACCGCATCAACTATGGGGCGCGTGGCACTGCCCGAGCTGAAGCGCTACAAATATTCGCCACGCCTGGCCACCGGCACCATAGCTGCGGGCGGGGTTCTGGGCATTTTGATCCCGCCGTCGGTCGTGCTGATCATCTATTCGATCATTGTCGAGGCAAACGTGGTCACCATGTTTATGGCAGCCCTGATCCCCGGCCTGATCGCTGTCCTGTTCTTTATTCTGACTATTTGGATCTATGTTCTGATCTGGCCGAGCTCTGGCCCCCCCGGCGAACGCGCATCGGGCCAGGAAATTATATCAGCGACGCTGAATGTCCTGCCCGTTGGTGCGGTCTTTGGCGTGGTAATTGGCGGCATCTATTTTGGGTTTTTCAACCCGACCCCGGCTGCATCCTTCGGCGTGGTCATGGTCGCGCTTTTCGGGCTTGTTCGCGGAAAGATGTCGCTCTCGATCATTCGCGAGGCCTTGCTTGAAACCGCGCGAACGGCTGGCATGATCTATCTGATCCTGCTCGGGGCAGAGCTGCTGAAGATATTCATGTCGCGCGGTGGCGTGCCACAGGCGATGGCCGAATGGATGGCGACGACCGGGCTTGCGCCCATGTCATCGTTGCTGATCCTGCTGCTGGCCTTAGTGATCCTGGGATGCGTGATGGACAGTCTTTCGATGATCCTTCTGGCAATCCCGTTTTTCTGGCCGGTCCTTGTCGAACTGAACGGCGGCGATTTCGGGACGGCTGACTTGTCACCGTTTGGGATGTCGACCGAGGACATGAAAATTTGGTTTGGAATACTTGCCTTGATTGTCGTCGAACTCGGCTTAATCACACCTCCGGTCGGAATGAATGTTTTTATCATTTCGGCGCAGGCGCCAGACGTCCCGATGCGCGACACTTT
Organism: uncultured Boseongicola sp.; assembly: GCA_964194845.1. Classification (GTDB taxonomy): domain Bacteria; phylum Pseudomonadota; class Alphaproteobacteria; order Rhodobacterales; family Rhodobacteraceae; genus CAXMNX01. The sequence goes on from CAXMNX010000002.1 coordinate 7,483, forward strand.
TCTGGGTGTGGCGCCGTTTTTCCTCGCCGAGATGCTTCGCGTCGCAGTTCTGATTGCATTTCCCGCTTTAACGCTTTGGCTTCCCAGGCTTTTGTCGGGATAGCCTGGTCTGATACAGTTGCTAGTTGCGAACTGGCGTCCCTGTATCCAACAAAGAGGCGATCCGGGCCTTTGTTTCAGGTGTTTGCGCCAGCCTGACGAAAGCCTGGCGCTCGCGCTCGAAAAGCTCGTCCTCGGTCGCCTGAAGCTCGCCCGGGCCGTCATGGGTGACGATGCTGGCCACGGCCATCGCAACCGTCTTGTCGTGCGGGAAAAACAGGCCGTCAGTGACGCCCTTGTCCATGAACGAAGACATCTCGCCCGGAAGATCGTCACCCGGCAGAGTGAACCCATAGGGCCTCGACGGTCGGTACCCGGCCGCGTTCATTGCTTCAATTTCGGCCATTGCAATGGAAAGCAGTTTGTCCCGGTTCATGACAGCGATGTCGCGATCTTCCAGAAAATACATCTGCCGCGCGGATTGCTCGGGGCTGGTGCCCGTTGTCCCGTAACCGATCTGCATCCAGGTTTTCCACGCCGCCTTTCGCCAATCCCCTGTGGCGCGGTGCCAGCGGGCGAATGTTTCCTTGACGCCGCCGCCACCGGGCACAACGCCGACGCTGGCCTCGACCAGACCCATCACGGTGTTGGTATGGGCGATCACTTTGTCGGCGTGCAGCACGACCTCGAACCCGCCGCCAAGCGTCAGACCCGAAGGTGCTGCAACAACCGGCACCGGTGCATCGCGCAAACGCTTCACCGCCTTTTGAAAGCGCGTCAGGAAGCCGTCGATGCCAACCCAGTCCTGCTCACGGATCAACGCCAAAACACCATTCAGATCGACACCGGCAGAAAAGTGCTGGGCGTCATTGTGAATTATGACCCCGCGCCCGTGATCTTCGGCGGCGGCCCAGACGATTTCCATCGAGGCGTCAGTAAGCGCGTTGGCTTTGGAGTGGAATTCAACCAGCCGGATGTCGTTTTCCAAAGCGTAAAGACTGGCCGCGCCGTTGGTGGCAATCGGGCGGAGGCATCGACGCAGCATATGAAAGCGGATCGTGCCTTCCGGCAATTTCACCAGGCCCGGCGTTCCAGCGCTTTCGGCGGCTTCGAACCGGCGGACATTCAGAACCCCGCCCGACGGTTCGTAGAAAGGCGCGTCGTGCATCAGCACCGGCGGAATTTCCATATTCGCCTCACGCATCATGGCTCGAACAGCCGATGCGCCGATTGCGTCGATCACCTCGAACGGACCACGAACCCAGTTGAAGCCGAGCTTCATCGCGTCGTCGATATCCTGCGGCGAGGCTGTCACCTCAGGGATCAGGTTCGCGGCGTATCCGAGCACGCGCGCCAGGACATTTCGACAAAATGCGGTCTGCGCCTCGTCACCTTCGTCGGTCGGCCGGATTAGATCTGCCAGTGGCTCGCCACCCTGTGCCAGCGCATCCGCAGCGCGAAGCGCCTTGGCCGGCAGCGATGCGGACCGGGCACGGATCGCACCGGTCGAAATGTCAATCGCCAGTTCGTTTCCGGCGTCGTCGATGCGATAAAACCCACCCTTGCCCTTGTCGCCAGTGAACCCGGCGCCGATCATTTTCCCGATCAGATCGGCGACGGGGTTGGCGGCACCGACACGGCGAAAGGCGTCGCCATCCGGCAGAATCACCTCGAGCGAGCGCACTACGTCCGACATCAGATCGATGCCGATCAGGTCGTACAGACCAAAGACCCCGGTCTTCGGGATGCCCATCGGTCGCCCCATCAGCGCGTCGGCCTCTTCAATCGTCAGCCCCTGGTTAAACGCCTCATCCATCCCGGCCTGCAATGCGAATACGCCAACGCGATTGCCAAGAAACCCCGGTGTGTCGCGGCATTCGACCACGCCCTTGCCAAGTATCCGGTCGTTGTAGCCCGCCAGACGTTCGATGATTTCGGCATCCGTATCCTCGCCCGAAACCAGCTCAAGCAAGCGCATATAGCGCACCGGGTTGAAATAGTGGGTGATCGCAAAGCGACGCCGGAACGAAAGCGGCATATCCTCGACTAGCAGCCGGATCGGAATGGTTGACGTATTCGATGTCACCACGCAATCGTCGCGGATTACCTGATCGAGCTGCTGGTACAAGTCTTTTTTGATCGGCAGCCGCTCCACCACGGCTTCGACAATCCAGTCGCAGAACGCCAGCTTGTCAAAATCGTCGCGGATGTTGCCAACCTCGATGCGCCCCGCACGCGATTTTTGCATCAATGCCGGTGGATCGGATTTCAACAGCCGTTCAACCGCCGACCGGGCCGCGCCGTTCGGGTCGCCTTCGCGCGGCAGATCCAGCAACAGGACATCCTGCCCCGCATTCGCGACCTGCCCTGCAATCGCGCTTCCCATCGTGCCGGCACCAATGACGGCAATTTTCTTGAATGGGATCATTTGGTTCACGGCAGTCGCCTTCAGCAACTTGGGAAGAAAGGCCGCAGCGCGGCGTTAGTCTCGACGGATTTCTCGCTTTGCACGAAATGCCCGGCACCGTCGATAACCACGGTCTGGCAGTCGGCCAATATCCCGGCAAGTTTCAATCCAAATTTCATTGGCACCATCCGGTCGTTCCTTGCAAGGATCAACAGTGCCGGGCAAGCAACTGCTTCCACTGCATCTTTCCCGTCTGTGTAGGCGTTGCACGCTATCAGATCGTTCAGCAAAACGCCGGTCGCATTCTGACCCATAACCTGCTTGCCGAATGCCAGATGGCTTTGTCCTGGCATCGTGTGGTCGTGGCGATGGCCTTTGGCGCTGTGGCTCCACGAAACCATAAAGCGCATCGCCTTATCCTCGGCATTGGCGGCCATGTCGATTAGCACGTCGTTCACCGGGATCGCCTGGGCGCAGCCGATCATCGCGATCTTTTCGACCCTGTCCGAATGGCGTCGCGCCATTTCCAGAGTCGCGAGCGCGCCCTGCGAATGGCCAACTATGGTTGCTGTTGAAACGCCGGTCGCGGCTAAAAGATCCGCGCACCAGTCGGCAATAGCCTCGACGCTATCAAGCGGAGCACCAGCCGACAGGTTATGTCCCGGCAGGTCCGGGGCCAGCACCTGCCAGCCGCGATTGGCGAAAAAGCGCGCTTGAAGAAGCCACGACAAGTGACTCTGGCCGCTTCCGTGTATGAACAAAAGCACAGCACCCGACGGATCGAATGCCCGGCCGCCGGTAGATACGAAGGTGTCGTGTCCGTTGACTTTAACCCGCATTACTTGCCCCCCGTCGCGCGCGCAGCAGCCTTCAGCCCACGGTCGACGTCGGCAATAATATCGCCGATATCCTCCAGCCCGACCGAGATGCGCACCAGATCGTCGGTCAGCCCCGACGCCTTCATCGCAGCATCGTCAAGGTGCGAATGCGTGGTGCTGCCCGGGTGGATCACAAGCGTCTTGGCATCGCCGACGTTCGCCAGATGCGAGCTTAGCTCGACGTTTTCAATGAATGCCCGCCCGCCCTCGCGCCCGCCCTTGACGCCAATTGCAATGATCGATCCGGCGCCCTTCGGCATCAGCCGCTTTGCAATGTCGTGATCGGGATGATCGGGCAATGCCGGATGTTTGACCCATGAAATCTGCTCATGACCAACAAGATGATCGAGAAGCTTTGCCGTGTTCGCCATGTGCCGTTCCATGCGAAGCGGCAAGGTTTCCAGCCCCTGGAGGATAAAAAAGGCGTTCATCGGTGCCAGGCACGGCCCGACGTTGTACATCCCCTCGGTGCGAACCCTGGTCGAAAAGGCCACCGGGCCAAATTCTTCCCAGAGATTGACGTTCTGGAAAGCGAAGTGCGGCTCGGTCAGTGTCGGGAATTTGTCGTTCTGGCCCCAATCGAAATTGCCGCCGTCGATGATGCCGCCGCCCAGTGCAATCCCATGGCCGCCCATCCATTTGGTCAGTGACTGGATCACGATGTTTGCACCGTGCTCGATCGGGCGAAAAAGCCAGGGCGTGTTGAACGTGCCGTCGATAACCAACGGAATGCCGGCAGCAGCGGTAATTTCAGCAACCTTTGGCACGTCCATCACGTCCATGCCCGGATTGCCGATAACCTCGCCGAAGACCATCTTCGTATTTGGCTGAATGGCTGCCCGGATCGCGTCCACGTCGTTCGGTGCCACGAAAGTCGCCGTCACGCCATAGCGGTTCAGCGTGTGCTTAAAGAGGTTGATATTGGCACCATACATCTGCGACGAGGCGACGATGTGATCGCCCTGCGACGCCAGCGCCAGAACCGTCAGGAACAATGCCGCCATCCCCGACGAAACAGCAACCGCCGCAACGCCGCCATCAAGCGCCGCCAACCTTTGCTCAAGCACGGCGACGGTCGGGTTCGTCAGGCGCGAATATATGTGGCCACCGACCTCCATGTTGAATAGCGCCGAGGCATGTTCAGTGCTTTGAAAGAGATAAGATGTGGTCTGGTGGATAGGGACAGCACGCGACCCGAACCGATCATCTGGCGTCTGGCCTGCGTGCAAACTCAGTGTGTCGAACTTGTAATCGGTCATGGGTTTGTCCTCCGGGTTGGCACCAGCTTCTCGTATTGTGATCATCACGCATCTGACTGGTGATGAAGCGTTCCGAGCATTTCAAGGAGCGACGCGGCGCTGTCAATGCGTTGTTAGAGAGACGCCGCCTGGCCAAGCCGGGCCGAATTAGGCTTGATGACGCCATAGGCTTAATATCCAATGCCCGGCTGTGCCCGCTATGTCGTCACTGTTGCAGCGATCGCGTCAGCCGGATTTGCCGATATCGACGAACACATCGCCCGCCTCCACCTTCACCGGATAGGTCGCAAGGTTGACGCAGACCGGTGCCCGTTTCGCCTCGCCCGTTCGATAATCGAACTGACCGGTGTGCATGGGGCATTCGATTATGTGGTCCATCACCAATCCGTCTGACAGATGCACCTGTTCGTGTGTGCATAGGCCATCGGTGCAGAAAAATTCATCCACCGGGCTGCGATAGATCGCGAACGTCCGGTCGCCATGATCGAAGCGGATCAGGTCTTCGGTCTCGATATCCTCTGCCGCGCAAGCGCGTAACCACTGAGTCATTGACTTGGTTCCTATTCAGCCGCGATCATCGGGCGTCGATAAACTCGCGTCGGACCAGCGCTTTGTGCCAGGCGACCGCGGATAAAGTGTTTGTGGCGGAGAGACACTCCCCCATTATGCTATTCGTTGAGGATTGTTGGGCATCGCTAAATATCGGCTAAATTACTAATATTACTACTTGAGTCGTTCGCTGCGCATCACTACCTTACGTAACAATCCGCGATTTCATGGGGGATGGTATGGGGGAAGAGATAGTAGCGGATAGGCCAAAGCGCCGAACAGCAAAAGCTTTGAGCGCAGCTTTCGTTCGGAAGGTTGCCGAACCCGGAAAATATCACGACGGCGGCGGCCTTGGCCTATTCCTCAGGGTCGAACCCAATGGTTCTCGATTTTGGGTCCAGCGGATCATGATCCGTGGCAAGCGCCGAGAGCTGGGATTGGGCAGCTTCCCCCTGATTTCACTGTCTGAGGCTCGCGAGGCGGCTACTGACAATAAAAAGCTCGCCCGCGCCGGTGGCGATCCTTTGCAGGCCAAACGAGATGCGCGTTCCATACCGACATTCGCTGAGGCAGCCCATCGCGTGCATCAGATGCACAAGCCGACATGGCGGAACGAGAAGCATGCCGGGGATTTCATCAATTCTCTTGAGACCTACGCAGTGCCAAAAATCGGCAACATACGGGTCAGTGAAGTTTCAAGCGCAGATGTCCTACGGGTGCTCACTCCGATTTGGACGGAGAAGCCCGAAACCGCCAGGCGTGTTCGTCAACGTATAGGAACCGTGATGAAATGGGCCGTTGCGCAAGGCTGGCGGTCCTATGACCCGGCCAGGGACATCGCACAGGCATTGCCGAAGCACGACCGGACAAAGAAGCATCGAAAAGCGTTGCCGTATCAAAGAGTTGCGGGGTGTATTGAAACTGTGAAAGCATCTGGCGCCTGGCAATCGACGAAGCTGGCGCTGGAATTCCTCATCCTGACGGCCACTCGATCCGGCGAAGTTCGCGGCGCGATGTGGGATGAGATCGACTTTCACGGGGCCACCGATATCGCCATAGCGAACCGGGCAACGTGGGTGATACCGGTAGAACGTATGAAGATGAAGAAACCGCACCGGATCCCCCTTTCTTCTCGCGCGGTGGAAATCCTGCGTGAGGCTGACGGCCTTCGCGACGGGTCAGGTTTGGTCTTCCCAAGTCTGCGCGGTAAGCAGCTTTCTGATATGACGCTGAGCAAGCTTGTGAAGGAACTCGGTTTTGACGCCGATGTGCATGGATTTCGGACATCTTTCCGGACTTGGGCACAGGAAAAGACAGATTTTCCGCGTGAGATTGCTGAAGCCGCACTAGCGCATGCCGGCGGCGATGCGGTTGAGCAGGCTTATGCGAGATCGGATGTGTTTGAGAAACGGCGGGAAATGATGGAGGAATGGTCGTCGTATCTCGCCCAAGGGCGGACCAAATGAACCGTAGCGAGATTCTCATTGTCAGTTGATTTCGAAGATGCAGTTGAAGAAGCGCGCTCGTTTATTGAAAGAGTGCACGTCAAAGGCGCACTACAATCCGAAGAAGGTGAACGTAGTTGGGAGGCTGCGGGTGCCGCTCTTCGGCTGCAAGAGAATCCAGACGCCTTGATCGCGGAAGCGGAAAACAGTTCGCAAGCATTTCACGACCTTAAGAAGGCGATCGCATTCCTTCTGAGAATTGAGGAAGTCGTCCCTCCGCAGGCGGTCAAATGGAACTCCGAGTTGCTAAACAACCGTATTAAGCCGCCCCGAAATGTGCGGGGTAACAAACAGGTCCGCAGGCCAAAAACCAGGAATAAGCATGATGTAATCGCTCGCGCGGTAGAAATCCTTGTTGAAATGGATCTCAATCCATATCGATCCCACGCTAGGGAGAAAGGACAGAGCGCTTGCGATGCAGTCGCCACCGCACTCTATAGGCTGAAGTTGAAGCCCAAAAGTTACCGAAGCGTAGAAAAGATTTACATGCGAAAACAAGCTTCTAAACACGTTGGAGACTAGACGCGCCGTTACCCAAAAATTCATTCTTAGGTGCGCAGCGACCGCGTCGCAGAGATTCATTACCACTCGAGGAGCAACACTTGCATCGAGAGGAAATGAAAAATGGACGAAGAAATCTGGCGCAAGCCCAAAGTCCTAGCAGCAATCGGCATGGGCAACACCTGGCTCTACGAGGCCGTCAACAGCGGTGAATTCCCGCAGCCCGTGAAAATCGGCGAGAGAGCCGTCGGTTGGCGAAAGACAGAAGTGCTGAAGTGGCTTGATACACTTTCACCTCCTGAAAACTACGATCCGGTATTTGAAAGAGGGCAAGCCGATGAGTGAAGCCTGTCAAAACTGCAAATTCTTTTGGTATGAGAAACGTTGGGATGACGATGAACTCACGGATAAATCGAAGGGGCATTGTCGTCTGAGGCCGCCGGTGGCAGATCACTGTTACCCGGCTTTTCCAAGAACCAAGGGCGGCAGTTGGTGCGGTGAGTGGGATTTCGGTAATCCCGTCTTCTTCAAGCCATAGTCCAATGTCCATTATCGGACCGAAGATGTACAAGCTCCTTACCCCGAGGGAGCTGGAGGACCTTCCAGACCTAGTCTGGCTCATAAAGGGAATTCTTCCAAAACCATGTATGGCCGTTGTCTATGGCGATCCAGGCTGCGGGAAAACGTTCCTCGCGTTGTCGATAGCGCTTGCGACAGCGTCCGGGCGCGATTGGCTGGGACGAACAACGCTGCAAGGCCCAGTCCTGTACATCGCTGCTGAGGGCGTTCTCGGGCTCAAGTCGCGAGTTGCCGCCGACAGCATCAAATACGGGCAAGTCACCGATGCAATTAGGTTTCTTCCCGGCGCACCAAACCTGTTGGAGGTCGGTGACCTGAAGAAGCTGGTCAATTCGATCGAAGTCGCAAACTTCCAACCTGACTTGATCGTGATCGACACTTTGGCCAGAGTCACCACCGGTGCGGACGAGAACAACGCGAAAGATATGGGCCGTGCGGTGGAGGCCATGGGGTGGCTACAGACGACCTTTGGCGCGTCCGTACTGGTATTGCACCATAAGACCAAAGGTGGCGGCTCAGAACGCGGCTCAAGCGCTCTGCGTGGTGCGGCCGATGTCATGATTGAATGTGAACAAAAGGAGGCTTCGGAGGGGCAAGCGATCCAACTGAAATGCAGCAAGATGAAGGACGACGAACAATTCGAAACAATCGCAGCGCTGATGGAGAAGGTCGAATTGGCAGGCGGCCGATCCTCTTTAGTAGTTGGTCACGAAGTTGAATTATTAAGCGAGACGGATACGAACGCCAAAGGGCAAATTTTGGCGATCCTTAAGCTGGACTTTGCACAAACCGGTGCAACGCATGGTGACCTAAAAAAAGCGTTTTTGGCCCGCGATTATGGCAGCGCATCAACATTCGACCGCGGCCTTCGGATTTTCAAAGAATCTCGAGAGGTTCGTGTTGCGGGCGAGGGGAAAGGGAAGAAATACTATCCGATTGATGTCAGTGTCAGCTCGGTATCAGATTGATGTCAGACACCTTGGCATCGATTAGTGTCAGTCACCCCCCTTTTAAGGGGGTGACACTGACACTGAAGCCCGAAAAGATTTCAATCTAAATTCCGCTCCCAGGCTGTTTTGGTTGTCGGTGCAGGCGCAGTACAGGGGCAGCTTTTAGGCAGGGAGCTGACTTTCGGCGAGACGGTCACCAAGGGGCTGCTTAGTGTGACAAAGCAGTCATCTGACAGAAAGACTCAGATGACGGCTTTGAGCCCGAAGCGGACGTAAAAACGTCGATTACCTATGCAACCGCAGCGAACGGTTGCTTTGAGCCCAAAGCGGACGCGGACGCCTCAATTACCGATGCAGCCGCAGCGAACGACTGCTTTGAGCCCAGAGCTGCCATTGGTTCGTTCACTTGTTATGCATTCGCAGCGAACGGCCGCAATGAGCCCAATGCGGACCTATGCTGCACCCCCACATTTTGGTGTGAAGAGCGGGCAAACCTTGTGTGTAGGTAGCGACCGTTTGCAAGAGCCAAGAAGTTACGGGATCGTTTTCAACACACACTAGGATGACCAAGGTCATCTCAACCGTTC
>CAXMNX010000003.1:0-4116 GCA_964194845.1 uncultured Boseongicola sp.
GTGCCCTCAATGACGGGTGAGGCCAGCCTTTATCATGTTGTTGCCACCGATGACCCGGCGGGTGCTACGTGGAAAGGATAACGGCGGCATCCCGGCAAACCCGCCATACGCGAGCCATCCGCAAGAAATACGCATGCCATAGCAGGGGAACGTGAACGATGAGCAAAATCTTAACGACACACGTTGGTTCCCTGCCGCGCACGATAGAGGTGGTCGATTTCATTTTTGCCCGCGAGAATGAACAACCCTATAATCAGGCGGCCTTCGACGCCTGTATGACAGCAGCAGTTTCCGAGACCGTGCGCAGACAGCAAGAGGCCGGAGTGGACATCGTAAGTGATGGAGAAACCTCCAAAATTTCTTACGCCACCTACGTGAAAGATCGATATACGGGCTTTTCCGGTGACAGCCCGCGCAACGCGCCAGCAGACCTGAAAATGTTCCCCGGTTTCCTGCAACGGCTGGCCGACGACGGCGGCACCCCCCAATATGCACGCCCCATGTGCACTGGCGACGTGCGGTCCAAGGGCCAGGGCGAACTGCAAAAAGATATTGCAAACCTCAAGGCCGCCATGGCCGAACATCGGGTTGACCGGGGCTTCATGAACGCCGCCAGCCCCGGTGTTATCTCTTTGTTTTTGCAAAACGATTTCTACAAATCTCGCGAGTCGTATCTGGCGGCACTGGCCGACGCGATGAAGGCCGAATACGAAACGATCGTCGCGGCTGGGCTAGATCTGCAACTGGACTGCCCCGACCTCGCCTTGTCGCGCCATATGTTATTTACGGATTTATCGGATGCTGAATTTATCAGCGTCGCGAACATGCATGTCGAGGCGCTGAACCACGCGCTTGCAGACGTGCCGCAGGACAAGGTGCGCGTGCATATCTGTTGGGGCAACTACGAAGGGCCGCATTGCTGCGACATCCCCATGGACAAGGTTTTTTCGACCCTTATGTCGACGAAATCGCGTTATGTTCTGTTTGAGACATCAAACCCCCGCCACGCCCATGAATGGACGGTTTTTCGGGATCGGAAATCCGAAATACCCGACGACAAAATTCTAGTCCCCGGCGTGGTCGACACCACGACGAATTTCGTTGAACATCCAGAACTGGTGGCGCAGCGGATTGAGAAATTTACCAACATTGTCGGCGCCGACCGGGTGATCGCTGGTAGTGATTGTGGTTTTGGTACATTTGCCGGCTTCGGCGCCGTCGACCCGGACATCGCTTTCGCCAAACTTGCGGCCCTGTCAGACGGGGCAAAACGCGTCTGATGTTACCGCTGCTTTTCCTGCCGGGAATGATGTGCGACGCGCGGCTATTCGGTCCGCAACTCGCCGCGTTGTCGGCGGATCGGACCATTTTCACCCCGTCGATCGGCGCGCATGGCACGATGTCGGCGCTTGCGGCTGAAATCCTCAAATCCGCGCCGCCCCGTTTCGCTTTGGCCGGATTATCAATGGGTGGAATCGTCGCGATGGAAATCATCCGCCAGGCGCCCGAACGGGTTGAACGCCTTGCGCTTATGGATACCAATCCGCTGGCCGAAGCTGACGAAGTCAAAAAGCGGCGTGGGCCGCAGATTGCCACAGTGAAAGCTGGCGGGCTTCGATCGGTCATGCGGGACGAAATGAAACCGAACTACCTTACTGGCGGGCCCAGGCGCGGTGCAATTCTGGACCTGTGTATGGCTATGTCGATGGATCTTGGCCCGGATGTCTTTGTCAACCAATCCCTGGCGTTACGGGATCGGCCGGATCAAAGTGATACGTTGCGATCCTGTCAGGGTCCGGCGCTAGTCCTTTGCGGTCGCGACGATCAGTTGTGTCCGGTGGAACGCCACGACTTCATGCATGAACTGATGCCGCAAAGCAGCCTTACCATTGTCGATGGTGCAGCCCATCTGCCGACATTGGAACAACCTGAAATAACAACTTTAGCACTTCGCTGCTGGCTGGAGGAAACATGAATATTGCTCTTTTGGAACTTCTGCGCAGTGTCGATACCCCCACTGTCTGCAATGCCATAGAAGTTGCCCAAAGCAAGCGCGGATTCAATGACTTTACCCGCGGCACCATGCTCTGTTCGGCTCCGGAAGAGCCACCCGTTGTCGGATATGCCCGGACTGCCAAAATCGCCGCCATCGACCCGCCGATTGAAGCCCCTAAATTCATTAAGGAACGACGTTTGGCCTATTACCGGCACATGGCCGAGGCTCCGGCGCCGTCAGTTGTCGTGATCGAAGACCTTGATTTCCCCGACTGCATTGGCGCGTTTTGGGGCGAGATCAATACTTCTGTTCACAAGGGCTTTGGCATGGCTGGCGTCGTCACGAACGGCGTGATGCGCGATCTTGGTGATCTGCCGGCGAGTTTTCCTGTGATCGCGGCCTCGGTTGGCCCCAGCCACGGTTTTGTCCATGTCAAAGAAATTGATGTTGTTGTGAATATCTGCGGACTTGAGGTTTGTCCGGGCGATCTCATCCATGCCGATCGTCATGGTGCGGTGGTTATTCCTGCTCCAGTGGTCCCGCAGCTTGAACAAGCCATCAACAAATTGCTCACTTCAGAGAGTATCGTTCTGGACGCGGCACGGAAAGATGGTTTTGACTTTGACAGCTTCGTAAAAGCTTGGACCGAATTCGAGCGATCCAGGACCTGAGACCGGTGGAGGGTAAATATCGAGTTTCGATTCAAAGTGGCTGGCTAGATTGATCAGACCCGGTCACACAACCAAAGTCGTTAGCCGCGTCCCGCCCAAAATTCTATGGTTTCACCGTCTAGTGTAGAACAACATGATCGCCGCACGGTCATTTTGAGAGTCTCGATTGGGTGAACATTTGCCCCGGTTGCCATTAGCGAAATTATTCTCTGGACTTCTTTCGCTACGGAAGCGTCAGTGCATGATAGTAATACTCCCCAATCTCCCGCCCGGCCGCCGGGCTTCAGTCAGTGCCGGGCGTGCAAGCGCGGCAGACTGAATGGAGATCAGAATGAGAGTACATACGACAGATTCAGACAGACAGGCGGCTGGTTTCCCCGAGGTGGAGACCCCCTGACGATCAGGCCCCCAAAGCCGGTTGGCAAGACCAAGACGGACGCGTTGCGCAAACTCTTGTTGCGACCGAACGGGGCGACGGTAGCGCAAATTCAAAAACGCCTGATCTGGCAACCACACACAGTGCGCGCAGCGATCTCGCGGCTGCGGGCGTCCGGCGTATCGATCGAGCTCGATCGGTCGGGTAAAGTGGCGCGCTACCGAGCCTTTCCCTCGAAAGCGGGGCAATGAGACTGGCCATCTCGCAGTTGGATATCAGCCAGCTGGAAAGGGCCGATGCGGCCGAGTTGCGTCGGCTCTGGAGGGCAGGAAAGGGCGCTGATCCGCCACGGACCTTCACGGCGCGATTGATGCGGTTGGCGCTGGCATGGGATGCGCAAGCCGCCCAAGAAGGCAGTGAGACGGCAAAGGTCAAGCGCAACTGGAACCGCATTATCAATGACAGAGTTGCCGGACGGCGCATCACTCACACGGCGACGTCACTGCAAGCATCGGCCGGTGCGGGAACCCGGCTTTTGAAAGAGTGGGGTGGAACGACCCACGAAGTCATGGTGGTTGAGGGAGGCGCCACCTGGAATGGCCAGAGCTATTCGTCACTGTCGGCTGTGGCGCGGGCGATGACCGGTACAAACCGGAACGGGCCGAAGTTCTTCGGTCTGCGCGAGGGTCAACAATGATTCATCAGCGCTGCGCCATTTACACCCGCAAGTCGACCGAAGAGGGGCTCGAGCAGAACTTCAATTCGCTGGATGCGCAACGAGAGGCCTGTGCGGCTTACATCCTCAGTCAGAAGCACGAAGCCTGGGCAGAGCTCTCCGGACGTTACGACGACGGCGGCTACTCCGGCGGGTCCATGGAACGACCAGGCCTCAGACGGCTGCTGGATCACGTGCGCGCCGGGCGTGTTGATGTCATTGTCGTCTACAAGGTGGATCGGTTAACTCGGTCGCTGGCCGACTTTGCAAAGATGGTTGATGTGTTCGACCGGGCAGGGGTGTCGTTTGTCTCGGTCACGCAGGCATTTAACACGACCAGTTCGATGGGTCGCCTGAC
>CAXMNX010000004.1:0-111850 GCA_964194845.1 uncultured Boseongicola sp.
TTGTAGATGGCATCGTGCGCAGACAGAAAACGTTGCATTGATCCAGGTGATTTGAACCGACCCATTCGGCGCTCTCGCCGACGTGTCGGTTGATGTGAAACTTCTGCTCGATTGTTCAGGCGACCGCCCGTAACGTGAAGATGCGACAGGCCAAGCTCGCGAAGGGCTGCGGAATATGAACCCAACTTGTCGGTGACGATTTCATCCGGAATGTATCCCTGCTTCTTCAAAAGTTTTCTCATGAGTTTAAGAGCCGCGCGTTTGTTTCGGCGAGATTGCGCCAGGACTTCAAGAACCTCACCTTCATCGTCAACGGCCCGCCACAGATATGTCCGCCTTCCACCAATGCGAACGAAAACTTCATCAAGATGCCAGGTTCCTGACGGCCGAACGCGACGCGACCGTACCCTGGCAGCTATTGCTGGGCCGAATTTCAAAACCCAGCGCCGGACCGTCTCATAGCTGACTTCGATACCTCGTTCCGCCAGCAATTCCTCGACATCCCGAAAACTCAGCGGGAAGCGAAAAAAGAGCCAGACCGTTCGCTGGATTATTGCCGGCGGAAATCGGTGGCGTGCGTAGGATATCTTGCTCATTTGAGGACGATTACATGTCGGCCGGCCGGTCGTCGAGTTAACGTGACAACGCCTTTAGAAGTCCGTAGGCGCCCCGCCTTCGGCCTTTCGACGCTCGACGAATGTGGCCAGCTCTTCCCGGATGCCTGCATCCAGCGGCGGCGGCTCGAAGCTTGTAACGATCTCTTTGAAAAGGTGGTGCGCGCGTTCGGCTGTCCAGACGCCGCCTGCAATCTCCCAACCTTCGTAATTGCGCCAATCGCTTAAGAACGGCTGATAAAACGCTTTCTCATATCTGTCTTGCGTGTGCTGGAGGCCGAAAAAATGCCCCTGGCCACCGACTTCGCCGATTGCATCAATTGCAATGTCGTCCGGTGTGGTCGCGGTGATCGCGGGGTCGAAATACCGGATGATTTGATTCAATACTTCGCAATCCATCACAAATTTTTCCGGGCTGGCGATCAGCCCACCTTCGAGCCAACCCGCAGCGTGGTAGACAGTATTTGTCCCGGATTGAACCGCCGCCCAAAGCGAGGCGGTGGTTTCCCACATCGCCTGACCATCGGGCACGTTTGCGGCACAGCATCCCGATGACCGAAGCGGCAGCCCGTAAAACCGCGCCATCTGGCCGGTCATCTGGGTGGCGCGCATATATTCCGGCGTCCCGAAGGCGGGCGCGCCGGATTTCATATCGACGTTCGAGGTGAACGTGCCCAGCACGCAGTTGCATCCCGGCGCCACCCATTGAAACAGGGCGATCGCGATCAGCGCCTCGGCGATGGACTGCGCGACCGCACCTGACATCGTCACCGGCGCCATTGCACCCGCCAGCGTGAATGGCGTGATGAAGACGGCCTGACCCCGCCGGACCAGACGCAAACACCCGTCAATCATCGGGTGATCGTGTTTCAGGGGCGAGGTTGAATTGATGTTGGTATACATCCTCGGCGTCGCCTGAAACTCTTCCTCGCTCAGCCCACCGGCGATCTTCACCATCTCCATCACGTCTTCCACCCGCTCCTGCCCGAGCGAATAGGCGTGCATGACTTTATCCGTTAGCGTCAGCTTGTCATAAAGCATGTCCAGATGTCGGTCGCGGGGGTGGATATCGACCGGTTCGACCGGATAGCCACCGGCGAAATGGATGCAGTTGAAATACTGCGTCAGTTTCAGAAGCGTCTGCGCGTGCTCGCGCGTTCCCGGCACCTTGCCGGTCGCCAGGTCAAAATAATTGGGCGGAGACGAGACATTGCCGAAGACAATGTTGCGGCCACCGATGGTTATCCGTCGCTCAAGGTTGCGGGGTGTCAGGGTAAATTGGGAAGGCGCTTTCGCGACCATTTCCATCACAAAATCACGACCAACTTTAACGTTTGAGCCTTCGACCTTCGCGCCAATCTGGCGAAACAGATCCAGGGCTTCTTCGTTCAGAAATTCGATCCCGATCTCTTCCAGAATGCGCATCGCGCCGTTGTGAATGGCTTCTATGCCTTCGCCGTCCAAAGGCTCGGTTGGCCGATCGGTGTTGACCGGGATTGTCCAGTCTGCCTGCTGGATCACATCGGGCGATGTGCGGCGGGCATTCCCGGCGCGCCCGCCCGAACGTTTCCGACGCTCGCGTTCCTCGGCCATATCAACCTCCCTGGTGGTCAGTTGAATCTTGGCCGATTTCCGACCAGTGACCGGAACGTCCGCGACAAATTCTGTCGTTTTTGGATCGCCAGCTCAGACCGGCGCCCGCCCGAGCCAGCCAGCGATCCCGCGAATATCGGGAAGAATGACGTCGGCCAGATCGACCAGATCCTGCGCGTCCGCCACGCCTGTCAGCACGCCCACGGTGCCCATGCCTGCCGCCCTGCCCGCCACTAGATCGTGGCGGCTGTCACCCACCATAAGCGTCTCGTGTGGCAAAACTCCAACTGCGTCGGAAAACGCAAGAAGCGGCCCCGGATCGGGTTTGGCCCCATACCCGCTATCGTATCCGGCGACAAACGAAAACCTGTCCGCGATCCCGACCTGCGCCAGATGCGCGCGGGCGGGAACTTCGGAATCGTTGGTCATAAGCCCAAGCACGTGATCGCGGCTTAGAGCCTCCAACGTCGCATGAAGGCCGGGCACAGGGGCCTGCGGGGTGTTGGCCGAGTGTTCGTCCAAAACTTCAATGATATCGGGCCGGTTTGGTAGAATTGGCTCCAGTGCCCGCGTGATATCTGCCGCCGTTCCCGCGATCACGACGCTGTCGGCACGAAACGCATTCGCCGACAGATCGAACCCAATTGCAGCAGCAACCGCGTGACGTTTGGCATCGGTTTCCGTCAATTCGTCGAGCACGGCGCGCGCCCAGACGCGCCAGGTGTCCTGAAAACTGAAAAGCGTTCCGTCTTTGTCAAATATAATCGCTTTAATCCGGCTCACAGCCTGCCTTTCACACTCTCAAAAATACGCAACTCACTTCCCTTTCCAGACCGGATCGCGTTTTTCCGCGAACGCTTTCGCGCCTTCAAGCTGATCTTCCGAGGAATAAAGCCTGTCGACGGTTTGCAATTGCCGCTTGGTTATTCGGTCGAGTGCATCCTGAAACTTCGCATCCTCGGCGTCGCGCACAACTTCCTTGATCGCGGCATAAACCAACGGCGGTCCCGATGCGATCAGGCGGGCAAGCCTCCACACCGTTTGCTCCAGCGCGTCAGGTGCCACAACTTCGCGCAAGAGACCCAGCCGAAACGCTTCGTCGGCGTCCATCCAGCGCCCTGTCAGCAGCAAGTCCATCGCCACATGATAGGCGATGCGCTTGGGCAGTTTGATCGACGCGGCGTCGGCGACGGTGCCCGAGCGGATTTCGGGCAGCGCGAAGCTCGCCGTGTCAGACGCCACAATCAGATCGCAGGAAAGTGCCAGTTCGAACCCACCGCCACAACAGATGCCGTTAACGGCGGCGATCACCGGCTTGTTCATGTTCGGCAATTCCTGCAACCCGCCAAATCCGCCAACGCCATAATCGCCGTCTACCGCGTCGCCATCCGCCGCCGCCTTCAGATCCCAGCCTGCGCAAAAGAATTTGTCACCGGCGGCGCGCACAATCGCGACCCTGAGGTCAGGATCGTCGCGAAAATCGCGAAATGTCTCGCCCATCAATCGGCTGGTGACCAGATCAATCGCATTCGCCTTCGGGCGATCCAGAATAACTTCCAGAATGGCACCGTCGCGGCGCGTGCGGATCGGGCTTTCGGTCATATTGCGTCCCTTCGGATCAGCGCGTCGGCGGCAACGGCACCGCGTTTTTTCACCATAAGCGGGTTGATCTCGATCTCAATGAGAGTTGGGTCATTGTCCATCATCTGTTGGGTTTTTAGCGCCGCGTCGATGATTGCCGCAACGTCTGCGCGCGCGCGCCCGCGATATCCGTCCAGCAGCGGCCAGAGCTGCAATCCGCGCATCGCAGTTTCCAGTTCCTCGCCCGTTATCGGCAAGATAACCGTGACCGTATCCTGCAATAGCTCGGCTGCAACACCACCCAGACCCAACGTCAAAGTCGCCCCGTAAACAGGATCGCGCCGCGCGCCAATCAGCACTTCGGCAACGCCGTCGGTGATCATTTCTTCAAGAAGATATCCAGCGGCACCCGGCATTTCGCGTTCATTTGCGGGGTCGGACACATTCACCCGGACCGCCCGCATTTCGCTTTTGTGCGCGAATCCAAGACCTTTCAACGCAAATGGCGGCTTAAGGTCTGTCGGGTCCAGTTCACCGATTTTGTCGGCCACCACGAATTTCGGCACCAGAACCCCTGCCCCGGCAAGCAGCCGTTTGGACGCGGCCTCGTCCAATACTTCACCTGCCCCGACGCTTCGCGCGTTCCAGGGAACCCAGTCTGCTCGCGGCGCTTCCACCGACGCCGCTTTGATCGCCGCCAGTGCTTCATTCAGCCCAAGCAGCGGCACAACGCCCTTGGATTGGAGTCTGATGCCCAATTCTTCGTCGATTGTGTCAGGCAATGTCGCAACTGCGAACGTTGGTTTGCCGGTACCTTTGGCCGCAGCCTCCATCGCCCGAAACGCCGGTTCAAAATCTGCGGCATCACAGATGTCGGTCCTTGGCGGGTCGATAACGAACAGTCCGGCATCAAAGCCGTCAAGCGCAGTCGAAAAAACTTGCTCCATTTTTGGCGCGTCGCCCCAGATAAACGTATGATAGTCCAACGGGTTCGAGATGGTGACAAGCGGGCCAAGGATGCCCGCCAGCTGCTTTGATTGCGTTTCCGGAACAGGCGGAAATTCCAGGGCGATACTTTCGGCGGCGTCAGCCATCAGCCCTGCCTCGCCGCCTGAACACGACACAGAGATATAACGGCGCGATTTAAGTGCGCCATGGACATGAAGGATTTTCAGCGCCTCGACCATTTCGGGGATCGAATTGACCTCGCCCGCGCCGATTTGCGCAAGATAGGCGGACGACGCGACGCCGCCGCCGGCAAGTGCCGCGGTATGCGATACCACCGCTTCCTGCCCACGCGCCGATTGACCAGCCTTCACCACCACCACGCCTTTTCCGGCCGCACGGGCGCGCGTTACCACATCGGCAAATGCCACGGCATCACCGACGCCTTCGATGAAGACGCCCAGCGCGGTCACACGCGGGTCCGAGAGAATGGCGTCTGCCAATTCTGCCAGGCCGGTCTGCGCGGCGTTGCCGACGCAGGCGAGATAGGCCACCGGAAGCGCGCGGCGCTGCATAGAGAGTGTGATGCCGATGTTGGACGATTGGCTCAGGATAGCGACGCCGCGATCAACGCGCCTGCAACCGTGCTGGTCTGGCCAGATCACCGCGCCATCGAGGCAATTTATCAGGCCATAACAATTCGGGCCAAGCACCGGCATGTCGCCTGCACGCGCGATCAATTCAAGCTGAAGGTCGTCGCCACCCGCTTCCTTGAAGCCCGATGCAAAGGCGATTGCGCCGCCGCAGTTTGCGGCCCGCAACTGATCAACCACATCAAGTGTCGCATGGCGGTTAACGCCGACAAAGGCTGCATCCGGCGCGCCCGGCAACTCTGCCACGCTAGAAAAGCAGGGCCGCCCGGCAAATTCCTCGCGGTTGGGATGCACCGGCCAGATATCGCCTTCAAATCCGATCTTGTCGCACTGGCGGACCACGTTTTCGGCCCACCGGCCACCGAAAACCGCGATGGACTTCGGGTGCAGAAGACGAGACAGATCGCGGCTCATGCGCCGAGCGGCCTCAGAAGTTCGCGCGCGATGATATGGCGCTGGATCTCGCTGGTGCCGTCCCAGATCCGTTCGACCCGTGCATCGCGCCAGAACCGCTCGATCGGCAGGTCGTCCATCAGCCCCATGCCGCCGAATATTTGCAATGTCGCGTCCGTGACCCGCGCGAGCATTTCGCTGGCATAGACCTTGGCCGAGGCAATCTCGCGATTGGCGGGCAAGCCCTGATCAAGCCGCCAGGCCGACGCCAGTGTCAGCCAATCGGCGGCGTCGATTTCGGTAATCATATCAGCGAGTTGAAAGCTGATACCCTGGAACTTGCCAATCTCCTGACCGAACTGCTTGCGCTCGGCGGCGTAATTGAGACCGAAGTCAAAGACGCGGCGTGCCCGCCCGACAGCCATGGTGGCCACAGTGATCCGGGTTGCATAGAGCCACTCGTTCATCACCGCGAAACCGCCGTCCACCTCGCCCAGAACCTGCGCGTCGGGAAGCCTGCAATTGTCAAATTCCAGGATCATGTTTTTGTAGCCGCGATGGCTGACCGACTTGTATCCGTCGCGAATGGTGAACCCCGGCGTGCCGCGATCGACAAGGAACGTGGTAATCCGCTTTTTCGGGCCCTTGGGCGTCTGATCTTCGCCGGTCGCGACAAAGACGATGACGAAATCCGCGTGCTCGGCGCCGGAAATGAAATGCTTGGTGCCGTTCACAACCCAATCGCCGCCATCGCGATGGGCCGAGCATTTCATGCCTCGCACATCGGACCCCGCGTCGGGTTCGGTCATGGCCAGCGCATCCATTTTCTCGCCCTTAACGGCGGGCAAGAGATAGCGCTCGCGCTGGTCGCCCGCGCACGCCATTAGGATATTCTGCGGACGCCCGAAGAAGTGCGTAAGCGCCATCGAGCCTCGGCCAAGCTCGCGCTCGACCAGCGCGAAATCCAGATGCGTGAGACCAGCGCCACCAACGTCTTCGGGAAAATTGCAGGCGTAAAAGCCCAGTTCGATGGTCTTGCGCTTGATCTCGGCGGCGACATCGGCTGGCACTTCGCCTGTTTGTTCGACCAGCGCCTCATGCGGATAAATCTCGCGCTCGACAAAATCGCGAACCGTGTCCACGATCATTTTTTTCTCGCCTGTAAGGCCGAAATTCATTTGTTATCCTCTTGAACGGTTCAGCGCGGCTTCGGCCTCGGCCATCATCTCGTTGATGATTTCCGCAGAGGTTTGCTCTTTGGTG
Organism: uncultured Boseongicola sp.; assembly: GCA_964194845.1. Taxonomy (GTDB): domain Bacteria; phylum Pseudomonadota; class Alphaproteobacteria; order Rhodobacterales; family Rhodobacteraceae; genus CAXMNX01. Next base: position 7,043 of record CAXMNX010000004.1, read on the forward strand.
ACAAGACCCACGCCTTGCCCGGCCCAAAGCGGCGCAGCTTCAATATCCCCATCCATGTCAGACCGCATGGCATAAGCTGCATATCTTTTGATCTCGCCACCGTCGCCACTTTTGACAATTACGTCGTCCTCGCCCGGGCGCGAACCGATGTCCGGGCATCCGGCGGCCTCCCAAGCGTCGATGGTATCGTTACGGATGACGCGGCCCGGTGCATCCGGCCAGCCACCGTCGAAGAGCGTGGTATAGAACGTTTCGGATGCCGAGGCGTCAAAGACGCGATTTCGATAACCCGAGTGTGCGTCCGCTTCGCGGGCGGCAAGAAAACGGGTGCCCACCCAAGCGGCCTGAGCCCCAAGACAAAGCGCGGCAGCGAGACCGCGACCGTCGGAAATGCCGCCCGCGGCCACAACCGGAATTGGATCGACTGCATCGACGACCTGCGGGATCAGCGGCATGGTCGCGGTGGTGCCACGCACGTGACCACCGGCCTCCCACCCTTGGGCGACGATGATATCTGCGCCTTTGCCGGCAGCCTCCCTCGCCTCTTCGACGCTGCCGACGGTGATCATCAGCAGTGAACCCGCTTGATGAATGCGCGCCTCATAAGGCGCGATGTCACCCCAGAAAAGCGACACGATCTTTGGCGGTGCAGCCAGAATTGCCTCCAGTTCCTCTTCGATGTCGTAGGGAAGAAGGAGATTGGCGACGAAGCCGTGATTGGTGAGCTGTGTTGTCCTGGCGATCCGCTCCTGCGTTCCCTCCCGGCCCCAGCCAGTCATCGCGATGCTGCCGAGCCCGCCAGCGTTTGAAACAGCCGCCGCGAGTTCAGGACAACTGATACCGCCGATGGCGGCCTGAATAATCGGGTATTCAATTCCGAGCTTTTCACAAAGGTCGGTTTTCATGGTGTTACTCCAAAATTCGGATAAACCTGCCGTATCCGGCCAATTTCGGGGGCGCTGCCCGTTCGGGCATGCCCTCACCCCTGATATATTTTCGCCAGGAAGAAGTCGCGATTGAACCGGTCATTCCAATGCCCTCGCGTGAAGGGCGGTAAGTGCGGCAAGGCGCGCGGCAACGTCTTCGCGTGGCTCGCAGGTTTTGCGCGTCTCAAGGCTCACATGCAGCATAAATTGCTCGCATGTCGCCAGCAGTTCTCCATCAACTTCGCGCCTCATCTCGTGGAAAAGTTTCAGTTTTTTACCTTCACCGATCAAGATCCGCGTCTCGACGCGCACGGCTTCCCCGGCTTGGGTCTCGAGCACATATTTGACCGAAGTTTCCACCGTGAAATAGCTGAGGCCGTCCGCGATGTAGGCGCGGTCTGCACCGACAGCGACCATCACTGCATCGGCGGCATCTGAAAATATCTGCCCATAGCGGCCTTCGTTCATGTGGCCGTTGTAGTCGGTCCAGTCCACGGGAACATTGCGGCGAATGGTGGTGAATGGCACTTCGGTGGCGTCGGGTGCTGGGAGCGCTTTTTCGTGATCCGCAATCAGTTCCCCAGCGGCACTGCCACGATCGCGTAGCGCCCGCATCATCGCGATCAGGTTGGTGTCGCGCAGCCGCTCCAGCTCGCGGATCGTCATGTGACCGGACTGGGCGTCCGACTGATCGCTGATGCGGCGGACCAGATCGTCTGTCAGATCGGGCACATCCATCAGCTTGGTCCAGGGCCATTTCAGCGCCGGGCCGAACTGCTGAATGAAATGCGCCATGCCGCCTTCGCCACCGGCAATCCGGTAGGTCTCGAACAGCCCCATCTGCGCCCAACGCAGGCCAAATCCATAGCGGATCGCGTTGTCGATTTGCTCGGTCGTCGCTACGCCGTCGCGGATCAGCCAAAGCGCTTCGCGCCAGACGGCTTCCAGAAACCGGTCGGCGATATGGGCGTCAATTTCTTTGCCCACCACCAAAGGAAACATGCCAATCGACCGCAAGGTTTCGCAGGCGTCCTCGACCATGACCGGAGCGGTATGTTCGCCCGCCACGACTTCAACGAGTGGCAGCAGATAAACCGGGTTGAAGGGGTGCGCGACGATGATCGCGTGCGCGTTTTTGGCGCCCTTTTGCAATTCGGACGGTCGAAACCCGGATGTCGAAGACGCAACGATAACTGATCCCGCCTCATGCGCCTGAACCTGGCCGATCACCTGATGCTTCAGCTCCAGACGTTCGGGCACGCTTTCCTGCACCCAGTCGGCACCGATAACCGCGTCTTCCAGTGTCTCGGTGAACGTCAGTTGGCCTTCTGGCGGCAGCGCACGGTCATAAAGCATCGGCAGCGCCCAGCGGGCGTTTGCCAACACGTCCTGAACTTTGCGTTTCGCGCCCGCGTCGGGGTCGAATACCGCAACGTCCCAGCCGTTCAGCAGAAACCGCGCGGCCCAGCCGCCACCGATAACCCCGCCGCCTATGATCGCCGCTTTGCTCATGCGCTGTTGGTCTCCGTATGTCCGTCTATGGCAATCGCCTGCCCGCTGATTTTGGACGCAGCCGGTGAGGCCAGCCATAGCACCGCATCCGCGATGTCATCTGCGGTCACCCAGGTGCGCATCGAGGTGCCGTCCGCGTAGTCGCGTCTTATTTGATCAGCGTCCTTGCCGCTGGCGGCGGCCTGCTTTTGCAGCACACGCTCCATCCGCGGCCCTTCGACGGCGCCGGGGCAGATGGCATTGACGCGGACCCCTGCCCGGCCCAACTCCACCGCGAGGGTTTTCATCAAGCCGATGATCCCCCACTTCGCGGCCGCATAAGGCGACCGGTTCGGGTGGCCCCATTGACCAGAGGTGCTGGACGTCAGTACGATCAACCCGCTGCCTTGCGCCCGCATCAGCTTCGCCGCCCAGCGGCATGTCAGGTAGGCTCCGAACAGGCTCACCGCAACGCAGTCCTGCCATTCCTGATAGCCAATGTCCTCGATCCGCCCCGCAGGTCCGCCTGTCCCTGCATTTGCGCAAACCACGTCGACACCGCCCCATTCGGCCTCGAGAGAGCCCAGAAACGCATCCATCTGCGCCTCGTCGCGCACATCAGCTTCGTGAGCGCGAATGGCAGGGTTTCTCGCGGCAAATTCGGCCACCGCATCGGCGCTGGCGTCGCAAACGGCAACTTGATCACCGGCTTTCGCAAATCGCTCGGCCATGCGCGCGCCAATGCCCGATGCGCCGCCGGTAATGACGACACGCCGGGTCACGACGCCATGCTTCCGGTTGCAGGCATTGCGCTATCGCTGAAACAATGCGCGCGTCTCATCAAAGCGGTGGCCGTTTTTCCAGACTCAATTTGGCGCGCACTTCGTCCGGGCCGATTACCCGCGCGCCCAGTCCCTCGATGATCCCGACGGCGCGTTGGACCAGTTGCTCGTTAGTGGCAAGCTGCCCCTTGGCAAGCCAGAGATTGTCCTCAAGTCCAACGCGAACGTTGCCACCGGCGATCACCGCAGCGGCGACATAGGCCATCTGGTTGCGGCCCAGCGAAAATGCCGAAAACGTCCAGTCATCCGGCACGTTATTCACCATCGCCATGAGCGTATTCAGATCGTCGGGCGCCCCCCAGGGAACGCCCATGCAAAGCTGCACCAGTGCGGGGCCGGTCAACACGCCCTCGTCGACCAGTTGCTTGGCAAACCACAGATGGCCGGTGTCGAACGCCTCGATCTCGGGCATCACGCCCATTTCGGTCATCATCGCCCCCATCGCACGCAGCGTGCCCGGCGTGTTGGTCATCACATAATCAGCTTCGGCGAAATTCATCGTGCCGCAGTCGAGCGTGCATATTTCGGGCCGACACTCGGCGACATGTGCGACGCGTTCGGTTGCACCCGCCATGTCGGTGCCGTTGCCAACTGGCAAGGGCGCTTCCACCGATCCAAAGACCATATCGCCGCCCATTCCGGCGGTCAGGTTCAGGACAGCGTCAACATCTGCGTCGCGGATGCGATCTGTCACTTCGCGATAATATCTGAGATCGCGCGATGGCGCACCGGTTTCAGGGTCGCGAACATGGCAGTGAACGACGGCCGCCCCGGCTTTGGCCGCCGCGATCGCGCTATCTGCGATATCCTTCGGGCTGCGCGGCACGTGCGGGCTTCGGTCCTGGGTCGCGCCCGATCCGGTCACGGCACAGGTGATGAAAACCTCGTGATTCATGGTTAGCGGCATCGCATTTCCCTTCCGTTTGCGGGCGAGTCTATACGGATTGACACATGGTAATGTGCTGAATTAGTCAAAACTATGCGTAATTGGACAATTCCGACTTCTGGCACCGCAAGCTTCACGTTCGTTCTGTTCGATCAGTTTTCGAACCAGGTTTTTGCAAACGCGCTTGAGCCGTTGCGCGCTGCAAACACGTTTCTGAGGCGACGGGCGTATAGCTGGCGGATCGTGACGTTGGATGGTCAGCCTGTAGCAAGCTCGGCCGGGATGTCCGTTGTGCCTGACGGATCGCTAGATGGTACCAATGCCGGGTCGGCGCTCATTCTGCTTCCAAGTTACGGATATCGCCAGATTGCGACCGCACGGATGTCGCGGCTTCTTCGCGCCGCCGCGACGCGGTTCGACGCCCTGATCGGTGTCGATGGCGGTGCCTGGGCGCTGGCGGTTGCCGGGCTTCTGGATGGGCGACCGGCGACCATCCATTTCGATGAGTTTAACGAATTCGCCGAGACATTTCCGGCCGTTGAGGCCAAACGCGAGCGCTGGATCGACGACGGCGACCGGCTGACATCCGGCGGTGCCGTGACCGCTTTTGAGATGATGATGCACCTGATCGCGCAGACCCACGGCACCGCGCTGACATTGCGCATCGCGTCGCTTTTCGCCGCGGCGGACACGAAATCGCCCGGGCCGTTGGAGCCGCAGGGCGGTGACAGGCGCATCCGAACAGCACTTAGCGAAATGGAGGCGAATATCGAGCGCCCGCTTCCAATTGCTGAAATATCAAGGCGCGCCGGTTGCCGGCAAAAGGATCTGGAACGCCGGTTCAAACGCAGCTTCGGCGCGTCACCGCGAAAGGTTTATCAGCGCATCCGCCTGAACGCCGCGCTGAACCTCGTCGAATACACTGCGCTCGATCTGGCCGAGGTCGCGACCCGCACCGGCTACAACAACGCCTCGGCCTTCGCGCGCGCGTTTCGGGAAACATTCGGCCAAAGCCCCCGCGCATTGCGGCAGAATTGACCTGCCTTCATCTTTTCAAAAATACGCATCATTCGGAGATGGCGAAAACAATTGTCACGCGGCTTTGAACGTCGATTTCGCCGCCCGCAATCGGAACTGCGGGTTCTTCCATCGCCATACTTCGCATCACTGTACCGGGCACCGGCCGCGAGCGACCCTCGTTTATTGAGATCACAGGCCCCAGCACCACGCCCGCCGCGTCAGCCAGAACCTCGGCTTTCTCGCGGGCATCCGACACAGCCGCGCGACGTGCCTCGGTTTCAAGAGGGCCAGGTTCGGTGACGCCAAAGAAAATCCCGTTCACTGCATTTGCGCCTTCCGAGACAACCGCATCCAGAACGCCACCTAGTGCTTCCAGATCACGCACTCGGATCATTAGATCATTGGAAGCGATATAGCCTGTCACACGCGGTGGGCTGCCATCGTTTGTGCGCTGAAAACGCGGTCTAAGGCTGACATTCGTGGTCTGGATATCGCGGGCCGCTATGTCTTCACCTTCCAGCAGCGACAGCACGCCAGTCATCGCCTCGGACGTCTGCCGCATAGCGTCGCCTGCCAGTCTTGCTTCGCGGGCAACACCGACACGTATCGTCGCCATGTCCGGCGCGGTACTGGCGATACCTTCGCCAGAGACAACAATCTCGCGCGGGCGATCCTCGGCCATTCCTTGTCCGGCGCACAATGTGAATACAAAAGCAATTATTGCCAAATATCGCATGATCAACATCGTCCTTTTGACCAGAGTCTCGGCGCTCTGCTTGCCACTCGCAAGCGTATTCGACCGAGCCGACCGGCAGCTTCCCGCATTGTGCAAATTTAATGTTTGCGATGCGTGACGACCCGACCGACGCGTGATATTGCTCGCCCATGTCAGAGCGTTGGGGTTTTGATTTGTCCATGGAGGCGGTGCGGCTCATGCGCCGTGTGGCTGGGCATTGGCAGGAGATCGCCCGCGAAAAGATCGAAGGCACGGACATCGAAGCACGCCTGCAAGCGCTTGCAGACCGCACCGATCCGCCCGGCCCGATCTATATCTTCCTGCCACGCGACCAAATTCTCTATACCGACGTCAAAATCAGCTCGGAAGATAATGCCGCAGCCGAGATCGACGCGGCGATAGCCGGGCGCACGCCTTATGCGCTGCGCGATCTGGAATTTGACTGGGAGCAGAACAGCGCGCGCGAGGCCCGTGTCGCGGTCATCGCGCGCGAGACGCTGAATGAAGCCGAAGCGTTTGCCACCGCCCGGGGTCTGGCGGTGGCGGGGTTTTCCGCACTTGCCGATCCAGCTGATTTTCCAAGGCTGCCCGATTTTGGTGGCGTCGCGGTCGATCTTCTATCCGATGCTGACGAACCTACCGCGGACGCGACGCCAACTTTCACGACGGGCAGGTCATTAAAGCCGTTGCCAGCCGCCAGTGATACAGTTGCAGCGGCAGCATCCGAATTTGATCAGGGGCCGGTGGTCAACGTGGACGATCCGACCCCGGTCATGCAATTGCCCGAAAGCGATCTTCCACCGCTTGATCCCGGATCGCCGCTTCCCCGCGTGCAATCAGAGCCGCGCGTTATCACCGATGTTGGTGCCGCATCTGCCAGCAACCGGGCGGCCAGCCTGACGGCAACGCCGCCGGTCAATTTCCGTCGCCAGGATCGGGCGCTGCCGACGCCTGCGCTTGCCGCCATCGCCGCACTTCTGGCGGTCGGGATTGCGATCATCATCTGGTCGATCCTGCCGACAACGCCGGTGACATCGGACCTTGCATCGCCGTCTCCGCAGGTTGAGGGACCCCTTCAGCCAACGGTCACCACCAAAGCCCCCCCAACTGATCCGGCGCTATCGAACACACCGCCGACGGCCGTTGTTTTGGACGCAATGCTGGCCGATCCGCCGGAAATTTCACGCCCGCCAGTGGTTCCGGCCCGGATTGCCGACAGGCCAACGCAAATCGCTTTGGCATCCCTTCCGACCGACATCATCGCAACCGGTCCCGAAATTGCGCCGACAATTGCGACCGAACGCGACAAACGCCCCGACAGCCTTATCGGCGTCGAAGACGCGGCCCCGGCAAAGCTAGCGCCAAACGGGGTGCCGCTTACCGAAACGTCCCGCGGCATTACCATCGCCGCGCTTGATGGGATTGTCCCGAAGACAGACGCGGTCGCATTGCCCGGCCTGCAGTTTGATCCTGCGGCAATATTCGATGCAGACCCGCCGTCGCAATTTTCGGGCGATGAGGATGTCGCGGCCTTGCCTGAGGCCAGCGACGCCTTGGGCCTGGAAGAGACCGTTGACGACGATCCAATGAACATTGCCGGTGTTCAGCCGGAAATCATCGCAGAGCCGGAAGTTCCGGCCGTCGCGGAAGACCCATTTCGCCTGACCCCGACAGCACTTGCCCGCGCGCTTCCTGATCGCGCGCCGCGCGCCCGACCGGCAGGGTTTACAACGCGGATCGAACGCCAGAATTATGGTGGCCGCACGCTTGCTGAGCTGAGGAAAATCCGTCCAGGTGCGCGTCCGGCATCGGCCCAGATTGAGGCCCTGGTCGCGCTTGCATCGCGCGCCCCAAGCGATCTTGCCATCGAGGTATCCGCGCCGCCTCGTGCGAAACCCCAGGATTTCGACGCCATCGTCGCTGCCACTCAGGTTCAGCGCGAAGCCGAACGTCAGGCGGAGATTCTTGCCTTGCGGAGCCCCGACACGACAGCCGCGATCGAGGCGGCATTGGCCGAAGACACCGCAGCCGAAGAAGCGGCGCTCCCGCAGAGCACACCAACGCTGGTCATTCCGTCCTCGGCCTCGGTTGCCAGGCAGGCAACGCTGGAAGACGCCATCCGCTTGAACCGCGTCAATCTCGTGGGCGTCTATGGTCTGGCGTCCGACCGCCGCGCGCTGGTGCGCCTGCCGTCGGGGCGGTATGTCAAAGTAAAGGTCGGCGATCGCGTCGACGGCGGAACCGTGGCGTCAATTTCGGAAAGCGAGCTGCGCTATACGAAGCGTGGCAAAACCATCGCACTGCGGATGCCGAAGGGTTAGTTGCGGCAGGCCATCGCGTCGCCAAAGCTGGATCGCCCTTCGTGCGGGCCAAGAACCCGGCTGCTGAGGATCGCGCCGTCGAACCGCACCGCCAAGACGTTTTGCCAACCGGCATCCGCGACGATCATCTCGGGTCCATCGCCGCAATCGCGAATGCCGCCGGCGATATTGCGTTCACCGATCCGGTGATTGGTCACGCCGGGCAACTCGGCGATAAGTTTCAGTTTGCCATTCTGGTAGCGCAATACCCTCAGGGTCCGGGCAAGATGCGGGCGATCAACGTACGCCAGCTCGACAAACCCGTCACCATCCAGATCAGCAGCACCTACGCCGACGGGCGCAAGCCAACGGTGCGACCGACCGATGAATGGCGTCGCCGCCAGAAGCCCACCTTCGTGGTAGATCGCCAGCCGCGCGCCGCGCGACAGATCAGTTTCGACGGTGATCACCTCGGGTGACTCATCGCCATCCACATCGAAAAGCCGTGGCGCAATGTCCTCGAAAACGCGCGTTTCGGGCAGGCGCAGGACGAAGGTTTTCATCATCCGCGTTTCGCAGCCGAAACACTGGTCAACGTCCATCCGCAGGGCACCCCACTCGATGGCGTCGCCAAGGATGCCGTGGTCGTAGCGATCCGTCGGTTCGCCATATTCCGCCGAGACAATCACGTTGGGCGGCGTCGCGAATGCAGCCGAGGCACCTATCGCCATCGCCGCCAAAACGCTCGCCGCCCGCCGCAACATCAGATTTGCTTTTCCGGCATCTGAACGACCAGTCCATCCAGCGCATCCGACACCTTCAGCTGGCACGTCAGCCGTGACCGTTCGGTGTCAGGCTCATAGGCAAAATCGAGCATGTCTTCTTCCATCGCATCCTTTTCGGGCAGCTTGCCGACCCAGTCGGGATGCACATAGACGTGGCAGGTCGAGCAGGCACACGCCCCGCCGCAATCGGCTTCGATACCCGGAATGCCGTTGTCGCGCGCGCCTTCCATAACCGTCAGCCCGTTGGGCACATCAACGACGTGCTCGGTGCCGCCATGCTCGATATAGGTGATCTTCGCCATGCGCCGTCCTCTGGTTCGCCCGACGCCTTACTTAACGCCCGACCCGGCAACCTTCCAGTCCTTTGACGTAACCATCACCGACTTGTATTTTCAGCCGTTTGTTCTATTTTTGTTCTCATGAACATGCCCGCCCCGCCCACCTGGCCGCGCCCGCCGGCCTGCCTGCCGCACGATCAGCTGGACATCCCGCCCAATGGCGCCCGCATTGCGGTCGCCGGGCTTGTGCTGGTGCGGCAACGCCCCGGCACTGCAAAGGGCGTCATCTTTATCACGCTCGAGGATGAGACCGGCATCTCGAACGTCATCGTCTGGCGCAAGATGTATGAACGCTTCCGCCGCGCGGTGATCGCCGGACGCGCGTTAAAGGTGACTGGCCGGGTTCAGCGCGAAGGCGGCGTCACCCACGTGATTGCCGATCAGATCGAAGATATCTCGCCGATGCTGGACGAGCTGACCCGCCCGCAAAGGCCGCGCATTACTCAACCGCCGGAATAATCCCGCGCATCTTCGATCACCACGCCGTCGCGCGGAAGATCGCCGGGCGCCACGACTTCAACCTCGGCGCCAAGCTTCAAAAGCTCGCGCACGCTGGCGGCAACTAATTCAAGATCGATCCCCTCGCCTTCGACACGAAAGCTCATCGCATCAAGGTCGCCTGCGCGCGTGATCACAACCCGCGCGCGCGATACATTGTCGTGCCGCGCCACCAGTGCTGCCACCTGTTCGGGACGAACGAACATACCCTTCACCTTCGCGGTCTGGTCGGCGCGCCCCATCCATCCCTTGATGCGGGTATTCGTGCGCCCGCAGGGGCTGAGGCCAGCCATAACCGCCGACAGATCGCCGGTCGCAAACCGAACAAGCGGATAATCGGCGTTGAGCGACGTCACCACAACTTCGCCAACTTCGCCGTTCGCGACAGGTGCGCCGGTGCCGGGCGTCACGATCTCGACGATAACGCCTTCGTCGACAATCATCCCTTCCATCGCCGGGCTTTCATAGGCGATCAGGCCAAGATCCGCCGTGGCATAGCATTGCAGGCAGGAAATCCCGCGGTCCGCATAATATCCGCGCAGCGCCGGAAATAACGCGCCACCCGACACCGCCGCCTTGGTGAAGGCCAACCCAACACCCATCCCGTCAGCACGCTCGAGAATGATCTTCAGATAGTCGGGCGTGCCCGCATAAACCGTCGCCCCAAACGCCGCTGCTGCCTCAACCTGTTGTTCGGTCTGACCGGTGCCCGCTGGCAACACGGACGCGCCCACTGCGGCGGCACCGCTTTCAAATATCATTCCCGCAGGCGTCAGGTGATAGCCGAAACAGTTTTGAACAATATCAGCCGATCCAATACCAGCGGCGCAGAGGAACCGGCCCAACCGCCACCAGTCGCTGCCGCGCATACCCGGCTCAGCGATCGGACCCGGAGACTGGAAAACATGATCAAATTCGGACGGAGCGCGCGTCGTAAGCCCGCCAAACGGCGGGTCCGCGCGCTGAAGCTCCACCAGGTCCGATTTTCGCAAAACCGGAAGGGCGGAAAGCGCATCGACGGTTGTGACGATGGCCGGATCAACACCGCTCAGGCGATCCGCATTTCCAGGGAGTTTCCGCGCCCGCGACATTTGTTCCGGCAACATCTTGGCATATGCCGCCGCTCGCGCATCTTCGCTGCGCGCTTCCAGATCATCAAAAAAGCTGCTCATTGTCCCTCGTGCGCACCATCAGGGTCATAAAGATACAGCGTCACCGGGCCGCCGGCCTGCTCGGCCCAAAGCACCGCTTCACGCACCGAAATGTCCTGGCGTTCCGCATAGTCGATCAGCACGCCGAATTCTGCCTCGACCTGATCCGCATCCTCTGCCTCGTTGTTCTTCGCGGCACTTTCCATCACCGCCATGACCTTGCTCCATCTGTAAGTTCGCTCCCGCAGATCAATCAAATTTACCAACATCGTCAATTCTCCAGTCGCCGGTCATAGTGCCCCGGCAAAAATTTATTCAGCTATGCGCCACGCCTCTCAGAGCCGGATACTTTCAGGGCTTCGCCTTTTTATAAATACGCAAAATAAAAACCCGCGTGCGCGACGGGCGCGCAATATGATGGCACCTAGCTTAGCCAACGCTTGCGCCGCCGATAGGACCGCACGTCGCGAAACGATTTCCGACCCTCTTCCGACATGCCCAGATAAAACTCCTTAACGTCAGGGTTTTCGCGCAGGTCCGCCGCGACACCATCCATCACGACGCGACCGGATTCCAGTATATAACCGTAGTGCGCAAATCTTAGTGCGACATTGGTGTTTTGCTCGGCAAGCAGAAAACTCACGCCTTCGCGCTCGTTCAGATCTTTCACAATGCCGAAAATTTCCTCGACCAGTTGCGGCGCCAGACCCATCGACGGTTCGTCCAGCAGGATCATTTCAGGCCGCGACATCAACGCGCGCCCCAGCGCGCACATTTGCTGCTCGCCGCCCGAGGTATAACCGGCTTGTGCCTTCCGGCGTTCTTTCAGCCGGGGAAAATACGAATATACCAGCTCAAGATCATCCGCGATCTTGGCACTGTCGCGGCGTGTGTACGCGCCAGTCAGAAGGTTCTCCTCAACTGTCAGATGCTCAAAACAATGGCGCCCTTCCATCACCTGGATCACGCCGCGCTTCACAAGTGCGGCCGGTTCCAGATCCTGCACGTTCTCGCCGCGATAGGTAATCGTGCCCTTGGTCACGTCGCCGCGTTCTGACTTCAACAGGTTCGACACCGCCTTCAGCGTCGTAGTCTTGCCCGCACCATTGCCGCCCAGAAGTGCTGTGATCCCGCCTTCCTGCACGTTCAGGCTGACGCCTTTCAGCACGAGGATGACATAGTTGTAGATCACCTCGATGTTGTTGACCTCCAAAAGAGGTGTGTCGGTTCTTGCGCCGTCGAGCATGGATCGATCACCTCCTTTAGCTGTCCCGGACGTGCTCCGGGATCTCGTGGGTCTGTCGGGCGCGGCGATCTCGCCGCCGCGCCCTTTGTCAGAGACCCCGGAACATGCCCGGGGTGAACCGGCCAGGCCGGATCAGTTGCAGCGCAGCTCGATATTGTTTTCAGCTGCATAGGCCATCGAGTCTTCTTCGATCAGCGCATTGATCAACTCGGAATCCGGCGCGGTAAATTCGGTGATTAGATTCCATGTCTTCGCCGAGGCATCCCACTGCTGCACCGCGCCAAGACCAGGACCACCGTGATTTTCGCAGGTGACAGTGAACTCCGGTCCAAATGCCGGCAGCCCCGCGGCCGCCATTTTCGCTTCGGTGATCTCGAGCGCTTCCATGCCATCGCGCATCATGCCCGGCGTGATGTCGGTGGTGCCGTGGATTTCCATCGCAGTCTTGATTGCTTCAGCGGCCAAGAAAGCAGCATAAATCGTGCGGTTATAAAGCACTGTTCCAATGTTGCTACCGTCGCCAGCGGCCATTCCAGTATCGACGATGTGGGTTTGAATGTCGTCGAAGATCGGAAAATCTGTGCCCACACCATTCATTGCCAAGGCCTTGTACCCATGCGACGCCTCGCCAGATGGCAGCACATCGGCTTCAGCGCCTGACCACCAGACACCGATGAAATTCTCCATCGGATAACGGATGTTGGCGGCTTCCTGGATCGCGACCTGGTTCATAACGCCCCAGCCCCACATCAGAATGTAGTCAGGTTTCTCCCGCCGAATTTGCAGCCATTGCGACTTCTGCTCCTGACCAGGATGGTCGACCGGCAGAAGGCTCAACTCGTAGCCGTGCTTTTTCGCCAGCTCTTCCAGCGTGCGGATCGGCTCCTTGCCGTAAGCGGAGTTGTGATAAACCAGCGCGATCTTCTTGCCGTTCAGATCGCCACCGTTCTCGTCCAACAGATAATTCACCGCAACGCTTGCAGCCTGCCAATAGTTTGCCGGATAGTTGAACGCATGGCTGAAAACTTTTCCGTTCGCCGCCGATGTGCGGCCATACCCCATGGAGTGAACCGGTACGTCATCGACAACACCTTTCGGGATAATCTGATAGGTAATGCCGGTCGAGAGTGGCTGATAAACTAGGCTGCCTTCGCCTTTTGTCGCCTCATAGCACTCCACACCCTTTTCGGTGTTGTAGCCGGTTTCGCATTCCACGATCCGCACCTTAACACCGTTGATGCCGCCGTCGCGCTCGTTCAAAAGATTGAAATAGTCAACGTAGCCGTCCGCCAGCGGTACACCGCCAACGGCAAAGGGCCCGGTCCGATAGCTCAGCCACGGAATAACCAGATCGGCCATCGCAGGTGCGGCTGCCATCATAGCCACCGCAGTTGCAGTCAGTAGTCGTTTCATTTGTTTATACCTCCCATGGTATATTGTTTACATTCTCTTGGTCTTTATGACCGCCCTAATGCGGGAACGGCCACAATCTCAGTTTTTCCTTTGCCAACCGCCAAAGTTGCGCCAGCCCATGCGGTTCGGCGACCAGAAAGCCCATGATCAGCCCGCCCACGATAACCAGTTGGAAGTGCGCGACCAGATCGGTGGGCCAGCCCAGCATGTCCGAACCTACCACTTTCAAAAGCACCGGCAGCGCCACAAGAAATGCAGCACCCGCGAAACTTCCGAATATCGACCCCAACCCACCGATGATGATCATAAACAGGATCAGGAACGATTTTTGAATGCCAAACACTTCGCCCACTTCAACCGCGCCCAGATAAACCGCAAAAAATAACGCGCCTGCGATACCGATAAAGAACGACGACACCGCAAATGCACTCAGTTTCGCGTGAAGCGGGTTCACGCCGATAATCTCGGCGGCGATATCCATATCGCGGATCGCCATCCATTTCCGCCCGACCGAACCGCGCGTCAGATTGCGCGCGACAAGGGCCAGAACGGTCGCGAATGAAAGGCAGATCAGATAGGTCGCCCAGGCCGCTGTTGCAGGCCCGGTGACCGCCACCCCAAACACCGTGCGTTCTGGCGAATTGATCATGCCGCTGGCGGAATAATTGAAGAACCACGGAACTTTGTTGAAAAGCCAGACGAGGAAGAACTGTGCTGCCAGCGTCGCGACCGCCAGATAAAAACCCTTGATCCTCAAGGACGGCAGCCCAAAGATCACGCCGACACCGGCAGTGATAACCCCCGCCAGCACGATATGGATCAGGATCGAGACATCGGGGAACGCCGTCATCAGCTTATAGACGGCGTAGGCCCCCACGGCCATGAACCCGCCGGTACCCAGCGACACCTGCCCGCAATACCCGGTCAGAATATTCAGCCCGAGGGCGGCGATGGCATAGATCAGGAACGGCACCAGCAGCGCGTTGGCCCAATAATCGTTGATGAAGAACGGCACGACCAGAAAGGCGACGGCGAGCGCGACGTAATACCCGGCCCGGTCGAGCTTGATCGGGAACGTCTGCGCGTCCGCTGTGTAGGACGTCTTGAAGTCACCGGCTTCGCGATAGAGCATCAGACGGCCTCCCCCCACGTCACAGTCAGAACGCCAGCTTCGCGCCCAGCGTCCCCCCCTCCTGCCAGGAGGGGGGTCAGGGGGGAGACAACGCGCTTACACCCGCTCAATGATCTTCTCCCCAAACAGCCCCTGCGGACGGAACACCAAAAACAGAAGCGCCAGCACATAGGCGAACCAGTTTTCGGTCGCGCCACCAATCATCGGACCTATGGCGAACTCAAACAGCTTCTCGCCAACACCAATGATCAACCCGCCGACAATCGCGCCGGGGATCGAGGTGAAGCCGCCCAGCATCAGAACCGGCAGTGCTTTCAGCGCGATCAGAGACAGCGAAAACTGCACCCCCGATTTCGCGCCCCACATGATCCCCGCAACCAGTGCCACAAAGCCCGCAATCGACCAGACCAACACCCAGATGTAATTCAGCGAAATGCCGACGCTCAGTGCTGCCTGATGGTCGTCCGCCACTGCGCGCAGCGCCCGGCCCTGCTTGGTGTATTGGCTGAACAGCACCAGCCCGGTCACCAGAATGGCCGCGATTACCGTCGCGACCATGTCCAGATTGTCGATGAAAAGCCCGTATCCGAAGGCGTCGAATGTGATCCGGTCGATGGTTTCGTTCAGCCCCTGCGGCAGCCCGACATCCAGCGTCTTGATGTCCGAGCCCCACATCAGATCACCCACGCCTTCCAGGAAAAACGCCAACCCGATGGTCGCCATGAAAAGGATGATCGGCTCTTGGTTGACCAGATGCCGCATCAGGAAATGGTTCACCGCCCAGGCAAGTGCGACCATCAGAACCATTGTCAGGATGATCGCCAGGAATGCGGGCGCGTGCCAGCCAAAGTGGTGAATTTTGGTGCCGAAGATCGAGTTGATCAGGTGGCTGAATGGCACCTGCCCGTCCATGATCCCCACCAGCGTCAGCGCGGCGAACAGCGCCATTACGCCCTGGGCGTAATTGAAGATGCCTGACGCCTTGAAGATCAGCACGAAGCCGAGGGCGACGAGGCTGTAAAGCACGCCCGCCATCAGGCCGTTGATGGTGACTTCTATGGCGAAGAGGAGTTGGTCAGGCATGAACTGTCTCCAATTTCAACAGTTCCTTGTTAATGAGTTGCGCAAATCCAGTTGGATCCTCGGCCATCATAAGGTGCCCGCACCCCGGCATCTTGATGACAGATCGAGAGACCGAGACGACATTTTCGGGAATTTTCCAGCCTTTCGCCGTATGTTCCCCCGCAAGCAATATCAGCGGCATGTGGTTCGCCGCTACCAGCACGCTTTTAAGATAATTTGGATGGTTAGTCGCTTTGACGACCGCCCTGGCCTGTTCATGGATCGTTTCCGGCGGCTGAAAGTCCAGCCAATCTCGCGCCAATTCTTCGGTCCGTGCATCAATGAGTACGCCCGCCGCATTTATCCATGAACCCGGGTCTTCTCTGTATTGGCGCATGATCTTACGGATATGCGAAACCGGCTTGTCGGCAATTTCCGCAGACCAGAATGCGTCGGCGGGCGTTAGATTCCCCTCCACCAGCGTGAGGCTCGAAAACGCATCGGGCGATTGCGCCGCTGCCAATGCCGCCACAGCGCCGCCAACCGAGTGACCAACGATGTGAGGACGCTCCATCGCCTGAGCAGTCCTAAATACGTGACTAGCCTGATCGTTTAATGTCCAATTCTTCGCTAATCGGCGCATTGAGCCATACCCGAGAAGATCAATCGATGTTGCTTCGCGCGGCGCAAGTGCCGACAGCATTTCCGGGATTCTCAGGTGCCCAAATAATCCGTGAACGAACAGAATTGGCCTAGTCATGGCTCACCCCCAGATACGCATCCACCACTTCCTGATTGTTGCGCACCTCGTCCGGGGTTCCATCACCAATCTTGCGACCGTAATCCATCACGACGACGCGGTCGGAGAGGTCCATCACCACGCCCATGTCGTGCTCGATCAACGCAATGGTCGTGCCAAATTCATCATTGGTATCAAGGATATACCGCGACATGTCTTCTTTTTCCTCGACGTTCATGCCCGCCATCGGTTCGTCCAGCAACAACAGCATCGGTTCCGCCGCCAGTGCGCGTGCCAGTTCGACGCGCTTCTTCAACCCGTAGGGCAGCCGCCCAACCGGGGTTTTGCGGATGTGCTGGATCTCCAGAAAGTCGATGATCTTTTCGACGAACGCGCGGTTTTCAACCTCTTCCCTCTCGGCCCGGCCCTTCCAGAGCCCCTGCGCGAAGATGCCGGTCGTCATATGCGTCAGCCGCCCGGTCATGATGTTGTCGAGAACGCTCATCCCGTCGAACAAAGCGATGTTCTGAAACGTCCGCGCGATGCCCTGCCGCGCCACATGATGGGGCTTCATCGACGGGCGTTTTTCGCCCCTGAACCAGACCTCGCCTTCCTGTGGGTGATAAAACCCGCTGATCACGTTCAGCATCGAGGATTTGCCCGCGCCGTTCGGCCCGATGATTGCCCGGATCTCGCCCTCGTGGATGTCGAAGGTGACTTCCTTGATCGCGGTCACACCACCGAACGTGAGCGTGATATTCCGCATCTCCATCAACACGCCGCCGATCTGGCGGCCGTCCGTGGTGGTGTAATTGCCGGCCATGGCGTTCATTCGTTCGGCTCCAAAGTACGAAAAATGACGCATTTTCCGCATGGATTTCGACGCGAAATCGCCGAATTTCGGAAACCGCGGGGGTTTCCGACGCGAAGTCCGCGTCGGACTTTGCAACCGCCTCTCACAATCATTCCGCCGCCTCCAGCGCCACTTCCTTCACCGCCACCACCGTCGCGTCCCGCACCTCTAGCGTCGCCTTGATCGACCCCTTGCGCCCGTCCTCGTAAGTCACCTCAGTCTCGGTCGAGACACTGGTCGAGCCATCGTAAAGTGCGTCGATCAGGTCGCTGAATTTCTCGCCGATGATGTTACGGCGCACTTTCTGAGTGCGGGTCAGCTCACCGTCGTCGGCATCCAGTTCCTTGTGCAGCACCAGGAACCGGTGGATCTGACAGCCCGACAGCATATCGTCTTCAGCCAGCGAGGCATTCACTGCCTCGACGTGGGCCTGAATGGTGTCCATCACCTCGGGATGCCCCGCCAGTTCCTGATAGGAGGCATAAGCGATGTTGTGCCGCTCAGCCCAGTTGCCGACCGCCGTCAGGTCGATGTTGATGAAGGCCGTACACATCTCGCGATCCGCACCGAATACAACGACCTCGAGGATATTCGGATAGAATTTCAGTTTGTTTTCAACAAACTTAGGCGCGAACAGCGCGCCCGACGCGGTTTTGCCCACATCCTTGGCGCGGTCGATGATCCGAAGATGCCCGGTGCCTTCTTCGATGAACCCGGCATCCCCGGTAGCGACCCAGCCTTCCGCGTCCTTGGTTGACGCGGTGCTGTCGGCGTTCTTGAAATATTCGACGAATACGCCGGGCGAGCGATAGAAGACCTCGCCATTGTCACCGATGCGAATTTCAACCCCCGGCGATGGCACGCCTACGGTATCCGAGCGGACCTCGTTGTCGGGCTGCTGGGTGATGAAGACGCTGGCCTCGGTCTGGCCGTATAGCTGCTTCAGGTTGATGCCCAGCCCACGATAGAAATCGAATATCTCAGGCCCGATTGCCTCGCCCGCGGTGTATCCCACCCGCACCCGCGACAACCCGAGCGTATTTTTCAGCGGTCCGTAAACGAAGACTTCGCCCAGGCGATACATCAGCCGGTCCCAGCCACCCACTGGCTTGCCATCAAGCACAGCGGGGCCAACTTTGCGAGCAAGCTCCATGAAATGCCTGAAAAGCCATCGCTTGATCGCCCCGGCGTCCTCCATCCGGATCATGACCTGCGTAAGCTGGCCCTCGAAAACGCGCGGCGGCGCGAAATAATAGGTCGGCCCGATCTCGCGCAGGTCGGTCATCATCGTGTCGGCGCTTTCGGGGCAGTTTACGCAAAACCCGGCCCAATAGGCCTGACCGATCGAGAAGATATAGTCGCCCACCCAGGCCATCGGCAAATAGGCCAGAACCTCGTCACCGGGCACCAGGTGGTCGAAACCGGCGGTGTTCATCGAGGTTTCGATAATGTTGCGGTTCGACAGCACCACGCCCTTGGGCCGCCCGGTCGTGCCGCTGGTGTAAAGCATCACGCAGGTATCATCCCAGCCGATGGCATCGCGACGCCGCACCATTTCGTCGGCGACCGTCTGTGGTGCCGTGCGCCCTGCTTCCTGCAATTCCGCATATTGCGTCATCGCGGCGTGATCGTATTTCCTGAGCCCGCGAGCATCGAGATAGATCATATGCTCGATCCCGGGCAGCCGGTCTTTGACCTCGACGATCTTGTCCACCTGCTCCTGATCTTCGATCACAGCAAACCGCGCGCCGCAATGATCCAGAACATAGGCGATCTCGTCAGCGACGCAGTCCTGATAGACCGGGACCGGCACCGCGCCGATCATTTGTGCGGCGACCATCGACCAGTAAAAATAGGGCCGGTTCCGACCGACGATGGCGATATGGTCGCCTTTCGCTGCACCAAGCGTCAGAAATCCAAGCGCCAGCGCCTCGATCTCGTCCGCCGTCTCGGCCCATGTCCAGCTTTGCCAGATGCCGTATTCTTTTTCCCGGTAGGCGGGCTTGGGCCCGAACTCGCGCACATTCCTCGCCAAAATGCGCGGAATGGAAGAGAGCGCATCTGGCGCTTTCTGAAGTTCGGTCAATTGTTCCTCCCAGTCCCGCTTTGCACGGGCGCGTTGTATCATAATTTGACCGATCTGCACCTCGCGTCAAATGTTTTTTGAACGAGCGTTCATATAATTGCGCTAACATTAGGTCTGGACTGTCGGATTGCGCCGCGACAAATGTTCGCAAAGCCCACGAAAGCAGGCGAATATGCTAAACAGAACTGCTACCGAACTTGTCGCCGCGATGTCCGACGGCACATTGAAACCCTCCGAATTGATGGCAGAAACGCTTGCGCGTATCGAAAAAGTGAACCCAGGGATCAACGCGATTGTCGCACTTCGCGATCACGATGCGTTGATGGCAGAAGCCCGCGCCCTTGATGGTGTTGAAGCCACCGGCCCGCTGTTCGGCCTGCCGCTGGCGGTCAAGGATTTGCAAGCCACGAAGGGCATCACCACCACTTGGGGGTCACCGCTTTTTGCCGATCATCTGCCCGAAACGGATGATCTGTTGCCCGCACGCCTGCGCGCGGCTGGTGCGATCATTATCGGCAAGACCAACACGCCGGAATTTGGGCTTGGCTCAAACACGTTCAACCCGGTTTACGGTGCCACGCGAAACCCCTTCGACGAGGCGCGCACGCCGGGCGGGTCATCGGGCGGTGCGGCCGCCGCCCTGGCCACCGGCATGGTTACCATCGCCGATGGCTCGGATATGATGGGCAGTCTGCGCAACCCGGCTGCCTGGTGCGGGGTCTGGTCGCTTCGCCCCACGGTGGGGCTGGTTCCCAAGGGTCGAGACGCAGATCCGATCCTTGAACGGCTTTCCACCGATGGCCCGATGGCACGCCGCCCCGGCGATCTGCGGCTGTTGCTTGACGTGCTGGCCGCACCCGAACCCAGCTGGCCCATGCGCCCTGTGCGCCTCCCGGCAGGGTCCGCGCATCTGAAAGGCACGCGCATCGGCTGGTTCGGCGACTGGGGCGGCGCGATGCCGTTCGAGGACGGCATTCTTGATGTATCCGTCGCGGCTCTGGACGCGATGTCGTCTGCGGGGGCTGAAATCGAACACTTGAAGGCACCCTTTCCGCAGCCCGAGATGTGGCAGGCGTGGGAGGTGCTGCGGGCGTGGCTGACTGCGGCAGTACTTAAAGACGACTACGCGGATCCTGAAAAACGCGCGCAAATGAAACCCGCCGCCATTTGGGAAGTCGAGCGCGGCTTGAGGGTCACCGCCGACGACATCCACGCCGCCAGTGCCACCCGCGCCGCCCTGACCCGCGCGCTGCTGGCTTTGTTCGAGCGTTTCGACGCGCTGCTTATGCCCGCCACGCAAGTCTGGCCCTTCCCGACCGAAGTTGAATACCCGACCGAGATCGCAGGCCGCGAAATGCCAACCTACCACCGCTGGATGGAGGTCGTGGTGCCGGTCAGCCTTTCGGGGTTACCGGCGGCGGGCATTCCGGCGGGGTTTGACGCGCGCGGATTGCCCGCGGGGCTTCAACTGATCGGGCCACCAGGGTCGGACAATAATTTGATCGCGCTAGCTGAGGCGTGGGAGGAAGTTGCCGGTGATCGGATCAAACCGCCAGAAACCCGAAGCTAAATCAATATGATGAACAATTGAAGTGCCCCGCAACGCACTAAGGATCGTGCCTGCCCGGGCGGCGCGAGAATCGCACTCGCCGTGGGGCGGGCAGGTGCGATCCGGGGCTGATGCCCCGGGAAGAGTCAGGTTCGACGCGATGTCAACTTCCAACAATGCAGAACATAATCGGAATCTTGCGCCTCCCTATTGTCGGCACAGGCGCAAGCACATCACCCCGCCGCAGCCTCTTCCTTCATCCGGCGGGTGATCTGGCGTTTCGAGATGATCGAAGCGCTCAGAACGCCGACAGTGACGATGGCGATAATGATCGTCGAAAGCGCGTTGATCTCGGGACTGACGCCCAGACGGACTGATGAGTAGATCTTGATCGGCAGCGTCGTCGCCGATGGTCCGGACGCGAATGATGCAATCACCAGATCATCCAGAGACAGTGTGAAGGCAAGCAACCACCCGGATATCACAGCCGGCGCGATAATCGGCAATGTAACCAATCTGAATGCCTCAAACGGCGACGCCCCCAGATCAAGTGCAGCTTCCTCCAGCGACTGGTCGAATGTGATCAACCGCGACGAAACCACCACTGAAACGTAGCACATCGAAAACGTGGTATGCGCCAGCACGATCGTCAGCACGCCCCGGTCCATGCCAATCGCGATGAACAAGAGCAGCAGCGACAGCCCGGTGATTACCTCGGGCATCACCAGCGGCGCATAGATCATGCCGGAAAACAGCGTGCGCCCGGCGAACCGCCCGCGACGGACAAGAACATATGCCGCCATCGTTCCCAGAACGGTGGCAATCGTGGACGAAAAGAACGCCACGCGAATGGTTACCCAGGCCGCATCAATCATCGCCTCGTTGTGCAATAGTTCGCCGTACCACTTGGTCGAAAACCCGGCCCAGACGGTCACCAGCTTGGAACTGTTGAAGCTGTAGATCACAAGAATGATCATCGGGATGTAAAGAAAGGCAAATCCCAGCGTCAGCGAGACTATGTTGAACCCCGATAGCCGCCTCATCGTCCGGCCTCGCGCTGATTTTCCTGGTTCCGCTGGAAAAGCACGATGGGAATGATCAGGATCAGAAGCAGGATCACCGCCACCGCAGATGCCACCGGCCAGTCACG
This sequence comes from uncultured Boseongicola sp., assembly GCA_964194845.1. Classification (GTDB taxonomy): domain Bacteria; phylum Pseudomonadota; class Alphaproteobacteria; order Rhodobacterales; family Rhodobacteraceae; genus CAXMNX01. The sequence continues at coordinate 29,246 of CAXMNX010000004.1, forward strand.
ATTGTTGAAAAACTCCTCCCACAAAACCTTGCCGATCATCAGCGTTCTGGACCCACCCAGAAGCGACGGGATGACGAACTCGCCCAGCGCGGGGATAAAGACCAGAAAGCATCCCGCAATAACGCCCGGACGCGAAAGGGGTGCCGTCACAAACCAGAATGCTTGCGTGCGCGAACAGCCAAGGTCTTCGGCGGCTTCCAAGAGCGACTCGTCCATTTTCTCCAGCGTCGAATAGATCGGCAGGATCATGAACGGCAGATAGGTGTAAACGATGCCGATATAGACCGCGATGTTGGTGTTCAGGATGATCAGCGGCTCGTTGATGACGCCGATCCAAAGCAGGAACTGGTTCAGGATCCCTTCGGTCGACAGGATCCCCATCCAGGCATAAACCCGGATCAGAAAGCTGGTCCAAAAGGGCAGAATGACCATCATCAAAAGTGCTGGGCGCCACTCGGCAGGCGCGCGCGCCATTCCGTATGCGATTGGAAAACCTACCAAAAGCGTCAGAACTGTCGATAAAGTCGCGATTTTCAAAGATGAAAGATACGCCTTCCAATAAAGATCGTCAGTTGTCAGAAAAACGTAATTCTCAAGGTCTAAGGCTGCAAAATATTCCCCGACCGCCGCCCAGCCTTCGCTGAGATCGAGAGTCGGCGTGTAGGGCGGAATAGCGAGTGCAATGTCCGACAGCGAGATTTTCAGAACGATGCCGAACGGCACCAGGAAAAGTACAAGCAGCCAGAGGTATGGAACCCCAACAAGGATACGGCGCGCGAGGTTCATTTTGCGCCCCTCAATCCGGCAGGATCAGACCGGCGGTATCGCTCCAGGATAGCCACACCTCGTCTTCCCAGGTGAAATCCCGCCGTTCCAGCCGGTTTCGATTGCCAACCTCGCACTTGATCACCGGGCCTTCGGGCAGTTCGACGTGATAGGTCGAGAGATTGCCCAAATACCCGATATCCAAAATTTTGCCCTGGACCTTGTTCCGCCGATCCTGCGGCTCGGTATCCGAGATCGCAATTTTTTCCGGTCGGATTGCGAAGGTGGCACCGGTTCCGGCTGCAAGACCACTTGCCGACTGACCAAGAAGCGGCGCGCGACCTTCGGCCCACGAAACCTCGGCACCATCGCCGACGCTTCTGACCGATCCCTTGATTAGGTTTACGTCGCCAATAAAATCAGCGACATAGACCGACTTCGGTTGTTCATAAATCACCTCGGGCGTCGCAACCTGAATAAGCTGACCGTGATCCATGACCGCAACGCGGCTGGCAACTGTCATCGCCTCTTCCTGATCGTGCGTGACGATCACAAAGGTTGTGCCGGTCTTTTCCTGAATGTCCATCAGTTCGAACTGGGTCTCTTGCCTCAGCTTCTTGTCGAGCGCGCCCAAGGGCTCGTCCAGCAGAAGAAGCTTCGGCGCTTTGGCAAGCGACCTTGCAAGTGCCACGCGCTGCCGCTGCCCGCCCGATATCTGGTGTGGCTTGCGGCGGGCAAATTGTTCAAGCTGAACGAGTTTCAGCATTTCCTCGACGCGCGCCGATACTTTGTCGGCGGGCTGACCGTCACGCCTGAGCCCAAAAGCGATGTTTTCCCAGACACTTAAGTGCGGGAAAAGCGCGTAGGACTGGAACATCATGTTCACCGCGCGCTTGTTCGGCGCGACATCCCCCATGTCCTGGCCATCTATTGTGATCAGGCCCTCGCTCGGTGTCTCGAACCCGCCGAGCATCCGCATCAAGGTCGTCTTGCCACAGCCCGACGGCCCGAGAAGTGCGAAGAATTCCTGGCGATAGATGTTCAAGGAAACGTTGTCGATGGCGGTAAATTCGCCGAACCGCTTGGTCACGTTTTCGATGCGGATCAGCGGAACCTCAGCCGCATCTTCCCAAGGCGCAATAACCGCCGCGCTGCCGGATGCCGCCATGTTAGTCCCCCTCAATTTGCAAACGCCCGGGATTGACCCGGGCGCTCGTTCTTATCTTTAGGTGCCGGACTTAATCTTCGTCCACATCCGGGTCACGGTCCGCTGGGTTTTCGCATCAAGCGGGCTGACCGTGTAAAGCGTCTGAAGCGTCGCTTCATCGGGGTAGATCGCCGGATCACCGATCACGTCTTCCAGCAAAAACTCCTGCGACGCCAGATTGCCGTTGGCGAAATAGACATAGTTCGATGCCGCAGCCATATTCTGCGCATCCATGATGAAGTTCAGGAATATATGCGCAGCTTCGGGGTTCGGCGCGTCGGTCGGAATGGCCATCATGTCGAACCACATAAGCGCACCTTCTTCCGGCGCGTTATAGGCGATCTCGACACCGTTTTCGGCCTCCCAAGCCCGGTCGCGTGCCTGAAGCACGTCGCCCGACCAGCCGATCGCGGCGCAGATGTCGCCATTTGCCAGCGCGTTGATGTATTCTGACGAGTGGAACTTCTTTACGTAGGGCCGCACCGCTTCCAGCACCGCACCGGCCTGCGCGATCTCGTCTGCGTCGTGCGAGTTCGGGTCAAGCCCCAGATACGTCAGCGCGGCAGGGATCAGCTCGGTCGGCGCGTCCAGAAAGTAGACGCCGCAGCTGGCGAGCTTTTCCATGTTCGCCGGATCGAAGACCAACGCTAGCGACGTGATCGGTGCATCGTCACCCAGAACCTCGGCCACTTTGCCGGTGTTCACAGCAATGCCAGTGGTTCCCCACATGTAGTTGATCGCATATTCGTTGCCCGGATCGTAAAAGTCGGTCCGTTCATTAATGACGTCCCACATGTTTCCCGAATTCGCCAGTTTTCCGTAATCCAGTTTCTGGAACGCTCCTGCCGTGATCTGGCGTTGCAGAAAGTCAGCCGTCGGAACAACAACGTCGTAGCCCGATCCACCGGCCAGCATTTTTGTTTCCAGAACTTCGTTGGAATCGAAAACGTCATAGATCAGGTCGATCCCGGTTTCCGCTTCGAACTTTGTCAGAAGCTCTTCGTCGATATAATCCGACCAGTTATAGACCCGAACCTCTTCGGCAACCGCCATGCTTGCCATAAGCGCGGTCACAGCCGTGAATGTAACAATTTTCGTCGTCATTTTTTTCTCCCCATTGGTTTTCCGGCGCATATTTGATCAAATATGGCGATTGAGACAAGCAGAATCATCTTCACTGCGGCGACTCACCGCCAGAACCGCAGACAAAAACGAGGCACGCATGAACAAGACTATCGTTAAACTACCTGAACATCAGTCGATTTATCGCGAGATCCGCGGAATGATACTTTTCGGAGTTTTGGTTCCGGGGCAAGCCGTCACGATACAAGGACTGACAGAATTGATCGGCGCGGGGATGACGCCGGTGCGCGAAGCGATTCGCAGATTGACGGCCGAAGGCGCGCTTATCGCGGGCGGAAACCGGCGCGTGACAGTGCCCTTGATGACCCGCGAGCGGCTGGCAGAGATCGAATTTGCCCGCCTAACAGTCGAGCCGCGCCTGACTGAACTTGCCGCCGAGCTCATGACAGACGACTGCATCACCGAACTTGCTGCCCTTGATGAGCATGTTGATGCAGCCATCGAAAGCGGCAGTGTTGAACGGTATCTTGAATACAACTATCGCTTTCATTTCCGGCTTTACGATCAGGCAAGTTCAACGGTTCTCAGCAAAATTGCCCAGTCGCTCTGGCTTCAGGTCGGGCCGAGCCTGCGCATCGTTTGCGGCCGGTTTGGAACAGCAAACTTGCCCGACAAGCACGACGAGACACTGAATGCCCTGCGCGAAGGCAACCCGGAACACGCGTCCCAGGCGATTGCCGACGATATCCGCCAGGGTCTGGGGCAGGTCCGATTGACGCTTGGCGCCGAGACCTGACAGGCCCGATTGACGTTACCCGAAATTTGATCATATTCGCCACCAAATCAGTATTCGCCTCAGGAGCCAGATGATGAACGCGATCACCAACCATATGCCGACCGCCGAATTGCAGGCGCTTGATGTCGCGCACCATATGCACCCGTTCACCAAGCAGAACGACCTTCGCACCAAGGGCGCGCGCGTCATCACGCGGGGCGAAGGCGCGTGGCTGACCGATTCCGATGGCGAGCGTATCCTCGACGCGATGGCCGGGCTCTGGTGCGTTAATATCGGCTATGGCCGCAGCGAACTGGCCGAGGTCGCCGCCCGCCAGATGAAGGAACTGCCGTATTACAACACGCTGTTCCACACGACCCATGTGCCAGCGATTGCGTTGGCATCAAAGATCGCTGAACTTGCGCCGGGTGACTTGAACCATGTGTTCTTCGCCAGCGGCGGGTCCGAAGCCAACGACACCAATATCCGCATTGTGCGCCACTATTGGGCACTGAAGGGCAAGCCCGAGAAATCCATCATCATCAGCCGCAAAAACGCTTACCACGGGTCGTCCATCGGCAGCGCATCACTGGGCGGAATGGCGGCGATGCACGGACAAGGCGGTATGCCGATCCCGGGCATTCACCATATCCCGCAACCGAACTGGTGGGCCGAGGGCGGTAATTCCACGCCCGAAGAATTTGGCCTTGCCCGCGCCCGCGAACTTGAGCGTGCGATCGACGAGCTTGGCGAAGACAACGTCGCGGCATTCATCGCCGAACCGATCCAGGGCGCTGGCGGCGTGATCGTTCCGCCAAGCACTTACTGGCCCGAGCTTAAGCGCATCTGCAACGAGCGCGACATTCTGCTGATTTCTGACGAAGTGATTTGCGGATTTGGTCGCACGGGTGCCTGGTTTGGCTCGGAAACCATAGACATCACGCCCGACATCATGACCATCGCCAAGGGTCTAAGCTCTGGCTACCAACCCATCGGCGGGTCGATCCTCAGCGATGAAGTGGCCGAAGTGATTGGCGGTGCTGAGTTTTACCACGGCTATACCTATTCCGGCCATCCCGTCGCAGCCGCCGTTGCGCTGGAAAACCTGCGCATCCTAGAAGAGGAAAAGATCGTCGATCATGTTCGCGACGTGGTCGCGCCCTATCTGAAGGAAAAGTGGGAGGCGATGACCGATCATCCGCTGGTGGGCGAGGCAAAGATTGTTGGTATGATGGGATCGCTGGCGCTGACGCCGCACAAGGACAGCCGCGCTGCCTTTGCATCAGACCCCGGCACGGTTGGCTGGATCTGCCGCGAACGCTGTTTTGCCAACAATGTGATCATACGTCACGTCGGCGACCGGATGATCATTTGTCCGCCGTTGATCGTTTCCACCGATGAGATGGATATCCTGATCGAGCGGGCCTGGAAGGCGCTGGACGAAACCCACGTCAGGCTGAAGGACGAAGGGCTGATGCGGGCGGCGAGTTAGTCGTCGCGATCAGCCCGCGATCATTTGTGCTTAGGGTTGCGCAGAATATGTTTTAACTGGCAACGGGTACAGACATCGTCATCTGACGACGACAGTGTCGTGTACAAGAGTGCTACCGTTGAGGTGGCGAAATTGGACACATCCGCGTGCAGGCCATACTGGGCCAAACCAGACTCGACTATGGCTACAAGCTGAGGATTTGGATCGGCAGAAGCCGAGGACGCGATAATTGTTGACACCAGTGCTGCCAAGACAAGTTTGGACATTTGAAGCCTCGTTGGATTGTTTATTTTAGGGTTGGTTGGGTCCAAGCACAAATCACGGCGCCGTCATCAGGTCAATTTTGTACCCTCGCGTCGCTGCTCGCAAGATCGGGCTGCTTAAGGCCAACCGGTACAAAGCTCAATATCCCTTGTAACTAGTCGCCCACAAGCGCCTCGCGCGCGGCGACCATAATTTCCAGCGCCTCAAGCGCCGCAGGCGCGCCGCACACCCACTCGGGTCCGCTGATCACACGTGGTATGCCCGCAAGTGCGGGATGCTCGACGACCTCCTCGGACCGCGACGCGCCGGGGTATCCGGCGCTGGTCACAATCACGTCGGGCCGGTTCATCAGCAGTTCTTCCAGCGATATCCGCCCACCACCGGAATGCCCCAGAACCTCAGACAAATTGTCGAAACCGGCCCGCGCGATGATATCGTGGCTGAGCGTGCCAGGCCCGAGCGAATAGCCCGCGGCGTAAAAGAAAGCCGCGGTGGGGCGTTTGCCGCCCTTCGCGGAAAGATCGGCCAGCCGAGCCTCGACATCCGACGCCAACTTCTCAGCCGCCGTTTCCCGCCCCAAAGCAGTGCCGATGTCGCGCACAAGGCCGGGTACCTGGTCAAGCCGCGTAATCACTGGGAACTGGCGCACCTCAACCCCCAGCCCGCGCAAAAGCTGAAGCGCCGTCGGGTCGGTATATTCATTGGCCAGCACCAGATCGGGCGCCATCGCGTAAATCTCTTCCGCGCGCCCCGCGTTCAACGGATACCCGCGCGCCTTTTCCACCTGCGTCGACGACAGCGGATCGATCGATACATTCGTCACGGAAATCAACTGGCCGGGTGCCGCCAGCATCATCGCAAGCTGATCGGTGCAGAGGTTCATCGACACGACGCGTACTGGTGCTTCGCCGTAGGCGACCCCGGCGAAAAACCCCGCCAGCACTGAGACTTTCAGGATCTGATCAAAACGACGCACGTAACCCCACGAACACCGAACGACCCGGCGAATTGAAGGTCAGAACCTCCTGATAGTCTGCGTCCAGAAGGTTCTCGACCCGTATATAAGCCTCGGTTGTGTCGTTGATCTTGTAGATTACGCTCAGGCCCGCAACGGTGAAATCAGGAGCCGCGACAGTTGCGAAAGTCCCGTCAACATCCAGTCGGTCGGCCACGTGACGAACAGTGAATGCCGCACCCAGCTTGTCAGAAAAGCTCTTCTCAACCCCCAGCGTCAGATCGTGACGAGGCACGCGAAGCGACCGCCCGGCGGGATTTTCCGCCTCTGTGTAGGTATAGTTCCCGAAGAGCGACATGGCCCCAAGGTCGACCTCGCCCGCCAGTTCGACGCCCTGCGATGTGGTCTGCCCCGGCACCTGCGCATAGGCAAATGTGGCGAAATCAAAGTCGATCAGATTGTCGATCTCGTTTCTGAACGCCACCGCCGACAATGTCGCCGCACCGGCGCGATGTTCGATGCCAAGCTCAAAGGTAGTGCTTTCTTCAGGTTCCAGCGTCGACGAGCCGAACGGCCCGAACCTTTCGTATAGCGACGGCGCGCGAAATCCGGTGCCGACCACGCCCTTCAGCGTCGTGTCGTCGGTCACGCGATAAGCGAGTGCTACCCGACCGGTCGTGGAATCGTCGAAATCCGAGTGGAAATCATGACGCAGCGACAGCGACAGATCGGCGCGATCCGAGATTGCATGCTGAACCTCGCCAAAAACCGCGCCGTTACCCGCTTTGTCGAAAACCCCGTCAATTTCCGAGGTTTCCTCGGTCCAGTCGGCACCGAACGCGAGCTTGGTGCGCGACGATCCCTCGGTCGTCCCCAGATAGGCAATCCGCTCGCGCCCGCCTTCGAACATTGTGCTGAACCCGGTCGGGTCAAGTCGCGTGATCAGGTATGTCGACACCGAAACCTCGTGATCGACGCGCTCGCCGCGATATTTCGCGAAGACTCGCGCACCTTTCCGATCTTCGTAATATTCGCCGGTCGGATCAGCGTCGCCGTCGTCATCCTCGACATGCGAATTTGAATAAAAGCCTGAAAACCCTAGGGTTACCGCCTCGCCCAGTTCACGCGACACAAAGAGGGACAGCGCAGTCTGATCAAAACCGTCCGCCTCGGTATTTCCCGCTCGGGCCGAGAACCCCTCGGTGTCAATCGACGCCACTGTAAGTGCGGCCTCTCCTGCCTCACCGAGGTATCCAGCGCTCAGGCTTCCTGAGATAGTCTCATAGCTGCCAGCTTCGATCGCTGTTTCAAAGGACAGACCCTCCTTTTCCGGGCGCCAGCTTGTCATGTTGACGGACCCGGCGATTGCGTCCGAGCCATAGAAAGTCGTTTGCGACCCCTTCGCGACCTCTATCCGGTTCGAAAGGGCGCTGGTGAATGTGCCGAAGTTGAAATCGGTCTGGGGTGCTGATGGATCCGAGATGTCGATCCCGTCAAAAGTCACGCCCGTATATCGCTGCGGCAGTCCCCGGATGCGGACCACCGAATTTCCGCCCAGCGTTCCGCTGGTCGTAACCGTGACACCTGGCAGCCGCTCAAGACGATCGTCGATTGCAATTGGACCGTTTTCGATATCGCCCTCCTCCAGAACCTCAACACTCGCCCCCGTCCGGTTCACCTCCACCGGCAGCAGCCCCGAAAAGACAAACGCCTCATCCAGTTCAAACGCGCCCTGTGCCGCCGCCACCTGCGGCAGTAAAGCCACCGTCAGCCATAGCCATGTTCTAGATCTCATCTTCCCCACTCCATTCGCCAGGCGACCTAAGCCACCTGAATTGATTAAGCCATTGGAAAGATGCAACTTCCCGCAGACGCGCTAAGCGTCACCTCTGCGGAGTACCGCCATTCGTCCTCACCCCGAGGAAGAACCGGGTGACAACTTTGGCAGGTCTCCTGGCTTGCGGGTCGTCGCTTGGACTTGCCTTCCCGGGTTCAATCCCAGTGGCGTATTCAGCCCTTGCTCGCCGCTTACAGTTGCGGGGGCAGCCGCGGTTTTGGGACAAAGCCCGCACCGCGTTCCCTTTTCACCGGCTTTGCAATTGCGCCGCCGGAACCAAAGTGTGTTCGCTCTACGCCCGCGCCCGATTTCTGTCAATATTGGGCTGCGGCCACTTACGATCGATATGCGACGTTATCGTTGGCCAGTCAGCGCCGTCCGCATCTTGGCGAGTGTCGCCTCCAGCAACGCACGCGCGACTTCATCGCTTTCGGCTTCGACATAGCACCTCAGTTCGGGCGCATTACCCGATGGGCGAACGGTGACGATCACGCCCCCGTCAAAGGTCATCCGCACGCCGTCAATGGTGTCGACTGACAGAACATCGCCAAGCCCATTGGGCAATGCCGACCGATCACCGGCGATCAGGGCATCTGTCAGAGCCACTGCCACCGCGCGCGGCACGTCGGGCAGCCGATCCGTGGCTGTTCGTCTGGCTGGAAGGTTATCGACAAGTTTCCGTAACGAACTGTCGCGAGCCGCAGCCAAAACGGCGATGATCGGCAACGCGGCGTCGCGGGTCATTAAGGGTGCCAGACTTTTGCCTGAGTGCCGCGCCTCAAATCCCAGAATTACTCCGCCATTTGGCTCGTAGCCGATTGTTTTCGCGCCGTTTTCTCTTTGCGACAATTCCATCGCTTTTATCACATATGGCGACCCGATCTTGCATCGAACCACGCTTTCGAACGACCCCATCCGCTGCACCAGCGTATTCGCGGACACGGTCGTCACAACGCAGTTTGCGCCAAGCGCCCACGCCGCAATCGGCCCAATGATGTCGCCCGGCACGACATCGCCACGCTCATCCACGATCAACGGTCTGTCGGCATCGCCGTCAGTGGATACCAGCGCATCCAGCCCGTGCATAGCGACCCATCCGGCGAGCCTCTCTCGCACGTCTGAACTGATGGCCTCGGTATCTACTGCGAGGAAATCGTTCGACCGACCCAGCGTCACAACCTCGGCCCCAAGTGCGGCAAGAAGCTTGGGAAGAACCTCGCGCGCCGCCGAGCTGTGCTGCCAGACACCGACGCGCAGACCTTTCAACGCATCTGCCTGCCAGAATTCCGCAAGGCGCGATACGTATGGCGCAAGCGCATCGCCCGCCTCAACTTTGGGATCGGTGCCTTCGATGGCGCCGGAACAGGCAACTGCTTCGCGTAATCGCGCCTCGTCTTCTTTAGTAATCTCGCCGCGGCCATGAAAAAACTTGAGCCCGTTTCGGTCGGCCGGAATGTGGCTGCCAGTCACCATGATCGCCAACGTGCCGCGTTCGATCGCCGCCAAGGCAAGCGCTGGTGTCGGCAGAACGCCGCAGTCAACCGCGCGAACACCGCACACCGCCGCGCCCGAGGCCACGGCCCGCGCAATGCGCGGCGACGAGCTGCGCAAATCTTGACCGATCAAAAGTGAACCGTCGTGCGGGAAAAGTGACGCGAAAACAGATGCGTAACGGACGACGAGTTCGCCGGTCAGCGCCTCCGCAAGCCCGCGCAGACCACTTGTGCCAAACTGCGGCGTGTCTTCAACTCCTTGCGCGGCCATGGCGCGACTATAGGCTCAATCGGTGATTGCACCACACGTGATCGACGAACTACTGTCCGACAAGACCACAGAATTTGGGGGGACAATGGCCAACATCCTAATCATCGGCGGCGGCGGCATGGTCGGCCAGAAATTCGCGACCAGCCTTGCCAAAACGCCGCTTATCGGTCCGGACGACCGGGTCACGCTTTTTGACCAAGGCTTTGCCGCGGCCGGCGCACCCGCGGACCACCGCATCACCGGCAATGTGACCGATCCGCAGGCCGTCTCGGCGCTTATCGCCGGCCGCCCCGACATCATCTTTCACCTGGCGTCCATCGTGTCGGGCGAAGCGGAAGTGGACTTCGATCTTGGCTGGACCGTGAACGGCCATGCGTTCTGGGCTTTCCTTGTGGCTGTGCGCGCTGAACACATCGCATCGGGTGAAACATGGCGGCCTCGCGTGGTTTTCACCTCGTCCATCGCTGTCTTCGGTGCGCCATATCCCGATCAGATCGGCGACGAATTTCTGTCGGCACCGCAAACATCCTACGGCGCGCAAAAAGCGATCTCGGAGTTGCTGATCAGCGACTACAGCCGCAAGGGCGTGATCGACGGCCTGTCGATCCGGTTGCCGACCATCTGTGTGCGCCCCGGCAAGGCGAACATGGCGGCGTCATCGTTTTTCTCAGGCATCATCCGCGAGCCGCTGAACGGCGTTGAGGCATCTTTGCCCGTTCCAGCAGATGTGAGGCATTGGCACGCCTCGCCGCGTTCGGCGGCAGGATTTCTTCGTCGCGCGGGAACGCTTGATCTGGAGCAGGTTGGTCCCCGCCGTGCGCTGAACCTGCCGGGTGTTTCTTGTACGGTCGAGGAGCAAATCGAGGCGCTTCGCGACATTGCGGGAAATGATGTCGTCGCGCTGATCCGCCCCGAACCGGATGAGACCATCATGCGGATCGTTCAGGGCTGGCCGCGCAATTTTGCGCCCGAACGTGCGACTAATCTTGGCTTTCGCGCGGAAAGCGATTTCCATGAGATTATTCAATCCTACATTGACGATGATCTGCCTAAGTAATGTAAGTGTCGAGCCGGACACAGGAGCCACCGATGGACGCCAATTCGCATTCCGAACCTCGCCCGGACGTCTGGTTGGACGAAAACGCAGGCGATTTCGCGGATTTTCTCGATGTAGTTGGACGCACGACAGCCCGAGAAGATGCTCCCCAGTCGGCTGAAATAAAGGCGAATATACCGATCTACGACGGCGACCTCGTGCGCAGCGCGGCTTCGCGCGACGACACCCGCCTCGCACTGATGGCCGAATGGAACCAGATATTCGACGCTGGCCCGGGTGTTATTGCGATACGCGGTGCGATGGACGACGCGTCGGTCGTTGATCAGGCAACCAAAGTGTTCGAGGCGCTGATCGAAAAAGAGAAAGCCCAAGGCGCTGGCGGTGGCGATCATTTCGCCAAACCGGGCGCCAACGACCGGGTCTGGAACGCGGCGCAAAAGCACTGTCTGGCCGACCCCGAAAACTTCGCCGCCTATTTTGCATCAGACGCAATCGCGATGGCCTCGCGCGCCTGGCTCGGGCGCGGCTATCAGGTCACGGCGCAGGTCAACCGCGTCAATCCCGGCGGCGCGGCGCAGCGACCCCATCGCGATTATCACCTCGGCTTCATGACCCCGGACCAACTTGCGACCTATCCGGTGCAGGCGCATCTTCTGTCGCCCGTGCTGACGCTTCAGGGTGCCATCGCGCACTGCGATATGCCCATCGAAAGCGGCCCGACGATGCTTTTGCCCTTCAGCCAGACGTTCCGCGAGGGTTACGTTGCCTTCGGGCGCGCCGAATTTCAGGACTATTTCGCCGAACACCACATGCAATTGCCGCTTGAAAAGGGCGATGCCGTCTTCTTCAACCCGGCGCTGATGCACGGTGCCGGAACGAACCGATCCGAAGACATCTACAGGATGGCGAACCTTCTTCAGATTGGATCGGCCTTCGGGCGCTCGATTGAAAGCGTGGATCGCTCGGCAATGGCGAAGGCGCTTTACCCAGTTCTTTTGGCTTCAAACCTTGATCGCCGCGCTAAATCGAACACCATCGCCGCCGCTGCAGAAGGGTATGCATTTCCAACTAATCTGGACCTCGACCCACCGGTTGGCGGGCTGATCCCAAAAAGCGAGGCGGAACGGATGGAAGAGGCGCTGGATGCAGGGATGTCTGTGGAAGACTTCAACGCGATGATCGATGAACGCGACATCGCGCGCGCGCCCTGATCAAACCAAAGGGGCGCCGGTTGAACCGGCGCCCCCCGTCTCGGCCCTGCCGCTCAGGCGTAGACTGGCGACATGCGATTGCTTGGCAATCGTTGGGTGGGGCCGACACTGCTCACTTCGACAGCGATTCCGCCAGCCGCATCAACGTCACCGCCTCGGCGCGATAGCCGTAAGCGTCATCGCCGCGCGCACCGTTCGCCAGTTGAATGGCGTCGCCCCAGGTCCAGCCGCCAAGGAAATCACCGCCCCTGAGCAATTCGCCGAAACCGGCCATCGCGACCGAGAACCGCACGTCGCCGCTGGCCTCGCCCTGACCCGCAATAATCGGCTCTTCGATCAGGATGCTCGTGGCACCGCCCGGCTGCTTGTAGCGCAGCTTGAAAAACCCAAGCTCGTCGGACGTATCGGCGGTTTCTTCGCTGACCTGATATCTGAGCGGCCCGTTTCGCACGGCCTCAGACCCCACCGGCGTCACTTCGTATATCGCCGTGACCGTATGCCCGGCACCGATATCACCGGCATCAACGCGATCATTGTTGAAATCCTCGCGATTGAGCGCGCGCGTCTCGTAACCGATCAGCCGGTATTCCGCGATCTGGGCGGGGTTGAATTCGACCTGTATCTTGACGTCGTTCGCAATCGGAAAAAGCGCACCCGTCAACTGATCGACCAGCACTTTGCGCGCCTCGGTAAGCGTGTCGATATAGGATGCGGTGCCGTTGCCGTTCTGTGCCAAGGCCTGCATCGTCGCGTCGTCCAGATTGCCGCGCCCAAAGCCCAACACGCTCAGATAAGTGCCGCTTTCGCGTTTCTTCGCAATGACATCCTTCAATTCTTCAGGATCATGGATCCCGACATTGAAATCGCCGTCGGTCGCCAGGATCACCCGCGTTACTTCGCCGTCATTCGCCATGCCTTCGGCCACCTGATAGGCCTGTTCGATCCCGGCCGCACCAGCGGTCGAGCCACCAGCGTGCAACCGTTCAAGTGCTGCAAGAATGGTCGAGCGCTCTGCCGCCTTCGTCGGCTCCAGCACCTGCCCCGCACTTCCCGCATAGGTGACGATCGACACCTCATCTTCGGGGCGCAACTCGGCCAGCATCAGCCGGAACGACTGCTTCAGAAGCGGCAGCTTGTTCGCGTCCTGCATCGAACCGGACGTGTCGATCAGGAACACCAGATTAAGCGGTGGGCGATCCTCGATTGCCGGAAGCGTGCCTTGGATGCCGATATGAACTAGTTCGGTGCCCGCGTTCCAGGGCGACGGCATCACTGTAACCGTCGGCTGGAACGGATGCGGGCCATCGGGTGTGGGATAGGCATAGGGGAAATAGTTCACCATCTCCTCGACCCGCACCGCGTTTTCCGGCGGCAACATGCCGCGCGACAGCGACGAGCGCACAACCGCGTAGGACGCTGTGTCAACGTCGATGGAAAACGTCGAAACCGGCTCGTCTTCGGTCACTTTCAGAGACGATGTATCGGCGTTTGAAAATTCTTCGGTGTCGGCTTCCTGCACAATAATACTTTCGTCAGGAACAACGATCAGTCGCCCTGACGATATGTTCGGTGCAACCTGCGCCTTTCGATCCGCCGATTTATTCGCCCGCGACAGTGACTGTGGCACATTCGCGGCAAATTCTTCGGATGCGACTTCACCCTCCTGCATCGGTTCTTCGGCATTTATTGTTGATTCAAGGAACCCGTCATCACTCTCTGACCGCTCACGCAAAGCCAGATCGGCTGGCGCCGCCCCGTCCCTGTCATCGCGAAACTGAGTTTCGGCCTGCCGCCGCACTTCGGAACTGCCAACGACCGAACTATCGATTTCGTCCCCAAGCTGCGCGCCTTGACCAAGCTGCACTTCGCCGCTGCCACGCATGGTATCAACGGCGCGATTTCCATCTGTTTTCGAAGCCACGCCTTTGTCGAGGCCCCCGACGATGCCTTCATTCCCGAGCGTTGGCCCGACGATCCGCTCCTCAATCACCCGTCCGTTTTCGTCGAGAATTATTACTGGTCCGGGCACCAGATCGACCAGACCCGGATCCTGCGGCACCAGCAAATCGCGCCCCTGCGGTATCACCATGAAAAGCCCCACGGCCACCAGCGCGGTTGTTGCGGTCAGACCGCCCTTTGTTGTCATTGCGTTCAGCATGTTCGTCACTCCGTCTGCTGCGCGGGTCCAAATCCCACGCTCAAACTTCAGACGCGCCGCATCCTGCGATCCTTGGGTTCGGGCATAATTTTCTTTGGCCAGGCGTAAATTCTCGGTCTTCCGCGCCGCATCGGGTTCCGGCGTCGCGGCGTCCATCGCGCGTTTCAGATCGTCAAACTCGTCGCTCATCGCTCGTCATCCTTCAGCGCCCTCAAGCGCTTTTTGATCTCTGACATCCGCCAGCTTACCGTGCCTTCGCTGACGCCTAATACCTGGGCTGCCGCTGCATGTGTGACGCCATCGTCCAGCACCAGCGCCAGCGTGTCGCGCAATTCGTCCGGCAGGCACTTCATCGCACCCTGTAACCAGTCCAGCGCCTCTGCCGCTTCTGACGCCTCGGCCCGCCGCGCCAGCTCCACATCGCCCCAGCCTTCCGCCGCTCTGCTGTGGCTGGCTGCGCGCCGCCGACGATCGTGGGAAGCGTTGACGACCACGCGGTAAAGCCAGGTTGAAAACCGCGCATCGCCGCGAAACGCGGCTATCTTGGCTGGCAGTGCGGCGCAGATATCCTGCGTCAGATCCTCGGCTTCGGCCCGCCTTCCGGTCAGCCGGAACGCCAGCCCGAACACGCGATCATAGTGCCGCGCGATCAGGACCGAGAACGCTTCAGCATCCCCGCCTGCCGCGGCTCCGGCCAGAACTTCGTCCGCCACTTCCATACGCATCACGATGGGTATGACGCGCACCAAAGGTCAATCCTTGGCGGCATCCAAACAATTTTTGCTATTCTTCCTGGCAGAAATACTCCGAGGTGGGCGAAACCTCAGACGCTCACGCAGATATACTTCATCTCAAGGTAATCCTCGATCCCGTGGCGCGATCCTTCACGCCCAAGGCCGGATTGCTTGACCCCGCCAAAGGGTGCCACCTCGGTCGAAATGATCCCGGTATTCACGCCCACGATGCCGTATTCCAGCGCTTCGGCCACGCGCGTCACCCGGCTCAGATCGCGGGCATAGAAATATGACGCCAGCCCGAAGATCGTGTCATTGGCCATCTCGATAACATCATCGACGTCGGTGAATCGAAACAAAGGCGCAAGTGGCCCGAAGGTTTCTTCGCGGGCGACTTTCATTTCTTGCGTCACGCCGGTGACAATCGTTGGTTGAAAAAACAGACCGCCCAGATCGTGCGGTCCGCCGCCGGTTAGCACCGTGCCGCCCTTGTCGGTCGCGTCGGCAATGTGCTCTGCCACTTTTGCCACAGCGGCCGTTTCAATCAGGGGGCCCAGATCAGAGCCGTCCAGCCCGTCACCGACTTTCATCTGCGCCAATCGCAGCGCCAGTTTCTGGGCGAATGTGTCATAAACCCCGTCCTGCACGTAAATCCGGTTCGCGCAGACGCAGGTCTGGCCGTTGTTGCGGAACTTGCTTGCCATCGCACCCTCGACCGCTGCATCCAAGTCGGCGTCATCAAAGACGATGAAGGGGGCATTGCCGCCCAGCTCCATCGAGCATTTCATCACCTGATCGGCGGCCTGGCGCAAAAGGATACGGCCAACTTCGGTCGAGCCGGTAAACGTCAGCTTCCGCACAATCGGGTTTTCGCAAAACTCCTTTCCAATCTCAGAGGACGCCGACGACGGCACGATGGAAAGAACACCCTTCGGCAGCCCGGCGCGATCCGCCAGAACTCCCAGCGCCAGTGCGGAAAGCGGCGTCAGCGTCGCGGGGCGCACCAGAATGGAACAGCCCGCCGCCAGTGCCGGTGCGACTTTGCGGGTGATCATTGCGTTGGGGAAATTCCAGGGCGTGATCGCCGCGCAAACGCCGATGGGCTGGCGCAGAACGGTGATCCGCTTGTCGGGCTGGTGGCCGGGGATCGTCTCGCCATAGACCCGTTTTGCCTCTTCAGCGAACCATTCGATAAACGACGCACCATAAAGGATTTCGGCTTTTGCCTCAGCAAGCGGCTTGCCTTGTTCGGCGGTCAGGATTGTCGCCAGATCGTCGGCATGTGCGACCAGCAGATCGAACCAGGCGCGCAGCGTATTTGCGCGTTCCTTGGCCGTTCGCGCGGCCCAGTCTTTCTGCGCCACCTCAGCCAGCGCAATCGTGTTGGCCACCTGCCCGCGATCAATATCCGCGACTTGCGCGATGACATCGCCGCGCGCCGGGTTGGTCACGTCGAACGTGCGCCCACCCGCGCCTTCAACCCATTCTCCCGCCAGATAGGCGCGGGTTTCCAGTAGTCCGGGATCGCTCAGGAGCGATCTGAGATCGGTGGCGTTGTCGAGCATGGGGGTTCTCCGTCTGGCTATTCGCGGCATTCCGTGATTTTCCGTTGCCATACACCCATGGCATGACCCCGAAAAGCCCATGAAGAACGATACGGCCTATGCAAATGCCGATTTTATCCCCGATGGCGACGACTATCCGGATCGCTGGGCTGCGGCGGCGCGGACCTACCGCGAAACCGAGGCCACAATCGGTCGCGCGCGCCTCAATGCCGCCTACGGGTCGGGCGAACGGGAAAAGCTGGATGTCTTTCATCCTGCCGGCCGCGCCGAGGGGATCGTGATATTTGTCCACGGCGGGTATTGGCTTCGCTTTGACCGGTCTTTCTGGTCGCATTTCGCCGCTGGCGTAACGGCGTGCGGCTGGGCGATGGCGATCCCGTCCTATCCGCTGGCGCCCGGCGCGCGCATATTCGAGATAACCCGCGCGATTGCCCGTGCCGTGGAGGTCGCGGCAAATCTGATCCCGGGGCCAATTGTCCTGACCGGGCATTCCGCTGGCGGGCATCTGGCGGCCCGTATGGGGTGTCGCGATGTTGTGCTGGAAGCCGAGGTTCGCGGCCGCCTTCAATGCATCGTCCCGATCTCACCCGTGGGCGACCTGCGCCCGCTGCTTGAGACTTCGATGAATGCGGACCTGCAACTGGAAGAGGCAGAGGCTATGTCGGAAAGCCCGGCGCTACACAAACCACCCGAAGTTCCGGTTACAGTCTGGGTCGGTGCCGAAGAACGCCCGGCTTTTCTGGATCAGGCACGCTGGCTGGCCGAAGCCTGGAGTGCCGAGCACCGGATCGCTCCGGGGCGACACCATTTTGATGTGATTGATGAGTTGCGCGACCCTGAAAGCCCGCTTGTGAATACGCTGCTGAAGTAAAGCGCCGCGCCGACCGGCACTATGCCGAATTTATCGCCCGAATTTCTCGCGCCACGTCGGAAACGGATCGGCGTCCGCAGGCGTCGCGCGGAAAACCCCGCGCGCAACCGCGCGTGCCAGACAGGTCGCTGCGGCGTGTCCCAGAAACGCAAGATCGGCCGCCTCTGGCTTTCGCCGCCCGGTGGCGCACGCAAAGACCAGATCGCCATCCATCGGCGTATGCGACGGCACAATCGCGCGCGCCATGCCGTCGTGCGCGGCAATCGCCATCCGGGTCGCTTGCGCTTTGGTGAGGATCAGGTCCGTGGCCACAACCGCGATGGTGGTGTTGCCCATATCGGCGTCCTTGGTTTTAACCGCCTTTGGCATATCGGTCGCAACCCCAAGGCCGCCAAATTCGCCGCCCTGTTCCCAGGGTGCGGCCCAGAAATGTGGCCCGTCGCCGACCGTGACCTGACCCAGCGCGCTCACCGCGACCAGCGCACCGACAATGGCGCCCGACGGCAGGATGGCCGAAGCTGACCCGATACCACCCTTCAACCCTGCAACATTGGCACCGGTTCCCGCACCAACGCTGCCAAGATCCACGTCCGATCCACGCGCCTCATAAGCCGCGTGGCCAATTGTTGGATAGGGATTGTCCCCCCAGTTTTTATCCCCGCCGTTCGCCAGATCGAAAAGGATCGCTGCCGGAACAATCGGCACGTTATGACCCGAAGCCGGATACCCGCGCCCGTCCGCCGCAAGCGCTTCCGCGATCCCCGTGGCCGCAGCCAGCCCGAACGCCGACCCACCCGACAAAACCAAAGCGTCAACGCCGCTGACTGTCGCGTCGGGCCGCAAAAGATCGGTCTCGCGGGTGCCGGGCGCGCCCCCCATCACATGAACGCCCGCGATCATCGGCGCGTCACCGACAACAACCGTGACGCCCGATTTCAACCCGCCGTCCGACGCCTGACCAACGGTCAACCCTGGCACGTCGGTAATGGTATTTCGATTTCCCGGTTTCACGCCCAATCCTGCCTTTGGGCAATCTCGACAATCTCGCCGGCAAAGCGGCCCAGCAAGCGCAGAGGCGATGTGCGCGACGGGAAACTCGGATCGGCCGCCAACAGCGATGGTCGCACCAGTATCACCGTGTCGTCCTCGCCCTGAAGCTCTTGAATTCGCGCAACAATTGCGGGCCGGAAATAATGCGCCAATCGCACGTTTGCCGCCGCTTGAATGACATCGACATCCTTCAGGTCCACCGAAATCCCGCGCCGGTCTGCCTCGTCGCAAAGGCACGTGAACGCCATCGGCTGGCTGGCGAAATTGCCCGCCAAAACCATCAGCAATGCTCTGACTTTCGGCTCGGTCATATGCAACGCCCGCCATCAACCTCCAGCGCCACGCCGGTCACCATCGACGCCTCGTCAGCGCAAAGATAGACCGCTGCCGCCGCGATATCTTCCGGCGTTGAAAACCGCCCAATGGGTATCGTGGCAAGGAACTTGGCCCGCATCTCGGGCGTGTCCTCGCCCATGAACGTCGCCAGAAGCGGCGTGTCGCCCGCGACCGGGTTGATCGCATTGACGCGTATCCCGAAGGGCGCCAGTTCGACCGCCATTGTGCGGGTCGCGGTGATCATCCAGCCCTTGGAGGCGTTGTACCAGTTCAATTTCGGTCGAGGGCTGACACCCGCGGTGGACGCGACATTCAGGATCACACCTTTGCCGCGTGCCTTCATTATGGGGACCAGATGACGAGCGGTCAGATACACCGATTTAGCGTTGACCGCGAAGACCCGATCGAAGTCTTCCTCGGATACTTCTTCCAGCGGTGTCGGGATATGCGTGATGCCAGCGTTGTTGACCAGAATATCTATGTCACCCAGCTGCGCCTCTGCCGCCGCGATCATTTCGGCGACCGATCCGCCGTCGGAGACATCGCAGGCCAGCGCGATGCAGCCCGCCTTGGCAGCAACCGCATTCGCGGTGTCCAGATTGATATCGGCGGCAGCGACGGTGGCACCTTCTTCGACAAACCGCCGGACGATCCCGGCCCCAAAGCCCGAACCACCGCCCGTAACAATCGCCGTCTTGCCCTTCAGCCGCATGAGGTCACATTGGCCCAAGTTGTCGCCGAGTGAAAGCCCTTGCGGGTGCGGGTGCCAAGCGCCTATCTGAAAGGGTAAAGGGGCCATTCATGACTTATGTTCGCTGGACATTTCGTATCTTGTCGATCTTGCTGATCGGCGGTTTCCTACACTACACGCTGCCGCAACGCGACATCGTGCGGATCGTGAGTACATACGAAGAACGCCAGGATTTCGGCGGCTTCAGCGACATATTCTGGCAGAATACAAGTGGTGGCACAGCTGATGCTCCTGTCACGCGCGACGTGCTTTATATCCAGACATTTCAGCCAAATAGCGAACCTCTGGTCTATCGCAATCAGGATACCGGATGGGGTTGGCCATTATTTTTCAAGTTTGACACTGCGGATTTACAGACTGAGGCTGCCGACTCTGCTTCGCCAGCGGAGGCACCGAAATGGTTTGCCATCCGACATTATGGATGGCGCAATACCTGGTTGGGCGGCGGTATCTTTCCCAACGCGCTTTCGATGAAACCGGTCGCCGGGCCTGACGTTCGCCTGGTCCCTTGGTTCAATATCATATTCCTGACGATCCTTGGGGTTATCTGGCTGACGCTATGGCGGCTCTGGCGGAATTTCCGGCAGGCGCGGATTGGTCCGGTGCTTGAGGATATCGACGAAGGTGCAGAGGCGGCGCGCGGGCGGGTGGCGCGCGGGTTTGATCGGATGTTCGGGCGGCGGTAGGGAGGTTCGGGCCGTGGGACGCTGGGTTGCGGCCAAGTCAGGCGCCTAGCTATGATTACACCTTTAGAGCTTCTCATTTGGGGCGAAGACAGCAATTTGAATCGGTAGTAAGTAATACTCATGCCAATCTCGCACGCCATATGGACAGTCTCAAATCCGCCACAACCAATGCCTCTAACTCCCAGGTGGCGGCCGACCGTTGAGCGCCTCAAGCGGGCATTTCAAATTTCTTAAATTGCTTTCGCAGCGCAAGACGCTTTCGCAACGCGGCAAGGGACCGCCAACCAAACGTAATCCCCCAGCCAAACCCCGTTCCCCATTGCCCCATCCCGCCGTCGCTGCTCTAATGCCCCTGCAAAAAACGAGCAGAAAAACATGGCCAACGACCTTCTGACGCCCGCAAATTCGGACGCCTATGACGCCAATTCCATCGAGGTGCTGGAGGGGCTGGAGCCCGTCCGCAAGCGCCCCGGCATGTTTATCGGCGGCACCGACGAGCGCGCGCTGCATCATCTGGTGGCCGAGGTTCTGGACAACGCGATGGACGAAGCTGTCGCCGGGCACGCGAACCGCATCGAAGTGGAACTGCACGAAGACAGCTCGGTCACGATCCGCGACAATGGCCGCGGCATCCCGGTCGATCCGCACCCGAAATTTCCCGACAAATCCGCGCTCGAGGTGATCCTCTGCACGCTCCATTCCGGCGGCAAGTTTTCCGGCAACGCCTATCAGACCTCGGGCGGGCTGCACGGCGTCGGCGTCAGCGTCGTCAACGCGCTTTCCGACCACCTTCGCGTCGAGGTCGCCCGCAACAAGGAACTTTTCGCCCAGGAATTTTCCCGCGGGCTGCCGCAAACGCAGCTTGAGGAACTCGGCCCCACCAACAACCGCCGCGGCACCACCGTCACCTTCCATCCCGATGGCGAGATCTTCGGCAGCTTGCAGATGAAGCCCGCGCGGCTATTCAATATGGCGCGGTCTAAAGCTTACCTGTTCAGCGGTGTGGAAATCCGCTGGAAGTCCCGCATCGACGATGGCGAAACGCCGACCGAAGCCACCTTCCATTTCCCTGGCGGCCTGTCCGACTATCTGAACGAAACCCTCGGGCCCGCCACCACCTATGCCGACCGCCCCTTCGCGGGCCTGGTGGATTTCACCGAAAAATATGGCGAACCCGGCAAGGTCGAATGGGCGATCAACTGGACGCCTTCCCGGGACGGGTTCATCCAAAGCTATTGCAACACCGTGCCGACGCCCGAAGGCGGCACGCACGAGGCCGGGTTCTGGGCCGCGATCCTGAGGGGCATCCGCGCTTACGGCGAGCTGGCCGGCAACCGCAAGGCTGCCCAGATCAACCGCGACGACCTGATCACCGGCGGCTGCGCGCTGGTTTCGATCTTCATCCGCGATCCGCAATTTGTCGGCCAGACCAAGGACCGGCTTTCCACCGAGGCCGCCCAGAAGATGGTCGAGAACGCGGTGCGCGACCATTTCGACCATTGGCTGACCGCCGACACCAAATCGGCGGGCGCGATCCTCGATTTTCTGGTGCTGCGGGCCGAGGAACGCCTGCGCCGTCGCCAGGAAAAGGAAACCGCCCGCAAATCGGCCACCAAGAAGCTGCGGCTTCCCGGCAAGCTGGTCGATTGCTCGTCCAACACCCGCGACGGCACTGAGATTTTTCTTGTCGAGGGGGATTCAGCCGGTGGCTCGGCCAAAATGGCCCGCGACCGCAAGATCCAGGCGATGCTGCCGCTCAGGGGCAAGATCCTGAACGTGTTGGGCGCGGCGTCATCGAAGATCGGCACCAACCAGGAAATTAGCGATTTATGTCAGGCGCTTGGCACCGGCATGGGGACGCGGTTCAACGTCGATGACCTGCGCTATGACAAGGTGATCATCATGACCGACGCCGATGTCGATGGTGCCCATATCGCAGCACTGCTGATGACGTTTTTCTTCACCCAGATGCGCGGGCTGATCGACAACGGGCATTTATACCTCGCGTGCCCGCCATTGTATCGGCTGACGCAGGGAGCCAAGCGGGTTTATGTGGCGGATGACGCCGAGAAAGACGCAGTGATGGCCAAGGGGCTGGGCGGTAAAGGCAAGATTGACCTCCAGCGGTTCAAGGGGTTGGGCGAGATGGACGCCAAGGACCTGAAAGACACCACCATGAACCCCGCGACGCGGACGCTGATCCGGGTGACGATCGACGAGGATGAGCCGGGCGAGACCGGGGATCTGGTGGAGCGGCTGATGGGGAAGAAGCCGGAATTGAGGTTTCAGTATATTCAGGAGAACGCGCGGTTTGCGGGGGAGTTGGATGTTTGAGGAATTTGTAGTGGACATTTGGATATTGCGCATCGTCAACGACTTCGCGCCCAAAAAATGTCTCCAAATTTATTGAGGATTCTGATATGCTACAGCCCGTTCAAAAGCAACTGTATAGTGGCCGCCAATCTTTCGTTGCAAACAGCATCTGCGAGTATATCGAATTATTGTCGATTATTCACGTCGGACATTTTTTCGCACGCGGGGAACCACAGGAGTACTCAGTACCTTGGCAACCGAGTATTTGGCGAAACGATCACGATTTTGACGACGATTCACCGGTGTCTGTCGGCAATTTTTCAGTCGGTGAGCTAGCTGCTTTGACAGCATGTCAGGCGGATTTTCTTTCAGGGCAGTTAAGCGACAGATACTTTGATAGTTTTACCGAAGACCCTTCGAACCCCATTGCGCTGGACTCTATTGACTTGCTGAACTGGATTGCTCTTGCCCAGCACTACAACTCGAACCAGCGATACCCGACTAGGCTTCTTGACGTTTCTACTGATCCATTTGTCGCTCTATTTTTTGCAGTCAACGATTACCCGGAAGACGACGGCGTGGTCATTTACGAGCGCATTGGCGGCAGCAACAATGACCTCTCCAACCTGCCAGCGACGGAAACTCTTGGGAATTTCCTGGAAATCGTGAGGATCGAAGGTTCCGATGGTCTTCCTTACCATCCGCAAGAAGACACGGTAAATTTCATTAGACCCCCATTGCCCAATCGTAGAACAGAGGCGCAAAGAGGCGCGTTTGTCTGGACCCGCGGAAGCTCAGGCAGTCTGATGCGCGGTAATGGTATGGCAATTAGTATTCCGAGTTCGTCCAAGATCGAAATCAAGGTACACCTTTCGAAGTTAACCTATTTTCGTGAGGCTCTGTTTCCCATATAGCAAGCGTCGGGTGCGCAGGATGCGCACCCGACCCGCCCCCAAGGCGGGCGCGATCCTTTCCGCGTTGTCGAATCCGATCAATTCTCCGTAGGGCGGGGTTTCGCCCCGGCAATCATTGTTCGCGAATGTCCGCTCGCAATGGCGGGGTGAAACCCCGCCCTACGCGTCCCGGGACCTCGCGCGGCCAGAGGCCCCGGATCAAGTCCGGGGCATATCACGCAAAGCAACTACCAACCGAACGCCCAATTAACTCTTCAATAACAGCACCGTGACGGTCAACAACCTCAAGCGCTTGCAGCAAAAATGTTTCGCGCGCGAAACATTTCCGCGCGCGCCGCCTCTACGCCAAAAACCCACGCCGTTAATCTATCCGCCATTACCAGCGAGGCTGCTCCGTCTGGCCGAAAAGCGGGAAATCCTCGTGGCAATCCGCCCGCGCCCGTGCCAACGTTCGCCCATGTCGCCGAATATCGCCTATGCCGCCGTCATGGCCCTCGCCGGGATCGGCATACCCATCCTCGCCGCGCTCAACTCGTCACTTGGCCAGCGACTGGGAAGCCCCGCCGCCGCCGCGTTTTGCCTTTTCACCGTGGCTTTCACCGCCACCGCGATCATCACGCTTCTGACCGGACCATCGGCGTTGAAGTCCATCGGCGCGCAACCGCGTCATCTGTTTCTGGCAGGCCTTCTGGTGGCGTTTTATGTGCTGTCGATTACTTACGTGGCACCGCATTTTGGCGTCGGTAATGCGATCTTTTTTGTGCTTCTGGGCCAGCTTGCTGCCGCCGCCGCAATCGACCATTTCGGGCTTTTTGGCGCGCAGGTCACGCCGTTGTCGTTTACCCGCGCCGGCGGCGTTGCACTGATGGCAGCAGGTCTTGCGCTGACGCAACGCGGTTAGACCAGCTTTCCGCCCTCCAGCCGCAGTGTCCGGTCCATGCGCGCGGCAATTTCCGGGTTGTGCGTCGCAATTAACGCCGCAAGCCCGGTTTCGCGCACAAGCTCCATTAAGGCCCCAAAAACAGTGTCTGCGGTTGCTGGATCGAGATTGCCGGTGGGCTCGTCGGCCAAAAGCACCCTCGGGCGGTTGGCCAGTGCACGACAGAACGCCACCCGCTGCTGTTCGCCGCCCGAGAGCGCCGCAGGGCGATTGTCCGCCCGATCACCGACCTCGACCGTGTCGAGAAGCACGCCTGCATGTTTCCGCGCTTCGCGTTCGGGAACGGCGTTCGCCAGTTGCGGCAGGATAACATTCTCGATCGCCGAAAATTCGGGCAGAAGATGGTGAAACTGATAGATAAATCCGACGGTTTCGCGCCGGGCAGCGGTTCGTTTGGCGTCCGATTGCTGCGAATATTCGGTGCCGCCGATCCAAACCTCGCCAGCGTCCGACGAGTCCAGAAGCCCGGCAATATGTAACAACGTCGATTTCCCGGCCCCCGATGGTGCAACAAGTGCCACAACCTCGCCTTCGGCGAGGATAAGCGATGCGTCTTCCAGCACCGTCAGCGCATTTGCGCGGCCTTTGTTATAGGTCTTGCCGATCCCGTTAAGCCTTAGCGCCTCACTCATATCGCAGCGCCTCGACCGGGTTCATCCGCGCCGCACGCCGCGCGGGAATGAGTGTGATGCCCCAGGAAAGCGCCAGCGACAGGCCCACCGCCGCCAGCACGTCGCCCAATTCCAATTTTGCCGGAAGTTTGTAGATGCCACGGACCGCACCATCCCAGACGCCGCCGCCCGAAGCGCCGTTAACAAGGGCGAGGATAGGGTCGAAATAGATTGCAAACAGGCACCCGAGAATGACGCCGAAAAGCGTGCCCAGCGTGCCCACCAGCGCGCCGGTCAGGAAAAACACCCTGAGGATTGCGCCTTCGGTCAGGCCAATTGTCCTGAGTATCCCGATGTCGCGGCCCTTGTTCTTCACCAGCATCACCAGGCCCGAGATAATATTCATCGACGCGATCAGCACCAGCACGCTCATCAGCACGAACATCACGGTATCTTCAACCTCAAGCGCGCGCAGAAATCCGCCCGCGCTGTCTTTCCACGTCCAGAGAAGTGTCCGTTCACCGCCCGCCGTCATCAGCCCGCCGGTCAGGCGTTCGACCCTTTCGGGATCAGTGACGTTGACCTCAAGTTCGTCGGCCACGCCTTCGCGGTTGAAGAAAACCTGAGCCTCGGCAAAAGGCATGAACGCGCGGGTGCGGTCGATATCATAGCGCCCCGAATTGAAGATATAAACCACTTTGTATTCGCCCACGCGGGGCGACGATCCGAAGGCTGTTTTGGCGCCGTTTGGCGAGATGAGCCGGACGACATCGCCCACGACCAGACCCAGTGACCGGGCCGCTTCGCGGCCAATTGCGACGCCGCTCGCGAAATCGTCGAGGCTGCCGAGCGCTGTCGCTGGATCGGCAATGCGCGGAATTGCGGCCAGATCTTCGCGCGATATTCCAAAAACCTCGACCCCAGTGTTTTCGTCGCGAAACACTGCCATCACCTGGCCTTTGACCAGAGGTGCTACCCGCGTGACGCCTTCGACCTCGCGCAGCCGTTCCGCCCAATCGGCATAATCAGGGATGACCCGTGATAGCGCGCCGGTGTCGGTCTGATAGGCTTGTGAGTAAACCGTTACGTGTGCGTTCGCACCCAGAATGGTCGAGACAAATTCGTCGCGGAAGCCCGATCGCACCGCCAATGTGATTATCAGCGCCGCGACAGCAAGCGTGATCCCGATGAGGCTGATCCAGGTCATCACGCTGACGCCGCCTTCGGCGCGTTTGGCGCGCAGATAGCGCCAGGCGATCAGAAATTCATATCGGGAAAAGGGCGCGGGCGTGGCCATGACTGCTCCGGGTTTTCCCCTCTGTCGCAAGCCGGACGGCTGGGGTCAACTCATGAACCCGGGCGCGCAATTCTTCTTGGCGAAAATACTCCCGGGGTGTGGGGGACAGTGTCCCCCACCGGCAGCGCGGGCGAAGCTCGCGCAACCCATCACAGCCGGATCGGAAACCGCTTCCGGACCGCACGGTCAGTTATCGGATCAAACGCAGCCGAGGACGGCCCGGCCAGTATCGCGTCTTTTCGCGCTGTCGCGTTCTCGATCAGATCCGGTTTTTCGTTTTCTTCCCATTCCTTGGGGCTCGTCCGGTCGCCAAGTGCTGGGTAGACAAAATCGGTTTCCATCCGCGCAAGTGTTTCGCCGACACCCAGATAGTGCCCCGGCCCTCCCAGGCAAACCTCGCGCATTGCCTCAAGCGCCAGCGTTTCATCCGTGACTTCGATACCTTTCAGGCATCTGAGCGCCTGACCGATAATGTCGTCGCCGAGGATCAGCGATTCGTGACAGAAGCCTAAAAGCGACGCGTGCATACCTGCCGCCTCGTAGACCATATTCAGCCCCGAAAGCCCCGCCAACACGTTCGAGCACATCTGTTCCCACCCGGCCTGCATGTCGGGCAATTTGGAATCTGAAGCACCCGCCGCCGCGCCGCCGGGCAGGCCATAATATTGGTGCATCTGGGCGCAGCCTGCGGTCAGAAGCGCCTGTTCGCCCGAACCGATGGACATCGCACCGGTGCGCAGATCGACGACGAAGGGCCAGGTGCCGAAGATGGCCGGATGGCCCGGCGCGACCGCGTTCACGTAGACAATTCCGGCCAGGCATTCCGCCACCTCTTGCACAATCGTTCCGGCCAGCGTCGAGGGCGCGGTTGCGCCTGTCATCCCGGCGCTAAGCAACAGCACCGGCATACCGCCGCGGATGCAGGCCTCCATCACCTGGCAGGCTTCGGTTGCGAATTTCATCGGCGGCACGACGAAGCAGTTCGAGTTTGAGACGAACGGCCGCGCGCGCCACGCGTCCTCGCCGCCTGCCATCATATGGCAAAGTTCAAGACACTCGGCGGCATTCGCGGGCTCGGTGATCGAAGTGCCGATGTGCTTTGTCGTGCCGCTGGCGCAGGCGTAGATCGTGTTCAGATCAAGCTCGAGGTTGTCGGGAAGATCGCGGGCCACCATGGGGCGTTGCAGGAAATGGATGTTGTCCAGCCGGTCGGCGATCCTGGCGGCGTCGTGCAGATCCTGTAGCATACTGTGGCGATAGGCGCGGCCATCGGGTTCGACCATATTCACGGCTGCACCCGCGGTGCCGAAATGCACGTTTTTGCCGGTGAGTTTGAGGTCATGGCGAGGATCGCGGCCGAAAAGCGTGATATCGCGCGCGGCTTTCGCGAGCATGTCTTCGACCAGCGCGCGGGGATAGCGCAGCCGCCCATCGTCGCCCAGTATCGCGCCGGCTTTGGTCATGATGTCGATGCCGGACTGGGGCGCATCGGCAAGGCCGATCTCTTCCAGCGCGGTCAGCGCCGCCTGGTGGATTTTCGTCTGATCCGCCTCGGTCAGCGGTGCATATTGCCCGCCGGTCATGCCCGCCCGAACAGGGCGCATTTCCTCGGCCAACGGTGCCTCGCGAAGCGCTTTGCGGGCGGCCCGTCCACCCGATCGGCGGGAACGTTGTTCTGTCATATCACTGTAATCCTTGGGGAAATCTCATGGCCACGGCGTCGGTCTACGCCGCTGGCCTTCCCCGCGCTGCGCGCCCGCGATCCGCCCCGATGGTGCGGCTTACCAGCTTGATCTGCCATTCATCGCCCGACATGGCGCGCTCCCTTTGGGGTGCAAGCCTACATTTGTCGAATTCAGGATCTGTCGCAATCCCGTCAAGTTGAAGGTCGCAAATAGACTCTAAATTTGTGCCCTTCGCACCGCGCCTTTCAGACGCCGTATATCCCCGCAATCCGGTCAGCCGCCGCTTCCACACTCATCTCCTCGCTGTTGCCGGTGCGGCGCGAGGTTACCTCGACGACGCCTCCCGCCAGCCCGCGCGGACCGACGGTGATCCGCCAAGGCAATCCGATCAGGTCCATGGTGGCGAACTTGGCCCCGGCGCGTTCGTCGCGATCATCGTAAAGAGGCTCCAAGCCTTTGGCAGTCAATTCTTTTTCCAGCATCTCGCAGGCCCCGTCGGTGCCCGCATCGCCCTGCCGCAGGTTAACGATCCCGCAATGGAAGGGGGTGACGCCTTCGGGCCAGATGATGCCATTGTCGTCGTGGCTGGCCTCGATGATAGCGCCCACCAGGCGGCTAACGCCGATGCCGTGCGAGCCCATGTGTACGGGCACCGCCTTGCCATCGGGGCCTTGCACATTGGCACCCATGGCTTCGGAATATTTGGTGCCGAAATAGAATATTTGTCCCACTTCGATCCCGCGCGCCGAACTGCGGCGGTCTTCAGGCACTTTGGCGAAATCCGCCTCGTCGTGGGTCTCATCCGTGCGGGCATAGCGCGAGGTAAACTCCTCCAGAACCGCCTGGCACTCTGCGTGGTCGTCATAGTCGATATTGCGGTCGCCAAAGCGCAGATCGGTAATCGCGCTGTCGTAGAAAACTTCTGACTCGCCGGTTTCCGCGAGCACCAGAAATTCATGGGTGTTGTCGCCGCCAATCGGCCCGGAATCGGCGCGCATCGGGATCGCCTGAAGGCCCATGCGCTCGTAAGTCCTGAGATAGCTGACTAGGTGGCGGTTATAGGCGTGAAGCGCATCTTCCTTCGTCAGGTCGAAATTATAGCCGTCCTTCATCAGAAACTCGCGGCCGCGCATCACACCAAAACGCGGGCGTACCTCGTCGCGAAATTTCCACTGGATGTGATAAAGCGTCAGCGGCAGTTCGCGGTAGCTGGACACATATGTGCGGAAGATATCGGTGATCAGTTCCTCGTTCGTTGGGCCATAGAGCATATCGCGGTCGTGCCGGTCGCGAATACGCAGCATTTCCGGGCCATAGGCGTCATAGCGCTCGCTTTCGCGCCAGAGATCCGCCGATTGTAGCGTCGGCATCAGCATCGGGATATGGCCGGCACGGACCTGTTCTTCGTGCACGATCCGTTCGATATTTCGCAAAACCCGGTAGCCTAGCGGCAGCCAGGAATAGATGCCCGCACTGGCCTGCTTGATCATCCCCGCCCTAAGCATCAGCCGGTGGCTGACGATCTGCGCGTCGGCGGGTGTTTCCTTCAAAACGGGCAAGAAATATCGGCTGAGACGCATGTCACTTTTCTTTCCGGCATTTTCACCGACCCGTCTAGTTCAATTCAGGATTGAACGGAATCGAAATACGCTGCCTCTCGCCTGCGGCTCGAACGCGCATTTCGATACAGACCATTTCGCCGAAATCTGAATCGCACGAGGCCATCGGGTGACGCCGTTCAACACCGATAAGATAAGCATGAATTTTCCATTTTCCTTGCAATAGTGCCCCCGGAGCCAGCAGGTCCGGGCTGCCGGCGGGGCGGCGTGGCTGAGCCGGTGACCGCTTGCACCACGCCCGGGAACCGGCGATACGGATGCTACAAAAGAGGGTACCTGCATGGGCTTACCGGTCAGGGATCAGCTGAAATACTGGGGCATCGCCGCGGCGGTGTTTTTTGTGGTGCTCTGGTTTCTGGGCGATGTGATCCTGCCCTTCGTGCTGGGCGCGGCGATTGCATATATCTTTGATCCCATTGCCGACCGGATCGAGGCGGCGGGTCTGTCGCGCCGGATGGCCACCGGGATTATCGCTCTTTTGGCTATTTTTGGCTTCGTCATTCTGGCGCTGCTTGTCGTGCCGACGCTGGTCAGCCAGACCGCCGGGCTAATTCAGACCGCCCCTGAAATGGCATCAAACCTGCAAAACGTTCTGACCGAGCGGTTCCCGGATCTTGGCGATGCAAACTCGACCGTCCGAAAGTCGCTTGCGTCGATTGCCGCGACGATACAGTCGCGCGGCGGCGAGCTTTTGAATACGCTTCTGGCGTCGTTTTCGGGCATCGTGAATATCGTCGTTCTGTTCGTCATCGCGCCGGTCGTTGCGGTCTATCTGCTTTATGACTGGGACAATATGGTGGGCCGGATCGACGCGCTTTTGCCGCGCGACCATGCGCCGACAATCCGTAAACTGGCCAGCGACATCGACAAGACAATGGCGGCGTTCGTGCGTGGTCAAGGCACGGTCTGCCTGATCCTTGGGATCTTCTATGCGGCGGCCTTGATGCTGGTGGGACTGAATTTCGGTTTGGTCGTCGGCTTTATCGCCGGGCTTTTGACCTTCATTCCCTATGTTGGCGCGGTGGTCGGTGGCGTACTGGCCATCGGGCTGGCGCTTTTTCAGTTCTGGGGTGACTGGGTCTGGATCGTCGTGGTTTACGCGATCTTTCAGGCAGGCCAGATAGTCGAGGGCAATTTCCTGACGCCGAAACTTGTCGGATCGTCGGTCGGGCTGCATCCGGTCTGGCTGTTGTTTGCGCTTTCGGCATTTGGCGCACTTTTTGGCTTTGTCGGTCTTTTGGTGGCGGTTCCGGTCGCGGCAGCACTTGGCGTCATTCTGCGGTTTGTTATCGCGCAATATGAAGGCTCGCGGCTTTTTCGAGGAATTGCCGGGCGGGATGAGCGCTAGGCGGATGGCAGAGCAACTGATCCTGGAATTACCGGTGCGCGCGGCGCTGGGGCGCGAGGATTTTTACATCTCAACTGCCAATGCTGCGGCGGTCGAGCGGCTGGAGGCGCCCGAAAGCTGGGCAGGGGCAAATCTGGTGCTTGTCGGGCCAAAAGGCGCAGGCAAAACCCATCTGGCGCACGTTTGGGCGGGCGCGTTAGGTGGCGGTGTTATCACGACGGTCGACTTGACCGGGCTTGATGTCACTTCGGTCGCCACGCCGTTGGCGGTTGATGATGCTGATCGTATCCCGGAAGTTGCCGAGGAGGCGCTCTTTCATCTTCACAATCATATGGCGCACACGGGACTTCCACTTCTTCTGACGGCCTGCACCCCGCCCGCGCGCTGGGTGCTTCGCCTGCCCGATCTGGCCAGCCGGATGCAGGCAAGCGACATCGCCGAAATTGAGGCACCCGATGACGCCCTTCTGGCGGCGATGCTGGTCAAGCTGTTCGGTGACCGCCAGCTTAGCGTTTCGCCGGACCTTATCGGCTGGATTGTCACTCATTGCGAACGATCCTTCGCCGCCATCCAGCGATTTGTTCCTGCACTTGATGCCGCGTCCCTGTCGGAAAAGCGCGCGATCACGCAGAGATTGGCCGCCGCCGTTCTGGACAAGTTGGGCGAAGACAGGCGATAAACGCCATCTTGAAGTCAAATTTTGCAAATAATTGACCGGAATGACCGCTGTTACCGATTTCCTGAGCGCGCCCTTTCCAAAGCCACAGGCAATGGAGGGAGTGTCGCTGGATGGGCCGGAAAGGTTCTTCAACCGCGAGCTTAGCTGGCTCGCGTTCAATTGGCGTGTGCTGGAAGAGGCCCAAAACACGCGCGTTCCGCTTTTGGAGCGGCTGCGGTTTTTGTCGATCTCGGCCACCAATCTGGACGAGTTTTACACCGTTCGCGTCGCTGGTCTGCGGGAACTGGCGCAGGCCGGCAAAACGACGCCTGCCGCCGATGGGCGCACGCCGGTTGAACAGCTGGTTCTGATTAACGACGACGCGCGACGATTGCTGAACAGGCAGCAAGAGGCGCTGGCGGCCCTGATCGCCGAGATGGACGTCGCCGGAATTTCGATATTGACGCGCGACGACCTGGACGACGACGACAAGGCGCATTGCGAGCAGTTCTTTCTGAACCAGGTTTTCCCGATCCTGTCGCCGCTGGCGATCGACCCGGCACACCCGTTTCCATTTATTCCGAGCGCGGGCTATTCGCTGGCGTTGCAGCTTGAGCGGAAGTCGGACAAGCGGGCGCTGCGCGCGCTTCTGCCGATCCCGCAGCAGGTCGCGCGGTTTGTGGCCTTGCCGACAGAGAATGGCGGCCATCGGTTCCTGCCGCTGGAAGAACTGCTGCTTTTGCACCTAGACAGCTTGTTCCCGGGCTACAAAATGACAGGCAATTGTGCATTCCGCGTGCTTCGCGACAGCGATCTGGAGGTCGAGGAAGAAGCCGAAGACCTGGTGCGCGAGTTTGAAGTCGCGCTTAAGCGTCGGCGGCGTGGGCAAGTTGTGCGCCTGACGCTATCGGCGGGCGCCCCGAAGGCGTTGCGCCGCGTGATCATGAACGAACTGGCCGTTGGCGAGGCCGAAGTGGTTGAGCTTGGCGGGATGATCGGGTTGACCGATCTGAAGGAACTGGTGTTGGACGAACGACCCGATCTTTTGTGGCCGTCGTTTACGCCGCGTGTGCCCGAGCGGGTTCAGGACCACGACGGCAATATGTTCGCGGCGATCCGGCAAAAGGACATGCTGCTTCATCACCCATATGAGACATTCGATATGGTCGTGCGGTTCTTGAAACAGGCCGCGGTGGACCCGGACGTGCTGGCCATCAAGCAAACGTTATACCGGACGTCGCGCGACAGCCCGATCGTGGGTGCGCTTTGCGAGGCTGCGGAAGACGGAAAATCCGTCACCGCATTGGTCGAGCTGAAGGCGCGTTTCGATGAGGCCGCGAACATTCGGCAGTCGCGAACGCTGGAACGCGCGGGCGCGCATGTGGTCTATGGCTTTTTGAACTATAAAACCCACGCCAAGGTTTCCACGGTAGTGCGCCGCGAGGGGGGCGAACTGGTTACCTATACCCACTTTGGCACCGGCAATTATCATCCCATTACTGCCCGATTTTACACCGACCTGAGCATGTTCACTTGCGACGCGACGCTTGGTCGGGATGCGACCAAGCTTTTCAACTATTTGTCGGGGTACGCCCAGCCCGAAGGTATGAAAAACCTTTCGATCTCGCCGATTGCGCTGAAAAACACGCTGCTTGAACACATTGCCGAGGAAGCCGATCATGCTTTGGAAGGTCGCCCGGCGGCGATCTGGGCGAAGATGAACTCGGTGATCGAGCCCGATGTGATCGATGCCCTCTATCTGGCCAGTCAGGCAGGCGTGAAGATCAACCTGGTGATCCGCGGCATTTGCGGGCTGCGACCCGGGATCAAGGCTCTTTCCGAAAACATCCGCGTGAAGTCGGTTGTCGGCCGTTTCCTTGAGCATTCCCGCATCGTTTGCTTTGGCGCGGGTCGCGGCTTGCCGCATAAGAAGGCGCGGGTGTTTATCTCATCCGCCGATTGGATGGGTCGCAACCTGAACCGTCGCGTCGAGACACTGGTCGAGGCAACCAATCCGACCGTCAAGGCGCAGATCGTCAGCCAGATCATGGCGGCGAACCTGGCAGACGTGGCGCAAAGCTGGATTTTGGCGCCCGACGGGTCGTATCACCGGCCAGAGATCCCCGAAGGCGAATCCGCCTTCAATTGCCACCGGTTCTTCATGGAGAACCCATCGCTTTCTGGACGCGGCACGGCGGGCGCGTCGGACGTGCCTGAGTTGACGCATGGTGAGGATTAGGGGTCGCGGAATTGCGTGAATTGCCAATTAAAGTTGGGTGACTTCAGCACAAAATTTTCGTGGTCGTAAGTTTGATATCCAATTTTGACACATTCTGAAGCAGGGCGTAGACGCATCCTGCTTGTTGAATTTTTCCCGCAATCAAAGTGGAAACATATTTTGATAAAACCCCAGGATCAAACGATCATGCCGGCCTGTTGCATCTGCGGTGCCAACACTTACGTCCCAGGTCCTCGCAGTCGCATGGCGGCAAAGAAAACCCTGCCGCCAAGATGTGAGGGTTGCGGCTCGCTGGAGCGGCACCGCATCGCGCGTCAGGTCTATGATGCGATCCCGGTTGGCATCCTTAAGAACGCGCGGGCGTTGCAGTTCGCGGATGATCCGGGCGCTCCGCGCGAGCGGTTCAAATCATATGAACTTTCGATTTATGGTCATGAAAACAGCCTGGACCTGGCGAACATCGACCGACCGACCGGTAGTTACGACTGGGTGATTGCCAATCATGTTCTGGAACATGTGCAGGACGATTCTGCGGCGATGCTTGAATTGCGGCGCATTGTTACATCCGATGGAGTCATCCAACTTACCGTGCCGTCGCCGTCGTCGGCGATTGAGACTTGGGACATCCCCATTTCTGATCCGGCGGCGTTCGAACATTGGCATGGCTACGGCAGCGACCTGCCACTGCACTTTAGCACCGAATTGAAGGGAATTTTCGGGCTTCAGGTTGTTGGCCGCGACGGGCCGACAAATCGTTGGGATGTAGTATACTTGTTGATGAATTCTCGCGACACCATGCTGACCATTGGCAACGCACTTCTGGATGCCGACTTGCCGACCCTGCGCTGCGTCTGAGGGTCACTACCGGTGCGGTGCCCACACACCCATCCTCGGAAGAAACCTAGTCCAGTGTTTCGTTCCATCATCGCAATCCGGACATTCGATCAAGATATCGAACATGACGGCATAGCGCGCCTAGGGCCTGGACCCATTAATACTGCGAATATGGCGCTGATCGCCCATCCAATGGGCGTCGTGGAACCGGGATCGAAAGGGGTTTCCGACAAATGTATGATGAGTTCGGGCGAATGAGATGCTAGAAACTGAGGCAGAGGAGTATGCCTATCATGCGATTTTCCGCGGGGCTGGTTGCGCTGGTTGTGGGCATGGCCTGTGGCCTGACTGTATTGCTGAGCCTTATGGACTGGGTTTTTACCCACGAGGCGATGACCGGCGGCGACATCGCTACCGACCTTGTGGAAATGCTGGTTCTGAGCAGCGCGATGGTGGCGAGTGTCTTTATGGTTGGCCGCCTTCGCAATCTGGAAGAACAAACAAACGACCTACAGGCCGAAATATCGGAAGCTTCCCACGCTGGGCGCCAATGGCGCCGACAAAGCGAGCATCTGCTGCGGGGTCTGTCTGAAGCGGTAACCGCGCAATTCGGAGATTGGAACCTGACGGACGCTGAAGCCGATATTGCCGCGATGATCCTGAAAGGCGCGTCGCTGCGCGAAATTGCCCAGGTCCGTCGCACGTCCGAAGCGACGATCCGCCAGCAAGCCCAGTCGATTTATCAGAAATCGGGGCTGGCGAACCGGTCGCAGCTTGCCGCGTATTTCCTGGAAGATCTGTTTGATGTCGCGGCAGGCCGCAATGCGTTGTCGCAAATGCCCACGTCGTCGCATTAGCGCGGGATACCGCAGACCCACCACCGGTCAGGACGCGAAGCGGATCAATTGCCCGCATTCTGCGGACATCAAACCTTGTGCCCCTCCCCCTTGCACCACGCCCGCCTGTCGAATACATGACATTCGTTCACCGACCGAGGTCCGAGACCACCGATGGAAAATGTCGTTCTTATCGTCCACCTGATCCTTGCGCTTTGCCTGATCGGCGTGGTGTTGCTCCAGCGCTCGGAAGGCGGCGGGTTGGGGATGGGCGGCGGCGGTGGCGGGTTAGTCAGTGGGCGGTCAGCCGCGACAGCGCTTGGTAAGGTGACGTGGTTGTTTGCAATCGGATTTATCGCGACGTCGCTTACGCTGACGATAATCGCGGCGCAAAATTCGGCCGGCGGTTCGGTGCTTGACCGGATCGGCGCCGGGGGCGCGACACAATCGCGTGGCACGTCGGAGGTGCCATCGGGTGATGCGCTTTTGCCCGCTTTACCCGGTGCAGGCGATGGCGGCGCGCTGGACCTGCCGCGGGCCGACTGACCACAACACCTTGGTCTAACCTAAAGTCTTCCTCAATATATTGCGGTCTGGTGCTTGGCAAAGTGCTGCGAATCTCTTATGAGTTAAATCCCGTGATGCTGCGAAAAACGGGCTGCCCGTGAACGCGGCTTCGAGCAGTAATTCGCGGGAGATATCCAGCACATGGCAAGGTTTGTTTTTATCACCGGCGGTGTTGTGTCGTCGCTTGGGAAGGGCCTTGCGTCAGCCGCGTTGGGCGCCCTTTTGCAGGCGCGCGGGTATTCGGTGCGGCTTAGAAAACTTGACCCATATCTGAACGTCGATCCCGGCACGATGTCGCCCTTTGAACACGGCGAGGTCTTTGTGACCGATGACGGGGCCGAGACCGATCTGGACCTTGGGCATTACGAACGTTTTACCGGCGTCCATGCGCGCGGCAGCGACAGCGTGTCGTCGGGGCGGATCTATTCCACCGTACTGGAGAAGGAACGCCGCGGCGACTACCTGGGCAAAACCATTCAGGTCATTCCGCATGTCACCAATGAAATCAAGGATTTCATCCGCATCGGCGAGGATGAGGTCGATTTCATGCTGTGCGAGATCGGCGGCACAGTGGGCGATATCGAGGGGCTGCCGTTTTTCGAGGCGATCCGTCAGTTCGCGCAGGACAAGCCACGGGGGACATGCATTTTCGTGCATCTGACGCTGTTGCCGTGGATGGCCGCCAGCGGAGAGCTGAAGACCAAGCCGACGCAGCACTCGGTCAAAGAGTTGCGCTCGATCGGGCTTCAGCCGGATGTTCTGGTCTGCCGGTCGGACAAGCCAATCCCGCAGAAGGAACGCGAGAAGATTGCGCTTTTTTGCAACGTCCGGAAATCAGATGTGATTGCCGCGCCGGACCTGAAGTCGATCTACGAAGCACCACTTGCCTATCACGAACAGGGGCTGGATCAGGCGGTACTGGATGCCTTTGGCATCGAGCCCGCGCCGAAGCCCAATCTTGCGCGCTGGCTGGATGTGCAGGACCGGATCGAGAATGCCGAGGGCGAGGTCAAGGTCGCGATCGTCGGCAAATACACCCAGCTTGAAGACGCCTATAAATCAATTGCCGAGGCCCTGACGCATGGCGGCATGGCGAACCGCGTGCGCGTCAAGGCCGAGTGGATAGACAGCGAGATTTTCGAGCGCGAAGACCCGGCACCTTATCTGGAGGGCTATCACGCGATCCTTGTGCCTGGCGGGTTCGGCGAGCGCGGGGCCGAGGGCATGATCCGCGCCGCGCAGTTCGCCCGCGAGCGCAAGGTGCCGTATCTGGGCATCTGCCTGGGGATGCAGCTGGCGATTATCGAAGCCGCGCGGAACGTGGCGGGAATGCAGGATGCGGGGTCCGAGGAATTTGATCATGAGGCCGGGAAAAAGCGTTTCGAACCGGTGGTTTATCATCTGAAAGAATGGGTGCAGGGCAACCATGTTGCGCGCCGCAATGTTGGTGACGACAAGGGCGGCACGATGCGGCTGGGGGCCTATACCGCGAACCTTTGCGAGGGGTCGAAGGTGGCCAGGGCATACGGCGAGACGGTGATCGAGGAACGCCACCGGCATCGCTATGAGGTCGATATCAAGTATCGCGAGAAGCTGGAAAAGCAGGGGCTTTGTTTTTCAGGGATGTCACCGGATGGGCGGTTGCCCGAGATCGTCGAGTGGAAGGATCACCCGTGGTTCATCGGGGTGCAGTTTCACCCCGAGTTGAAGTCGAAGCCCTTCGCGCCGCATCCGCTGTTTGCGGATTTTGTAAGGGCGGCGGTTGAGGTTAGTCGGTTGGTTTGAGGCATGACCGGTATTTCAGGCGCTGGGTATCTATTTGGGTATGATCAGTCTTTGGCCTACCAAAGGCTTGCTGCACAGTTCTTGGACGATTTTCCGCTGGAGTTAGAGGATAGCATTAGCCATGCGGCGAGGAATCAGCCTGATGTTTTCGCCCATACAATTAACTTAACGTACGCCTGTGAAATTAGCTTCAAGTTGCTCATTGCAGGACTTCGTCTAGAGACAAAACGGGTGCATGAGTTACCTGATCTCTTTTCGATATTACCTGCGAAAAATCAGCAGGCTATTGAGCAGAGGTTTCACAAAACTCGGTCTCAAGTTGGCACATTTTTTGGTGCATTCAGTAGGGAAGGTAACGAGGCCGCATTGGCCGACCTGAAAAGGAATGCTCCGGAACAGACCAAAACTGGAAGGCCACTACCTTTAAATAAAGTCCTCAGCGATTGCGCGAAATCATACACCAGATACAGATACTTTTTTGACGAGCTTGGTGTCCAAAATGGTAGCGTTCTATTTACGCTCCATATTGGGCCGCTATTCAAGTTGAATGGGATTCTTTTGGAATACCTCAAACCTCACGCGGAGGAATTGAGACCCAACTTTCAATGGATAGACCACGGCCCACTTGAATGAGCATTTGGTCAAACTTTTCTGACGAACAACTTGGTTTTGTGTAGATTTTTCCTTCGCTGGGGCACCGAAATGGGCTAAAACGCTCCCCAGCAGAGGAGGCCCCACCCCTTGCCCAAAGGCTATCTCATCGCCCATATCCGCGTGCGCGACAGAGACGCGTTTGAGGAGTTCAAGGCGCTCTCGGGTGCGCCGATCAAAGCGCACAATGGCAACGTGCTGGTCCGCGACCCGGCCCCCGATCACCGCGACGGCGCGGCGGATCTCGCGTGGTAACATGTCTGCGCCACGCTACTTGAGCTATGTCAAAGTCCTTGCGGCTCGTTCCCGCTAGTCTGCCGGGCAAGGAGGACAAAACCAATGACCCGCACTTTGTTGCTTCCGTTATCCATATTCCTTGCGATGGCTCTTGGAGCCCCGGTCCTGGCCAGCGGGACCGGCGACCACACACATGGCGACGCCGGTGCAATGATCGAACAAATGGAAGAGGTCCACGCCGAACACGACCACGGCCACGATTTCGAAGCGCTGACGGACATTTCCGAAGAAGACATGCACCGCACGATGGATTTCCTGATCGACATCGGGCTTGCCCTGCCGCCAATGGACAGCGCGCGCGGCCGGGACGCCTTCATGGACAAGGGCTGTATTGTTTGCCACCAGATTAATGACATCGGCGGCCGCATGGGACCCGCATTGGATGCCCGCGACATGCCCGCGCCAATGAGCGCCTTCGACTTCGCCGCCCGAATGTGGCGCGGCGCACCTGTCATGGCTGAACTGCAGCAGGACTTGTTGGGCGAAATGATCGAGTTGACCGGCCAGGAACTCGCCGACATCGTGGCCTTCACGCACGATGATGCCGAGCAATCCAAGGTAACGGACGCCGATATACCTGAACGCTATCTGCCGCTTCTCATCGAATAGGCACTCGGGTACGATCCTCTGATACTTCGGAGGACCCCCATGTCCAAAGGGTATCTCATCGCCCATATCCGCGTCCGTGAAAAAGACGCCTTCGAGGAATTCAAGGCGCTTGCCGGCGCGGCGATCATGGCGCACAGCGCCAATGTGCTGGTCCGCGACCCGGCCCCCGATCATCACGAGGGCGGAGCTGAGGGCCTTTCGATCGTGATCGAGTTTGAAAGCCTTGATGCCGCGCGCGCCTTTTATGAAAGCGACGCCTATACCGATGCCCGGCGCGTTCGCGAAAGGATCTCGGAGACCGATCTGATCCTGGTTGAAGGGGTTTGACGGCCGCTCAATACCGATACCGCATATGCACGATGGCCTATGCGTTCCGCAATATTGCATAGCTGCTTGCTATTTGCGTCCGCCGCCGCGCGCTCTACCTTTGGGGCAAGAACAACCAACAGGGAGCGAACAAATGACACCTACCAGACGCCATATCCTTAAGGGTGCCGCTGCTGCCGGGGCCGTTACGTTTCTGCCGTTCACCGCGCGCGCCGCGGGGCACGGGGGTGATATGTTCGGCGACGTTGTGGTGCATCCGATCGCCCACGCCTCGTTTGTCATGGAGACGCCGGCGGGCGTGATCTATGTCGACCCGGTCGGCGAGGCTGCCCAATACGGCGGACTGCCAGCGGCCGACCTGATCCTTGTGACCCACGAGCATGGCGACCACTACAAGCCCGAAACGCTGGCGGCCCTGAAGGGCGCGGACACGCAGATGATTACCAACCCTGCGG
Organism: uncultured Boseongicola sp.; assembly: GCA_964194845.1. Classification (GTDB taxonomy): domain Bacteria; phylum Pseudomonadota; class Alphaproteobacteria; order Rhodobacterales; family Rhodobacteraceae; genus CAXMNX01. The sequence goes on from CAXMNX010000004.1 coordinate 69,792, forward strand.
TCGCGGACATGTTGCCGGACGGGCTGAAGGCAAACGCGAGCCGGTTGGCAAATGGAGACAGCACCGACTGGAACGGCGTCGGGGTCGACGCAATCCCGGCCTATAACCTGACCGAGGATCGCAAGAAGTTTCACCCCGAAGGCCGCGACAACGGCTATATCCTGAACCTGCCGGGGCTGCGGGTTTATGCGTCGGGCGATACCGAGGACATCCCTGCGATGCGGGCGCTGAGCGGTATCGACCTGGCCTTCGTCTGCATGAACCTGCCGTTCACCATGGATGTTGCGGCGGCGGCAAGCGCGGTGAACGAGTTCAAGCCGACTTATTGCTATCCGTACCATTATCGCGGTCGCGACGGTGGGACGCAGGACCCGGCTGCATTCGCCGAACCGGTCGATGGTGTCGAGGTTCGCTTGGCCGGCTGGTACGGCGCGTGACCTGAAAAACAGACCGGCGTGGCGGCGCAATCGCCGCCCCGGCTTTCGCGTCACTGAAAATGTCCCTATATTCCATCCCATGTTCGATGCCCTGATCCGCCGCATGACCGCGCCCGAGCCGGACCCTTTGACCGGGGACGATGCCCGGCTGGCGATGGCAGCACTTTTGGTGCGCATTGCGCGGGCTGATGGTGAATATGTCCGGTTGGAGATTGACCGGATCGATGCGCTTCTGAAGACGCGCTATGGCCTCGGCCCGTTCGAGGTCGCAAAACTGCGCGCCGACGCCGAGGTGCTGGAGCAGGAGGCCCCCGACACCGTCCGGTTCACCCGCGCGATCAAGGATGCGGTGCCTTACGTGGACCGGGAGGAAGTTGTTGAGGCGCTTTGGGAGATTGTACTGGCCGATGGCTCGCGCGACCACGACGAAGACGCGCTGATGCGGCTGGTCGCACCAATGCTGGGGGTCAATGATCGCAACTCAGCACATGCGCGGCAGCGCGCGCAGAAAAAGCCGTGATCGCCAGCCTGCCGATGTATGATCGCCCTGAGACAGCGGCGGCGAACGATCGGTTTTGGGATTTGATCCGCGGCAATCTGAACATCGAGGCACCCGAAAAGCTGACGCGCGGTGGCGACATGTGGGATCATTGGCAGAGCGCTGATCTTCTGCTTTCCCAAACCTGCGGTCTGCCTTATCGCACGCGGCTACATGGCAAAGTGAAGCTGGTCGGCACGCCGGTCCACGATCTCTCGTGCGGGGCCGGATATTACTACAGCGTTGTTATAGCCCGCAAAAATGACGCTCGCGCTGCGTTTTCTGACTTTGCCGACACCGTGATCGCGGTCAACGGCTGGGGCTCGCAGTCGGGGTGGGCGGCACCGCAGAACTTTGCGTCGGATCACGGGTTTGCGTTTCACAAGGCGCATATCAGTGGGGGTCATGGCGCCTCGGCGCAGGCGGTCGCCGAAGGCGTCGCGGATATTGCGGCGCTGGACGCGGTGAGCTGGAAAATGCTGACCCTCTTTGATGATTTTACTCGCGATCTCAAGGAAATAGCGCATACGCCGCCGACCCCGGCACTGCCGTATATCTCGGCCATGGGGCGCGACGCCGACGATCTGGGCGATGCGGTCAGTGCGGCCATCGACCAGTTAGCGCCTGATGACCGCAAGGCCCTGTGTTTGAAGGGGTTTACGACGATCCACTCAGACGATTACCTTGCCGTTCAAACGCCGCCGCCACTGCAATAACCGCCGAAAATCCGGCTTTCCCAGCGTGATGCTCGCCTTCGGAGTTGCATTCCGCGTCATTTCGCGCCTTACTCCGCCACCGGGAACAACCACTTAGTGTAACAATCGTGACCAACGACACGCCTGTCATCGACATTCGCAACCTTCACAAAAGCTATGGCGCACTGGAGGTTCTAAAGGGCGTGAGCCTGACCGCACCACGCGGCCACGTTGTATCGCTGATCGGGTCATCTGGGTCTGGTAAATCGACGCTACTCAGATGCGCGAACTTGCTGGAAGAAAGCCAGGAAGGCGACATTCTGTTCGAAGGCGAGGCCGTGCACTGGCGTGGAACCGGGTTGGACCGGCATCCGTCGGACAAGGCGCAGGTGACGCGAATTCGCACCAACCTGAGCATGGTCTTTCAACAGTTCAATCTTTGGTCGCACATGACGATCCTGCAAAATGTCATGGAAGCGCCGGTGACGGTGCTGAAGCGCGAGACGGACGAGGTTGAAGGCAAGGCGCGCGAATATCTGGAAAAGGTCGGTATCGGCGACAAATGCGATGTCTGGCCCGCCCAGCTTTCTGGCGGCCAGCAACAGCGGGCCGCGATTGCGCGGGCTTTGTGTATGGAGCCGCGGGCGTTGCTGTTCGATGAACCCACGAGCGCGCTGGACCCGGAACTGGAACAGGAAGTGATCCGGGTCATCAAAGCACTGGCGGGCGAGGGTCGCACGATGATCATCGTCACCCACGACATGAGCCTGGCCCGCGACGTCAGCGATCACGTGGTGTTCCTGCACCAAGGGAAAATAGAAGAAGAAGGGCCGCCGGATGCTTTATTCGGCGCGCCAAAATCCGAACGGTTGCGGCAGTTTTTGTCTGCCGTTGCCGCATAAAAACAATCAAGTATCAGTCAGGGAGAACACACATGAAAAAACTGATCCTAACCGCTGCGGCGCTGGCGATCACTGCCAGCACGGCCGTTGCACAAGACATGGTCCGCATGGGCACCGAAGGCGCATACCCGCCGTGGAACTTCATCAACGACGCGGGCGAAGTTGACGGGTTCGAGCGCGAGCTTGGCGACGAGCTTTGCACGCGCGCGGAACTGACCTGCGAATGGGTGACCAACGAATGGGACTCGATTATCCCCAACCTCGTATCCGGCAACTACGACGCTATCATCGCGGGCATGTCAGTGACCGACGAACGCGACGAAGTGATTGATTTCACCCAAGCCTACACGCCTGCGGATCCGACGCTTTATATGGCGACGGGCGACTATAGCGGCGGCGGTATTGTGGCTGCCCAAACAGGCACCATTCAGGCCGCGTATCTGGCCGAGCTAGATGGCGTGATGCTGGTCGAATTCGCGACTCCGGACGAAACCGTCGCTGCGGTGAAAAACGGCGAAGCCGACGCGGTATTTGCCGATTCATCGTTCCTGTTGGGTATTGCCGAGGGCGACGCAGACCTGAAGGTCGTCCATGAACCAGTGAGCCTTGGTGGCGGCGTTGGCATGGGCATCCGCGAATCGGATGGCGAGTTGAAGGCCAAATTCGATGCGGCAATCCAGTCGATGAAAGACGACGGCAGCCTGAACACGCTGATCGAAAAATGGAAAGTCAGCAGCCTTTGGTAAGCTGATCAGATTAAGTAAAGGGCCGGAGCAGCAATGCCCCGGCCCTTTTTATTTGGGGATCGTGATTGTTCGGTTTCTGATCAGTCGCGACCCGCAAAACGGTCGGGGCCAAAGGGTGCCAAAAGCGGATCGCGGTCGCCGGTCAGGATTTCATTCGCCAGAAGCTTGCCCAGGATCGGTGCCAGCGTGACGCCGGAATGCGTGACCGCGACCGTAAGTCCCGGCATCACGGGCCCGGCAATTGAAACGCCGTCTTTGGGCGTCGGGCGATGACCGACTGTCCAGCTTGCCAATCGCAAAGGCGTCGTCGTTTCGATTAGATCCGCCACCCTGCCGACGAGATCCCTTGCAACGTCTTCAGGATCATCGCCGGGATCCGAACCGCCAAAATCCGTGCCCGCGATCAGGCTGCCGTCCGGTCGCTGCCGAACATGGACGAAGGGGCTGATCAGCAATCCGTTTAGCACCCCATCAACTGGTTCGGTTGTCGCCAGAAGGCCGGGTGGCGCATCGACGGGCATTGGATTGCCAAAAGGTTCAGCCAGCGCAGAAGTGCCAGCACCGCAGGCCAGAACTACCTCGTCGGCAGTGATCGCGGAGCGGTCGCGTAGCACGACGCCCGCAACTTTGTCGCCGGGATGAGCGAGCCGAACGACTTCGGTGTCATAGCTTAGACGTGCGCCGTGGGCCTCGGCATCTAGCAGCATCGCCTGCGTTGCGGTCACGGGTTCGACGGCACCTTCGTGGGGCGCGTGGACGGAGATATCGGGAGGATTTCTGAGCGATGGCTCGAGTTGCAGTGCTGTGGCGGCATCCACCAACCGGACGTTGTAGCCCCAGCCGGACAGTATCGGGACAGACTGCCGCAATTCCGTCTCTGGCAGATCCCAGCTGAGGCTGCCGCACCAGATGGGCGATACGCCAGGTATCTCACCTGCAAGTCGACGCCATTCGGCAAGCGAGGCCGTTCGTAAGTGATAATACGGTTCGGGATTGCCCCAGGCCGCGTTAAGCCATGCCCACGATCGCGCCGTTGCAAGGCCACCACCGGAATGCGCCTTGTCTAAAATGGTGACGTTGGCGCCCATACGGGCGAGGCGAGAGGCAAGTGCTGCGCCGATTATTCCGGCACCGACGACGATGACTTTCTTCAAACCTATGCCTCCGATCTGTCGTGCGAAAACTGGATGAGGGCATCATAATTGGCAAGCTGAACCTAATTGCACCTTGCGCAAGCTCGTCACTAACGCTTTGTTCGGCTTTGAGAATGCGGATCGGGGATTTCATGGCGAGCAGTTTTTCATGACGGGCGGCAGATCTTCGGGATCGCGCCCACCAGTGGGAAGGCTTTAACAGCTTGTTTTCCTATTGCGCCGATCCCTCAGCGTTAGAAGGCACCCGGTGGGTTGCCTGTTATCTGACCAACGGCAAGCATATGGCGGCGTATTTTTCGTTCGTCACCGTCATACTTTTGCTGCTGATCACAGCACCCACGGCATTGGCGTTTGGCTTTATTGGCGCGACGTCAGCACGAAGCCCCTTCCCGCCGCTTCGCTGGCTGGGCAAAGGCTATACTTCGATCGTTCGGGGCGTGCCGGACATTGTTTTCTTCCTGTTTTTTGTCATCGCACTTGATCAGGCGTTCGAGTGGACGCGACATCAGGTTCTTTGCCCGGACTGGACAGAGCCGGTGCGTCAGGGCAACGATTTTGTCGTCTGCGCACAAGCGAAACTGCCGCTGTCGACCGCCCCGCAGTGGGTGCATGAAGGTTATGGATTTACACTGGCGGTTCTGACATTTGCCATCGTCTTTGGGGCGTTCGCCGCCAACGTTCTGTTTGGCGCGATGCGGGCAGTGCCGCGCGCGCAGATGGAAACGGCAGAAGCATATGGCATGACAACGCGACAGTCGTTCTGGCGCGTTTTGATGCCTCAGATGTGGGTCTTTGCGCTGCCGGGGCTTTCCAACCTATGGATGGTCCTGGTCAAAGCGACACCGCTACTGTTTCTTTTGGGCGTCGAGGATATTGTCTATTGGGCACGCGAGCTAGGTGGCACGAAGGGCCCGATATTCGACTATCCTCATGGCGATTGGCGGCTTTACTATTTTTCCGGGCTATTGGTGTTTTATCTCGGCTTGACCAAAGTCTCGGAAGTGGTCCTGGGGCGACTTTCGGCGCGTCTGAGCCGGGGCCAGGCCACGTATGCAGGTGAAGCGCAACGGAAGGCCAAGGCATAATGGTTTTGGCTAATCCTCACCGGGTAACGCACGCATTTGCTTTGCAAACGCTTTCGCGCACTCGATCCCTCCTGTGGAGGGATCGTGCATGAGCTGTTGGGAAACCATTGCTGACTATGCCTTTCGGTCCATCGGGTTTGGCGAACGGATTTTGCCTAAATCGGACTTCACGCTTTGTCAGCAGTTTACGCTGATCGGGTCGGGCCTGCTCTGGAATATCTACTTTGGCGTACTCGCCATGACGACAGGATTTTTCCTGGCCACGGCAGTGGCGCTTGGCAAGGCCGCCGCAAACCCGCTGATCCGAAAGCCCAGCGAATGGTTTGTCTTTCTTTTTCGCGGCTCGCCTTTGTTCATACAGTTTTTCTTTGCCTACGAGGCTTTCGTTTTGTTGCCGCGCGAGGGCATCGAAATATTTGGCATCACCGCTGACACGCGCTGGCTGACGAAGGCCTGGGCAGGCGCGCTGGTCGTCTTGTTCCTGAATACGGCGGCTTATTCGGCCGAGATTTTTTACGGCGCATTGCGGTCGGTGCCGAAGGGCGATCTGGAGGCAGCCGATGCCTATGGTCTTTCCGGGTGGAGTAAATTCCGGCGCGTGACGTGGCCGACGATGCTGAGGCTTGCATGGCCCGCTTACACCAACGAGGCGATCTTTCTGTTCCACGCCACAACGCTTGTTTTCTTTTCCGGCTTTCCGGCGTGGCAGCAAAAGGGTGACGCGCTTTATTACGCGAATTATTTCGCCGACAAGACGTTCAACCCGTTCGTGCCCTATCCCATAGTCGCGTTTTATTTTATTCTGGTGACGCTGACCGTGATCGGGGTGTTCTCGCTGGCCAACCGGCATCTGAACCGGCATATGCCGCAGGAGGCGAAGCGCATTCGCTATCGTCCGCAGCTATTCCGGTGAGACATGATCAACTGGCTAAGTGAGCATCCCGAGGTTCGGAGTGTTACCGTTGCCGTCGCAGATCTGAACGGGCAGGCACGCGGAAAGCGGATGCCCGCTGCGTTTGCGGATAAAGCGTTAAAGGGTGGCACCCGGATGCCGCTAAGCGCGCTTAATGTCGATATTTCGGGCGATGACATCGAAAACAGCCCGCTGGTCTTTGAAACCGGCGACCGCGACGGCGTATTGAAGCCGACTGAGCGTGGTTTTGTGCCGATGCCGTGGCTGAAAAACCCGGCGGCACTTTTGCCGACTTGGATGTACACGGATGCGGGCGAGCCGTTTGAAGGTGATCCACGCCACGCACTTGCCAAGGTTTTGTCACTGTACTCCCAGCGTGGCTGGCAGGTGATTGCCGCGACCGAGTTGGAATTTTATCTGGTGGATGACAGCGGCGGCGAATTGGCCCCGCCCCTGTCGCCAAGATCCGGCAAACGGCGGCTGGGCGGCGAGGTGCTAAGCCTTCGCGCGCTTGATGCGTTCGACGAATTTTTCACCGAGCTTTACGGAGCCTGCGAAGCGATGGATATTCCCGCCGAGACCGCCATTTCGGAATCCGGCGTTGGCCAATACGAGATCAACCTGTCGCATGGGCCTGCGTTGAAGGTGGCGGACGACACCTGGTTGTTCAAACTCCTGGTCAAGGGTCTGGCGCGCCGCCATGGGTTCGCCGCAAGCTTCATGGCCAAGCCCTATCCCGACTGTCCGGGAACGGGGATGCACATTCATTTCTCGGTCGTTGATGCGAAGGGCGTGAACGTTTTCAACAATGGTGGCGAAACCGGGTCGGACGAATTGCTTTACGCGGTTGGCGGTTGCCTGGCCGCGATGAAGGATCAAACGCTTATTTTCGCGCCGCACGGCAACAGTTACGAGCGATTGGTGCCTGGCGCGCATGCGCCGACGGGCATCGGCTGGGCTTATGAGAACCGAACCGCGGCGATCCGCATTCCCGGTGGGGCCCCCGCCGCGCGCCGGATCGAACACAGGGTCGCTGGCGGGGACATCAATCCTTACCTGATGCTGGCGGCAGTATTGGGTGCCGCGATCACCGGGATCGGCGACAAGGTGGTGCCGGCGCAACCGATCAAGGGCAACGCCTACGCGCGCCAGTTGGACCGCATACCCGACGATTGGGCCGAGGCAATCGGGCGTTTTGAGAACAGTCAGATTATCCCGCGCATATTCTCGGACGAGTTGATCCGAAATTACGTGATGACAAAACGGCAAGAGCTTGCGAGCTTTGCCGAATTGAGCGCGCGCGAACGCATCGACCTGTACCTGGACACGGTTTGACGGGCATTGCTTACAAATTCCGCCAAACGCGGCGTCGGATTGTCGAAAACGAACAAGCCCGTTCAGGTTCTGTGCGGGATAGGCTGACTTAATCCTTTCGAGTATCAAATGCGCCTGCTTATTTCATTTGCTGCCCTATTTTTATCGGTCGTGTTCCTGCAACTAGGGTCCGGCGGCATCGCGCCCCTTGACGCAATTTCGGGGCTGGAACTGAACTTTTCCCGGACCGAGATCGGCTTGCTCGGCTCCGCCCATTTCTCGGGCTTTTTCATCGGCTGTTGGTGGGCACCTCGATTGATGGGCGCGGTGGGACATTCGCGCTCATTCGCGGCTTTCACCGCACTGGGTACCATGGGCATTCTCAGCCACATGCTGATAATCGACCCAATTGCCTGGGCCGGAATGCGCGTGATGTCGGGCTTGTGCATCGCGGGATGCTATACGGTTGCGGAAAGTTGGCTTCAGGCGAAGGTTTCCAACGAAACCCGAGGCCGGGCGATGGGCACCTACCGCGTCGTCGACATTGGCGGGTCGCTGCTGGCGCAGCTGATGATTTCGGTTCTCGAACCCGCCAGTTATGTCTCTTACAACATTCTAGCACTGATATGCTGTGCCGCACTTGTGCCACTGGTCCTGACGCGCGCGGTTGAGCCAGCGATCCCCGAAGCGCCGCGCCTTCGCCCGAGCCTGGCCTGGCGTTTGTCGCCGCTGGCGTCGGCGGGCGTTATCTCAGCCGGTGTCACAACGGCGAGCTTTCGCATGGTCGGCCCGCTTTACGGGGTCGAGGTCGGGCTAAGCGTCGATCAGATCGCGTTTTTTCTGGCCGCCTTTGTTCTGGGCGGCGCTATTTCGCAATATCCGGCGGGCTGGCTTGCCGACAGATATGACCGCCGGTGGGTTTTGATATGGCTGTCGGTTGCGGCGGTCGGGTCCTGCGCGGTGACCGTCGCAATGGCGACGTCGGGCGCGAACGGTGTGATGATTGCGGCTGGTGTGTTTGGGTTTGCAACTTTTCCGATCTATTCGGTTGCAGCAGCGCACGCGCATGATTTTGCAAGCAACGAAGAACGGGTGGAATTATCGGCAGCGCTGATGTTTCTTTACGCGGTTGGCGCGATCGCGTCGCCCTATGTTGTGGCCGAGTTAATCGAACGATTTGGCCCACAAGCGATGTTTGGATTCGTGTCTTCTGTTCACGTCATACTGATCGTTTTCGGCCTGGCGCGTATGCGCGTCCGCCGGAGCGAAACCCGGACACATTACGTCTATGCGCCGCGCACGTCGTTTCTGATCGGCCGGCTTATCGGCAAGACACGGGAAAAACCCTGAGTTCAGAACGGGTTGACGCGCGCAGTGCCGATTGGCTAGGGTGGCCCGCGTAACCTGGTGGGGGGCACCAGACAACATGTCGATGCAACGCCTGACGCTTCTGCCTATGGCAGGGGTCGCCGAAAGTGCTTCTTCACGGCGGCCAGAGGCTATCGCGACCGTCGCAGGTCAGACGATCGAGGTCACATCGGTTTCCCGCATTTCGCAAGGCGGGCGCTGGCGCACCGAAGCAATGCGCAGCTATGACTGGCCCGTCCTTTTGTGGTTCACGCGTGGTCAAGGGCGTATCACGGTCGCCGGAAGGTCCGGCGGATACGGCGCGCACAGCGCGGTTTTTCTGCCGCCGGGAACCATGCACGGGTTTTCCGCGACCCCGACAGTCTTCGGGTCAATGGTTCGCATTCCCCTGGACGACGCGCGATTTTGGCCTCTGGAGCCGGTTCATCTGCGTATCCGTGAAGCCCACTTGCAACGCGAACTGACGGGGATGATTGATACAATCGAGCGCGAGACGATTGACGGAAAGGCCCAGTCCGGGACCGCGCTTAACCATCTTGCCGGGCTGCTTGCGATCTGGTTTTCGCGGCTTGGCGATGCGATGGCCGACACCGATAGCGCGAAACCCGAGATCAGCGCCGCGCATCGTCTGACCGAAGCCTACACAGCTTTGATCGAGCGCGATTACCGGCGCCCGGTCGGCGTGAAACATTTCGCGGCACTTCTGGGCGTTACGCCGACGCATCTTAGCCGCACATGCCGCAAGGTTTCGGGTCATCCGGCCCTGGATATCCTGGCGGACCGCCGCCATTTTGAGGCCTGCCGACTGCTGAAAGATTCGAAACTGCCGGTGGCGAGCGTGGCCAAGCGCACCGGATTTTCGTCGCCTGCCTATTTTACTCGCGCATTCAGGGCACGTTCAGGTACATGCCCGTCAGAATTTCGAGCGGGGAGTTAACATGGAGCTGTAAGCCTTGTTTCCATGCACCGGTGTCGTTTTTGCATAAGGCTAATGTCGCATTTGTGACGCTATATGCCGAAAGCGAACGTTGACCTTCGCGCGGAAGCATGACGAAATGCCAAGGGGATGGGAAACCACATCAACGTGAACCCACAGAAATGAAGACCCGCAATCCCAGCGGATCAGTAACGGTCAATAATAAGTCTGACAGGGAGAGAGACCTCAAATGACCAGAAATGAAAACACTTGTTCGCGCGTGCACCCGGCAGCGGTAATGCACGCCGAAGAATATCGCGAAGGCAAGATCAGCCGACGCGAATTTATGACCCGCGCAACAGCACTTGGTGTGGCAACGACTGCGGCTTATGGACTGATCGGCGTAAGTACTCCGGCGAATGCAGGCGGTCATGCCCAGATGGGTGGGAGCTTGCGTTTCCAGATGAACGTAATCGCGCTTAAAGACCCACGCCTATTCGACTTTTCCGAAATGTCGCACGTGTGTCGCGGCTGGCTGGACTATCTGGTTGAATACAACAAAGACGGAACATTCCGTGGTATGTTGCTTGAGAGCTGGGCGGTAAACGACGATGCCACTGAATATACACTTAATGTCCGACAAGGTGTTAAGTGGAACAACGGCGATGACTTCACCGCCGATGACGTTAAATTCAACATGGAACGCTGGTGCGAAAAAGCCGTCGAAGGCAATTCGATGGCCGGTCGCTTTGCGGCCCTGATCGACGAGGGAACAAACCGAGCACTTGAAGGCGCTATATCGGTCGTGGACAGCCACACAGTAAAACTGACGCTGCCAGCGCCCGACATTACTTTGATAGCCGGTATGGCCGATTATCCTGCGGCCATTGTTCATTCGTCCTATGACGGCGGCAACCCGGCAGACAATCCAATCGGTACCGGTCCTTTCTTGCCGGAAGAAATGGAAGTCGGCATTCGCGCCGTGCTAACCCGCAATACGGACCACACCTGGTGGGGGACCGACGTTTATGGTGGTCCATTCCTGGATCGGATTGAGTTCATCGACTTTGGCACAGACCCATCTGCGTTTGTCGCAGCAATGGAGTCCGATGAAGTTGATGTGATCTATCAGGTGGTCGGTGAATTCATCAATTTGATGGACGATCTGGGCTATGAGAAATCCGAGGCGCTGACTGCGGCTTGTTTTGTTGTTCGTCCTCACGCCGACGGCGAAATTGATGGCATTAAAGCTTACGCGGATGTCAGGGTACGCCGAGCATTGGCGATGGCTGTGGATAATTCAGTCGTTCTCGAACTTGGATTTTCCGACAACGGGTTGGTCGGTGAGAATCACCACTTGTGTCCGATCCATCCGGAATACGCCGAAATTGGGTCGCCAACGCCCGATCCGGCGGGCGCCAAGGCGCTTTTGGATGAAGCCGGATTTGGCGATCTTGAATTTGAGCTGACTTCGATCGACGATGATTGGGAAAGAAACACCTGTGATGCTGTTGCCGCGCAGTTGCGCGACGCAGGGATCAATGCAAAACGGACGGTTCTGCCTGGGGCAACGTATTGGAATTCCTGGGCCAAATTCCCGTTTTCCGGAACTGGTTGGAATATGCGGCCGCTCGGCGTGCAGGTTCTGGCGCTCGCATACAAGAGTGATGGCCCCTGGAATGAGACAGGGTTCGCTAGTTCTGAATTCGACGCGCTGTTGAAAGAGGCCCTTTCTCTTGCCGATGCGGACGCGCGGCGTGTTGTGATGGCCAAGATAGAGCAGATCATGGTGGACGAAGGCGTTATCATCATGCCGTATTGGCGTTCGCTTTACCGCCATTATCGCGCCGGCATCGTCGGTGCCGATATGCACCCAACTTTCGAACTGCATCTATACAAGTTTGGTCTCGCAGCCTAAAATTAGCCAAAGGGGCACCCGATGATCGGGTACCCCTTTTCTGCAAAAGCGCAGACGCCGCTGTCGCACCGGGCAGAGGTTCCAGAGACCGAAAAGGTCCAAGTCCAGCGCATGACAACAGGGTAACGAGATGGGCCAATTCATCTTGCGCCGCTTGGGCGTGATGCTGCTGACGGCGCTTAGCCTGACGTTCATCGTCTTCTTTCTGACCAACCTCTATCCGAACCTGGAAAAGCTCGCGAAGACGCAGGGCAACCAGCGGATGTCGGACGAAGCGGTCGCGTCATACTTGTACAAGAATGGATATCTTCAACCGCTTCCGCTTAAATACGGACAGTGGCTGGGCGTATGGCCTGGACATACTTTCGAGGATGCCGAGGCCGGAAAAATCACCGGACGCTGCATTGACCGTGGGATGGCACCTGAAGAAGCGCCGACATTTTGTGGCATTCTTCAGGGCGATTGGGGGTACTCAACAGTATTCCGGGATGATGTTAGCACGATCATTTCGAGGCGGCTGGGTTTGACCGGCTGGCTGATGTTGTGTGTGATACTGTTGATGGTGCCTTCAGCACTGATCGTCGGTGTTCTGGCGGGCATGCGCGAAGGAACGCGGCTTGACCGGTCGCTATCGACGTTTTCGATCGCCTCGACGGCGACGCCGGAATACGTATCCGGCGTCATCTTTATCACACTTTTGGCCTCGTCTGCTGGCGTGAAGTGGTTCAAAGGGACTGCGACCAGTGCAGTTGACGACATCACGTTTGAGAACTTCTTCCTGCCGGTGCTGACCATCTCGCTTTACGGCATGGGGTATATCGCCCGGATGACGCGCGCCTCGATGACCGAAGTCATGACCGCCCAATACGTCCGAACGGCGCGACTGAAGGGTGTGAGCTTTCGCAACATCGTGATGAAACACGCGCTTCGAAACGCGCTGATCGCGCCCTTTACAGTCATCATGCTTCAGTTCCCGTGGCTTTTGAACGGCGTCGTCATCGTCGAGACGCTGTTCAACTATAAGGGCTTTGGCTGGACGCTGGTGCAAGCCGCAGGCAACAACGACATCGAGCTTTTGCTCGCCTGTTCGGTTGTTGCCGTTTTAGTTGTTCTGGTTACGCAGCTGATATCTGACATCGGCTACGTCTTCCTGAACCCACGCATCCGGATCGCCTGAGGAGGGTCGGCACATGGAACCGCTTACATGGACCGGCGCACTGGGCGCCTATCTCGTTCCGATAATTCAATTTGCTTTAATAGCTATGGGCGTCGGTATCGTCGGCAGCTTTACAGCAGTTTTTGCAACATCAACGCAGCCGGTCTTTGCACCCGGCGGCGCGGTTATCACACCCTGGCGGCCAACGACGGCATCATCGCTGGCAGAGCTGTTACTGCCAGGCGCGGTGACTGGTTTGGTACTTTTCCAGTTGGAATACTTCCTGACCGAGAGCACCCTGAACGCCTGGCTTGCGAGCAGCGGAATGCCCGCATGGACCGTGATTACCTTGACGGGAATGGCATTTTTCCTGGTGGGCAGCTTCATCGCATGGGTTCTGCAACGCGCGCCAACAGCTGCGTTTGACTCGCTGACGATTTGGGCGGGCGCGGTCATTTTGGGTTTTGTCACGCTGTTTATCTTCTTCAGCCAGTTTGCGGCCTTTGGGGATGCCGGAATACTCGGAGAGGTTGCAAAGCGTTTTCTGCCAGTCTGGATTTCGCTGGTCGTGGTTTTCGCACTGTCTATTTACTACAAACGGCGGCTTGGTCTTTACGGCAAGCTGTTTGACAGCGTTGTCGGTATGATCGGCTTTTCCATCGTGATGTTCTGGGTGTTCACGGGCGTCTATGGCGCGATGGACATGATCGTCACGCATGACGCATTGGCGCAGGTTTCGGGCATGAAAAACAAGCTGCCTGGCACGCCGATGCCCGAAGACAGCGACTTGTATCCGGTCTATCTGCTGGGCGGCGACAATCTGGCGCGCGATGTCTTCAGCCGGATGGTTGTAGGGTCCTGGGAAGTGATCAAGATCGCCCCCTTCGCAACGCTTTTCGCCTTCATGGTCGGGATCACGCTGGGGCTGCCGGCGGCTTATTACGGCGGTCGGCTGGACACGGTCCTGAGCTTTGTCGCCAACCTGATCCTGGCCTTCCCGGTGATCCTGCTTTTCTACCTGCTGGTGACACCGGAAATCGTCGCGACGGGCATTCCTGTTTATATGGCCGGAGTTCTGTTCATCTTCCCGATCATATTCCTCTCGATCCTGATCAATTCGCGGTATTACGTGCAACCGCGAAAGCGAAACATCTACCTGGGGATAACTTTGGTAATCGGGCTTTGGCTTTATCTCGGGATTGCCTGGAACTTGGATCCGCTTGGGATCATCGACTTTCCGCCCAACTTGCTGGTCGTCTTCGTGAGCGTGGTTTTTGTGAACTCGCCCACGGTCTTCCGGATCGTTCGCGGTATCGCGCTGGACATCAAGACGCGGGACTATGTCGCGGCGGGGCAAACCCGCGGTGAGCGGGCATGGTACATCATGTTGTGGGAAATTCTGCCGAATGCACGCGGGCCGCTGATCGTCGATTTCTGCCTCAGGATCGGTTACACCACCATCCTTCTGGGCACCCTTGGTTTCTTCGGGCTGGGCCTTAGCCCGGAAAGCCCGGATTGGGGTTCAACGATCAACGACGGGCGGAAGCTTTTGTCAATCTTCCCGCATCCGGCACTTGCACCTGCACTGGCGCTGATGAGCCTGGTGCTGGGTCTGAACCTGCTGGCCGATGGCCTGCGCGAAGAAAGTCTTAGGGACTAAGGAGACCGATCATGAAAAGACACGAAGATTATGACGGCCCGATCCTTGAGATCAACAAGCTGTCGATCAGCTTCTTTACGCGGCTTCGGGAAATCCCGGCAGTGATGGATTTTTCCTGCACGGTGAAACCGGGCGAAGCAATGGGTTTGGTGGGTGAAAGCGGTTGCGGCAAATCCACCGTGGCGCTGGGCGTCATGCAGGACCTTGGCGTGAACGGGCGCATCGTTGGCGGATCCATCAAGTTCAAGGGCCGTGAGCTGAATGAGATGAGCAAGGAAGAGCTGCGCGACATTCGCGGGTCTGAGATTGCGATGATCTATCAGGAGCCGATGGCCAGCCTGAACCCTGCGATGAAGATCGGACGCCAGTTGATGGAAGTTCCGCTGATCCACGAGGGCGTCAGCGAGATTGAGGCTTACGAACGCGCGTTGGAAGTTGTGACCGATGTGCGCCTGCCGGATCCGGAACGGATGATGCAAAGTTTCCCGCACCAGCTGTCCGGCGGCCAGCAGCAGCGGATCGTGATCGCGATGGCGCTGATGTCAAAGCCGTCCTTGCTGATCCTTGATGAGCCGACCACCGCGCTGGACGTGACGGTCGAGGCCGCGGTGGTGGAACTGGTCAAGGATTTGGGCAAGAAATACGGCACCTCGATGCTGTTCATCAGCCACAATCTTGGGCTGGTGCTGGAAACCTGCGACCGTATCTGCGTGATGTATTCGGGCGAAGCGGTGGAAACCGGGTCGATCAAAGATGTTTTCGACAAGATGCAGCACCCCTATACGCAGGCTCTGTTCCGGTCGATCCCATTGCCCGGAGCCAACAAAAACGACCGCCCGCTGGTGGCGATACCGGGGAACTTCCCGTTGCCGCACGAGCGGCCACCGGGTTGTAATTTCGGGCCGCGGTGCGATTACTTCGAAGCGGGTCGCTGCGACGACGGGGACGTTTTGATGCATCCTGTCCCGGACGTGGAGCGGCACGAGACCCGCTGCGTGAAATTCCAGGAAGTCGACTGGAACGCGCCGATCCAGGTCACGAACCAGTTCGAGAAAACCAAACCCGGCAAGGTCGTTCTGAAAATCGACAACCTCAAGAAATACTATGAGGTGTCGGCGAACGCGCTTTTTGGCGATAGCAATAAAAAAGTCGTCAAGGCCAACGAAACGCTGAGTTTTGAGGCCCGCGAGTCAGAAACCTTGGCGATCGTTGGCGAGTCGGGCTGCGGAAAATCCACTTTTGCCAAGGTTTTAATGGGGCTTGAAACAGCCACCGAGGGCGAGATCCTTTTGGATAATCAGCCAATTCAGGATGTGCCGATCGAAGAGCGTGACACCAAAACCGTGTCGTCGGTTCAGATGGTGTTCCAGAACCCCTTTGACACGCTGAACCCGTCAATGACCATCGGAAGACAGATCATTCGCGCGCTGGAGATATTCCAGATCGGCGATTCCGAGGCGGATCGGAGCACACGGATGCTGGAGCTGCTTGATCTGGTCAAGCTGCCGCGCGAATTTGCGGGCCGGATGCCAAGACAGCTTTCCGGCGGGCAAAAACAACGGGTTGGTATTGCCCGTGCGTTTGCCGGTGGTGCGCGCATCGTGGTTGCGGACGAGCCTGTATCCGCGCTGGACGTGAGCGTGCAGGCAGCGGTGACCGATCTGTTGATGGAGATCCAGCGGAACGAAAAGACGACGCTTTTGTTCATCAGCCACGACCTTAGCATCGTACGCTATCTCTCGGATCGGGTGATGGTGATGTATCTTGGCCATGTTGTCGAATTGGGCGACACCGATCAGGTATTCTCGCCGCCGTATCATCCTTACACCGAGGCGCTGCTTTCGGCCGTTCCTATTGCGGACACAAGCATCGAGAAAACGCACATCGTGCTTGAAGGCGATATCCCGTCGGCAATGAACCCGCCGTCGGGGTGCCCGTTCCAGACGCGGTGCCGCTGGAAAGATCAGGTCCCGGACGGGCTTTGCGATATCGAAGTTCCGCCGATGCGGACATTGGCCGACGGACACCAAATCAAATGCCATCTGTCGGACGAAACGCTGAAAGAGATGGAACCCGTCATCAAGATCGCGGCGGAATAAGCTTGGGCCGGGCTTGGTGCCCGGCCTGACGCATTAACTTAAATTTTCTTACATGGACCGTTCGATTGTAACCCTGGCAACGGCGTCCGAGACGAGCATGTTCATCTTTGTGCCTTCGTCGTGGCCGATGTCGAAGCGGTTGAGATCAAACGCGACTTTATCGGCCGCGTGGACGTCAACAACGTTCGAGACGTAATTGTCAGGCACCATCGTCGGCGCGACCATCGCGATCACGCGAAGCGCGGTGGCATCGGTGTCGAAGTTCAGCGTGACCGAATTGCCGGGTGCAAGAAGCACGCCCGGAGGTCCGTCGCTGCCGTGGCCGACCGCGACCATGGCTTCGCCAATCCGCATCGCCAGCATCTTGGGATCGCCGGTCAGGATCTGGTCTTCGGCTTCGGCTGTCACATAGACGCCATCGAAAATATGGCCGTCATTTCCGGCGTCGGTCACCAGAATTGGCGCGAGCAATTCTTCGTCCAGATTATTGGTCACCGTGATCGTGTAACTGTCGGCAATCGCCGCACCGGACATCGCGGTCAGGGCTGCGATAGCGAGGAAAGATTTGAGCATCTATTCATCTCCTTGGTTTCGATTGCCTTGTGCTATCCCGCAGATACGGAGCGTAAGCAAAACACGGTTAATGACGGGTTTGTGGGAATAATTTCTGACGATTTCGTGAGCCGATGTAGAAATATAAGTGAGTTATTTCAAACAATTGGCTTACTGCCACGCTTCTATGTTTTCCAATGACGTCGAATGCCCGGCACGGCGGTCGGCGAATGCCTATTTGGCGTTTCAGGATCCTCACGCCCACTCACGGAAGCGGCGGCGAATACTTCAGAAATACCCTTCACGGCGCAGAATCGCCACCGATGGTTGAGCAACTTAGGTCGCGGATGGGAATGTGATACGATGGAGCTATGAGACTTCTAGCGTTCTTGCTCATGTTCCTGGCAACGCCAGCCGCGCCCCAGAACGCAGACACTGAAGGTCGCAATTTGATGGCCGAGGCACTGCGTCTGTTCATGCGCGGGCTGATGGAGGAAATGGAGCCAGCATTCGACGACCTGAACAGCCTGCTTGAAAATTTCGATTCCTATCACCCGCCCGAAATGCTGCCCAACGGTGACATCATCATTCGGCGGCGGACACCTTTGGAGCGGAACCCGGAGGGCGAAGATGGTGAGATCGAACTTTAGCCGCCTTTGACGACGACATCTTCGACACCAAGGGCGTCGGCCAGAGAATTCAGGCGTGCCTCGGCAACCTCGCCGAATAGATCTGTTGTGCCGGGCGCAAGCCTGACTTCGAGCCGTCGTTTTTTCGGATAGAACTTGAGGCTGCCCATCTTGTCGTCTTCCGACGCCGTCAACATGGCGCCGAAGCGCATCGCTTTGCCCAGGATTTCGGCTTGCGAAAGCTCGGCTGCGTCGATCAGGCGAAATATCGGTTCGTACCGGGAGTTTTCGCGGCTGTTTTTATAGCGGTGAAGAATCGCGACGCCGAGGAACACACGTTCTTCATGGGTCATGCCGCCGAGGTTTGCGCGGGTCGCTTCGTCAAATCCCACTTCGTGGCGGTAGTCTGGATGCGCGCGCCAACTGACGTCATGCAAAAGGCACGCGGCCTTGATAAGCCTTTTTGGCGGCCCGCCGCGGCTTTTGAAAAGCGGCAATACAAATTCGTAAAGGCGCTTGCCGAAGCCGGGAATGCGGGCATCTTTGGCTTCGGCGAACCGACATGCCTCGATCAACGGGTCGCGATCCCTGAGCCGTTGCGGCATCTGTTCGTAAAGCATTCCTTCGCGGATGCCGTAGCTGGAAATTGCGATGTCGTAAGGTTTGAACGTTCGAACAAGTTCCTTCAAGACCAGCGAAGCCATGGGCACGAGGGACATCCGGCTTTGACCGAGCCCACACCTGAGGCGCAGGTCTTCGGGCGCGTTCTCGGCAATATAGTCGATGGTCGCCAAAACCGATTTGCGCGACATTCGGTATTCGTGCAGGACCGCAAGGGGATAGTCGCGCCGATCCATGTCGATGCGTGCAAACGCCCGCCACGACCCGCCGACCAGGAACAGGCGATCATTTTGCCGCCCCATGACTTTCGCAAGCTCAGACACTTCTTGCTTAATAAAATTGCGAACACCCTTCTTGCCGCCTTTAAGCGTCATCAGGCGTTGCGGTCCGAGCCTGGTGCTGACGCGCTTGCCAACGCGGCCGTCGCGCAATTCGGCAAGTTCCATCGACGACCCACCGATATCGCATACCAGCCCGTAGGCCCCGGGCCAGCCGAGCAGCACACCCTGCGCCGAGAGCCGCGCTTCTTCTTTTCCGTCGATTACCCATAAGCGAAGTCCGGTTTCGCGCTCCACTTCTTCCCGGAACGCGGGGCCATCTTCTGCCTCGCGCACTGCAGCTGTGGCCACGGCGGTTAGCGGCGGTATGCGCATAGTTTCGGCGAGTTGCTGGAACCGGCGGATTGCGGCAAGTGCGCGGCTTTTGCCATCGGGGTTCAGTCGCCCGGTTTGAGCCATCCCGGCACCAAGGCCGGCCATGACTTTTTCGTTGAAAAAATACGCGGGGCTTCGCGCGGCGCCGTCGAAAACCACCATTCGCACCGAGTTGGACCCGACATCGAGCACGCCGACCCTGCCAAGCGCTCTCGCGCCTGGATCATCGAACAGCGGCCGCCCAAACGGCCCCCAATCTTCGGTCGCAGCGTCACCGCTGGCGTCCATCCGCATCCCCCCGAGGATTTGGCCCGCGGCGACTTTGCCTTGCTGGTCGTGATTGGTCAACGACGTTGTCGGTTGGCAAAATTCAATTCGACGCTGACGGGGAAATGATCCGAGGCCGCGAGAAGCGCCTCGCGTAGCGCCGGAGTTTTATAGCACGCGGGATTGTCAAACGGATGCCAGATCCGCCATTCGCTGGCCTTGTCCCGCAAATCCGGAGAGACCATCACATAGTCCAGAAGCGTCTGCATCCAGCGTTTCTGATCCGACATCCAGAACCTTGCGGAAGCAGGCATCAACCCCAGCGGTCGGCGGATGACGGCTTCGGCGTGCGGGTCATAGAGCCGGGCGTCATCTTCATCGCCAATGACAATCTCGACGCCCGAGCGCCCAAACAGTTTTTCGTATTCATCGAGACCGGGGCCGTCGTTGAAATCGCCGAGGACGATCACTGGTTCTTTCGCGTCCAGATGATCTTCGACGCGTTCGCGCAGCCAGATGCACTGCGCCAGTTGCTTTCGACGGTTTTCAATCCCAATCCGCATCACTTCTTCGGGCCGCCGCGCCCCGTGCGGCGCTTTTGATTTGGCGTGAACGCCGATCATGCGGAAGCGATGGCCATCGGCGGTTTTAATTGCCAGTTCAAGCGGCGGTTTGGACCAGCGGACCTTTTCCGGTGCTGCGTCAACGTCGAGATCTATGTGATAGGCAGCGTCGAATTGCGGGTGCCCAATGGGGTCGTGCGTTGCGGTCAACGCTTGCGGATCGAAAAGTAGCGCAATCTCCTGTTGGGTTTGGCTGATGAACCCCATCAAGGCCTTGCGCGCCCGCAAGCCCAGGGCGGTCGCGAAA
The DNA here is from genome assembly GCA_964194845.1 of uncultured Boseongicola sp. Taxonomy (GTDB): domain Bacteria; phylum Pseudomonadota; class Alphaproteobacteria; order Rhodobacterales; family Rhodobacteraceae; genus CAXMNX01. Next base: position 90,285 of record CAXMNX010000004.1, read on the forward strand.
CTTTCCAATGCGGCGACGCCATTGCGGCGGCGGTGGCTGTCGGGGGCCTCGATAATCATCACCGCATCCGCGTCGAGCGCGGAAAAAACGATGCCGAGTGCCGCCAGCTGTTCAGACCGGCGCACATCGTGGCGCCCGGACCAACGGTTGTCGTCCAGCATGTTGCCTTCATCGTCAAAGAGATTGCTGAACCATTCGACGTTGTAAGTCGCAATGCGCATCAGGTTCGGCCTTCGTTGATCGCTTCCCAGGCGAGGTTCACGGCGATCAGTCTTTTCTCGGCCAGTTTGACCGCCTCCTGGGGCACGCCGCGCGCCATCATGCGGTCGGGGTGGCTTTCCTTGACCAATCGACGCCAGGCGGTTTGAATTTGATCCATCGGCGTGTCGGGATCGACACCCAGCACATGCCAGGGATCGGGCTCGGCATCGGGAACAAAACGGGTGCGCAGCGACCGAAATTCGCGATCTGTTATGCTGAATATTTCCGCGACACGGGCCAGAAAATCGTCTTCGTTCGCGTGATAGGAACCGTCGGCGACGGCGATGTGGAAAAGGCCTTCCAACAAATCGCAGAGCGTGATGTGCGTGCTGTCGAACATGCGGGCAATGCTGGCGGCGTATTCCTCAAATCCCGCGACATCCTGACGGGCGAGGTTGTAGACGCGCGCCGCATTGGCTTCCTCTTCTGGGGGGATGTTAAATACTTCACGAAACGCCGTGACTTCGTCCCGGGTCACCAGACCGTCAGCCTTTGCCATCTTTGCGCCCAGCGCAATAACGGCGATTGCAAAGGCAGCCGAGCGTTCAGGCGGCGTTCTGAGTTTCTCAAATACCGACGCAAGGGTTTCGCCTGACGTGAGCGCGGCGATGGCTTCAGCGATACGTAACCAGATAGACATGGGTGCGAACCTATAGCAGATTGCGTTTGGTTTGAATCAAAATTCGCTGCCGCTAATACAGCATCCTGCTGATTTCGAACGCGAATATTGACATTTGGTGGTCATTGACAGCGCAAACCGCTTTAGTCCGATCCATCCGGGCCGTCACGCTCGGGGCTTAACCATTTTCGCATCAGGATCAGATCGAGCCACCGGCCAAATTTGAACCCGACTTTGGGCAGCCGGGCAACTTCTTCAAAACCCAGATCCAGGTGAAACGAAATGCCTTCGGGATTCTCGCTGCTGATACCCGCCCAGAGCGAGCCAATTTCAGCGGCGCGTGCGTGGTCTTCAATAGCGTTCATCAGCGCGCGGCCAGCGCCCCTGCCCCGCGCGTCAGGCGAAAGCATGACCGTGTGTTCCATCGTTCGCGCATAGCCGGGCCCCTTTCGAAATTGATCGTAAGTGGCAAACCCGACGACGCGCTCGCGATCGACAGCAACCAAGAAGGCGGGCGCGCGGGCGATCTGGTCCTGAACTTCCGTTTGCGAAAGTTCCCTGGGCTTGAACGAAATCGTTGTGTCACGGATGACTTGATTCATGATGTCTGCAACGGCGGTGGCATCGTCTGTCCTGGCCGGGCGGGTTTTCATGCCAGAACCCGGTTTCCTTCCGGTGTCGATATGGTCGCGATCAGTCTTTTTTCCGGGCCTTCGCGCACGGCCACCTGATTGATCCGGTGAAGTGCTGGAAATTCTGTAAGCAATTCAGGCGCGCGCGGGTGAAAAACATCAAGCCGCGCAAGGCGAAACCCGTGATCAGGGAGCCTTTTTGCGGGATGTGCCCCCTCGTCCCAGGCTATCAATGCCGGGCTTGCGTCATCAAAAGGAAGGCGGCCAAAATCGGGAACGGCCATTCGCCATTCAAGATCGCCGCGCGTTTGCCGCATCGGCTTACCACTTCCGGGTGGGGCGTCATCCAGGGCGGCGTCAAGATCGTCAGTCGCGCAGACCCAATTCATCATTCGCGGCGCGCCGAAGTAGGCATCCAGATTGAACCAGCGTCTGTGCATGGGCTTGGGTGCCACGGGGTCAATCGCGATGACTTCAAGATAGACGCCTGGCCCAAGCGACAGCAGGCGATTGTGGGTGCCCATTTTCGGGTGCTTGCCGCCCGACGACATCTCGACGCCCAGCACAGCCTCGACATAGGTCGTGCCTTCTTCGAGCGTGCGGGCAACGACCACAAGATGGTCGAGGACAAGCGAGTAGGTCATTTGCCTTGATGGCGCTAACTATCAGGAGGGATCAAGACAAATTTGGTCGAGTAATCGTCGAAAGCTTCAGGCAAGCCACACCAGAATTGACCAAAGGAAGGCGGCAATCGTGGGATAAAAACTCGCCGCAAACCCGAAAGCGCGCAGCGGCGGAGACTTGTGGTAGCCGATCCAAAAGGCAATGCGCGCGACGCCAAAACTTATTCCCAGCGCAAGAATTGTGGCGCCGCCAAGCACCAGGCCGACGAACGGCCAAAGCACCATTGCAAGAACAAGTTGCTCGACCGTGTTGGTCAGCACCCGCTGATCAATGTCGGCGCTTGATCCAACGTGGAACGGTTCGCCGTCGATGATGTCGTCGTCAAAGAACCTTTGTTGCGCCAAACGACCGATGACAGCCAGCAAAAACAGGCCACCGGGCAGTAATCCGGCAATCAATGCCACGTTCAACGGCAGAAAATATGTCGACGCCGCCAGCGACGACAACGAGACGATGGCAATTGCCCAAAGCGCCCCGAAAGCCATGCCGGCCAATATTTTTTTGCGCTTGCTCAAGAGTCGCGCGCTTCGCGGATCAGCTTCAAAATATCTCCGGCAGCGGCCGGGATATTCGTGCCGGGGCCGAAGATGGCCTTGACGCCCGCAGCATACAGGAACTCGTAGTCTTGCTGGGGGATCACGCCGCCGCAGATCACCAGAATGTCGCCCGCATCGCGTTCATTCAAGACTTCGATCAGTTTTGGCGCGAGCGTCTTATGCCCGGCGGCCTGTGACGAGATGCCGACCACATGGACATCGTTGTCGATAGCGTCCTGGGCGGCTTCTTCGGGCGTTTGAAACAAGGGTCCAACGTCAACGTCGAAGCCGATATCGGCAAACGCGGTTGCGATCACCTTGGCGCCGCGGTCGTGGCCGTCCTGGCCCATTTTCACGACCAACATGCGTGGGCGGCGGCCCTCTTCTTCCGCGAAGGCCTCGACATCTTTCTGGATCGCGGCGAACCCTTCATCACCTTCGTAGGCGGCACCGTAGACACCGGCGAGTGTTTTCACCTCGGCCCGATGGCGGCCGAATACTTTTTCCATAGCCATGCTGATTTCTCCCACAGTCGCGCGCGCGCGCGCAGCTTCAATGGCCGCTTCGAGCAGATTGCCGCCCTCGCGCGCGCACATTTCCAGTTCATCCAGAGCCGCGACACACTTTTCCTGATCGCGGCTAGCGCGAATTTGTTCAAGCCGCACAATTTGCGCATCGCGCACTTTCACATTGTCGACGTCGAGAATGTCGATCGGGTCTTCTTTGTTCTTGCGGTATTTGTTGACGCCGACGACCACTTCGTCGCCGCGGTCGATCCTGGCCTGACGACGGGCGGCGGATTCTTCGATGCGCAGTTTCGGCATTCCGCTGGCAACCGCCTTGGTCATTCCGCCAAGTTCTTCGACCTCTTCGATGATCGCCCATGCCTTTTCGGCCAGCTCGGCGGTCAGGCTTTCGACATAGTAACTTCCCGCGAGCGGATCGATGACATTGGTGATGCCGGTCTCTTCCTGAAGGATAAGTTGCGTGTTTCGTGCGATCCGGGCCGAGAAATCGGTTGGCAACGCGATGGCTTCGTCGAGCGCGTTGGTGTGCAGCGATTGGGTTCCGCCAAGCACCGCGCTCATCGCTTCGTAGGCGGTGCGGATGACGTTGTTGTAAGGGTCTTGTTCCTGCAAACTGACGCCGCTCGTCTGGCAGTGGGTGCGGAGCATTTTCGACCGGGGATTTGTCGGTTCAAATTCGTCCATGATCCGCGACCAAAGCAAACGCGCGGCCCGAAGTTTTGCGGCTTCCATGAAGAAATTCATACCGATGGCAAAGAAAAAGCTGAGCCGTCCCGCGAACTTATCGACATCCATACCGCGGGCAATGGCGGTTCGGACGTATTCGCGGCCGTCCGCCAACGTGAACGCCAGTTCCTGCACCAGGTTCGCGCCAGCTTCCTGCATGTGATAGCCCGAGATCGAGATCGAGTTGAACTTGGGCATGTGGTCTGAGGTATATTCGATGATATCTGCGACGGCCCGCATCGAAGGTTCGGGAGGATAGACGTAGGTGTTCCGCACCATAAACTCTTTCAGGATGTCGTTCTGAATCGTGCCCGCCAGAAGCGATTTGTCGTGTCCCTGTTCTTCGCCCGCCACGATGAAGCTGGCCAGGATCGGGATCACCGCGCCGTTCATCGTCATGCTGACCGTAACTTGATCCAGCGGAATACCATCGAAGAGTATTTTCATATCCTCGACGCTGTCGATGGCGACACCGGCTTTGCCAACGTCGCCAATCACCCGGGGGTGGTCGCTGTCATAGCCGCGATGGGTCGCAAGGTCGAAGGCGACCGACACGCCCTGTTGCCCGGCGGCAAGGTTGCGGCGGTAGAACGCATTCGATTCTTCGGCGGTGGAAAAACCGGCGTATTGGCGGATGGTCCAGGGACGACCCGCATACATGGTTGCCTTAACGCCGCGCGTGAACGGCGCCAAACCTGGCAGCGACCCCAGGTGATCCAGACCGCCGGTGTCGGCTTCGGTATAAAGCGGCTTCACGCGGATGCCTTCCAAGGTATCCCACTCGATTTCTTGTAAATCGCGACCTCTGAGTTCTTTTTCCGCCAAAGCCTTCCAATCGCTCATGAAAACTGCTCCAAGTTAAGGGGCTCTATACTGAATTCCTCGTGACCAAGCGCCAATTCTCTTCGATTTCCGGCCAAGAGGCATATATTTGATCCAGGAAGTGACGCAATGATAGCCATGCGCCCGATACAGATACTCGTTTTGCTTGCTGCGTTTTTCGCCGCTGGCTCCGTTTTTGCGGCCGATGGCGGCGTTACAACGGATACCGTGGTCGAGCGCTGGAAGGCGGAACCAACGACCATTTTTGAAGCTGGCGAGGTCTCGCTGGATGATTTTCTGTGGATTGCACGGCCGGTGATTGTATTCGCGGACACGGCTGCCAACCCAGCGTTCGAACGCCAGATCGAGCTTTTGCAGGCGCGTGTGGACGAATTGGTTTTGCGCGACGTTGTGCTGATCGTCGATACGTCGCGGGCCGAGCCCAGCGAAATTCGGCGCAAGCTTCGCCCGCGTGGCTTCATGCTGACGCTGATCGGCAAGGATGGTGGTGTGAAATTGCGAAAGCCGTTTCCCTGGGATGTGCGCGAACTGAGCCGGCAGATCGACAAGATCCCGCTCAGGCAGCAGGAAATACGCGACGCAGTGCGGGCGACTGAATAGGCGCGTTGCGATATCTGAGCATGGTCGAGGATCATTCGAACTCCAGGATCACATCGTCGACCTGAAGGCTGTCGCCAGCGCTTGCATTGATCTTGGCGACCACGCTTTTCTTTTCCGCCCGCAGGATGTTTTCCATTTTCATCGCCTCGACAGTACAAAGCGCCTGGCCTTCGTGGACTTCCTGACCTTCCTCGACGTCGATCTTCACGATCAGCCCCGGCATCGGACAAAGAAGCATCTTGGACGTGTCAGGCGGGGATTTTTCGGGCATCCGCGCGGCAAGTTCGGCTTGTCTGGGTGTGCGGATGGTCACCACCATATCAGCGCCGCGATAGCGGATGCGAAAACCCGCTGTTCGCTTATCGACCTTGAGAACCAAAGGCGTGCCGTCGACGATTAGCCGCGCCAGCGATTGGCCGGGTGTCCAGTCGCTGGTGACTCGCAGGATCGCGCCATCGTCGAAAGTGACATCGGCGCCTTCGGGATCGGCGGCGATCACGACGGCAATATTCTCGCCTTGCAGGCGGACAACCCAATCGGCACCGACATAGCGTTCGTGATTTCCCATGCGACCGGATATGCGCGTGCGCCTGATTTCTGCGACGCGATACATCGCCGCCGTCGCCGCAGCGATCCGCTGCAAATCATCGCCGCCCAGCGACACGCCCTCAAATCCCTCTGGATACTCTTCCTCAATGAACGCTGTCGTCATATCGCCTGAGATAAATTTCGGATGGTCCATGACGGCGGCAAGGAATGGGATATTGTGACCGATGCCCTCAACTTCAAAGCTGTCCAGTGCAACCCGCATTTCCTCGATCGCCGCCGCGCGCGTCGGTGCCCAGGTGCAAAGCTTGGCGATCATCGGGTCGTAGAACCTTGATATCTCGCCACCTTCGAAGACACCGGTGTCATTGCGCACGGCGTGTGTATCTTCGGCGACCTCGGCCGGTGGGCGATAGCGGGTAAGCCGCCCGATCGACGGCAGAAACCCGCGATATGGGTCTTCGGCGTAAAGCCGGTTTTCGATGGCCCAGCCATTAATGCCGATATCTTCCTGTGTCACGCCAAGCTTTTCGCCCGCCGCAACGCGGATCATTTGTTCGACAAGGTCAACGCCAGTGATCAGCTCGGTGACCGGATGTTCGACCTGAAGGCGGGTGTTCATTTCGAGGAAATAGAACTTTTTGTCACCATCGACGATAAATTCGACCGTTCCGGCACTGGCGTAACCGACCGCCGCGGCCAACTTGCAGGCTTCATTGCCCATCGCCTGGCGCGTTTCCTCATCCAAAAACGGCGACGGCGCTTCTTCCACGACCTTTTGGTTGCGTCGCTGGATCGAGCATTCGCGTTCGTTCAGGTAGATCGTGTTACCAAAGCTGTCGGCCAGAACCTGAATTTCGATGTGGCGAGGTTGCGTCACGAACTTTTCGATGAAAATCCGGTCGTCGCCGAAGGAACTGGCCGCCTCGTTCCTGGAACTTTGAAAACCTTCGCGGGCTTCTTCGTCGTTCCAGGCGATCCGCATACCCTTGCCACCGCCACCAGCGCTGGCTTTGATCATCACCGGATATCCAACCTCGATTGAGATTTTCACCGCCTCGTCGGCATCTTCGACCAGCCCCATGTAACCCGGAACGGTAGTGACACCGGCCTCCTGGGCGATCTTTTTAGAGGTGATCTTGTCGCCCATCGCCTCGATCGCTTTCACAGGCGGGCCGATAAACGCGACGCCTTCCTTTTCCAGCGCCTGCGCAAACTTCGGATTTTCGCTGAGGAATCCATACCCGGGGTGAACGGCCTCGGCCCCGGTTTCCCGGATCGCATCCATGATCTTGTCGATCACGATATAAGACTGGTTGGCAGGCGGGGGGCCGATGTTGACGGCTTCGTCGGCCATCGCCACGTGAAGCGCGCCTTCGTCGGCGTCGGAATAAACCGCGACGGTCTGAATTCCCATGCGGCGGGCCGTTTTGATCACGCGGCAGGCGATCTCGCCCCGGTTCGCAATCAGGATTTTCTTGAACATGGCGCGTCCCCCATATCGTTCGGGAGATTGCCCAAACAAAAAAGGGCCACCCGGCCATCTTGCCGGGCAGCCCCTTTATCGAACGCGGCCTCTGGGGCTGCGAGATCAGATGTCGTCAGCCAATGCGCCTGCGGCACCGCCAATTGCTGCACCGGTGATACATTTGCCGTCATCGAGTATTTCGCCTGCGGCACAGCCGATCGCCGCGCCCAAAATTGCGCGTTCAAGATCGCTGCCTTCGTTACAAGCTGAAAGCCCAAGCATCGCTGCGAAGAATAGGAATGGTATTGTTTTCTGCATGTCTGTCTGCCTCCTTCGGGGTCATTTGCGCACACCCTGTGCGCAGGGACCACAGCCGGACGCGCCATGGCAAGCGAATTTTCCGCGCGACACCCAATTTCGGCAGGGCTTCGCCCAGAAATGCGCAAAAGAGAAGGCCTGACCCGATTTTTCGGGCCAGACCTTCTGGAAGGGGAAGGGTAACGGTTTTGACATACAGAGGCACGATGCTTACTGGAGGGGTGCGCCTCTGCCAGCAGTCTGCCGGGCTCGGACGGGTGTGAAAAGATCACATCAGACCGAATGCGCGAACAGGCGGCTGCTTGCCGGTTTTGCTGTCGCGCAGGCAAGATCATGCCACCCCGGCCCCGTTAAATGCATCGGGAAACGACGCGCGGGCAACCGGTTCGTCGATCACCAGACGGGCCTCGTAACTTTCCGGGTCAAACGGGTCTTCTGCGGGCTTAACTTCGCGTTCAAAGAGCCAGCTCAGCCGTCCGGCATCAAGATTGCCGCGCTCAAAGGGCTGATTGCCAAAGTGATCCCAGAGACAGGCAAGGAAAGCGGCATCGGCCCGCCGGTCAGCCGGCTTGCGGTCGGCGTGTCGTTCGCGCCGAAGCAGGCGTGTCACGCCGCGCGGATTGCCTCGTCGAATTGTAAACTGGAAATCAGTGCCCGGATATCTGCCGGGAAATCCCCGGTGCTTTAGCATGGCGCGCCTCCAGGACAGGCGGCCGACAGGTTTGGCCGGGCACAACTAGCCCCCGGCCAATAAAATTCTTCAGTACTTGCTCGAGGTCGGCTCTTCCATGATCGGCGCTGGCTCGACAAAAACAACTTCTTCTTGCTGAGCACACGCGGCGGCGATGGTAAGCAGGCCAAAGGCCAGTAGGGACTTAACTGTGATTGACATAACTGCCTCCGTTTTTGTTGTGGCCGGACGACAGAGGCGCCCGGCCATTTGGTAAGCTTAGAGCTTATCCATGTGTGGTTCTTCCATGACCATTGGTTCTTCCATTGGCTCTTCCTGCTGCGCGCAAGCGGTGACAAGAGTGAGCATTGCAATGGCAACGATGGACTTAAGTGCGAATGGCATGCATGCCTCCTTCGTTCAGTGGTGGCTTCTTCCGGAGCGAAGCCAAATTGTATAAAGGCCACGGCAGCTTGCCTAGCCGACGCAACCTTATCCGACCGCACGAGCGGACCCAATCGTCCAATTGAACGATGGGCGGATAAATGCTGAATAGCGCATCTTGTTCCCGGGTATGCGGTTTCAGGAAACAATCGCGACGTTCGCGGAAATGTGTGGCCAGACTGCATCATTATAGCGGGATGTTGTCGTGTTTTTTCCAGGGATTTGTCAGCTTCTTGGTCCGAAGCGACGCAAATGCGCGGCTGACGCGCTTGCGGGTCGAACGCGGCGCGATCACCTCGTCGATAAAACCGCGTTCGGCGGCACGGAAGGGATTCGCGAAATTGGCTTCGTACTCCGCCGCGCGTTTGGCGATCTTTTCCGGCTCACCCAGTTCAGCGCGGTAGAGGATTTCAGTCGCACCCTTGGCACCCATCACGGCAATCTGAGCGGTCGGCCAGGCATAGTTGAAGTCGCCGCGAAGATGCTTGGACGCCATGACGTCATAGGCACCGCCGTAGGCCTTGCGCGTGATGACGGTGACTTTTGGAACCGTGGCCTCGCCATAGGCGAAAAGCAGTTTCGCGCCATGTTTAATGACGCCGCCGTATTCCTGCGCAGTTCCCGGCAGGAAACCGGGCACGTCGACAAAGGTCAGGATCGGGATCTCAAAGGCATCGCAGAACCGGACGAAACGCGCGGCTTTGCGGCTGGAATCGATATCCAGAACGCCGGCCAGCACCGTGGGCTGGTTCGCGACGACGCCGACAGTGGACCCCTCAAGCCTGATAAATCCCGTGATGATGTTGGCCGCGAAGTCTTCCTGTATCTCGAAAAAATCAGCCTCGTCCGCCACTTTCAGGATCAGTTCCTTCATGTCGTAGGGCTGGTTCGGGTTCTTGGGGATCAGAGTATCAAGGCTTTCCTCGATCCGACCGGGATCATCGAAGAACGGGCGCACAGGCGCTTTTTCGCGGTTGGATGCGGGTAAAAAGTCTATCAGGCGACGAATTTCCGCGAGCGCCTCGACATCATCGCGAAACGCGCCATCGGCGACCGAGCTTTTCTTGGTGTGGGTCGAGGCACCACCAAGCTCTTCTGCCGTCACCACTTCGTTGGTGACTGTCTTCACGACGTCAGGCCCTGTGACGAACATATATGAACTGTCCTGCACCATGAAGATGAAGTCGGTCATCGCTGGCGAGTAAACCGCGCCGCCCGCACAGGGCCCCATGATGACGCTGACCTGCGGGACAACGCCTGAAGCCATGATATTGCGCTGGAATACCTCGGCATATCCGGCAAGAGAGGCGACGCCTTCCTGAATGCGCGCGCCACCGGAATCGTTCAATCCGATCACCGGCGCGCCGTTTTGCACCGCCATATCCATGATCTTGCAAATTTTCTGCGCGTGGGTTTCCGAAAGCGAGCCGCCGAACACGGTGAAATCCTGGCTGAATACATAGACCATGCGACCATTCACGGTCCCCCAGCCGGTCACGACACCATCGCCCGCGGGCTTGTTGTCGGCCATGCCGAACTCGGTCGTTCGGTGGGTGACGAACATGTCAAATTCTTCGAACGAGTCTTCGTCCAGAAGCAGGTCAACGCGCTCGCGGGCTGTAAGCTTGCCCTTTGAATGTTGCGCTTCGACGCGCCGCGCACCGCCGCCCGCACGGGCCGCTTTGCGCCGGGTTTCAAGTTCGGTGAGGATGTCTGACATGTCGCCTTCCTTCGCGTTGCCACGCAGCTAGCGGTTCTTCATTGGAAAAGGAATATTATTGTCGCAAATTTGCATATTTTGCTAAATGCAAACAACAAAATTTGCAAATCTGCAAATTGTGCGCGAATGCACGGCGCGTGCGCAGTGGACTTGTCGGGGTCAGAAGAATAATCCTCGCGGATGTCCACTAAAGTTTCGGTTCGATTTTTAGATCGAACTTCACCACCACATATTCTGACATTGGTCCTGCTCGCAGGCTTAGGCGCGATGAATATGAGCGCCTTTCTGCCCTCGTTACCGCGCATGGCGGAGTATTTCGCGACCGATTACGAGATCATGCAGCTTTCGGTTTCGCTGTATCTTGCGGTGTCCGCAGTGCTTCAGCTTGTCATCGGGCCGATCAGCGACCGGTATGGACGGCGTCCTGTCGCATTGGCCTGCGTCGTGGTTTTTGTCCTTGCGACGCTTGGCTGCATTTTCGCGACGACAATCGAAGGGTTTCTGGTCTTTCGAATGCTTCAGGGGACGGCTGCGGTTGGCTTTGTTGTCTCGCGGGCCATTGTCCGCGACATGGTTCCGCAAGACGAAGCGGCATCGATGATCGGGTATGTAACGATGGGAATGGCGCTAGTTCCGATGGTTGCACCGGTGATCGGCGGCGCGCTGGATGAGGCGTTTGGCTGGCAGGCAACATTCTGGTTTCTGGCGCTTGCGGGCGTGGGTGTCTGGATAGTCTGCCTGATGGATCTGGGGGAAACCGCATCGGTCGTAGGCAAAACCTTCGCCGCGCAAGTGCGCGACTATCCCGAACTTCTCGCATCGCGCCGGTTCTGGGGCTATGTCTTTTGCGCGGCTTTTTCCAGCGGCGCGTTCTTCGCGTTTCTGGGCGGCGCACCCTTCGTCGCGTCTGAAGTTTATGGCCTGACATCCTTCTGGTCCGGGGTCGGGTTCGGCGCGCCTGCTATCGGCTACGCTATTGGAAATGGTTTGTCGGGGCGATATTCGGTTCGCTTTGGCATCAACTGGATGATCCGCACCGGCTCTTTTGCCATGGTGTGCGGTCTTGGCGCTGCATTCGTTGTGATCGCAATGGGCATGGGATCAGCGATTGTCTTTTTTGCTTTCTGCACATTCATCGGCCTTGGCAACGGGATGGTCATTCCGAACGCCAGTGCGGGTATGCTGTCGGTCAGGCCGCACCTGGCAGGCACCGCGTCAGGACTGGGCAGCGCCATCATGATCGGCGGCGGTGCGGGGCTCTCGGTTTTTGCCGGTATCGCGCTTGGCTGGGGCGGTGGCAGCCTGCCGCTTTTGGCGATCATGGTAGTTTCGGCGGGACTGGCGCTGGGTTCGATCCAATATGTTGCGGCGCGGGAAAAGCGACTTCGCGCGGCCTGATACCTTGCCAGATTTGCTTGCCTGCGGCACGATGATTGCAAATCTGCAAAGTCGGTCAGGCATCGGATGAGTACACAGAAACTATATGCTGGCGCAAAGCTTCGCGAAACGCGAAACCGGCTGGGGCTGACGCAAAAGGCTTTTGCCCAACGACTTGGTGTGTCGCTGCCCTACGCCAATCAAATGGAAAATAATCACCGTCCTGTCAGTTCGGCGGTGATCTTGGCGTTGGTTCAGGAATTTGGGTTTGATGTCAACGAGTTGGCGGTGGGCGACAGCGAACGCATGGTGAGCGATCTGCGCGAAGTCCTGGCGGATCCGATATTTTCGGACACCTCGCCCGCGCTGGTCGATCTTCGCCTCGTGGCCTCAAATGCGCCGACGCTGGCGCGCGCGTTTTTGGCGCTGCATCAGGCGTATCGTCAATCCAACGAACGGCTGGCCTCGCTGGACGAGGCATTGGGGCATGGCGATGTCCGCCCCGGTGCAAGCCCTTGGGAGGAGGTGCGCGACTTTTTCCATTATTGCGATAATTACATCGACGCAGTGGATCACGCGGCCGAGCGGTTCACCGAGAGCAAAGATGCGGATACGGCGATTGCCGAAGCGTTTGACCGGCAGGGTATTTCGGTTCTGCCGGCATCAGAAGGTGCGGCGATCAGGCGGTATGACCACAGCACGAAGTCGCTTTACCTCGCCGCCGGTGCACCTGAGGCGACCCGGCGCTTTCAGGCATTGCACCAGATTGCGCTGCTTGCGCACGACGATCTTATCGAAGCAACGTTAGACCTTGCGCGTTTTCAAAGTTCGGACGCCCGCGCCATCGCCAAGATCGGTCTGGCAAACTACTTTGCCGGGGCCGCTCAGATGCCCTATCGCGCGTTCCTCGATGCTGCTCGCGATACCCGCCACGACCTTGAACGGCTGGCAAGACGCTTCGGCGCATCGCTTGAGCAGGTGGCACATCGGCTATCGACGTTGCAAAGGCCCGGTGCCAAGGGCGTTCCGTTTTTCTTTGTTCGGGTCGATCAGGCTGGGACGATCACCAAGCGGCATTCGGCAACAAGGCTGCAATTTGCCCGCTATGGCGGCGCTTGCCCGCTTTGGAATGTGCATAGCGCGTTCGAGACACCGGGGCAGTTTATCCGCCAGCTGGCCGAGACGCCCGACGGGGTGCGCTATCTTTGTCTTGCCCGCGAAGTGAGCCACGGTGGCGGCGCGTGGCGCGCGCCGGTTCGCCGCTATGCGATTGGCCTTGGTTGCGAGATCAGCCATGCCGCGAGCATGGTTTATGCGGAAGGGTTGGACGTATCGGACGATGCTGCGTTTGAGCCCATTGGCATTTCGTGCCGGATTTGCGAGCGAAAAAATTGTCATCAAAGATCCGTGCCCCCGCTTGAGCGGTCGCTGACAATAGACCACCATCGGCGACAGACGCTGCCTTATGAGGTTGCAGACTGATGCTGAAAGCCGCCATCCTTATCGCCGCGACGAGCTATTTCGAATGGTATCTCGGACAATTTGAAATGGCGATGGTCTATCCCTTTGACGGCACTTACGCGACACCGCAGGAAGCAGGCGAAGCGCGATTGGTTGAAGCCCGTTTCAGAACGGCGGACGGCGAAGAGCTGGTGATCTGGGAATCGGCCGCAAAGGATGCACAACCAACGCTGCTTTATTTTCCCGGCAACGCTGGTGGGTTGAAAGACCGCGCAGACAGGTTTTCGGCGCTGATCGACCGCGGCTATGGCGTCGTTGCCGTTGCTTATCGCGGATCAAGCGGATCAAGCGGCGCACCCAGTGAGGCCGAGCTGACCAGCGACGCGCGCGCCGTCGCAGAAGCACTAACGATGGAACCGCTGGTGCTTTACGGCGAAAGCCTTGGAACGGCTGTCGCGATCAAACTGGCAAGCGAAGGCATTGGCGATGCGGTCGTGCTTGAAGCGCCTTTTACGTCAATCGCCGATCTGGTGGCAGTGCAGTTTCCGCGCGATGACCTGGCGGATCTTCTGACCCAACACTGGAAAAGCGCGGAACGAATGGCTCGTCTGAGCCAACCCTTGCTGATCGTCCATGGACGCTTTGACAAGATTGTACCCATCGAACAGGGCCGCGAAGTTTTCGAAGCGGCCGGATCGGTGGATAAGCAATTTCTCGAGATCGCCGACCGGGGCCATCACAACCTGTGGACGGTTGAGATGCAGCGTGGGCTTTATGAATTTCTGGACCTGCGCTGATCCGATTTTCAGCCGCCCGCGCGCGCGATCACATCCTCGAGCGAATGTACGATCAATGCCAGACAATCGGGCGTCGAAAATCGGTGATCCGCGCCTTTCACCAACGTGAGGCGAATGTCGTCACCTTGGGCATGTTCCAGCAGACGATCAGCGACCGACCGATCAACATCGGTGTCATCGGTACCCTGAAGAAACCGCGCCGGAAACGGCATCGGCATCGGTGAGCGAAGAACCAGGTGATTGCGGCCATCCTCGATCAGTTGGCGGGTGATGATGTAAGGTTCGTCGGAATAGTCCGATGGCAATTCCACCCGACCGTTCGCCACAAGCCGTTCGCGCTGGCCCGCATCAAATCCGGCCCACATGCTGTCTTCGGTAAAATCGGGGGCCGCCGCGATTGTCACCAGGCCTGCGACCATATCCGGGGCCGCGCGGGCGACCAACAGAGCAATCCAGCCGCCCATGGACGAGCCGACCAGCACCTGGGGACCAAGCGTCAGCGCATTGATGATGGCCAAAGCATCCTCAAACCATTCGCCGATTGAGCCTTCAAGAAAGTCGCCGGACGATTGCCCGTGGCCGGAATAGTCAAACCGCAAAAACGCGCGACCGCGCCGCGCCGCCCAATCTTCGAGGTAAAGCGCCTTGGTGCCGTCCTTGTCGGATCGAAATCCGCCCAGAAACACCACGCCTGGCCCCGCGCCGTCGATCTGATCATAGGCGAGACGCCTGACATGCGGATGGTGGAATGTTTGCGACATCTGGTCCCTGCCCGATTTGTGCCGAAGCTACTGAAAGCATAGGCAGATGCAACGGTGCCTGGCTGAAATGGTCGGATCTTGCCTGTTGCCGAACAACACTTTCGCCAGACCAAATCCCCTGAACCTCGCGCATTGCAACTTGACCGCGCTTGGCCGGATTGCCATCTAAGATGCGAAATACCCGCAACCGGGCGTTCCGTGGGCGCCAAACTGACGAGGAGCCTGGCCGATGGCCGATATATCCCTGACATTTCCAGACGGCAATTCGCGCGTATTCCCATTGGGCGTGACGCCCGCTGAAGTCGCGACTGACATCTCAACCTCGCTTGGCAAGAAAGCGATCAGCGCAAGCATCGACGGCGCGCATTGGGATCTTCAATGGCCGCTTGAAGACGATGCCAAGATCGCCATTCACACGATGAAAGATGACGCGCAGGCGCTGGAACTGATCCGCCACGATCTGGCGCATATCATGGCGCGTGCGGTGCAGGAGATCTGGCCGAACGTTAAGGTCACGATCGGGCCGGTGATCGAAAACGGCTGGTATTATGATTTCGACCGCGAAGAGCCGTTTACTCCCGAAGACCTGGGCGCCATCGAAGCCAGAATGAAAGCGATCATCAATGCCCGCGATCTGGTCCGGACCGAGGTTTGGGACCGCGCGCGCGCCATGGCGCATTATCAGGCGACGGAAGAAAACTATAAAGTCGAGCTGGTCGAGGCGATCCCCGACGATGGCCAGCCGATCCGTATGTATTGGCATGGGGACTGGCAGGACCTTTGCCGCGGACCCCACTTGCAACACACCGGCCAGGTTCCGGCGGATGCCTTCAAGCTGATGAGCGTCGCGGGGGCGTATTGGCGCGGCGACAGTTCGCGCGCGATGCTGCAGCGTATCTATGGTGTGGCGTTCAAAAACCGCGACGAGTTGAAAAAGCACCTGACGATGCTGGAAGAAGCGGCCAAGCGCGATCATCGGCGCCTTGGGCGCGAAATGGACCTTTTTCATATGCAGGAAGAGGCACCGGGGCAGATATTCTGGCATCCGAACGGCTGGACGCTTTACACGACGCTGCAGGATTTCATGCGGCGGCGGCAGCGCGACGGTGGTTATCAAGAGATCAATACGCCACAGCTTTTGAACCGGACTTTCTGGGAAAAGTCGGGGCATTGGGAAAACTACGGCGAGAACATGTTTGTCGTCGAAGTCGAGGAAGAACACGCGCGGGAAAAAGCGATTAACGCCTTGAAACCAATGAATTGCCCCTGTCATGTTCAGATATTCAAGCACGGGATTCGAAGTTACCGCGAACTTCCATTGCGGTTCGCCGAGTTCGGTTCGTGCTCGCGTTACGAGCCGTCGGGCGCGCTGCATGGTTTGATGCGGGTGCGTGGGTTCACGCAGGACGATGGCCACATATTCTGCACCGCCGATCAGATCGAAGGCGAATGCGTCCGGTTCGTCGATTATCTGGACAGTGTTTATCGCGATCTTGGTTTTGACAGTTTCGACATAAAGTTCGCGACCCGACCGGAAAAACGGGTCGGCGAGGAAGCGGTCTGGGATCATGCCGAGGCGGCGCTGGAGGCTGCCGTCAAGGCAACCGGTCGTCCTTATACGATTGATCCGGGCGACGGGGCATTTTACGGGCCCAAGGTTGATTTCTATCTGACTGACGCCATTGGTCGGACGTGGCAATGCGGCACTTTTCAGGTCGATCCAAATCTGCCCGAACGACTGGGCGCGGAATATATTGGCGAGGATGGTGCGAAGCACCGACCGTTCATGCTGCACCGCGCGTGCTTAGGCAGTTTCGAGCGTTTTCTGGGCATATTGATCGAGAATTATGCGGGCCGGTTCCCGCTTTGGCTAGCACCGAGGCAGGTGGTGGTTGCAGCAATTGTGTCGGACGCTGATGAGTATGTCGCCGAGGTTGTGGCCGCGCTGAAGGCGCGCGGATTAAGGGCGGAAGCGGATATCCGAAACGAGAAAATCAACTATAAGGTCCGGGAACACTCAGTCGGCAAAGTTCCGGTGATCCTGGCAGTCGGGCAACGCGAGGTTGCGGATCGAACGGTCACACAGCGGCGACTAGGCCAAAAAGAAACGCGGATTGTTTCGCTGGATGAAATGGTGGTGCAATTGGCCGACGAGGCCTTGCCGCCGGATGTGGCCCGGTCGCGTGGATAGGAAAAATCGCTCTGCCACAGGTATTGCCGCGCCGGATACCGGACCTGCCGCGTGCGAAGCGACGCAGACTTGCGCGTCGGCTTAGCCCGTCGATGCTTCTTGCGGCGGTAGATTTTCGCGGAAGGTCGCGCCTGCCAGAGCGTATTTCGCCGGCCTCGGCCGACCGAACAGAAACCCCTGGCCATCGGAGCATCCCAGCCTGCACAGAATGTCCCGCTGTTCCAGGCGCTCGATGCCTTCGACAACGACCTCAAGCCTCAGGCTGCGCGCCAGGTCGAGCACCGCGTCGAGAATAAACTGGGATTCGCCCGAGGTTTCGATCTCGGCAATCAGCGACTTGTCGGTCTTCAGCTCATCGGCAGAAATGGTGCGCAGGTAGGCAAGCGACGAATAGCCAGTCCCGAAATCGTCGATGGAAATACGGCAGCCGCGACTGCGAAGTTCGGCGACGGATTGCCCGACCTGCTCCCAATTCGCGAGCTGGACAGTTTCGGTTATCTCGAGCGTCAGCAGTTCGGGCGGAAGGCTGTGGCGCTGAAGCGCATCGATCACAAACGACAGGCTTTCCGCGCGGCGGAAGTGAAGCCCGGAAAGGTTTACGCTGACGGAAAAATCGGTGGAATAACGCCGGTTCCAGTTGGCGATGATTTCAACAGCGGTATCAAGAACATAGCGGTCTATATCAATGATGCGCCCGCTTTCTTCGGCGATCTGGATAAAGTCGCCCGGGGGCAAAATCGTGCCGTCGCGGCGCCAACGCACCAGCGCTTCAAAACCTTTTACGCGCGCCGTCTGCAAATCGACTTTCGGCTGCAAGAATACCACAAGCTCGCCTTGAAGAATGGCGCGGGGAAGATCCTTCATCAATCGACGGCGTTCCTTGAAGGCGCGTTCAAGTTCGGAATCGTAGAGCGTGTACCGGCCCCGACCGGCGGATTTTGAAGCGTAGAGCGCGAAGTCAGATACGCGCATCAGGTCGTCGAAGCGCGGAGCTTCGGCTGCCGAAAGTTGCGTTGTAGTGGCAAGTCCGACGCTTATCCCCGGTGTCACACGGTCTTCGCCGAACTGAATTGGTCGGGCGCATTCTGATATGAGGGCCAAGCAGAATGTCTTCAGAAATGCGGTGCTGTCGGTTTCCAGAAACACCGCAAATTCGTCGCCACCAAGGCGCGCGGCGATGCCTAAGTTTGCTTCGGCCTCGGCCCGGATGCAGCGGCCCACGTGTTTCAGAACATGGTCGCCCACGACGTGGCCGTGCCGGTCATTGATTTCCTTAAATCCATCCAGATCGATAATGATCAACGCGCCTTTCGCACCGGGTGCCAGGAACGCATCGACCCGATCCTGAAACTGCACGCGGTTTGCAAGACCCGTCACTGGATCAAAATACGCGAGATGATCGGCGCGCCGTTCGGCCTTGTCGCGGGCTTTTCTTGCCATGACTTCGCGTCGCAAAAGCCGCATACAAGCAAGACCAGCGAGCGTGATCAGAACAAGAAAAACGTAAGTTGCGCGCGACAGCAGCACGACCTTTTTGGTTTGCCTTGCGAGCATCCGCTGTTCGAGTTTGACCGTTTCGTCGAGGTAGTGAAAAACCGCGCGTCTGGCGGCCTTGGCACGGTCAACCAGAGCGGTTGCCGAAAAGATCGCGAAAGGGTTTGTCGACGACAGTGCTGTGTCGCTGTCATCAACTAGCAACCGTAGTGCCATAACCGCCTCGGACCCGCTTTGCAGCATAGTCGCAGCACTGACGTAATTCGGATCACGCAAGAACAAGGCCTGAAGGTTTTCAAGGCGCGTCTCCATGTGATCGGCCCGCACATAGAGAATATCGACAGACGCCGAAATGCTGGCGAGCACCTCGCTTTCATCGCCGCCCGACAAGCCCTCGAGAACCTCGTTCGTCAACCTGACAAGATCGTTCAAAGCGGAATGGGTATTTGCGGTCTGGTGATTTTCCAGTTCAATCTGCGTCGCAAGGATTTCATTCGTCGACCGATTAAAGGCGTATGCAGCCGACAGTGTGGCCGCACACAGCAAAGCCATGCTCAGGATAAACCCAGCCCGGGACGCGAGGAAATCCATGCGGCCGTTTAACATGAAGCTGGCCTTTGAAATTTCAGGTCAATTGCCAACCTCGATTACGGCGGCCATCCACACCAAGTGGGCCTCGGTTACAACCGGCGATCCGACATAACCTTCGGCGGCGACAACAAACTGGATCGGCCCGCGATCGCGACGCGAATGCGGGCGGCCATCCACCCGTGTTGCAACAAGGATGGGGGCTGCCTCCCAAACTTCGCGGGAGATCACGGAAGTGAAATCGTTCTCGGCCGTGACCCGGATAGACGGGGCGTCGAGAAGACCATGCGCCGCAAGTAGATCGGTCAATAGAATCCCTTCGAAAATCGCCCGTTCCTCGCGCCAGGGTATCGTTGTTTCGATGCGATAGGTCGGAAAGGCTTCGAGATCAGCGGGCGCATAGGCCGCGCCTGAGCCATCGCCGACGCGAACCTCGAGCTGGGCGTCCTTGTGGTGCATGGGTGCGAGTTCTACCGGTTCGGGCGCGGCCATTGAAGCGGTCGCTAGGCCGAAGAAAAGGCAACAGGCTGAGGCGGTTTGGATAATTCTCAAGTCAAAGCTCTCTGAATGTTTGGGTGCGGCAGAGGTAACGCGCGAGAGCTAATGATCCGTTTCCACGGACCAGCGCGATGGCGAAAATTTTAGCGACGCCACGGGTCTTTCGGAGCCGGGAGCGAACTTCAATTCCCTTTGAAACAGCCTGCAATAATGGCGTTCAACTTCGATCTACCGGCAGTGGTCACTTCTGGCAGACCTGCGCTTCAGAAATGGCTTTTAGGGTCATCGGGACGACCGGCGGCCAGGGCAAGGACAGCGGCGAGCGCGATCATTGAGACCGGGAAGATCGAGAAAAACCCGATCCCAAACGCCCAGTAAAGCCCGCCCGCCGCAATCGCCAGCGCAATCCCGCCCAACAAGGCGCGATACTTAGCCATTGCCGCCCCGGCGATTGCCAGAAGCGGTGCAATGACGCTCGTCGCGCGCACTGCGTCCACGTTTTCAGGCAGTTCCGCCAAGTCAGGCCATTCGCCCCAGCAATAAAGCGCCTCGGTATAGCCGAAACTTACGATGCCCATCAAAAGGGCCAGTAGGCCTCCGATCAGGCCGAGTGCGGCGGCGGCGTTGCGCATTCGAGCTTCTCCTTCGTGCGACCTACTTAGGCGAGTTGCTGGGCGCCGCCAAGGTGTTCAGCCCATTGGACTCCAATGATTTTCTCGCCTTTCGACAGGTATCGCAGGTCGAAGGACCGTAAAGAACTAGCATCTGAAAGACCCTCTTTTCACGGATTTGTGCCTTGTTTTTTAACCAATTCGCGCCAACTTCAAGGGAGTAACGCGCGTGGCAGATTTGCCGCATATGCGGTCTAGCTGCTACAGTCGTTACACTGAAGTCCGTCGGGCGACCGGCGGAGACGACGGAAGGAAGGCCAATGCCTACCGGCACAGTGAAGTGGTTCAATTCGACTAAGGGGTTCGGATTTATCGAACCCGAAGACGGTGGCAAGGACATATTTGTCCATGTTTCCCAAGTTGAAAAGTCCGGTATGACCGGGCTGGTCGAGGATCAAAAAGTGGACTTCGAAATAATCGAGGGCCCGGACGGGCGCACGATGGCTGGAGACCTGAATGCGCTTTGATAGTAGCGGAATGCGTTTACGTTGAATCAAATTTCTCTGCCCCTCGATCAGCATCCTGCTGATTTCGAACGCAAATTTTGATACTTGATGCTTTAATGTAAAACGCAATCCGCTTTAAAGACGCGCTTCGCGGGCGGCGGTTTCAGCGTCGACTCGGGTTAGACGCGGTATTGGCGAGATCGACGGCGCTGCGACCACGCCGCAGCGAAGGTAGCGTACGTCACCCTCGTCTAGTGTAACCCATTGATTTTCCTCGCCGCTTTGCGTAAGCGCAGTGACGGTGTAATTGCCCGCAGGCAGACGTAGAACAAGTGGTCTGCCAAACCGGCAGGTGCCGACCGAGTTGCGGTTGAGCAAAAGTGCGGGCGTCGTGGCGACGTTGGGCAACAGTCCGGCTTCCGCGGCGCGGTAGATGTATATTTCGGACGTGGGTGCGTCGCCAACGCCGATGATAGTCGGATCGGGGTCCGGTGCGGCGGGGCCGATCTGAACGACAGCGGCGCAGCCGGTTAGGATCAGAAAAAGTGCAATCAGACGCATGGTTTGCAACCAATCTTTCGGCGCGCAGAATTCAATGGGGTGCTTGGGCTCAGAAGATGCCTTGCGCGACAATCATCACCGCGAGTGCGGCGATCCAGTAGCCGGACTCGACGTTGCGGGAATAGGT
>CAXMNX010000005.1:0-161535 GCA_964194845.1 uncultured Boseongicola sp.
CCCGGATATTGAACGTTCTGCAAAAGCGCGGTCGCATCTCGAACGCGGATTTGTCTGACGCCGTAAATCCTTCCGCCAGTGCCTGCCACCGCCCCGTTCAGCGGTTGGAAGAAGCCGGGATCATCCGGGATTACGTCGCCCTTCTTGATCCGCGCAAACTTGGCCGGCCCACGGTCGTCTTCGTCGAGATCACGCTGTCCGGTCAGGCCGACGAGGTGCTTGATGCGTTTGAACGCGGGGTAAAGCTGATCCCGGACGTTCTGGAATGCCACCTGATGGCGGGGACGGCGGATTATCTGCTGAAAGTCGTGGCCGAAGACACCGAGGATTTCGCCCGCATCCATCGCCGGTATCTGGCAAGGCTGCCCGGTGTCGCGCAAATGCACTCGTCCTTCGCGCTTAGAATCGTGCGGCAAACCACCGCTCTGCCGGTCTGACAATTCTTCTTGGCGAAAATACTTCGAGGGGGTTTTGGGGGAGCAGCGCTCCCCCGCCCTGCGCACTCAATCATAGCCCCCAAAAAACAACAAACCCCCGGGGCTT
Organism: uncultured Boseongicola sp.; assembly: GCA_964194845.1. Classification (GTDB taxonomy): domain Bacteria; phylum Pseudomonadota; class Alphaproteobacteria; order Rhodobacterales; family Rhodobacteraceae; genus CAXMNX01. The sequence continues at coordinate 544 of CAXMNX010000005.1, forward strand.
GCCTCGGGGGTCGTCGTCGGCGGTCGAAACCGCCCAGTGTCACAATGCTTAGAGCATTCCTTCGCGCTGCGCTTTTTTACGCGCCAGCTTGCGGGCACGGCGAATGGCCTCGGCCTTTTCGCGTGCGCGCTTTTCGGACGGTTTCTCGAAATGTTGCCGAAGCTTCATTTCACGGAAAACGCCCTCACGCTGCAGCTTCTTTTTCAGCGCACGAAGCGCCTGATCGACATTGTTGTCGCGAACACTGACCTGCATGTGGTTGTCACCACCTTTCTAAGTTAGAGTTCCATAAGAATTGCAGGAAGTGGCGCTATAGCAAAGGCGGCAAGACTTGTCTACCGCCCCGATGGACCCGAAACACCGCGTGTGATGACCGAAAATTCCGAGACAAATAGGGACCTTCTGCTCGCGGCAATCCTGCCCCATGTCGCCTTTGATGGATGGTCGGACAAGAGCTTTTCCGCGGCCGCCGAGGAGGCCGGAGTATCGCTGGAAAATGCGCGCACAATCTGCCCGCGCGGTGCGATTGACCTTGCGATCGCCTTTCACCGTCAGGGTGATGCGGCGATGGTCGAGCGTCTGGCGCAGGCCGATCTTTTCGAGATGCGTTTTCGCGATAAAGTCGCGACCGCGCTTCGCTATCGGGTCGACGCCATGACCGACAAAGAGCCGGTGCGCCGCGCCTCGACGCTGTTTGCGCTTCCGGCCCATGCGCCGACGGGCGCGCGTCTGCTCTGGGAAACGGCAGATCATATCTGGAACGCGCTTGGCGATACCTCGCGCGACGGCAACTGGTATTCAAAGCGCGCCACGCTTTCGGGCGTCTGGGCGGCAAGTGTTCTATACTGGCTAGGCGACGACAGCCCGGATCACGCCGAAACAGCGGCGTTTATCGACCGGCGGATTGACGACGTCATGAAGATCGAAAAACTGAAGGCGCGGCTTCGCGAGAACCCGCGGACCAAGCCGCTGATGTCGCTGCAATCGGCGCTGTTTGACAGACTGAATGCACCTGATCCGGCGGCGATGGACGATTTTCCCGGACGCTGGAAGGGTCCGGTGTCCTGACGTGTTGCTTGAAATTCGGCGGAATATCCCATGACAAATACAATGCGCGCGGTTGAAATTCGCGAACCCGGCGGGCCTGAGGTTCTGACCCTGACCGAACGTCCGGTTCCCGAACCCGGTGTCGGCGAGGTGCTGATCCGGGTGGCATACGCCGGGGTGAACCGCCCCGACGCGCTGCAGCGCGCAGGAAGCTATGCGCCACCTCCGGATGCCTCGGATCTTCCAGGATTGGAGGCGGCGGGCCAAGTCGCGGCGCTAGGACCGGGTGTTTCTGGACTGGCCGAAGGCGATGCCGTGACCGCACTATTGCCCGGCGGTGGTTATGCCGAATTTGCAACGGCACCGGCCGCGCATTGTCTGGCCGTCCCCGAAAATATGTCGCTGGATCGAGCAGCCTGCCTGCCCGAGACGTTTTTCACCGTCTGGTCCAATGTCTTCATGGCGGGCGGCCTGAAGGCGGGGCAGACTTTTCTTGTTCACGGCGGCACATCGGGCATTGGCACAACGGCAATCCAACTTGCAACTGCCTTTGGTGCGCGCGCCTTCGCCACTGCGGGATCTGACGACAAGGTACGGGTCTGCGAAGAGATCGGTGCAGAACGAGCGATCAATTACCGCGACGAGGATTTTGTGAGCGTCATGCGCGACGCGGGTCGTGCCGATCTGATCCTTGATATGGTGGGGGGGAGCTATATACCGCGCAATATCAAGGCGCTGAAAACCGGTGGTCGATTGCAGATGATCGCGTTCCTGGGCGGACCGAAGGTGGAGTTGAACTTTGCCGAGATCATGGTCCGCCGCCTGACCATCAGCGGCACAACGCTTCGCCCGCAATCGGTTGCGGCAAAGGCTGAAATTGCAGAAGAGCTTCGTGCGCAAGTCTGGCCGCTGCTGGAGGCAGGGCGTATTGGCCCGGTTATGGATCGCGAATTTGCGCTGGAAAATGCGGCGGACGCGCACCGTGCTTTGGAAGGCGATCATATCGGGAAGATTGTTTTGAAGGTCGGCGCCGAGTAACCCATGGGTTACGCAACACTTTGTTAATAAAGATGAAAATTTTGTAAATGCGCCGAGCGCCCTAGCGTATCGGGCTAAAAAGCGCGCCACTCATCGTGCAATCCCGCGCCACCGACGCGGAACATTCTCGTGGCGCAAGTTCGCGGTCAAGGCAAAGCCGCGCCTCCTGAATGCGCGCGGCCTTGCAGGTGATGGTCAGGCCGTCGGGTGACAATTCGGGGTTCGCTTCTAAAAACGCCTCTTCGATCACCGACGCCGGAATGCGCACCGCGGTTTTCAGGCTGCGGAGCACATCCGGCCGGGTAACGCGGGGCGTAGGCCTCGCGGGCCAGCGCAAAATAGTCATCGGGCGAAAGACCCGAGCATCGGCCGTGTTTGTTCCACTGGTGCCAGGCGCTTCCACCAGACCCCATGATGTCGGCCATCGCGGCGGTTTCGGCGCGCGATGGATTGCGGTGGCCTGTGCGGCAATAGCTGGGCCAGCCATTTTCGTATTGTGGCCAAAGCCCGTGCAGCACCCAGCCGAAATCAGAATCCGCGTCGCATTGCGGGGATCCGCGCCGGTCACCTTCGAGCGCGCACCATGTCGGCGACCAGCTAAGGGACAGGACGTAATAGTCAAACTCGCCCGCGCGCTCACCCTCGGCTACGGCAGAGCCCGCTGCGATAAGCCACAGAAGTAACCAGCGCATTTCCTCTTTCCTCTTCCGCCCGCCGGGATTATATATCTGCCAACTTCTCCGAAAACGAGGATGTGGTCCACCGGGACCAGCCGTTTTCCCGGCGCGAGAGAGATTTGTCAGGAGACATGCAATGAACAAACCGATCATGGCCAAAGCCACCGCCGTCTGGCTTGTGGATAACACCACGATCAGCTTCAAGCAGATCGCGGATTTCTGTGGGCTGCACGAGCTGGAGGTTCAGGGGATTGCGGACGGCGATGTTGCCGCCGGCGTCAAGGGTTTCGACCCGATCACCAACAACCAGCTGACGCAGGACGAAATTGACGCCGGTGAAAAAGATCCGGTGCACCCGCTTGAGCTGAAGTTCAATGCGGCGGCGGTGGGCGAAGAAAAACGCCGCGGGCCGCGCTATACGCCATTATCCAAGCGTCAGGACCGCCCAGCGGCGATCCTTTGGCTGGTGAAGTTTCACCCCGAACTTACCGACGGCCAGATCTCGAAGCTGGTGGGCACGACAAAGCCGACGATCCTGTCACTTCGCGAGCGCACGCATTGGAATATAAACAGCATTCAGCCGGTTGATCCGGTGGCGTTGGGTCTGACCAAACAGACCGAACTTGATGCCGCCGTGCAGAAAGCCAACGAGAAAAAGGCCAAGGAAGGCGGGGTTATGTCGGACGACGAGCGGCGCAAGCTCGTGTCGACCGAGCAATCGCTTGGCATGGACGAGGCCGAGCCGAAGATACCGACGGCAATTTCCGGGCTTGAGACGTTTTCGCTTAGCGACAGCGAAGATGAAAAGCCGAAAGAAGAAAAAATTCTGGACGCCGATACCTTGTTCAATCTGCCGGACGATGCGGACGATGAGGACGACGACAAGGCGTAATAAAAGTTCCCTCTGCTGCCCAAAAACCCCCGGCTTTTTGCCGGGGGTTTTTGTTTGGATTTCAGCTGGCCCTTTTTAGTTTCACGACGTCCATCGCGCCAATTTTTTCGTCAGCAAACCGGATCAGATCCTCATAGCAATTGATCAACATGCCGCGCGGCCACTGAAGGCCATTCCTGCAATGACCAGTTGTTCGCGCAAACGCCCCAGCGCATGGCCGACCGCAGAGGGCGTTTTCCCCGGTTTTGCAGCAACGGTCGTGACACTTCGCGTGTCCATAAGCGCGTCGAATGTAACAAGAAGATTTAGATCCAACCGGTGAAGTTGAATTTCGTTCATCATTCGTGAAATCGTTTCGTTTGCTGTTTTGTGAAAGATATTCAATAAAACTCGTGGCACCAATCACTTCTTAACCCAGACAACAAGGAGAGCGGGATGTCCTTGCAGATTGTTGGCTCAGGTTTTGGGCGCACCGGCACAATGACGATGAAGGATGCCCTTGGCATTCTTGGTTTCGGACCCACGCATCATATGACCGAGATCATGGAGAACCCCGATCAGCTGCGTCATTGGAAGGCAATATTTGCCGGCGCGGACGTTGATTGGGCGGATGTGTTTCAGGGATACAATTCCCAGGTCGACTGGCCCGGCGCGTCTTGCTGGGAAATGTCGCTGATCGCATTTCCCGACGCCAAGGTGATCCACACCGAACGCCCCGAAGAAGACTGGTGGTCCAGCTTTAACGGCACGATCGGCAAATTCTTCCGGCAGCTGGACACCATCGAACTCCCGCCGGAAATCCGGGATATATTCACAATAATGAAGGCCGGCATTCTGCCGCAGACGTTTTCGGATTATACCGACCGGACGTCAGCCATTGCGGCCTTCCGCGCAAACAATCAGCGGGTGCGGGATGTGGTGCCTGCGGACCAGTTGCTGGTCTTCAATGTGGCGGAAGGTTGGGGGCCGCTATGCGAATTTCTTGATGTCGGGCAACCTGGCACAGCATTTCCCCATCACCACGTGCGCCAGGAGTTCTGGCAACATTTCGGCGGCGAACCGACGGAAAAACGTGTGTCGGAATAGCGCTCGACCAAACGACAGGTGGGGCGCCAATTCCGTGGCGCAATCATCGTCGTCGCAACCAAGCTCAGCGCCTCACTTCGTCCCGGTTCGCGTCGCGGCTATAACCGCAAACTCGCTTAATCCAATTCGCTCCAGGGCCATGGCTTTACGTCGCTGGCGGCAGTTTGAAAGCGCGCTGCTTTCGCGATCCATATCCCCAGATCGGTGCCGAAATCCGCTAGCCGTTCATTTGGCTGCTTCTTGTTCAGGATCATGATGATAAACTGAACCACGGTCGCGACGCCCAGTATCGTCTGCGCGATCGAGATCATGATTGCGATTAGCACGACATATATAAGGCGCAGGAGGAGCGTTTCTTCCTCTTTCGGCTCGATCTGCTCGCCTTGCAGACGGCCCATGATTTTTTCGTCATCTGGCTCGGTCATCGGATCCCTCGTGCTAATTGTCTTAGTATGTCTATCACTTTTAATGCCTTGGCAGCACGCGAAGACCTAAAGCGCCTTGCGCGCCTTCAGTGCTGCGGTGATGGTTCCGTCGTCAAGATAATCCAGCTCGCCGCCCACCGGCACGCCCTGGGCCAATGACGTCACAACAACACGCCCGGCCAGCTGATCAGCGATGTAGTGCGCGGTCGTCAGTCCGTCGATGGTGGCGTTCAGCGCCAGGATAACTTCCGTGATGTCTTCGGTTTGAACGCGGTCCAGCAACTTGGGGATGCGCAATTCATCGGGGCCAACAGCATCCAGGGCGCTGAGGGTTCCGCCCAGGACGTGGTAACGGCCCTTGAACACTGCGGCGCGTTCCATCGCCCAAAGATCGGCGACGTCTTCGACCACACACAGTTCGCCGATCGCGCGCTTTTCGCTTTGGCATATCTGGCAGATGTCGGTCGTGCCGATGTTGCCGCAATTCAGGCATGTCCGCGCGGTTTCGGCCACTTGTCTCAGCGTGTCGGCAAGCGGGATCAGCAAGCGCCCGCGCTTTTTGATCATATGGAGCACGGCCCGACGCGCCGACCGGGGCCCGAGCCCCGGCAGTTTGGCCATCATTTCAATCAGCGTTTCCAGCTCGGTTGGTGCTGTGGACAGGGGGTGGCTCCGTAAATATTCGAGGGTGTGCGCTGTCGCAGATGCACGTTGTGCATCCGCTCTATCGCACCAGGTCGGCGGAGCCGACCTAAAATGGTAATTTCATATTTGCGGGCAGGCCGAGGCTGTCGGTCAGCGTTTGCATCTCTTCCTGATATTTCGCGGTCGCCTTTGTCTGTGCTTCTTTGACAGCCGCAAGGATCAGGTCCTCGACGACTTCTTTCTCGTCCGGGTTGAAGATCGACCGGTCGACATCCAGCGCGGTCAGTTCACCTTTGACGGTGGCCGTCGCCTTGACCAGACCGGCACCGCTTTCGCCGATGACGTAGCTGGTCCTCATCCGCTCCTGAAGCTCGCCCATTTTGGCTTCCATTTCTTGCGCGGCCTTCATCATCTTGCCCATGTCGGCCAGGCCGCCCAGGTTTTTCAGCATTTCGCTCTCCTAATTATCTTCGAAAGGGTCCCATTCGTCTTCGACCTCGGCCAGCGCGTCGCTGGCGGCCGTGGTTGCAATCTCGTCCGGCGTCTTCAAATCACCAATATTCGCACCTGGAAAGGCCGCCAGAATTGCCGCGACCAGCGGATGGCCACTGGCCTCGGCGCGCAAGGCCAGCTTTTCGGCATCGCGGGCCTCGGTGATAGTGGGCGCGCCGCCTTCGGTCACAACGGACACCGCCCAGCGAACACCGGTCCAGCTAAGCAGTCGCGCGCCAAGGCGTTGCGACAGATCCGGCGCGGCGGTTGGCGCAGGTTCAAATTCGAGCCGGCCCGGTTGATAGCTGACCAGCCGCACGCCGCCTTCAATTTCGACCAGCAGTTTCACATCGCGGTTCGCGCGGATCAGATCCACAACGTGTTGAAATGTCGGGAACCGGGCAAGCGCGCTGTCGGGTGCCTGGGCCAGTGCGGTTTGGCTGCCCGAAGCGGATACGCCCCCGCCTGAGGTCATCGCTGTCTGCCGGTCGGCGACGGCTGTTGTCCCTGCGGTTGCCCTGGGTGCAGGTGCGCCGCCGCCGCCAGAAGGAGGTGGCGGCGTGGCATCCTTAAGTTTGGCGACCAGATCGCCGGGTGTGGGAAGCTCGGCCACATGCGTCATGCGGATCACCGCCATTTCGGCGGCCATCATCGCGTTGGGTGCCAATGACACTTCTTCCAGCGCTTTCAGGCACATCTGCCACATCCGCGCCAGCACCGGCATCGGCAGTTTTTCGGCCATCCCAATTCCGCGCGCGCGTTCATCCGGGCCGACCGTTGGGTCGTCGGCGGCTTCGGGCGTTATGCGGATCACGCTGATCCAGTGCGTTATTTCGGCCAGATCGCGCAACACCGCCAGGGGGTCGGCACCATCGGCATACTGCGCGCTAAGTTCGGTCAGCGCGCCTGCGGCATCGCCGGACATGATCATGTCGAAAAGATCCATAACCCGGCCCCGGTCGGCCAGACCAAGCATCGCGCGAACCTGTTCGACCGTGGGTTCCCCGGCACCGTGACTGATGGCCTGATCCAAAAGCGACTGGGCATCGCGGGCCGATCCTTCGGCAGCGCGGGTGATCAGCGCCAAAGCCTCGTCGGATAATTCGGCCTTTTCAGCCGCCGCAATCTTGCGCAGAAGCGCGATCATCACTTCGGGCTCGATCCGGCGAAGATCGAAGCGCTGGCAGCGGCTAAGGACGGTGACCGGGACCTTGCGGATTTCGGTGGTGGCGAAGATAAATTTCACATGCGCGGGCGGTTCTTCCAGCGTTTTCAGAAGCGCATTGAATGCGTTGGTCGAAAGCATGTGAACTTCGTCGATGATGTAGATCTTAAAGCGCGCGCTGGCCGCGCGATAGGCAACACTGTCGATAATCTCGCGGATGTCATTGACGCCGGTGCGGCTGGCGGCGTCCATCTCCAGAACGTCGACGTGTCGGCCTGCGGTGATTGAAACGCAGTTTTCACACACGCCACAGGGGTCGGTTGTGGGGCCGCCTGTTCCGTCCGGTCCGATGCAGTTCATGCCCTTGGCAATGATCCGCGCGGTGGTGGTTTTGCCGGTGCCGCGGATGCCGGTCATGATAAAGGCCTGGGCAATCCGGTCAGCTTCGAACGCGTTTTTCAACGTTCGCACCATGGCATCCTGACCGACAAGATCGGCAAAGGTCTCGGGCCGGTATTTCCGGGCCAGAACCTGATAGCCGGTGTCGGTGGTGTCGCTCATGAGCCTCGCGCGGATAGGTGACCCACCGACACTAAACCGCCCGGCCGTGAGGGTCCACCGCCCGACGTGACGATATTTGCCGAAATCGTTGGAGTGCCCCGGCATTGCAGTAGTAGGTTGTGGCAGGAACTTGATGCGTGGCGGTGGAAGGCGAAATGGCTGAATGGAGTGTCAGCGAATTGCAATGCGGCGATGGCTGGTTAGGGATCGCGCCGATCCCTGGCCGACGCGGTGACTTTCTCGCCGACTTCGCGAGGTTGGTTCGGTGGCGGCCATCGCTGGTCCTGACCATGGTGTCCGATGCCGAGCTTCGGCGGGTCGGGGCGGAAACCATAAGCGAAGACTTCGCGGCACTGGGCATTGGCTGGCACCACCTGCCGGTCAGCGATCTCGGCGCTGCGTCGCAGGAGATTGCGGCGCTGTGGGCCGATGCCTCGGGCGATGCGCACCGCGCACTTGAGGGCGGCGGGAAGGTTTTGGCGCATTGCTATGGCGGGTGCGGGCGGTCGGGGATGGCTTTGATGAGATTGATGGTCGAGGCTGGAGAAGACGCGGATCCAGCACTGGAACGGCTGCGCGCGGCGCGGCCCTGCGCCGTTGAAACCGAAAGCCAGCGGGCCTGGGCTGCGATCCCGATGTTCGAACGGCTGGGGTGGACGCAATGAACAAGCCGTCTGACAGTGTGCGGTTCGTCTTTACCGCACTTTACGCCGGATGGGTGATCGTCTTTGCCTATGCCTTTGTCGCCTATGTGCGTGCGCCTTACGAGGGTGCCGGATTTCCCGACGGGCTGAACAAACCGGCGGTGTTTCTGGGCTGGCAGGGGATCGCGGGCGTGTTGGCGTTTGCGGTTTTTGGCGTCTCACGGCTGTGGCCACGCGGGGCCAGTGCGCGAACGCTTGGCGCGGTGCCACTGATCGTTGCTGTGGTTTTGGCTGCTGGCGTGGTGGGGTTCGTTGTCTGGGCAGAAAGCGCTTAGAGCGGATTGCGCCAATAATGAATGAAAATTCGCTGCCTCTCGATTAGCATTCTGCTGATTTCGAACGCAAATTTCAATGCACTTTGGTTCATTTAAAGGCGCAATCCGCTTAGTTGCCCCGTTTCGCCTTCTTTTCATTCACAACCTTGCGGATCATTTTACCAAAGCCTTTGCCGCGTGCGCGCGCTTGCGCGATGGATTCGGAGTTTCGAATATCCTCGGCCCTGAGCTTTTGCCAGCGGCGAAATCTGTCAGGGTCAATCGAGCCTTCCTGAAGTGCTGCCTGCACACTGCAACCGGGTTCGGTATCGTGCGCGCAATCGGAAAATTTGCAGGTCGCGGTAAGGTCTTCGATGTCGGCAAAAACCGCCTCGATGCCCGCACCCACGTCAGACAGCCGAAGTGCGCGCATCCCCGGCGTGTCGATCAGCCAGCCCCCGGCCAACGTCCGAACCAGCGATCGCGACGTTGTTGTGTGCCTGCCCTTCGCGTCGCCTTCGCGGGTGCTTTGTGTGGCGGCTGGCTCTTCGGTCAGGCTATTGCGAATGGTTGTCTTGCCAACGCCTGACGAGCCGACCAGCGCCAAGGTGTCGCCTGCGCGGCACCATGCGTGCAGTCGCTTAACCTCCAGCGGATCGGTGGCGTCGATGGCGATTGCGGTCAGCAGCGGCGACAGGCGCTCGGCCCGGTGAATGTAGTCGTCCGGGTCGTCGGTTTGGTCCGCCTTGGTCAGCACGACCAGCGGCAGGCAATCGGCCTCGGCGGCCAGTATCAGATACCGCTCGATACGTGCTTCGTTGAAGTCGGCGTTGCACGATGTGACGATGCCCAAAGTGGTGACATTGGCGGCGATCAGTTGCTCGCGTGCGTCGGTTCCGGGGGCGCGGCGCTTCAGGCTGCTTTGCCGGTCGAAGATGTGGGTAACAACACCGCCTTCGGCGGTAACCCAGTCGCCCACCGCAAGCGTGCCAGTGCCGCCCGGAGCATCAAGCGTGACCGTGCCTTCGGGGGACATGGCGGTGACCGCAGCCCGGTGAACTTCAGCAATGCGGAGGGGATTGGTGGTTTCAGCGTCGGCCTGGTGCGCGAAATGCGCGGTCCAGCCGAGGTCAGCGTAGGTGAGTTTGGTCATTTTATGATTGCCCTGAACGAGAGAATTCGGTCACGAGCGCGGATCGCGTGTGACATCGTCGCGGGCCAAATGCGGGCACTACCCGCGCGCGGCCCTCAAGCATCCAACAATGACCACAAAACCTCCGTCAGGTATTCAGGTGAGAGGCTGGACAACGACCCAAGCGGGGCTCGTTACGGCTGCTTCCTTCCGGATCTGACCGGGTTGGCGAGGCGCCTGCCCGCGCCAACCTCTCGGGCATTGATCTAATATCCGGGTCGCAGATTCGCAAGGCCGGAGCGATGTGTGCAGCGGTTTGATAAATTAGCCGCATGTCTGGCGCGATTTGCGAGTGCATTGTCGCAATTTGTTGGGTATTCCGGCGGGAATCAGACGCGGAGCACAGCACTTGATCCAAAATAAACGCACGGTCCTTGTTGCCGAGGGCATGTATTGACCCGCCCGTTCCTACTCGATCACAACTGGGCTGCGCTGATGGGTGGGCTTGGATTGCGCGCGGCAGATATCCTGCGCGCCGCTGACTTGCCCGGCGATCTTTTTGCCCGACCGCGGCCAAAGTTGCCGCCCGATGAATTTTTCCGTCTTTGGAGTGCGTGGAGCACGGCAGTTGGCGGCGATGCACCGGGCCTTGTGATGGGTCAGGCAATATCGCCGGACGTTTTCAGCCCGCCGCTTTTTGCCGCGCTTTCCAGCCCGGACCTGGTGGTCGCGACCGCGCGGCTGTCGCAATACAAGCCGCTGACCGGGCCGCTGGTACTTGAGGCGCACGATCTGGCTGGCGGTCTTGAGCTGACATACGGGCCAGAGCCGGGCATTGAATTGCCAGACCAGTTTGTCGCGGCAGAGCTGGTTTTCCTGGTGCATTTGGCGCGGTTGGCGACGCGGGAAGAAATACGCCCGATCGCGGTCGAGATGCGGCGGCCACCGGAAAGCGGGGCTTATGCCAAATTTTTCGGTCACCGTCTTCGGCAGGGTCCGTTTGATCGCGTGGTGTTTTCACCCAAGGATGCGCGGCGGGCCTTCGTTTCGGCCAGCCCGGCGTTGTTCGCGGCGTTCGAGCCGGACCTACGGCTTCGGCTGGACGAACTGGCTGAAAGTGCCAAGGTTTCCGAGCGCGTTCGCGCGTCGCTGATCGAGGCGCTGCCTAGCGGTCAGGGCGATGTAAATAACGTGGCGCAGCGGTTGGGAATGAGCCCTCGAACCTTGCAACGGAAACTCGGTGCGGAAGATACTGGCTTTCAATCCGAGCTTCAGGATATTCGCGCCCGATTGGCGAAAACCTATCTTCTGGGCACCGATCTCGCGAGCGCCGAGGTTGCGTTTCTGCTTGGTTATGACGACCCGAACTCGTTCATTCGCGCATTCCACGACTGGACAGGCACGACGCCCAAAGCGATGCGGCGGGCGGGATAGAATGTCGGTTGTTAGAGCAGCGCGCCGGTGACGGCGCGCTGCATTCCAACTAGAGCTTCAGTCGATAGAGCGCAAACCCGTCTGCGCCGTCACCGGCTGGTGTGATTTCCACACCTTTCAGGTCGTCGATATAGTCGGTCGCTTTTGGTCCGGATTCGAACAGAACGGTGGTGTTCTCCAAAGGCGAGAATTTCCAGTTCGCGTCCGCCGAAGGCTGGATAGTGCCCTGTTCGACGATGTATCGCACGATCACATCGCGGTTGGTGTCGGGGGCTTCGAAGATGATCGTGGAACCATCGGCACCCGGGAACGAGCCACCACCGCTGGCGCGGTAATTGTTTGTGGCGATCACGAACTCCATGTCATCGGTCACCGGCGCGCCACTGAAAGACAGGTTCTTGATCCGATTCGCATCCGGGTTCAAATCCTCGCCCTTGGGCCCGTACTTCGAAGGTTGGCTGAGGTCGATTTCGTAAGAGACGCCGTCCATCACGTCGTAATTGTAAGACGGGAATGCCGGGTTCAGAAGCACGGTGTCGTTTGAACCCGGCTCGACCTGATTGAAAATACCTGCCGACCGTTCAAGCCAGTCACGAACTTCGGCACCGCTGATCTTCACCGCGCGAACTGTGTTCGGATAAAGATACAAGTCCGCGACGTTTTTGATCGCGATATCTCCGGCAGGAACGTCGGTGTAGTAGTCAGGCCCGCCACGACCGCCGGCCTTAAATGGTGCTGCCGCTGAAAGGATCGGGATACCCTCGTAAGCCGTGCCTTTCATCATCTCTTCGATATACCACTTCTGGGCAATCGAAACGATCTGAACCGAGGGGTCATCGGCGACAAGCGCGAAATAGCTGTGCAGCGGTGCTGCGGTTTTGCCGACACCGCGGCGAACATAAGCCAGCGTCGCTTCGTGATCAGCGGCGGTTGCGTCCAGAACGCTTTGCTCGCTTTCGACCAATGCGGTTATCGAGCGGTCTTCGTTCCGCTTCGAAATTGGCCGTGTTTCGACGGCGGTGTTCACAACCCGCCATTCGCCGCCGTCGCGTTCCAGCATCAGATCGATAACACCAAGGTGCGAGCCCCAGAAACCACCCATCGTCGCGGGCTTGCCGTGTATCAGGCCCTTTTCGGCATCGACGGCGGCATAATCGGCAAACGTCGGTGATGGGAACACGAGGTGATTGTGGCCGGTCAATAGCGCGTCAATTCCATCGACAGCGGCCAGTGGCACGCTGGCGTTTTCCATGCCATCGCTTTCGTCCGCAGACCCGATGCCCGAATGCGAAAGTGCGATGATGATGTCAGCGCCTTCTTCGCGCATTTGTGGCACATAGGCGCGCGCGGACTGAAGGATGTCGCGAGTGGTTACGTTGCCTTCTAAGTGTTTGCGGTCCCAATTCAAAATCTGGGGTGGGACAAATCCAATGAGGCCGACTTTGATCGCGTGCTCCTCGCCAGCGCCGTCTTTCAGCGTCCGGTTCAGGATCACATATGGCTTGATCAGCGTTGTGTCCTTGGTGGGGTCCGCGCCTTCGGATTTTACAACGTTGGCAGATACGATCGGGAAGTCGGCACCTGCGAGCGATTTCAAAAGGAAATCGAGGCCATAGTTGAACTCATGGTTGCCAAGCGTCGAGGCCTCAAAGCCAATCGTGTTCAATGCTGTAATGACCGGGTGCATGTCGCCTTCCTTCATGCCCCGCTCGAAAGCGATGTAGTCGCCCATCGGGTTGCCCTGAAGGAAGTCGCCGTTATCGAGCAAAAGCGAGTTTGTGGCTTCTGAACGAATGCTGGCGATATGCGCGGCGGTGCGGGCAAGGCCGATGGTGTCGCGCGCTTTGTCGGAATAGTAATCATACGGCCAGACGTGGACGTGAAGATCGGTGGTTTCCATGATCCGCAGATGCGCCTGCCCGGCGGCGGCGCGGGCGGAAAACGGATGCACGGCAATCAAAGACGCGCCAGCAGTGGTGGCAAGGAATGAACGCCGGCTCATCGCCGGTCCGATCGAACGTGGCATAATTCTCTCCAAGAATTTTCGTATTTATCCTTCAATGGGACCATGAATTTGTCGCGATACCTAGCCTAAAAACCAGGGTCACAGGTTAGGCCGCAGATCCGCGTGTGCAACCCACTGAATTTGGTGAGGCTTTGAACATTTGCGAAGTTCGCCCTGTCGTGGCATTTGGGCCGGGGCAACTGGCGACAGGTAAATGAAAAGCGCAGAATCGGTTACATTTGGCGGGTCCGGGCTGGACCGAGCGGCGGAGCTTCGAAGCCAGCCGGACGCCCTGGCGAAACTGGCCGCAGGTCCATCGTCGGGCGTGCTGCCGGTCTGGCGCGGCAAGCCGCTTTTGGATGGCGAAACGCGCGCGCCGGTTTGGCTGCCATTTGATCATGCCGTTTTGGCCCTGGCGATTGAAGCGCCGATTTTTCTGGGGCTCGACAATGGTGTCGCACGGTTTGCGCAGGACATTTCCGGCTGGGAGCCGGCTGATACCGCCGATACCGTGGGCGCGTTTTCCGACCCTTCCGAGCAAGCGCATCCGGCCTTGCCCGCGTCGCAGGTTTTTGGCGAACTTCGCGTGAATATGACCCGCCTGACGCCGCGCGATGCCGAGCTTGTGGCGACCGCGAAAGCGATACTTGCGTGGCACGACAGTCATGGGTTTTGCGCGAAGTGCGGTGCCAAAAGCCGCGTGGCCGAGGCGGGGTGGCAGCGGCGGTGCGACGCTTGCGGCGCGATGCACTTTCCGCGCACCGATCCGGTTGTGATCATGTTGATAACGCAGGGCAATTCGGTTCTGGTCGGGCGCAGCCCGGACTGGCCCGCGGGCATGTATTCGCTACTTGCTGGCTTTGTCGAACCCGGCGAGACCATCGAAGCCGCCGTGCGACGAGAAACCTTTGAGGAGGCGGGCATTATCGTCGGTGACGTCGAATACCTTTCTTCGCAGCCCTGGCCGTTCCCTTCGTCATTGATGTTTGGATGCCGCGGGCTAGCCTTGAGCCGCGATCTGAAAATTGACCCCAAGGAGATTGAAGACGCGCTTTGGGTGACCAAAGAACGGATGATGGAGGCGCTGACCGGTTCCGATCCTGACTTAAAGGCGGCCCGCAAAGGCTCTATCGCGCGGTTCCTGATCGAGAACTGGCTTGCCGATACGCTCGACTAAGCGCAATCAGGGGGTATGAAGCTTTCCACGCGCGAAGATATCGAAGCTCCGATCGGCGACGTTTATGATGCCGTGATCGATTTCGATGGTTTCGAGCGTCAGATGCTTCGTCGCGGGATCGACGTCGCGCGCGACGAAAATTGCCCGCCGCCGAATATCGGTGCGCGCTGGCAGGCAAAGGTCAAATGGCGAAGCAGGCAGCATGACGTCGAGGCAGAACTTGTCGCGGTCGATCCGGGCACCAGTTACGCCATAGAAAGCCGCGGCGCGGGCGTTGTGTGTCTGGCTGTGATCGATCTGGTTCCGCTATCCAAGGCCCGAACCCGGCTCCTGGTTTCAATGGACCTGAAACCGACGACGCTGTCGTCGCGACTGTTTATCCAGACCTTGAAACTGACCAAAGGTTCGTTGACGAAGCGGTTCAAGCAGCGCGTCGCAAGCTTCGCTGAAACGATTACTTCAGACGACTAGCGCGTTTTGCGTTCACTTTGAATCAAATTTCGCTGCCTCGCCATCAGCATCCTGCTTATTTCGAACGCAAATTTGATGCACGACATCTCATTGAAAACGCAAACCGCTTTAGTGTCCCAGCTTGGCGTGGATTTCCTCAAAGTCGATCTCGCCGGTCGGCAACTTGTTCGACGGGTCCGCGAAATCGTATTTGAACAGCGTAAAATCGCGTTTGTACATCTCATAGGTCAGGTGAACCGACAGGTCGTCGAAATAATCCTCGACCGGATGAGCGCGCTTGGGGCCGCGATCTTCGCTTTCGTTGAAGCGGGGAATTGTCTGCAAGTCGATCGGTACCGGTGCGTCGATGCTGTCCAGAACGGATTGCATCCCGTCGTCAAATTTTTCGGTCCAAATAATCCGGTCGAAATGGCCGCCGTTTACAATGAAAGTCGAGATATGGCCCGATTGCGATGACCAGTGGATGTCGGGGTCCATCGGCTTTCTAAACTGCACGGTATCGCGGGCAAACAGCAGGAACCGGCGAAACATTGCGATCTGATCGAAATCACCTTCGACGTCGATGCCGTATTGCTGCGCCAGCTGCGGCACCAGATTTCCGCGATACCGCTGACCGTTGCGCTGAATGCCGGCGATCTTGTCGAAAAAGGATGACAGAATACGCCTGTAGGGATTGCGCACGCATGTAAACGCAAAGCTTGTGTGGCCCTGCACATTGTCTTCGATCAGCTGCTGGCTGTCGTCCATGGCCCATTTGTGCATTCCGGTCCGTGCATCATGGATGTCGCCGTCAAAGAACGCGCCGTGATCCGAGTAGTACATGATCTGGCCAATGCTGGAGCACGCGCATTTCGGCACGACCCTATAGACCATGCTTTCGCTGGTCGTCATCCATGTGCCCGGAAATCCCATACGTGCGAATGCCTTTGACTAAAAAATGAACCGACGTTCGAATATTTTCTGCAAAGAAGCAAAATTCCGAGGGTTCTTCAATCCCTCGACATGCGTTAAGCGTTTAATTGGGGTAAATCAGGCGAGGACAGGCAGGGGATGGCGCAGATCGCCTACATCCTTCTATGTCACAAGAATCCAGATGCGATTGTTTCGCAGGCTGAACGGCTGACTGCGGCTGGTGACAAGGTATCAATTCACTTCGATGCCCGAGCACCAAAGTCGGCCTTTGAGCGTTTGCAGGGTGCTTTGAAGGACAACCCCGACGTTGTCTTCGCGCAGAAACGTCTGAAATGCGGTTGGGGCGAATGGAGCCTTGTTGGCGCCACGCTTAGCGCTGTTCGCTCTGCCCTTGCCGCGTTTCCAAGGGCGACGCATTTTTACATGTTGTCGGGTGACTGTATGCCGATCAAAACGGCGGAATACATTCACACCTACCTTGATGACCGCGACACTGATTTCATCGAAAGCCTTGATTTCTTTCAAAGCGACTGGATCAAAACGGGGTTCAAAGAAGAACGGCTGATATATCGACATTGGTTTAATGAGCGAAATCAGCTAAAGCGATTTTATGTCGCCTACAATCTGCAAAAACGTCTGGGGCTGAAACGTAGCATTCCCGCCGACATCCAGATGATGATAGGCAGCCAGTGGTGGTGCCTCAGGCGGCGAACCATCGAGGCAGTCGTTGAGTTTATCGACGAACGCACCGACGTATTAAGGTTTTTCCGCACAACCTGGATCCCGGATGAGACCTTTTTCCAGACGTTGGTGCGCCATCTTGTGCCGGACATCGAGATCGACAGCCGGACACCGACGTTCCTGATGTTTTCGGATTACGGGATGCCGGTGACGCTTTACAATGATCACTTCGATTTGCTGCTGGCGCAGGATTTCCTGTTTGCCCGCAAAATCAGCTCCGAAGCCAGCGAGCTAAAAACGCGCCTGGGCGCGCTTTACTCGGAAACCGGCTGGGCATTTGACGTATCAAACGAAGGGCCCAGGCTTTTCACCTTCCTGACCGGGCGCGGCAGAATAGGCGAACGCTTCGCGCCCCGGTTCTGGGAAAAAGACGCGACGATTGGGCGTGAACGCGCGCTGATGATCGTGACCTGCAAGAAATGGCATGTGGCGAAACGCCTGCTGGACCGGGTGGGAAGTGTCTCGAACCTTCCTGCCATCGAATTCCTGTTTGACGAAGAGGCAACGCCGCTTCCGGACCTGGGCGGCATTCAGGCATCGCTGGCCAAACGCACGCGCCACCGCCGCGCGCTGATGCGGATGCTTTTTGACTATTACGAAGCCGATAGTCTGATGATCTGTCTGGATCCCTCAAATCTGGAATTGTTCCGGGATTTCTATAACGACCGAAGCGAAACCCGGCTTCTGGAGATTGAGTGCCTGTATTCGGAAGACTATCTGCAAGGCCATGCCCGACGCGTGGGTTTGGCCAGCGATTCGACGCCGAAAGATGCCTTCCGCACGCTGTTGCCGACGATCCGAAACGATGTGGCGCACGAAAGCGAACTGATCCGCGATCAGAATTTCCCCGAGTTTTATCGGATCCGCGAAAAGGCCAGTGCGGAAGAAAACGCCGGCCCATTGTCGAAATTCCTTGGCATCGAGCGCGAAAAAGCACTGGATATCGCGCAAACCGATTACCTCTATATTGACTGAGAAGACCCATGGCCTACGTCTATGACGACCAGAACATATTCGCGAAAATCCTGCGCGGAGAGATCCCAAACCAGACGGTGGCGGAAACGGCGCATACGCTGGCTTTTCGTGACATCAATCCGCAGGCGCCGGTCCATATCCTGATGATCCCGAAAGGCCGATATGTGACAGCCGATCATTTCGCGGCGCAGGCCAGTGCGGAAGAAATCGCAGATTTCTGGCGCTGTTTTTCCGATATCGTCGCCGAGGAAGGCCTGGGTGCCGATGGCAATGGCTATCGCACAATCTCGAACGCGGGGCACGACGGCGTGCAGGAGGTTCCGCATTTCCATCTGCATCTGCTTGGCGGACGGTTTCTTGGCCCGATGGTGATGCGACAAAAGTAATCCGGGACCCGGTGTGAAGCCTACTTGCCCCTACAAGTGTCACGGGTAAGATGCGCGCTGACCCAAGGTTCGAAGCGAGACGCAGATGTCTGACATCCCCGAGGCCGGATCGGCCTTCCCACCACCCGAAACAGAGACGGTGAAGCAATCGCGTGTCGCCTGCGACGGTGGCGAGGGCGCGCTTGGTCACCCCAGGGTGTGGCTTTTGATCGACCCGAAAGATGGCTGGGTCGAATGCGGGTATTGCGACAAACGTTACGTGTTGTCGGACTAAGCCCCCCGCCCGTCGCTTGACATCGCCGGTTCAAGGCCGAGACTGCTTGGCAGTTCAATTTATGTCAGGGGGAATACAATGATACATAACCAAACGCTTCTTGCGGCCTCGGTTTTTGCGTTGATCGCTGGCGCAGCTTCGGCTGAAACGCTTCGTTGGGCGCGCGCAGGCGATGCGCTGACGCTTGATCCGCACGCCCAGAACGAGGGCCCGACCAGCGCCCTGGCGCATCAGATCATGGAACCACTTGTCATGCGCGACATGACCGGTGCCATCGTTCCCGCACTTGCGACCGATTGGGGGCCGTCGCCCGATGATCCGAATGTCTGGACTTTCAATCTGCGCCAGGGGGTCACATACCATGACGGCGCTGAGTTTGATTCAGAAGACGTTAAATTCAGCCTCGACCGCGCGAGGACGCCCGATTCCGATTACAAGGAACTTCTGGCGTCGGTGACTGAAGTGCGCGCGCCGTCGAAATACGTGGTCGAGATCGTGACCGATGGACCCAACCCGATCATGGCGAACAACCTGACCAACTTGTTCATCATGGACAAAAGCTGGGCCGAAGCGAACAACGCTGCCAAAGTTCAGGACTATGAAGGTGGCGAAGACACATTTGCCGCCAAAAACGCCAACGGCACCGGGCCTTATCGGCTGATCAGCCGTGAGCCGGACGTGAAAACAGTTCTTGAGATCAACGATGGCTACTGGGGCAAGGATCAGTTCCCGATGCAGGTGACGCGGATCGAATACACACCGATCCAGAACGCCGCGACGCGGGTTGCGGCACTTTTGTCGGGCCAAGTTGATTTCATCCAAGACGTTCCGGTGCAGGACCTTGCGAGGGTTGCGAGTGCCGATGGGCTTGAAGTGCGCACCGCGCCGCAAAACCGGGTCATATTCTTTGGCATGAACATGGGCGATGCCGATCTGGCCAACGACAATGTCGAAGGCGCGAACCCGTTTGCCGACAAGCGTGTCCGCGCGGCGATGGTGATGGCAATCAACCGCGATGCGATCAAGCAGGTGGTGATGCGGGACCAGTCACAACCGGCTGGTGTGATCATGCCGCCGTTCGTAAACGGCTGGAATGCCGATCTTGATGCGGTGCCCGCGACCAACATCGACAAAGCCAAGGCGTTGATGGTCGAGGCTGGCTATGGCGACGGGTTTTCGATCCAGCTTGATTGCCCGAACGACCGCTACATCAATGACGAGGCGATCTGTCAGGCGTCTGTGGGTATGCTGGCCCAGATTGGGGTGACGGTGAACCTGGATGCCAAGCCGAAGGCTCAGCATTTCCCGCTGATCAACAACCTGGCAACCGATTTCTATATGCTGGGTTGGGGCGTTCCGACCTACGATTCCGAGTATATTTTCAACTTCCTGGTTCACACCAAGGGCGAAAAGTATGGCTCGTGGAACGGCACGCGGTACTCCAACCCCGACCTTGACGACAAGATCGTCGCACTGGCGTCGGAAACCGATCTTCCCAAGCGCAACGGCATGATCGCCGATATCTGGTCAACGGTGCAGGACGAGGTGCTGTACATCCCGATCCATCATCAGGTGCTGAACTGGGGGATGAGGGGCAACGTCGGTACGATCGTGGCACCGGACGACGCCGCAAAGTTCAAGTATTTTACCTTGAATTAGTTAAGCTTAGCGGGTGGGGTCATCGCCCCGCCCGCCATCGAACTGCGCGCAGAGTGCTCGGACGCATCTTTGTCACGGTTCCGTGAGTTGCACCCAAACGCGTCTATCGCCAGCCTGAACGCAATTGAAAACAGGCGGTCATTTAGGCCGCGCACCCCGGGAGATGTTCAATGACAAAACGACTGATGATTGTGGCTTCGGTGCTGATGGTGGCCGGTGCGGCACAGGGCGCCGATTTTCGCTGGGCGGGCAAGACCGATCCGCAGACCATGGATCCGCACGCCGTCAATACGGCCTCGGTTCTTGGGTTCCTGAACAACGTCTACGAGGGCCTTGTCAGGCTGAACAAGGGCATGGAGCTGGAACCTGCACTGGCCGAAAGCTGGGAGGTCATCGGTGCCGGCGAAGGCTGGCGGTTCAAACTGCGCGAAGGCGTGACTTTTCACGATGGCAGCGACTTTGACGCCGACGACGTGATGTTTTCCTATGAACGCGCGTCAAGCGAATCCGCTGATGTTCGATCCTGGTTTGCGCCCGTCAGCGACGTTATTCGGGTCGATGATTATACCGTCGACATTATGACCAAGGCCCCGAACCCGGTCTTTCCGGCCTCGATCGCGAACTGGATGATGATGGATTCGGGTTGGGCCGAAGCGAACAATGCCGCAACGCCAGATAAGGAAACCGGCAACTTCGCAACTTTGAACGCCAATGGCACCGGCGCTTTTCTGGTGACCGAACGCCAGCCGGGACTGAAGACGGTGCTGGAGCCATTTGATGGCTGGTGGGGCGATGTTGAGCACAACGTGACGCGCGCCGAGTTCACGCCGATCCAGAATTCGGCGACTGCGGTTGCGGCGCTATTGTCCGGCGAGGTGGACTTGATCAACCCGGTGCCCATTCAGGACGCCGACCGCGTCGATGGGCGCGATGGTGTCAAAGTCATACGCGGTGCTGAAACGCGGGTGATCATGCTTGGGTTTTCCCATGAGGCGGACACCCTGAAATATGGTGCGAACGCTGGCGACGCCAATCCGTTCCAGGACGTTCGCGTGCGCGAGGCCATCGCGAAAACGGTCAATGTTCCGGCGATATTGCAAACGATCATGCGCGGGTCAGCCGAGCCGGTGTCGCAGCTTGTCAGCCCGCCGATGCGTGGTTATTCGCAGGCCAACGCAGCGCGACCGGAGTTTGACATCGAAGCCGCCAAGGCGCTGCTTACGGAAGCGGGATACCCAAATGGGTTTGGCTTTGGGCTGAAGTGCCCGAACAACCGCTATCTAAACGATGAAGCCGTTTGTCAGGCGGTCACGGCCATGTTGGCGCAAATTGGCGTCACCGCCGAATTGGATGCGATGCCGGTGCAAAACTATTGGCCGGAACTCAGGGCCGACAACTTCGATATGTACCTGCTTGGCTGGTCGCCCGGTGGTGCCTTCGATCACGAACACCCGATCCGGTTCCTGGTAACCACGCCCAATCCTGAGAAAAAGCTGGGGTCGTGGAACTTCGGTGGGTTCTCGAACGCCCGCGTCGATGAATTGCTGGCGCCGATCCAGTCTGAGATTGACGAGGGTAAACGCCAGGCAATGCTGGACGAAGTGGTCGACATCATGCAGGACCAGCACGCCTATGTGCCGATGTATGTCCAACCGATTGTCTGGGGTATGCAGGACAACATCGACCTGACGCAGCGGCCGGATAACTTCTTTATTCTGCGTTGGGTGACAGTGAACTGAGGCATTTGCGGGGGACGCTGTCCCCCGCACCCCGCGTGAGTATTTTTGCCAGAAAGAAAAACCCGACGCGGTTTTATCGCCGCTTGGGGTCCGAGGGATAGACGCCGAGGATTTTTACCTCGGAGGTAAAGTAGTCCAACTCTTCCAGCGCCAATTGCACGCCGCGGTCATCGGGATGGCCTTCGATGTCGGCATAGAACTGCGTCGCCGAAAACGATCCATCGACCATATAGCTTTCCAGCTTTGTCATATTGACGCCGTTTGTCGCAAACCCACCCATGCCTTTGTAAAGTGCTGCCGGAATATTGCGGACGCGGAAGACGAAGGTGGTGATCATCGTATCATTGCCGCGGCGCGTCAGGTCGGGTGTGGCCGACATCACCAGAAAGCGGGTTGTGTTGTGATCGTTGTCTTCGATGTTGCGGGCAAGGATATCGAGGCCATAGACCTTTGCGGCCAATTCGGATGCCAGGGCGGCGTGGGTCTTGTCACCAGCTTCGGCCACATCGCGCGCGGCCCGGGCATTGTCGGCGCTGGCGGCCCCCCGGATGCCTTTTTCGCGAAGGAACTTGCCGCACTGCGGCAGCAAAACGATATGAGAATAAGCGGTTTCAACGTCACTGACATTGGCGCCCTTCACCCCAAGCAGGTTGATATGGACGCGTACAAAGGCTTCGTCGACGATATGCAGCCCGCTTTCGGGAAGCAGTCGGTGAATATCGGCGACACGGCCATAAGTTGTGTTTTCGACCGGCAGCATGGCCAAATTGGCATCGCCCGATCGCACAGCATTTATCACGTCCTCGAAGGTGCGGCACGGCAGTGCTTCGAACTCGGGGCGGGTTTCGGCGCAGGCCTGGTGCGAATAGGCGCCTGGCTCTCCCTGAAACGCGATACGACCGGTCATAATCCCATTCCTGGTGCTGTCTGCGGCAAAAAGGGCGGTTGGTCGCGGCTCTTATCTCTTGATGCCGGTTAGGGGAAGCGGATAGATATCCGCCAAACATCGACAGAACTGGACGCGACATGTTCGACACTATGACATTGACGAAGATCGTCGGCGGCTTTTGCGGTGCCTTTCTGGTCTTCCTGATGGGCGGCTTTTTTGCCGAGTTCATTTATCACGAGCCGCAAAGCCACGATGGTGAGCAACACCAGGCCTATACGATCGACACCGGCGCCGATGACGGAAGCGGCGAGGAAACGGTCGAGGTGGCTTTTGGCGATGTCTATGCTGCGGCGGATGCGGGTGCCGGAGAGCGGTTGTTCCGTCAATGTCAGGCATGTCACAAGGTCGAAGACGGGAAGAACGGCACCGGCCCGCACCTTTTTGGCGTTGTCGGGCGCGATGTCGCTTCGGTTGCGGAATACAGCTATTCGGATGCGCTGGGCGCGACAGACGGCGGCTGGTCGCCTGAAGCCCTGAACGGGTTTCTGACCAATCCGAAAAGCTATACGCCCGGCACTAAGATGACCTACAAAGGTTTGTCGGACGTAGAAGATCGCGCGAACTTGATCGCCTGGCTGGACAGTCTGGACGGCTAAAACACCATAAACGTCGGATAAAAACGAGGCTGGACGTTGCGTCCGGCCTTTTTTGTGCGCACGAAGCGTTCACCAGATATTCAGACACGCGCACTTGAAGATGCGACAAATGATTTTCTAGCTACAATTGTATGCGATAGGCTATGTCCATGCGCCTGAGTTGACGGAGGACCGATACATGACGCCATGCCGCCCCGCTGCGATTGCCCTGAACGCAACGCATGATATTGGCGACAAGCCTCGGAAATGGCTGATCTTTGTGGCAACGGCAGTCTTGTTGATCCTCGGTGCGACGGGCCTTGCACGCGCCGAAAGTCACGAGCCCGTCACCATAACGCACGCCTATTCCAACTTCGGTGATCCGAAATACGGCGCTGATTTCCCCCATCTGGACTATGTGAACCCGGATGCGCCAAAGGGCGGAGAGATCAGCACCTGGGCGTCGGGCAACTTTGACAGCTTCAATAATTACACCCGCAAAGGCGTCGCGGGCGCGGGTCTGGCGCTGATGTACGAGAACATCCTGGTCGGCACGGCGGATGATGCTTACGGCAACTACTGCTTTCTTTGCACGACGATGGAATACCCCGAAAGCCGCGACTGGGTGATTTTCAATCTGCGCGACGACGTCACGTTTTCCGACGGCACGCCAATGTCAGCTGAAGACGTCAAATTCACGTTCGATCTTTTCATGGAGCAGGGGCTGCCGGAATACGTGAACGTTGTGCAGGGATTTGTGTCGTCGCTCGAATTGCTGGACAGCCATAGGATCAAGTTCAATTTCACCGAAGAAGCGCCGCGGCGCGAAGTTATCTCGTTCGCGGGCGGCACGCCGTTGTTTTCCAAGGTCTGGTTCGAGGCCACCGGCGCGCGGATTGACGATTCGACGCTGGAGCCGTTCCTGGGGACCGGCCCCTATGTGATCGAAAATTTCGATGTCGGACGGCAGATTATCTATGGTCGGAGTCCGAATTATTGGGGCGCGGATCATCCGTTCAACGTCGGCCAGAACAACTTTGACCGCATCCGTTACGAATATTTCGCCGACAGCTCGGCCGCACTCGAGGCGTTTAAGGCGGGTGAATATACATTTCGAAACGAGAATTCGTCAAAGGACTGGGCGACAGGATACGATTTTCCCGGCGTTCACAACCGCTGGGTCAAGAAAGAGGAACTGTTCGATGGGACCATCGGGTCGGCGCAGTCATTCATATTCAACCTTCGCCGCCCTAAATGGCAGGATCCGCGGGTGCGCGAAGCTGTCCGGCTGATGTTCAACTTCGAATTTTCGAATGAGTCGCTGTTTTTCGGGCTTTACGAGCGCGTCAATTCGTTCTGGGAAAACTCGGATCTGGAAGCGCGCGGCGTCCCGACATCGGCAGAGATTGCGATATTACAGCCGTTGGTGGATGAGGGGATTTTGCAGGCCTCAATTCTAACGGATGAGGCACTTTCGGCGCCAACCAGTGGTGCCCGAAACTTTGACCGGCGTAATCTTCGCCAGGCTGCCGCGCTTTTGGATGACGCAGGCTGGATCCTTGGCGATGACGGCTTGCGCCGGCAGGATGGCGAAATCCTGGACATGCTGATCCTGATGTTCAGCCCGGCATTTGACCGGATCGTGAACCCCTATATCGAGAACCTTCGTCGCCTTGGTATCGACGCCAAGTTGGAACGTGTCGATATCAGCCAGTATATCGACCGCCGCCGCACCTCGGATTACGATCTGGTCAACCACACGTTTAGCATGGGGTTCGAGCCGGGTTTCGGGCTGCGCCAGTGGTACGGGTCCGAAACAGCCGAAGACAGTTCCCGCAATCTAATGGGGCTTCAGAACGCGGCGGTGGACCAGCTTTTGGAACATGTGATCGACGCCAAGACGCTGGAAGATCTGAGCACGGCGACCCATGCACTGGATCGCGTTTTGCGGGCTGAAGGCTTCTGGGTGCAGCAATGGTTCAAAGATGTGCATACCGTCGCTTACTACGACATGTTCCGCTATCCCGAACCGGTACCGCCATTTTCAATCGGCCAGTTCAGCTGGTGGTGGCATGACGCCGAAGGTGAACAGCGCCTGAAAGACGCAGGCGCGCTCTGACGAGGCACGAAAATGGGCGCATATATCATACGGCGGCTTTTGCTGATCATCCCGACGCTTTTCGGGATCATGCTGATCAACTTTGCGCTGACGCAATTTGTGCCGGGCGGCCCGATTGAACAGATCATAGCGAACCTGGAAGGCACCGGCGACGTCTTCGAGACGATCTCGGGCGGTGGGTCCGAGACATTTCAGTCCGAGAGCGACAGCGGATATATCGGTGCGCGCGGCCTGCCGCAGGAATTTATTGAACAGCTCGAGAAGGAATTTGGGTTCGACAAGCCTGCACATATCCGGTTCGCGAATATGTTGTGGAATTACGTCCGGTTCGATTTTGGCGAAAGCTATTTCCGATCAATCAGTGTGATTGATCTGGTTGCCGAAAAAATGCCGGTCAGCATCACGTTGGGGCTTTGGTCAACGGTCCTTGCCTATCTCATCTCGATCCCGCTGGGCATTCGAAAAGCGGTGCGCGACGGCACCAGCTTTGACACCTGGACCAGCGGGTTGATTATCGTCGCCTACGCAATTCCGGGGTTCTTGTTTGCAATTCTGCTTTTGGTGCTTTTTGCGGGCGGATCGTTCTATCAATGGTTCCCGCTTCGGGGGCTGACGTCAGACAACTTTGAAGACCTGAGCCTTATCGGCAAGGCCGTCGACTATTTATGGCACATCAGCCTTCCGGTCCTTGCATCGTCAATTTCGGGATTTGCGACGCTGACACTTTTGACGAAGAACAGCTTTCTTGACGAGATCAACAAGCAATACGTGATCACCGCCAAGGCGAAGGGATTGGGCGAAAAGCAGGTTCTGTACGGCCATGTCTTCCGCAACGCGATGCTGATCGTCATTGCCGGGTTCCCGTCGCTGTTCATCGGAATATTCTTCGGCTCGTCGCTGATCATCGAGACGATCTTCTCGCTCGACGGTCTTGGCCGACTTGGTTTCGAGGCGGCGGTCGCACGCGACTATCCGGTGATATTCGGCACGCTTTTCGCCTTTGGCCTGGTTGGCCTGCTGATCGGTATCTTGTCGGACCTGATGTACGTCTTCGTCGATCCGCGCATCGACTTCGAGCGGCGGGAGGTCTGAGGCCATGGCAATGCCAGAACCAACAGTCGAAGCGCCCGCGACGCCGAAACCGCCATTGCCCGTCAAACCTGCACGGCGACCGCGACTGTCGCCGCTGAACCAACGGCGTTGGCGAAATTTCACGCGCAATCGCCGCGCTTACTGGTCGCTTATAGTCTTCGCGGTGCTTTTTGGGATCAGCCTGTTTGCCGAGTTTTTGGCCAACGACCGGCCAATTCTGCTTAAGCATCGCGGCGAATACTACATGCCGATCTTCACATTTTATCCTGAGACAACTTTCGGCGGCGATTTCGCGGGCAAAACCGAATACGCCTACGAAGACGTTCAATGTCTGATCATCACCGGCGGCAATCAGGATTGCTATGATGAGCCGGAACGCATTCTGGCCGAGGCCGAAACCGGCGTCGTTGATGGCGAAGAGATCGACAAGGGCTGGATGCTTTGGCCGCCGGTTCGCTATCACTACAAAACCATCGTCGATAAACCCGGTCCGGCTCCCGGACCGCCCGATGGGCTGAACTGGCTTGGCACCGATGATACCAAGCGCGATGTGGTGGCACGGGTCGTCTATGGGTTCCGATTATCCATTATGTTCACATTGATCGTGACGACCATCGCAAGCGTTATCGGGGTGATTGCGGGTGCCATGCAGGGCTTTTTCGGCGGCTGGCTGGACCTGATATTTCAGCGAATGCTGGAGATATGGAGCTCGACGCCCTCGCTTTACGTGATCATCATCATGTTTGCGATCTTTGGGCGAAGTTTCTGGATGCTGGTCTTTCTGACGGTGCTTTTCGGCTGGCCCGCGCTGGTCGGCGTTGTTCGCGCCGAGTTTCTGAGGGCGCGCAATCTGGAATATGTGCGCGCCGCCAAGGCGCTGGGCGTGTCAAACTGGACGATTATGTTCCGGCATATGCTGCCGAACGCGATGGTCGCGACGCTGACGCTGCTGCCGTTCATCATCACCGGCGCAATCGGTGGGTTGGCGGCGCTCGATTTCCTCGGCTACGGGCTGCCATCGTCAGCGCCGTCTTTGGGCGAGCTGACCCTGCAAGCAAAGCAAAACCTGCAAGCGCCCTGGCTGGCGTTCACCGCCTTTTTCACCTTCGCCATCATGCTGAGCCTGCTAGTCTTCATATTCGAGGGCGTGCGCGACGCCTTTGATCCCAGAAAGACCTTCCAGTGAGCGCTGTTCTTGAAGTCAGGAATCTGAGCGTCGGGTTCCGGCAGGACGGTGCCGTGACTGCGGCGGTCGCCGGTGTGAGTTTCAATGTTCAAAAGGGCGAAACCGTCGCGCTGGTCGGCGAAAGTGGATCAGGCAAGTCGGTGACCGCGCTTTCAACGGTATCGCTTCTGCCCGACAGCGCCGAGATTTCGGGTTCGGTTCTATACGAAGGCGCCGAGATGGTCGGCGCAAATGAAGATGAGCTTCGGCGCGTCCGTGGCAACGATATAAGCTTCATATTCCAGGAACCGATGACCTCGCTCAACCCCCTGCACACGCTGGAAAAACAGCTGGCGGAATCGATCCGGCTGCATCAGGGGCTGGAAGGTGCAGCCGTGCGGACCCGGATACTGGAGCTTCTGGATCAGGTTGGCATTATCGACCCGGAAAGCCGGTTGTCGGCCTATCCGCACCAGCTTTCCGGCGGCCAGCGCCAGCGGGTGATGATCGCGATGGCGCTGGCGAACGGGCCCGAACTTTTGATCGCCGACGAGCCGACGACGGCGCTGGACGTGACGATCCAGGCGCAGATCCTGGAACTTTTGGCCGACCTGAAAGACCGGCTGGGCATGTCGATGCTGTTCATCACCCATGATCTGGGCATTGTGCGAAAGTTTGCCGACCGGGTCTGCGTCATGAAGGACGGCGAGATTGTCGAGCGCGGTTCAACCGCCGAGATCTTCGATAATCCGCAGCACGCTTATACACAGACGCTTTTGTCGGCGGAATCGACCGGCGTTCCTGACCCGGTTCCGCACGGCTCCGAAGTTGTCGCGGAAACCGATGCACTGCGGATCTGGTTCCCGATCCAGCGCGGATTGCTGAAGCGCACTGTCGGTTACGTCAAGGCGGTCAATGCGGCAACGTTGAGTGTTCGGGCGGGCGAAACCGTTGGCATTGTGGGCGAAAGCGGGTCCGGCAAGACGACGCTGGCGCTGGCGATCATGCGGCTTATTTCGTCCAAAGGACCGGTGAGTTTTCTTGGCCGAAACATTCAGGGCCTGCGGTCGCGTGAAATGCGCCCCTTGCGCGCTGATATGCAGATTGTCTTTCAGGACCCCTACGGTTCGCTGAGCCCGCGGATGACCGCCGAGGAGATTATTTCCGAAGGGCTGACGATCCACGAAGTGGACAAGGGTCGCGACCGCCGCGAAATGGTCGCCGAAATAATGGACGAGGTGGGCCTGGATCCGGGCACGATGCACCGCTATCCGCACGAGTTTTCCGGCGGGCAGCGGCAGCGGATTGCCATCGCCAGGGCAATGATCTTAAGACCCAAACTCGTCGTGCTCGATGAGCCGACCAGTGCGTTGGACATGACTGTGCAGGTACAAATCGTCGATCTGTTGCGCGAGTTGCAGAAGAAATACGGGCTGGCGTATCTTTTTATCAGCCATGACCTGAAGGTCGTTCGTGCGTTATCCCACAAAGTGATCGTGATGAAGCGCGGCGATGTGGTGGAGCAGGGCGATGCCGCGCAGATATTCGATAACCCGCAAACCGATTATACCCGCGAATTGATGGCCGCGGCCTTCGAGGTGAAAGCGGTATCCTGAGGGGGTTAGCCCCGGACCACATGTGCGTATTTATGAAAAGATGAATGGTGTCGGCGAGGCGGGGCGCGGTCACGTCGGGCGTGGAACTCATGTGGTCAGACTGCCATGATCCCTGGCGATTGGGCCAGACGGTGCTGGTCTTGGCCAATCACCGCCGCTAGAGAAAAGCGGACGTTTGAGTTGGGCCAATGACACACGCAATCCGACCGCAACCCGGGATCGAAGAGATCGTGCGCTATAAGGGCGGCGACAGCTGTCTGGCGGCGCGCGATGACGTGCTGAAACTCAGCTCGAACGAGAACCCTTTCGGCGCGCCTGAGGCCGCTAAAGAAGCGTTGCGGCGCGCTGGCGCTGTTCTGCACCGGTATCCCTCAAGCGATCATGCAGACCTTCGCGCGGCGATTGCGGAAGTCCACGGTCTGGATGCCGACCGGATCATCTGCGGTGCCGGTTCGGACGAGATCATCACGTTTCTCTGCCAGGCCTATGCCGGGCCG
The DNA here is from genome assembly GCA_964194845.1 of uncultured Boseongicola sp. Lineage (GTDB taxonomy): Bacteria > Pseudomonadota > Alphaproteobacteria > Rhodobacterales > Rhodobacteraceae > CAXMNX01. The sequence goes on from CAXMNX010000005.1 coordinate 30,448, forward strand.
GGAACGCAAGTGATCTACACCGAACACGGGTTCTCAATGTATCGAATATCTGCGTTTGCCGCGAGTGCGACACCGATTGAGGTGCCAGAGCGCGAGCGGGTTGTTGACGTCGATGCGATCCTTTCCGGGGTAACGCAAGCGACGCGGATTGTCTTTGTCACCAATCCCGGCAACCCGACGGGTACCATGCCGCCAATGGACGACATTGCCCGATTGGCGGCGGCGTTGCCCGATCATGTGCTGCTGGTGCTGGACGGGGCTTATGCAGAGTTCGCCGATGACTATGACGGCGGCGCGGCTTTAATCGACGCACGCGAAAACATTGTGATGACACGCACGCTTTCGAAGATTTACGGGCTGGGCGGATTGCGCGTTGGTTGGGGGTATGGACCCGGCCATGTGATCGATACGCTGAACCGGGTGCGCGGGCCGTTCAACCTTGGCGCGGCGCAACTGGCGGCGGCGGAGGCCGCGATGCGGGATCGCGAATTTGTCGCGCGTTGCCGGGTCGAAAACGCGCGGATGAGGGTCTGGTTGGCAAAGGCGCTGGCAGGTGTCGGCGTGCCGTCTGATCCGTCTTGCGCAAATTTCATTCTCGCGCGGTTTTCCGATCAAGGCGAGGCAGATGCGTGCGAAACTGCTCTTCGCGAAGATGGCATCTTGGTGCGCAAGGTCGCGGGCTATAAATTGCCCGATTGTTTGCGTATCACGGTCGGCACCGAGCCCGATTGTGAGCGCGTGGCTGCGTCAATCGGGCGATTTAAGGAGGGACGGTCGTGAGCCAGGTATACGAGCGCGTCGCGCTGATGGGTCTGGGGCTGATTGCGTCGTCGATGGCACATGCGATGCGTGCAGGGGGACTTGCCGGCGAGATTGTCGGCACCGCGCGATCGGCTGAGACCCGCGACACTGTTCGCGAGCTTGGGTTTTGCGACCGCGTGACCGAAAGCGCCGCCGAGGCCGTCAAAGGTGCGGACCTTGTGGTTCTGGCGGTGCCTATTGGTGCCATGGAGGACGTCGCCCGCGAGATCGGCCCGCATCTGGCGGAAGGTTCGACAGTCACGGACGTCGGTTCGGTCAAGCAGGCGGTTGTCGCCGCGGTCAATCCGCATATTCCCGCTGGCGTTCACTTTATTCCGGGGCATCCGCTGGCGGGGACTGAACATTCCGGCCCGCGTTCGGGCTTCGCCGAATTGTTCGAGAACCGGTATTGCATCCTGCTGCCGAGCGAAGACGCGGACAAGGGTGCAGTCGAGCGTCTGACCCAGTTCTGGGCTGCGATGGGTGCCATTGTCGAGATTATGGATATCGAGCATCATGATCTGGTTCTGGCGGTCACCAGTCATACGCCGCACCTTATTGCCTATACGATGGTCGGGGTTGCCGATGATCTGCGCCGTGTCACCGACAGCGAGGTTGTCAAATATTCCGCTGCCGGATTTCGGGATTTCACGCGGATCGCCGCGAGCGATCCAACGATGTGGCGCGATGTTTTCCTGAACAACAAGGAGGCGACGCTGGAAATCCTCGGGCGATTTACAGAAGAGCTTTTTGCGCTTCAGCGGGCGATCCGAACCGGTGACGGCGATCACCTTTTTGACTATTTCACCCGCACGCGGGCGATCCGTCGGGGGATCATCGAGGCCGGGCAGGATACTGACGCGCCGGATTTCGGGCGGATCGGGAATAAAAAATGATGCGGGCAATTTCGATTTTCGCCTTGGCGCTGTTGGTTGCCTGTGGTGGCGGCAATTCGGGCGGCGATATCCCTGGGGGAATCGTCGCGGTGAAACGCGCGCCGGTCAAGGGCCCGGGCGGCTGCGGCGTGCGGGATGCCTGGGTTGTCAGCGAGGTTGCAGGCGTTCGCCTGTCCCAACGCGCGATACTTGCGCCCGAAACGATGCGCGCGCTGGATCGCTGGGTCCGGCGTGGCGCGATCCCTGCGATCGGCGGACGCGGCGGCGGATTGAAGGAGTTGCGCGTTGTATCGCATTACGCTTGTCGAAGCCGCAACAGCCGCCGCGGAGCCAGGCTATCGGAACATGCGAAAGGACGCGCCATAGACATCGCGGCGTTCGTTCTGCGCGACGGCAGCAGGATTACGGTGCTTGATGGCTGGCATTCGGGCGAAAGTGGTCTTCTCAGGCGTCTGCATTCGTCGGCCTGCGGGACATTCGGTACCGTGCTTGGCCCAAACGCCGACCGGTTTCATCGCGATCATTTCCATTTTGATGTCGCCAGCTATCGCGGCGGCGCCCATTGCCGCTGAAGCGCGGCCAAGAAGCAATACTCAACGGATTATCAACCTTGGTGCCGGACCCAACGGGATCAGGCCCAACGACACCTGACCGCGCGCGAATGTCAGCGGCGCGTCGATGGTGTCGGGCGGGCCGCTAAGTGCCGCCAGTAGCCCCAGCCCGCGCTCAAACGCTGGCGCGAGCGGTTCAGCGACCAGCCCTGTCGCCACCGCCATATCCAGAAGCCGCCGCCATTCCACGGCCTTCACGGTGATCTCGCCGCTTGGCAGACCGGTGTCGTCCACCGTCAATTCACCGGCGGCGCGAAACGTGACGGTGCCCCATACTGCGGACAATTCGCCAAGGTCGATGTCGGTGATCTGCGGGCGTGCAACTTCGATAGCGGTGCGGTCCCAGGGCGCGGTAAAACCGACCGCTGCATCAATGCGCAGGCGTTCGATGCGACCGGGCAGCAAGTTTCCAGGGTCCAGCAGTGTTTTTGCCTCGTTCGTCGGCCTCAACCCAGTGATTTCTGCCCCGATCCGATGCGCATTTGCGCGTGCCGGCAGCGCTTCGGTGGCAAAGCGGCCCTGTTCCAGCGACATGTTCCAGCCAAGCGATGATGCAATCGCGAGGCTATCCACAACGATCGTCGCGCGATCAAGCGGCAGCGACGGGCTGGGCTCGAAAAAGATCGACCCGCGCGCATTTTCGTTGCTGATCGTCAGGGTCTGAACTGGCGTTGACAGACTGTGCTCGGACGGCAATACCGCGATCACCTGGTGTGGTTTGTAAGCCAGCGCCAGGATCTGAAGAAAGGGTGCCGTCCAGGCGACGCCGGTATCCGGGTCGGCCAGCCGAACTTCGGTCAGTGTCGTGTCGAACCGGTTGGGAAAGCCTTTGACGTTGATGTCTTTGACATCTGCCGCCCAGCCTTCGGCGCGGCGCGCATCGATCCACGTGGTCAGCGAACGGTCCAGCGCGGTGGACCCGAACGCCCACCAGAGCATCCAGATCAAGGCAACCGACAGAATTACAACGATAAGACGGACCATTTGCCCTTTTCCCTGCCACAGGCCCCCCGTATTAAGGCCGGCATGAGCGAAGGACCAGAGACACCACCGCACCCGCTATGGGTTTTTGGCTATGGATCGCTGATTTGGAACCCCGGATTTCCGGTCGCCGAACAAACTTTGGCAACTTTGACGGGCTTCACACGCAGTTTCTGCATGTCGTCGATCCATCATCGCGGGACGGACGAGGATCCAGGGCTGGTTCTGGCGCTTGATCCGCACGAAGACGGTCATTGTTATGGTGTCGGGTTTCGGGTTCCCGATGCGGATGCCGAGGCGACGCTAAGCTATCTGCGCGAACGCGAGCTGATATCGTCAGCCTATATCGAACGGGTGCTGTCGATAACTCTGAACTCCGGCGCGACGGTCGCCGCACTGGTCTATGTCGTCGACACGCATCACGTTCAATATGTCGGTGGCCTGCCGCTGGAACGCCAGGCCGAAATTATTGCCCAGGCGGTTGGCGGCCGAGGCCCCAACACCGAATATCTTTGGAACACGGTCACGCATCTGCACGAGCTTGGAATAGCTGACGAGGAGTTGGACTGGCTAAGCGGGCGGGTGCGCGAATTGACGCGGATCGCCTGATTTTATTCAGGTTGGCAGGGCGTTGGCCTTGGCTTATTGTTCGCGAAAGAAAACAGCGACAGGACCGGGCCCTGATGAACCAACCGGATCGCGAGGCCGAGCCGCACATCTTTACCCAACCCTACACTCAGTTTTTGACAATGCTTGTCGTTCTGGGGTTGGTCGGTGTTGGTGCCTATCTGGCATATCCGCGGGTCTCGCCGGTGTTTCTGGCAAACCCCTGGTTTAACGGATTTATCGGCTTTGTTTTCGTGATCGGTGTTCTGGCGTGTTTCTGGCAGGTTATTACACTGGTCACGTCCGTTATCTGGATCGAGGGGTTCGCGTCGGACAGGCCGGGGCACCAGTTTACCAGCGCGCCGCGCTTGCTTGCCTCGCTGGCCGCACTGCTTAGAAAACGCGGCGCGCGGACGCAGATTGGAGCTTCTTCGTCACGGTCAATTCTGGACTCGGTTGCAACCCGCATCGACGAGGCGCGCGATATTACGCGCTATATAGTTAACCTGTTGATATTTCTGGGGCTTCTCGGAACGTTTTTTGGGTTGGCGACCACGGTCCCGGCGGTCGTAGACACGATACGGTCACTTGCACCCCAGGAGGGCGACAGCGGCGTTGCTGTTTTCGAACGTCTGATGTCCGGGCTGGAAGAACAGTTGGGCGGCATGGGTGTTGCTTTTTCATCCTCGTTGCTTGGCCTGGCCGGATCGTTGGTTGTCGGCTTGCTGGAACTTTTCGCCAGCCACGGGCAGAACCGGTTTTTCCGCGAAATGGAAGACTGGCTTTCCACGATCACGCGCGTTGGTTTTTCCGGCGAAGAAGGCGGCGGTGTCGATCAGGGTGCGATTGCACAACTGGCCGAGCACATGGCTGAGCGGCTGGACCAGATGCAGACATTCTATACCGAGGCGACGTCGCGTCGCGAAGCCGCGGAAGACCGCCTGGGGATGCTTGCCAACGCCGTGTCGCAACTGGCCGACCGGCTTGGTGAAGGCGATGTCTCGACTGGATCGGATATGACGGCCGTCGCCGAAAGCCAGGATAAACTCGCCGGCGCCATTGATGCGCTGGTGCGCGAAGGCACCGGGCAGGTGGACGCCGAAAGCCGAATGCGCCTTCGCTCGATGGACGTTCAGATGTTGCGCATCCTGGAAGAAATGTCGGCTGGTCGCCAGGAATCGCTGGGCGAGATCCGCGCCGATCTTGCGCAGCTTACCAAAGCAATCCGCACAATGGCACGCGTCCGCGCCGACGGCTCGGCTTAAGCGATGGCGCTGACCCGCCGATCCGTACAGCGGATGTCAGGTTCGATCTGGCCCGGTTTTGTTGACGCGATGACCGCGCTTTTGTTGGTGCTGATGTTCGTGTTGTCGATTTTCATGATCGTGCAGGGCGTGCTTCGTGAAACCATCACAGGACAGGAATCCGAGCTGGATCAACTTGCCGCCGAGGTGACGACGCTTAGCCAGGCGCTGGGCCTAAGTCAGCAGCGGACCGCGCGGTTGGAAGACAATCTGACCTCGCTTCAGTCGGAAAGTGACCGGCAGGCGGCGCTGATTGCAAACCTAAGCGGCCAGATTGATGATCAGGCGCGCGCGCTATCCGAACGCGATGCCTCGATTGCAAGCTTCGAAGAACAGGTCGCGACGCTTCTGGCCGCGCGCGATCAGGCGCTGGCGGAAGGCGCGACGCTGGCTGCAACAATCGAGGATCTGGAGGCGGCGCGCGCGCAGCTGATTACCGAACAGGATGCGATGCAATTGGCACTGGCGAGCGCGCGCGACGAGATCGACGCGCAGGCCGAGATTGCCCGCCTTGCTGCTGCGCGACGCGAAGCGCTTGAGGCGCTAACGGCCGAACTTCAGGCCGAGACCACGCGCCAGCAGGCAACGCTTGCCGATACGCTGGCCGCACTCCGCGCCGCCGAGGCAGATGATGCGAGCGATGCCGCCGCAATTGCCGCCGCAGAAGCGGCGCGGGCTGAAGCGGCGGCAGCACAAGCGTCGTTGACCGCCGAGCTTGAAACGGCTGAAGTGGCAAGGCTGGCGGAACTGGCGGCGGCTCAGGCACTCAGGGCGCGACTTGCAGAAGCCGAAGGCGCGCTGACGGAAGAGGAACAGGCGCGACTGGCCGAGGCCGCCGCTGCCGAGGCATTGCGCGAGCGCCTGAAAAACGCCGATGCCGAGCTTACCGCGATGTCGCTGGCCCTGGAAGAACAACGGAAAAAGGCCGAGGAAACGCTGACGTTGCTGGCCGCCGCAAACGCGGTCGAGAAAGACCTGAACGACAAGTTGTCGTCGGCCATATTGGCGTTGGAAGACCGCGAAGCAACATTGGGGATCGCCGAGGGGCAGGCATCGGATCTGGAAGATCGGATGAAAATTGTCGCGTTGCAGCGTGACGAGGCCCAGGCCGAACTTGCGACATTGCGCAGCGAGTTGTCCGATGCGCAGGCGCAGCTGCAAGCGCTTGGCGCGACGGCAGAGGATAGGGATACTCGCCTGGCTGAGCTGACGATCGAGCGCGATGCTTTGAAGGCCGAGGTGGCGGAACTGCGAGAGGCCAGCGCCGATACCGCGACGGTTCGCGATCAGCTTGCGGCGGCGCTGGCGGCAAAACTTGCGGCGGAAAACACCGTGACCGAGCAGATGACCGAGCGCGAGCGGCAGGAAACGCTTTTGGCAACGGCGCGTCAGCAGTTGTCGGATGAAGAGGCGCTATCGGAAGAAAGTCAGCGTCAGGTCGCGGTGCTGAACGCGCAAGTCGCGGAACTTAGGGCAGAATTGGGCTCGTTGCAGGCAATATTGGATGTTGCGGCGTCGCGCGACACTGACGCACAGGTTCGCATCGAAGCGCTGGGTTCGCAGTTGAACACCGCCCTGGCGCGCGCCGCACAAGAGGCCAAGCGCGCCGCAGAACTGGAAGCCGCCGAAGCCGAGCGCCTGCGGGCTGAGGCCGCGAGACTGGCCGCTGATGTCGCTGATCTGGCGGCCTATCGCTCGGAGTTTTTCGGAACGCTTCGGCAGGTGCTGGGTGATCGCGAAGGGGTAAGCATTGTCGGCGACAGGTTTGTTTTTTCGTCCGAAGTTCTGTTTGAAAGCGCATCGGCGACGCTATCGGCGGAAGGACAGGCCCAGATCGCCCGGGTTGTCGGCATCCTCGCGGACGTATCTGACCAGATCCCGGACGCGATTGACTGGATCATCCGCGTCGATGGCCATACCGACAACGTGCCCTTGTCCGGAACCGGCGGCTTTGCCGACAACTGGGAACTCAGCCAGGGCCGCGCGCTGTCGGTTGTGAAGTTTATGACCGACAGCCTTGGTTTCCCGCCCAACCGGCTGGCTGCGACAGGATTTGGCGAATATCGGCCCGTTAACCCCGAGAACAGTTCGCTGGCGCGCGCCCAAAATCGCCGGATCGAGCTTAAGCTGACCGAAAGATGATCTGACCGGTTCAATTTTTTTGACGGAAGATCACGCACAACTCACAGCTCAAGACACTCGCAATTCACCGCCAGAATAGCGTCATCGCGGTATTCCGATGCCCAGGCGGTGCCGGTGTCGATGAAAACGCACCCAAGCCGCCGACGCAAATTACCGGCCTGATAGCGGGCTCACGAGAAACATAAAGATACCGGGAGGGATCGATGAAATTTCATATCGCGCTGATGGGCATAGCCATCTACTTGCTATTTTGGGACAAATTGCCGAATTGGGGTAACTGGTTCAAATCCCTGATAAACGCGCTGCCGCAACCGCTTCAGGCGCTCTACGGTCAGTGGACATGCGCCTATTGCTCGGGGTTTTGGATCGCGCTTGGGCTTCATGCAATGACGGGCCTCTGGACGATTCCGGCGCTCGCATCTCCGCCTGAATATATGGGATTTCTGGGTGCTCCGGCTGGCTGGTTTCTGGACGCACTGGCAACAGCCACCCTCATCTACACGGCAAATATGGCGCTAAAGGCATTGGGCTTGCCAATTCTGAAGGCGCGCCTGATGAGGGAAAGCGCGGCGGATGCCACGCCGATTAAATTGGCAGCATGACGCCTAAACCGGCATTTGTTCGCACCGAGAAATAACGCCCGCTATGGCACGATGGTTATTGTTGGAGACCCGCCGAACTTAACCTTTTCCGGGGCATCAGCCCCGGATCGCACCTGCCCGCCCCACGGCGGGTGCGATTCTCGCACCGCCCGGGCAGTCGCGATCCTCCGAGCATTGCTGGGCGTTTCAATTAAGTATCACCCGGCTCTAGCGGGTCACTTCGCTTGGCAAGCCGTGTCTAATTAGTCCGCCGTCAGCAATGGTGGCTTTTTCTTTGAAGAAATCCGCTTGGTTTTCTGTTCGATACGAATATCGAGCTTGCTGTCCTTCACGCCGACTTTGACGATGCCGCCTTTAGCGAGCTTGCCGAAAAGCAGTTCTTCCGCCAGCGGTTTCTTGATCTCTTCCTGGATGACCCGCGCTAGTGGCCGCGCGCCCATCTTGTCGTCGTAGCCTTTGTTTGCAAGCCATTCGGCGGCCGGCCGCGTTAGTTCGATGTGAACCCCGCGGTCCATCAGCTGGGCTTCAAGCTGAAGCACAAATTTCTCGACGACTTGCAGGATCACCTCTTTCGGAAGTGCGGCAAAGCTGATCACAGCGTCCAGGCGATTGCGGAACTCGGGCGTGAACATCTTCTCGATTGCAGCCAGATCTTCGCCTTCGCGCCGATCCCGGCCAAATCCTATTGCGGCGCGCGCCTGTTCCTGGGCACCTGCGTTCGAGGTCATGATCAGGATCACGTTGCGGAAATCAACCGGGCGACCGTTGTGGTCGGTCAGCCTGCCGTGGTCCATGATCTGCAACAGGATGTTGAACACATCGGGATGCGCCTTCTCGATCTCGTCGAGCAAGAGAACGCAGTGCGGTTGCTGATCCACGCCGTCGGTCAGCAATCCACCCTGATCAAATCCGACATAGCCCGGTGGTGCGCCAATCAGGCGGCTGACTGCGTGTTTTTCCATGTATTCCGACATGTCGAAACGCAGCAGTTCCACGCCAAGCACATCGGCCAACTGGCGCGCGACCTCGGTTTTGCCGACGCCGGTCGGACCTGCGAACAGGTAATTGCCAATCGGTTTTTCAGGCTCGCGCAGGCCCGCACGGCTAAGCTTGATGGCACTTGCCAGTGCTTCGATCGCCTGTGTTTGGCCGAAGACAACGCGATTCAGCGCCGCATCCAGGTCTTTCAGCACCGCAGCATCGTCTTTCGAGACGTTTTTCGGCGGGATCCGCGCAATCTTTGCGACAACATTTTCGATCTGCGGCGTGTCGATGATCTTCAGCCGCTTTTCTTCGATGACCAGATGTTGGGCGGCTCCCGCTTCGTCGATCACGTCGATGGCTTTGTCCGGCAGTTTGCGGTCGTTGATATAACGTGCGGACAATTCGACAGCAGTGCGGATCGCATCATCGGAATACGACACCGAGTGGTGATCTTCGAAGTAGGGCTTCAGCCCAAATAGAATTTTGACCGAATCTTCGACGTTTGGTTCGTTTACGTCGATTTTCTGGAACCGGCGTGAAAGCGCGCGATCCTTCTCGAAGTGCTGGCGAAATTCCTTGTAGGTCGTGGACCCCATGCAGCGCAGCTTGCCGCCCTGAAGGGCAGGCTTGAGCAGGTTGGAGGCGTCCATCGCGCCACCGGATGTCGCGCCGGCACCGATCACCGTGTGGATCTCGTCGATGAAAAGGATCGCATCCGCGTGCTCTTCCAATTCGGTCACAACGGCCTTCAGACGTTCCTCGAAATCGCCGCGATATCGGGTGCCAGCCAGCAGCGCGCCCATATCGAGCGAGAAGATTGTTGCGCCTTCGAGAACTTCCGGCGTCTCACCGGCAATGATTTTGCGCGCCAGCCCTTCGGCAATAGCCGTTTTACCGACCCCGGGGTCGCCGACCAGCAGCGGGTTGTTCTTGCGGCGGCGGCACAGCACCTGAATGCAACGCTCAACCTCGTGTTCGCGCCCGATCAGCGGATCAACGTCACCGTTGTCGGCCTTTGCGTTCAAATCGACGCAAAATTTGGCCAGCGCTGATTCTTTGGCTTCTTCGTCTGCGCCGTTGCCCGAGGAAGACCCAGCGTCCTCTTCAAATTCGTTCGCGCCGGATACCGACCGGGCTTCGCCGAAGGACGGGTCCTTGGCAACACCATGCGCGATGTAGTTCACCGCGTCATAGCGGGTCATATCCTGCGCCTGAAGGAAATACGCCGCGTTTGATTCGCGTTCGGCGAAAATTGCGACAAGCACATTGGCACCGGTAACTTCGGTCCGGCCCGAAGATTGGACGTGGATCGCGGCGCGTTGGATCACCCGCTGGAACGCGGCGGTCGGAACGGCCTCGGAACCTTCGATTTCCGTGACCAGTGTCGACAGGTCATCGTCGACGAAATCATTCAGTGTCTTTCTGAGTTCATCCAGGTCGACCGAACAGGCCTGCATCACCTTGGCGGCATCCGGTTCGTCAATCAGTGCAAGAAGCAAATGCTCAAGAGTCGCCAGTTCATGGCGGCGCGAATTGGCAATCGCCAATGCAGCGTGGATGGCATCCTCGAGCGTTTTCGAAAATGATGGCACGCGCAGCGCTCCTTCCTTGGTTGGCTGGCGGAGTATCCGGCCCCGTCCAACCGTGACCTTATAGTCTTAGAGTTCGGTTAGTTTGGCCGAGCTTCAAGACTTTTTTCTTCACAACGGCACACATTTTCCGTCTCTGAGGCAGGATGCCCCCCAAATAGCGGCAAATTATGGCAATATCAGAACGAATCCTTGCGGTGGCGAATTTCGGCAAAAACCGCTTGATCGCTCTCGCCTGTCATATTTAGGGCGTCTTTGACGCTCTGCAATCCCGCGCGAAGAAATGGGTTGGTGTCAAGTTCCAACGAAAGTGCCGAAGGAACGGTCGGTCGCCCCATAGCGCGCGCCGCCGCAATATCTTCGGCGCGTTTGCGCAATTCGATGTTGTCGGGTTCGATTGTCAGGGCAAATTTCGCGTTGGAAGCGGTGTATTCGTGCCCCGAGCAGACCTGAGTCTGCGGCGGCAGCACGGCCAGTTTGGAAAGGCTTGCCCACATCTGTTCGGCGCTGCCTTCAAAAAGCCGTCCACAGCCAAGCGCCATCAGACTGTCTGCGGTAAATACCGCGTTCGCGTCCGGCACATGGAATGCGATATGGCCGACGGTGTGGCCTGAGACGTCCATCACATGCACATCTGATCCGGCGAATGCGAAGGTTTCGCCGTCGCTTAGTTCCGCGTCAAGCGCGGGTAGGCGCCGAAGATCCGCCCGCGCGCCGCGAACTATGGCGCCCGTTTCGACCCGAAGCTCTTTCACGGCGCCGGTGTGGTCATGATGGTGATGCGTCAGCCATATTTCGTCCAAACCCCAGCCGTTCGCAGCCAGCGCATTCGCAATTGGTGCAGCCTCGGGGGCGTCGACAACTGCGGTTTTTCCATCGCTGTGCAAAAGAAATGCGTAGTTGTCCGCCAGGCAGGGGATCGTCAAAAGCTTGAATGTCATGGCATTGCCTCATGATCCAGGTATGCTGCGCGTCAAGTGTCGGGCAAGTGGACGCAAACCGCAATGCACGTCGACGTGCTGGAACTGAGAACATTCTATTACCGCACCAGGCTCGGGCGCGCGGCTCAGCGCGCAATCCGGGATCAGGTCACGATGCTGTGGCCGGATGCGAAAGGCCAGTTTGTTGCGGGCTTTGGCTTTTCTGCACCGTTGCTGCGGCCTTATCTTACAGATGCGCGTCGGGTGATCGCCCTGATGCCGGGCCAGCAGGGCGTCATGCCGTGGCCCGTAGGGCAGAAGAATGTTTCGGTTTTGTGCGAAGAAACGCTATGGCCGCTGGAATCTGACAGTGTCGACAAACTGATCGTGATGCACGCGCTGGAAACCAGCGAACAGCCAATCGCGCTTTTGGATGAATGCTATCGGGTTCTGGCCCCGGAAGGGCGCGGGCTGTTTATTGTGCCGAACCGGGCCGGTCTCTGGTCACGTCGCGATAAAACGCCATTTGGTTTTGGGCGGCCGTTTTCGCTTGGTCAGCTGGAAGCCCAGCTTCGTCAGATCGGACTGATGCCTGAACGCCACGTCGCCGCACTGTATCAGCCGCCGTCCGAGACGCCGTTCTGGCTCCGCACCGCGGGCATGTGGGAAAAGATGGGTCGAAAAGTTTCCAACCGGTTTGCCGGCGGCGTTCTGATCGTCGAGGTCACCAAGCAGATACCTGCACCGCCAAGGAACCGATTGTCGGAAGCGGTCAGGCGCCCGCTCAGGATTCTCGATGGTCTCAAGCAGCCAGAGCCGAAGCCTGTTTAGCCTGTGACTCGGGTAAATTGTTGTGTTGAAAGCGAATTCATCGCGCCTCGCGCCTGCTCCATCCGTCGCTCCCAAAGCTAAGCCATTGGAATCGTTGAAATGCGACTTTACCCCCAATCGCCCTACCCTGTTGCGGGGTCAAATGTCCTCTGATACACGACCGCAGATTTTGTCGTCGGGCCGCTGGCCGGGCTGAGATCGTTTTGACCGGGGGGCGTCCTGCAACTTCGGCATCGCGTAAGAAAAAACGCGGAAGGGGGAACGTGTCGGAATCATCGTCAATCTCGACCGGCATTGCGTCGCGCTATGCGACGGCGGTGTTCGAGCTTGCCAAGGACGGCAATGAACTGGATGCGCTCGAGGGCGACATCGACACTGTCGAGGCGGCGTTGAACGACAGCCCGGATTTTCGCGCCCTGATACATTCGCCGATCTACACACGCGCCGCGCAAGGCAAAGCGATTGTCGCGATTGCCGACAAAATGGAATTAGGCGGAACCGTCGCGAATACGCTTCGGCTGATGGCAACGAAGCGGCGTTTGTTCGTTCTGCCGCAGCTTGTGACAGCACTTCGTCAGCTGATTGCTGACCAGAAGGGCGAAGTTACCGCCGATGTTCGCGCTGCCCGTTCGCTGAGCGATGAACAGGCCGCCAAGCTTGCCGAGACGCTGAAGGCGTCAGTGGGCAAGGATGTAAAAATGAATGTCACCGTCGATGAAAGCCTCATCGGCGGTTTAATCGTTAAAGTGGGTTCGAAAATGATCGACACGTCGATCGCTTCCAAGCTCGCGGCGCTACAGAACACCATGAAAGAGGTCGGATAAATGGCGATCCAAGCTGCGGAAATATCTGCAATCCTGAAAGACCAGATCAAGAACTTCGGCCAGGAAGCCGAGGTTGCCGAGGTTGGCCGCGTATTGTCGGTTGGCGACGGCATCGCCCGTGTCTATGGGCTGGATAACGTCCAGGCCGGCGAGATGGTCGAGTTTCCCGGCGGCATTATGGGGATGGCGCTGAACCTGGAAAGCGACAACGTCGGCATCGTTATCTTCGGGTCCGACCGAGACATCAAAGAAGGCGATACGGTCAAACGCACAAACTCGATTGTGGACGTGCCCGCAGGCGACGCTTTGCTTGGGCGCGTCGTAGATGGCCTGGGCAACCCGATTGACGGAAAAGGCCCGATAGAAACATCCGAGCGCCGGGTTGCGGACGTCAAGGCGCCGGGCATCATTCCGCGTAAATCGGTTCACGAACCGATGGCGACGGGCCTGAAGGCGATCGACGCGATGATCCCGATCGGCCGTGGCCAGCGCGAGCTGATCATTGGCGACCGGCAGACCGGCAAGACCGCAGTCGCGCTGGATGCGATCCTGAACCAGAAGACCTATAACGAAGAAGCGGGCGACGACGAGGCAAAGAAGCTTTACTGCATTTACGTGGCTATCGGGCAGAAGCGTTCCACGGTGGCACAGCTGGTGAAGCGGCTCGAAGAATCCGGTGCAATGGAATACACGATCGTCGTCGCAGCGACCGCGTCTGAACCGGCACCGTTGCAGTTCCTCGCACCCTATTCCGCGACCGCAATGGCAGAGTTCTTCCGCGACAATGGCCGTCACGCGCTGATCATTTACGACGACCTTTCAAAGCAGGCCGTCAGCTACCGTCAGATGTCGCTTCTTCTTCGCCGCCCGCCGGGTCGCGAAGCTTATCCCGGCGACGTTTTCTACCTTCACTCGCGCCTGCTGGAACGTTCGGCGAAGCTGAACGAGGCCAACGGCGCCGGTTCGCTGACCGCTCTGCCGATCATCGAAACGCAAGGCGGCGACGTGTCGGCGTTTATTCCGACCAACGTGATCTCGATCACCGATGGGCAGATCTTTCTGGAAACGGAACTGTTCTTCCAGGGTATCCGACCTGCTGTGAACACCGGTCTTTCGGTTTCGCGGGTTGGGTCTTCGGCGCAGACGAATGCGATGAAAACGGTCGCGGGTTCCGTGAAGCTTGAACTGGCGCAATATCGCGAAATGGCTGCCTTTGCGCAGTTCGGATCAGACCTTGATGCCGCGACCCAGCGATTGCTGAACCGTGGTGCGCGCCTGACCGAACTGATGAAGCAGGCGCAGTATTCGCCGCTGACCAATGCCGAGATTGTCTGTGTGATCTTCGCGGGTATCAACGGCTATCTCGACGGGATCTCCGTGGGCGACGTTGGCCGGTTCGAGCAGGGTCTGCTGAGCCATTTGCGGTCCAAACATCAGGACGTGCTTGATTGGATCACCAACGACGACCCGAAAGTCAAAGGTGACGATGCGGCCAGACTTAAAGCTGCGATTGACGAGTTCGCCGCAGATTTCGCCTGAGCTGCGACCGGAAGGACAGGATAGATGCCCAATCTTAAGGACCTGAAAACCCGGATCAATTCGGTCACGTCGACGCGGAAGATCACTCAGGCGATGCAGATGGTCGCCGCCGCCAAGTTGCGGCGCGCCGACGAGTCCGCGACTGCTGCACGACCCTATGCCGAGCGGTTCAACGCGGTGATGGCCGAACTTGCAGCAAGCGTTGGCGACAGCGAAGCCGCACCTGCGCTGTTGCGCGGCACCGGCGGCGACCAGACCCATCTTTTAGTGGTGCTGACGGCGGAACGCGGCCTGTGCGGGGGCTTTAATTCTTCGATTGTGAAATTGGCCAAGGCCAGGGCGCGGGCGCTGCAAGCGGATGGAAAAACCATCAAGTTTCTGACGGTCGGCAAAAAAGGTCGCGAGCAACTGCGCCGGGAATGGGCCGATCATCTGGTGGGTCACGTTGATCTCAGCGAAGTAAAGCGCGTCGGTTATGCCAATGCGCAAGGTGTCGCGAACGATGTTCTTTCCCGTTTTGATGCCGGCGAATTTGACGTCGCGACGATTTTTTTCTCGGAGTTTCAAAGCGTGATCAGTCAGATCCCGACGGAAACCCAGATCATCCCGGCCAAGTTTGATGCGGGCGAGGGCGAAGGCCCCGCAACCGTTTACGATTACGAGCCGGATGAAACCGAGATATTGGAAGACCTGTTGCCGCGCGGCGTTGCGACACAGGTTTTCACGGCTTTGCTTGAAAATGCCGCGTCGGAACAAGGTGCCCGGATGAGTGCGATGGACAACGCAACGCGGAATGCGGGCGACATGATCGACAGGCTGACGATCCAGTTTAACCGCACCCGTCAGGCCGTCATCACAAACGAGCTTATCGAAATCATTTCGGGCGCGGAAGCGCTCTAAAAGACCGGAGAGACGAAAATGGCAAACGCACAAGGCAAAGTGACCCAGGTCATCGGCGCCGTCGTTGACGTGCAGTTCGACGACGATCTGCCCGCAATTCTGAACGCGCTGGAAACCGACAATCACGGCAACCGGCTGGTTCTTGAAGTCGCACAGCACCTCGGCGAAAATACCGTGCGCACCATTGCGATGGATTCGTCGGAAGGTCTGGTTCGCGGCCAGCCCGTTACCGATACCGGTGGTCCGATTACGGTTCCGGTCGGTCCTGCGACGCTTGGTCGGATCATCAACGTCGTGGGCGAACCCGTGGACGAAGGCGGCCCGGTCGAATCCGAGGAACGCCGCTCCATTCATCAGGACGCACCGGAGTTTACTGATCAGGCGACCGAGTCAGAGGTGCTGGTCACCGGCATCAAAGTCGTTGATTTGCTGGCGCCCTACGCCAAGGGCGGCAAGATCGGCCTTTTCGGTGGCGCTGGCGTTGGCAAAACGGTTCTGATCATGGAACTGATCAACAACATCGCGAAAGTTCACTCGGGCGTGTCGGTTTTTGCCGGCGTGGGCGAGCGGACGCGCGAAGGCAACGACCTTTATCACGAGATGATCGAGTCGGGTGTTATCAATCTTGAAAACTTGGCAGAATCCAAAATCTCGCTGGTATACGGCCAGATGAACGAGCCTCCGGGCGCGCGGATGCGGATTGCCCTTTCGGGGCTGACGATTGCGGAACAATTCCGCGATGCCACCGGCGCCGATGTTCTATTCTTCATCGACAACATCTTCCGCTTTACCCAGGCCGGGTCAGAATGTTCGGCGCTTTTGGGCCGGATCCCGTCGGCTGTGGGATATCAGCCGACATTGGCCACCGACATGGGCGCGATGCAGGAACGCATCACCTCGACCAAAGCGGGCTCGATCACATCCGTCCAGGCCGTGTATGTGCCTGCCGATGACCTGACTGACCCCGCACCTGCAACGTCGTTTGCGCACCTAGATGCGACCACGGTTTTGTCGCGCGCGATCTCGGAGCTTGGCATCTATCCGGCGGTTGACCCGCTCGATTCCACCTCTCGTCTGATGGACCCTGCGGTTGTCGGCGAAGAACACTACAACATTGCCTTCGCGGTTCAGGGTATCCTTCAGCGCTACAAATCGCTTCAGGATATCATCGCGATCCTCGGAATGGACGAGCTTTCCGAAGAAGACAAATTGACCGTGGCACGTGCCCGGAAGATCCAGCGGTTCCTTTCACAGCCGTTCGATGTCGCGGAAGTTTTCACCGGCTCGCCCGGTGTGCAGGTGCCGCTTGAAGACACCATTTCGTCGTTCAAGGCAGTTGTCGCTGGCGAATACGACCACCTGCCGGAAGCGGCCTTCTATATGGTCGGCGGCATCGAAGAGGTGATCGCGAAGGCCGAACGCCTGGCCGCTGAAGCGGCCTGAAGGAGCGCACATGGCTGACACGATGCAGTTTGATCTGGTTTCACCCGAACGCCGTTTGGTGTCGGGTCAGGCCACGTCGGTTCAAATACCGGGTGCTGACGGCGACATGACGGCGATGCCGGACCATGCGCCGGTGGTGACCACGCTTCGGCCGGGAATTCTGACCGTCGAAATGGACGGCGGCGAACAGGCGTTCGCGGTTTTCGGCGGCTTTGCCCAAATATCGGCCGAAGGTGCCACCGTTCTTGCCGAAGAAGCGCTGCCAAAAGCCGAGCTGACCGGCGAATTTCTGGATGAACGTGTCGCCATGGCCGAAGCCGCGCGCGACGTGGCCCAAGGCGCCGCACTTGACACGGCAGCCAAGCGGGTCGCGGATTTGCAGGCGCTACGCGACACGATCTGACGAATATCCTCAGAATTCCTGAGCTTCCGACGCGGCCCTTCGGGGCCGTGTTGCGTATTGCGGCATGGCCCTTTCGTCTCTTCACTCTGCCGCCTATCAATGCAGAAGAAATCGGAGACTACTAATGCCGCCTACTGTTGCCACCTGGAACATCAACTCGGTCCGGCTGCGCGAGCCGATTGTGCTGAAGCTTCTGGGCGAAGAAGCGCCCGACGTCCTTTGCCTGCAAGAATGCAAGTCGCCCGTGGAAAAAATTCCGACCGAAGGCTTCGCAGCACTTGGCTACGCCCACATGGTTGCGCGCGGGCAGAAGGGGTATAACGGCGTCGCAATCTTGTCCAAGCTGCCCATCGAAGACGCGGGCGGCGTGGATTATGTCGGGCTGGAACATGCCCGCCATGTAGCCGCGCGGCTGGAAAACGGTCTGACGATCCACAATTTCTATGTGCCCGCTGGCGGCGATGTGCCGGACCGCGCTGCAAATGTGAAATTCGGCCAGAAGCTCGACTATCTGACCGAGATGCGCGATGCGTTCCACGCCGAAAAGCCAAGTAAATCCATCCTCGTGGGCGATCTGAACATTGCCCCGCGCGAGGATGATGTCTGGGATCATAAAAAGCTGCTGAAGGTTGTCAGTCACACGCCCGTGGAGGTCGAGCATCTGACCGAGACCCAGGATGCCGGTGGCTGGGTGGATATCACACGCAAGGATATCCCGGGCGGCCCGCTTTTCAGCTGGTGGTCCTATCGTTCACCCGATTGGGACGTGGCTGACAAAGGCCGTCGCCTGGATCATGTCTGGGCGACGTCTGACATTGCCAGCGCGGCACATTCAAGCCGGGTGTTGCGTTCAGCCCGCGGTTGGGAAAACCCCAGCGATCACGCGCCCGTTTTCGCGACATTTGACATATAAAGCGGCACAGGCCACCGGCGACAGGAGATCACAATGGGACAGATGACACGTCGCGCAGCGCTTCTTCTGGGCGGTATGCTGCTGGGTGGTTTTGCCGGGGCGAAACTAACTTCCAAAGTGCCGTCGATTGCCGGAACCAAGTCGCTTCTGCCTGAAGGTGCCGAAGGAACGCTTAATGACGCAAGCCTTCTGAACGAAACGCCCGTCGCCAAGCACATCGTCTTGCGCGAGAACCCGGGTGCGTCTCTGATCCGCCGCGTTCGCGAAGAGATCGAGATTGCGCGAGATGAGGGGCGGCCGTTCAATATTGGTGCGGCGCGGCATTCGATGGGGGGGCACGCCATTCCACCGGGTGGCAACGCGGTGACGTTTAACAGCGGGTTCACCGAACTGGACAGTGCCAAAGGCACCTACCGCGCTCACGCGGGCGCGCGATGGCGCCACGTGATTGCGAGCCTGGATCGGGATGGGTTCGGCCCTAAGGTTATGCAATCAAACAATGATTTCGGCGTCGCGGCGACGTTTTGCGTCAATGCCCATGGCTGGCCGGTGCCGCATGGCCCGATGGGCGCCACGGTGAAAAGCATCTTTATGGTGCGCGCGGACGGCGAAGTGGTGCGATGTTCGCGCACTGAAAACGCGCCGCTCTTTTACCTGACTATGGGCGGCTATGGCCTGACCGGTGCGATCATCGAGATGGAAGTTGAGGCTGAGCCGAACATAAATCTGGTGCCGACCTATCAGGAAATGCCATCGCGTGATTTTGCCAAGTTCTTTGTCGGTGCGATCGAAAGCGGTGGAGTGAACATGGCCTATGGGCGGTTGAACGTGGACCGGTCGAGATTTTTCGAAGACGCGCTGATGGTTACATATCGCGCCGCCGACGATCAGACCGAAGTGTTGCCCGCAAGCGGGTCAGGCGCGCTGAGCAAGGTCTCGCGCTCTGTCTTTCGCGCGCAGCTGATGAACGAGCCGGCAAAAAACCTTCGTTGGTGGTTTGAAACTGGTCTGGCACCAACATTTGGCGGCGGTCCGGCGACCCGCAATTCTCTGATCAATGAACCGGTGGTGACGCTGGATGACAAAGCCCCGACGCGCACCGATATCCTGCACGAATATTTTGTGCCACCGGGGCGATTTCCCGACTTTATCGACGCCTGCCAGGACGTGATCCCGGCAAGCTATCAGGAGATGCTGAACATCACGCTTCGCTATGTCGCGGCCGACCCCGAAAGCGTTCTGGCATATGCGCCAGCCGCACGGATCGCCTGCGTAATGCTGTTCAGCCAGGAAATGACGGCGCGCGGCGAAGCTGATCACGCGCGCATGACACGGGAACTGATTGACCGGGTGCTGGATATCGGCGGCAGCTATTATTTGCCTTACCGGCCACACGCGACCCGGTCTCAATTTCTTCGCGCCTACCCGCGTGCGCGCGAATTTGTCGCCGAAAAACGTTTCTACGATCCCGAGCTGATTTTCCGGAACGGGTTTTGGGACAATTACCTTAAGGGCGTCGGATGATGATCCACCGGATAATTTCGTTCGCGTTTTTCGGCGTTCTGCTATTTGCGGCGGCACTGAATTATATCCCCGGGATCAACGATGCCGATGGCCGCGCTTTTGGCATTTTCGCGCTCGATATTTTCGATGACGCTTTGCACGTTGCGTCAGCAACTTGGGCGCTTGTCGCTGCACTGGTATCGGCCCGCGCGTCGCGGCTGTTTCTGCTGATATTCGGCGCACTATACCTTGGTGACGGGGTGCTGGGCCTGATTACCGGCTCGGGGTACCTCGATTTCGGCATCTTTAACTATGGCGTTCAGGATCTGCCGATCGGCTTCAAGATCCTCAACAATCTGCCGCATATCGGCTTGGGCGGCATCGCCGTTCTCTCGGGCTTGTTTCTGGGTCGCGAATAATGCGGTTCGTCTGGCGATGGTTTAAGCGGGGTATGCTGGCAATTCTGTTGCTTATCCTGCTTTTGCTCGCGCCGGTCGGCTATGTCGAAGTCGCGTGCAGGGGCGATGCCGTTTCCGACGCATATCAACCGATCATCACCGCGAGCGAATGGCAGCGCGCCGAAAGCCGGACGCTGCTGACTTACCCTGAATGGCACATCGTTCATGCCTACGACGACTATGCGCGGGTGATCCGCGATGGCGACCCGCATGACTTTGGCTTTATTCGCGCGATTTTCGGGTTCTGGACCTCGCTTTGCCCGCTGACCAGACAAGCGGCAGCAATGGGTGGTGTCACAGGTGAAACAAAAGCAACGATTTATACGATCGGTGTCAGCTTCACCGCCGAAATGTTGGCGAAAGCGCTTTACGAGGAAACCTTGGGCCGGGTGGCGACCTGGCTGCGCGGCAGCACGCGT
Organism: uncultured Boseongicola sp.; assembly: GCA_964194845.1. GTDB lineage: Bacteria > Pseudomonadota > Alphaproteobacteria > Rhodobacterales > Rhodobacteraceae > CAXMNX01. The sequence goes on from CAXMNX010000005.1 coordinate 51,117, forward strand.
GCGTCGCTGGATGAGCTAAGCGCGCAGCAGGCCGAAAACTACGCGAGGTTTCTGCAACAGACGCCCTGGTACAAATGGGACTTCGCGGCGGACGCCGAAGCATTGGCGGCAGGCGCTGGCCCCGGCATTCGCGATTGGGAACGGCGCGCCGCACTGGGCCTCGAATACAAGGGCAAAGCGGCCTATGCCGGTGTGATCGCGCGAGCAGTCGAAAGTGCTGGCGCCGTTCAATTGCGTCTCAGATCGGTGGTCACCGGGCTGGACGCAAGTTCGCTGGGAAATATCGAGGGCGTGACCGTCGCTGGGGCGGTGCCCGAAGGCATCGTGATCGAAACCGACCGCTATCGCGTCTTTACCCGCGTCGCCGAGCGACTGGCCGCCGCAGGCGTCAACTTCGTCGAGATTGCCGGCAACGACGAGATTCTTTTTACCGCAATATCAGATGCTTCGATGGCAGAGGGCGAAGTCTATTCTTTCCCGCGTCAGGGATACGGCGATTTCCGACACCTGATCCTCGTGCCGGTTTCCGGACTTGCGGATCGTCTTCGCGCTCTGGACGGGCTATCGTTGGAGCATGTCCACGATTACTAAACGCATCGCTCTGGCCCTGCCTGTCGTGCTGATCGCATGGTTAGCCATTATGGTCGGAGTCATGCGTTTCTCGGACGCTGCACCGGCTGCGGTGGTGCTGTTCCCGCGCCAATCGCTGCTTGCCACGCTGCCGGATGATACCGGCATTCTTGGGCTCAATCGCCTGGCGCTGACAGTCGCCAATCGCCCCGGCATGGCCCGCGACCTTTATGAAAGCGGCGCGTGGCTGGTGCTTCCCGCAGGGCTGACGGGGTGTTTGCCGCTAACAAAAACGCAGCGCGACAGGTTGCCCTGATAGCACCTGCCCCTTGGTCTTTTGCAAACTGATCGCATATAAGGCCCGACAACAGATTTTCGGGAACTCCTATGCTTGAACTTAATCCAAATGCCCCTGTCGAACCGCAGGGTGATCTGATCAAAGACAGCACCGAGGCGGCTTTTATGGCCGATGTCATCGAGAGCAGTCAGACGGTGCCGGTCATCGTCGATTTCTGGGCGCCATGGTGCGGCCCCTGTCGCCAGCTGACCCCTGCAATCGAGGCCGCCGTGACCGAAGCGCGCGGTAAAGTGAAGCTGGTGAAGGTGAACGTGGACGAAAATCAGGGGATCGCGGCGCAACTCAAAATTCAGTCGCTCCCGACGGTTTACGCCTTTTGGCAGGGCCAGCCGGTTGACGGGTTTCAGGGCGCTTTAGCCGGTTCGGAACTGAAAGCGTTCGTCGATCGCGTCATCGAAGCGGCGGGCGGCGAGCCCGGTGGCGGGTTATCAGACGCGCTTGAAAGCGCCGAGGCGATGCTGGCCGAAGGTGCCGCCGCCGATGCCGCCCAGGTATTTGCAGCCGTGCTTGGCGAGGATCCGAACAATGCGGCGGCTTTCGCCGGTCTGGCGCGCACCCATCTGGCGCTGGACCAGGTGGATCAGGCAGCACAGGTTCTTTTGGGCGTGCCTGAAGAGATCGCGACCGACCCCGAGATCGAAGCGGTGCGCGCGCAGATTGAACTGGCGCGCCAGGCGGCTGATGCGGGACCGGTGGCCGAGCTTCGCGCGGCTGTCGACGCCGACCCCGACGATCATCAGGCGCGCTTCGATCTGGCACAGGCGATCCACGCCGCAGGCGATGCCGACGCAGCAGTTAATGAACTTTTGGAGATATTCCGACGCGACCCGGAATGGAACGACGGTGCCGCCAAAGCACAGCTTTTCACAATTTTCGAAGCACTGAAACCAAATGATCCCGTGGTTCTGAATGGAAGGCGTAAATTGTCGTCGATGATATTTGCCTGATTGAAAGGGAAACGACGTGTCTCGCATGCTGTCGCGCTCGGATTTGCCTGACACAATCCCGGTGTTTCCATTGCCGGGCGCGCTTTTGCTGCCGCGATCGCGCCTGCCGCTTCATATATTCGAGCCGCGTTACCTTGCTATGTTTGATGACGCGCTGAAAACGTCGCATCGAATTGTTGGCATGGTGCAGCCGCGCAGTGGCGGGGCTGAAGAGCGCGACGCGCTTCACACCGTTGGCTGCGCCGGACGGCTGACATCTTTCACGGAAACCGAGGACGGGCGATACATGATCACGCTAAGCGGCGTGTCGCGGTTTCGCGTCGGTGCAGAAGTGGAGGGATTTACGCCGTATCGGCGGTGCGCGGCGAACTGGGCGGGTTTTGAAGGCGATCTTGGAAAATCCGAGCACGATCCGGATTTTGACCGCGAAAGGTTTTTTGCGATATTGGGCCGTTATTTTGAAGCCGAGGGTCTGCAAACCGACTGGGGTTCGCTGAAGGACGCGGAGGACGAGCTTCTGGTCAATTCGCTGTCGATGCTTTGCCCGTTCGAGCCCGAGGACAAGCAGGCCTTGCTTGAAGCACCGTCGCTGGAAATCCGCCGCGAAACGCTGGTGACGCTGATCGAGTTTGCGCTCAGAAGCGGTGGCACCGAGGAGACGCTTCAGTGACCGAGACGATATTCGACCGGCGTATGATTGAGGCGCTGATCTGTCCTGAAACGCGGGCTCCGCTTACCTTTGATGCCGAACGCCAGGAACTGGTCTCGAAGGCAGCGCATCTGGCCTATCCGATCCGAAATGGCATCCCGATCATGCTGGTGGACGAGGCGCGCAAACTTGAGTGACCGCTGCGGCGTTGCCCGCGCGGAGTATTTTTGAACAAAAGAAGCCTTAAAGCGGTTTGCCCTGCGCCAGCCGAGGCAGATCGCCGGTTAGCCCGGCGGCCTCGCGAATGAAGCTACGGCGCAGTCCGGGCATCGCGTTTACTGCCCCAAGGCCAATGTCACGGACCCATCGTAGAACGTTATTATCGTTTGAGAACAAGCGATTAAAGCCGTCCATCGCAAGCGCCAACGCGGTGGCGTCGAAGCGGCGCCATTGCTGGTATCTGGCCAGAACATCGGCGCGACCGATATCTTCGCCGCGACGTCGCGCGTCGGTCAGAACTTCGGCCAGTGTGGCGACGTCTTTCAACCCGGCGTTCAGACCCTGACCGGCAATCGGATGTATGACATGCGCGGCGTCGCCCACAAGCGCGACCCTTTCAGCCACGAAATCCTGGGCGAGCGACAAATCGAGCGGGTAGGTGAAGCGTTTTCCCGCCAGCGATATCTGCCCCAGAAAGTCGCCAAATCGCGGGCGAAGCTCATCCAGATAATCGGCGTCATTCATCGCCTGTATTTCGGCGGCCCGCGCGGTGTCTTCGGTCCAGACGATCGAGGCGCGGTTCTCGGTTAGCGGCAGTATTGCAAGCGGCCCCGGCGGCATGAAGAACTGGTGCGCGGTGCCGTGGTGTGGCCTTTTGTGCCCGATTGCGCAGACCAGCGCGGTCTGGTCATAGCTCCAGCTGGTGCGGCGAATTCCGGCGCGGTTGGCAACCCCGCTTTGCTTTCCATCGCAGCCGATCAGAACAGACGCTCGTATAGCCGTGCCGTCATCAAGCGTGACCAGCACGCCCGCGCTGTCAGGCAACTGGTCGGTTACTGCGGCCTGGTTAAGAAGTGTGACATCGGTGTTGTCCAGCGCCGCCAGAAGCGCGGGCCTGAGGTACCGGTCTTCGACCATAAAACCCATCGGGCCTTCCTCGATCTCGGCATGATCGAAGGCGAGCACAAATGGTGACGGGCCTTCGCCAGCACGACCATCGGTGACCTTGATATCCAGAATCGGTTGTGAATTCCCGGCGACCGTCGGCCAGACACTAAGGGCGGCAAGAACCCGTTGGGACGACACGGCAAGCGCATATCCGCGCCCGTCAAAGTCATGCGCATCGCGGGTGACGCGCGGCGTTGGATCAACCAGTGTCACGGCAAGGCCGGCGGAATTGAGCGCCAACGCCAGCGTGGTTCCGTTCAACCCGCCGCCCGCGATGACAATATCAGTGTCTAGCCCCATAGTCGCCAGATAGGCGCGGTCGGGCGCCATTGTCCATGCGCCGCACTGACGCTAAAGCGTTTTCGCGTTTTCAATAAAACATCGTGCACAAATATTTGCGTTCGAGATCAGCGGAATGCTGATTGAGACACAGCGAATTTTGATTCAATTTGAACGCAAAACGCTCTAGGCTCGCGAAATTGCTTCGGGGGATGGCGGCATGAACGAATGGCTTTGGGCAAGTGCGGCCGATCTGGGGCGCGGAATCGAAGCGGACGAGATTGACCCGGTTGAGCTGACGGATACCTATCTTGCCGCCATCGCAGAGCATGAGTTCAGCGACCGGATCTATGCCCGCACGACCGAGACCCGCGCTCGCGCCGAGGCGAATGCCGCCGGTGAGAGGGCGCGACTGGGGCTCAGGCAATCGCCGCTGGATGGCGTGCCGATATCCTGGAAAGACCTTTACGATACCGCTGGCGTGGCGACCGAGGCAGGATCGGCGCTTTTGTCCGGGCGGGTGCCGGAGCGCGACGCAAAAGTTTTGCGCGCCGCAACCGATGCCGGGCTGATTTGCCTTGGCAAGACCCACATGACCGAACTGGCGTTTTCCGGGTTGGGCTATAATCCGGTGACGGCATCGCCGCCCTGCGTGAACGATCTGGAGGCTGTATCTGGCGGATCATCGTCGGGTGCGGCGACATCCGTGGCGTTTGGACTGGCCGCCGCTGGAATTGGGTCGGATACCGGCGGTTCGGTTCGGGTGCCGGCGGCCTGGAACGATCTGGTGGGCCTGAAGACCCGCCCCGGGCGGCTTTCGCTGGATGGCGTGTTGCCGCTTTGCGCCCGGTTTGACACCGTGGGACCGCTTTGCCGGTCGGTCGAAGATGCAGCACTGATGCTGGCGGTTCTGGATGGTGGGACGGCGGCATCGCTTGTCGGCGCATCACTCAAAGGCACGCGGCTTGGTATCCTCGCGACCTCGGCGTTTGATAGCATTCGCGACGCGCCACGGGCGGCCTTTCAAAGCGCTGTTGAGCGTTTGGAAGCCGCTGGAGCCGTCATTGAACGTATTGAACTGACGTGTGTATCCGAGGCGATGGCGCTTGCCGGAACGCTTTATGCGCCCGAAGCCTACGGCACCTGGAAGCATCTGATCGAAGCCGAGCCGGAAAAGATGTTCGGCCCGGTTCGCGAGCGGTTCCGCGGTGGTGCTGAGGTCAGCGCGGCAGATTATGTGGCCGCGTGGCAAAAGCTGGATCGGCTTCGCATCGACTATGCGCACGCCACAGCCGCCTATGACGCGATCATCCTGCCAACGGTGCCGGAATTGCCGCCGAATTTGGATGCCATCGCCAAAGATCCAGCATTGTTTGTCGCCGAAAACCTTCTGACGCTGCAAAACACCCGCATCGGAAACTTGATGGGGCTTGCCGGGTTAACGCTACCGACCGGGGTTCCGTCCTGTGGCATCCAGTTTCAGGGGCCATCCGAAGAACGCCTGCTGCGGATCGGTGCTGCGGCCGAGCAAGCGCTGGCGTAAAAGCCACATATATATGGGCCTTAGCCAATATTTTACGCCTTCGCAGTGGACCCGAAGGCGCGCATTGGGCTAACCTTCGGGAAACGGGGCGAAATGACCCCGACCTTGAGGCAGATATGATTTTCCCCGAGCGGTTTTCGAACCTACCGGAATATGCGTTCCCGCGCCTGCGGGCTTTACTCGATGTGCATTCACCGGGTGGTGAAGTGCTGCAAATGACCATTGGCGAGCCGCGCCATGCCTATCCGGCTTTTTTGCAGGACGTGATCGCGGCGAATACCGACGGGTTCGGGAAGTATCCACCGAACGAAGGCACGCCCGAATTGTTGGATGCGATATCCGATTGGCTTGGGCGGCGTTACGGCGTGAATGTTCCGGCTTCGCAGATCATGGCGCTGAATGGCACGCGCGAGGGTTTGTTCAATGCCGCGCTGGCTTTGTGCCCTGAATTGAAGGGCGGCAAGCGACCCGCCGTCCTGACGCCAAATCCGTTCTATCAGGTCTATGCTATCGGGGCTTTGGCCGCAGGCGCTGAACCGATCTATGTTCCTGCCACGCGCGAGACGGGCTTCCTGCCCGATTTTGCGTCGCTGCCAGTGGACGTGCTTGAACGCACCGCCATAGCCTATCTTTGTTCGCCGTCGAACCCGCAAGGCGCGGTGGCGGACCGGGCGTATTGGACCGAACTTTTGGGTCTGGCCGAGCGCCATGACTTCTGCATATTCGCCGACGAATGTTATTCCGAGGTCTGGCGTTCAGAGCCACCGGCGGGCGCGCTTCAGATCGCTAAGGAAGTCTGCGCTGATCCGGAACGGGTGCTGATTTTCCATTCGCTTTCAAAGCGATCCAACCTTCCTGGCTTGCGCTCGGGCTTTGTCGCAGGCGGGCCGGAGTGCATTTCGCGCATCCGCCAGCTTCGCGCCTATGCCGGTGCTCCGCTGCCAGATCCGCTGCAACGCGCCGCCGAAGCCGCCTGGCAGGATGAGGCGCACGTCGATGCAAGTCGCGCGCGGTATCAGGCGAAATACGACATCGCGGATGAAATCCTCGGCGGGATCGAAGGATGCGCGGCACCAGATGCCGGTTTCTTTCTTTGGCTGCCCGTCGATGACGGCGAAACGGCGGCATTGCGGCTTTGGCGGGAAACCGGCGTGCGGGTGTTGCCGGGGGAATATCTTTCACGCGACGCAAATGGATTGAACCCAGGCAAGGGCTACATCCGCGTCGCGATGGTGGTTGAGGAACAAGAATTGCAGCGCGGGCTGACCCGGCTTCGCGACTGCTTATACACGTAAGGACAGGTAGGTATGGCGTATCAGGCAAGGCATCGTGATCCACTTTTCGACAGTGACACGCAGGCGATCATCGAACGCCGCGGCAAAGAACTTATCGGCCTGACGCTGCTTGGTCTGGCGGTTCTGATCGCGTTGGTCCTGGGAACCTATTCGCCGGATGACCCCAATTGGCTGAACGCGACCGATGCCCAGGCACGCAATGTTCTTGGCCCACTTGGTGCCGCCATTGCGTCGCCGCTGTACGTCATTGCGGGTTATGGAAGCTGGGCAATTTCTGCGGTTCTGGCGGTCTGGGGGCTGCGGTTCCTTCTGCACCACGGCGCAGAACGCGCCATGTCGCGCCTGATATTCGCACCGATCGCGGTTGCGTTGGTGTCGGTCTATGCCTCGACCCACATACCCGGTGCCGGATGGACGCATTCATTTGGTTTGGGCGGGTTATTTGGCGATACCGTGCTTGGGGCCATCCTGGGCGTGCTTCCCGTCGCTGCCGGAACTGGCCTGAAGGTTATGGCGCTTGTGCTGTTTTTGGGTGCTATCGCGATGGCGGGCTTCGTTCTTGGCTTCAATCGCGAAGAGCTTTGGATTTATGCCAGGTATCTTCTGGGTGGCATGATCCTTCTTTATGCGACGCTGATGACCTTGATGGGGCGAAGCGCCAGCCAGGGTTGGCGATTGGCGATGGAGGCGCGCACGCGTGCTTCGGACCGCAGAAGTGCCGCCGAACACCTGCCCGAGGTTGAACCGAGCGATGTGAATGCGGCCGTCTTACGGGCCACGCGTGCTTACCGCGACGCCGGGCAGGCACCGCTAAAGTCCGGGCTTTTGTCGCGATTGCCGTCGCTTCTAAGAAAGCAGTCCGAAGAACCAGTGCCGCCGTTCCTTGACGATCCCGAGACCGATCGGATCGCCGCCCGTATTGCCGATGCAGTGAAAGGCCGTGTTCGCCGCCCTGATGGGTCGCTGCGCGACGAGCCGCCCCTTCAAGCGGATGCGGCACCGCGTGCCGCGATGCTGGACGAATTTGGCGAGGTCAGCGATTTTGACGGCCTGAACTTCCGGCCAATGCCGGAGCCCGAGATTGTCGGGACCTTGCACGAGCCCGGCGGCGGCTTTCATACCAGCCGCGTTCAGAGCTACGATCCGAAACCTGTGGTGCAACACGGGGTCGCCAAGACAACGCCCTCGCGCCGCGCCAAAAGCGAAGCAGAACCGCAGCTGAACTTTGGCGATAAGGCGGCAGAATACGAGATCCCGCCCTTAAGCCTTCTTAGCGATCCGGTCGTAGTGGAACGGCACCATCTGTCCGATGAGGCGCTGGAGCAGAACGCGCGGATGCTTGAAAGCGTCCTGGATGACTATGGCGTCAAGGGCGATATCGTCAGCGTTCGGCCCGGTCCGGTTGTCACCATGTATGAACTTGAGCCCGCACCGGGGTTGAAAGCGTCGCGCGTTATTGGCCTTGCCGACGATATCGCGCGGTCGATGTCCGCACTTTCTGCGCGGGTATCAACGGTGCCGGGCCGGTCAGTCATCGGGATCGAATTGCCGAATGAAAACCGCGAAAAAGTCGTGCTGCGCGAGCTTCTGTCAGGTCGCGATTATGGCGACGGCAATCAACGGCTTCCGCTGGCGCTGGGCAAAAACATCGGCGGTGACCCGGTGGTCGCCAACCTCGCCAAGATGCCGCATCTGTTGATCGCAGGGACCACAGGTTCGGGTAAATCGGTGGCGATCAACACGATGATCCTCAGCCTGCTTTATAAGCTGACCCCCGAAGAATGCCGGATGATCATGATTGATCCGAAAATGCTGGAACTCAGCGTCTACGACGGCATCCCGCACCTTCTTTCACCCGTTGTGACCGATCCTAAAAAAGCGGTTGTTGCGCTGAAATGGGTCGTGGGCGAGATGGAAGATCGTTATCGCCGCATGTCGAAAATGGGCGTCCGCAACATCGAAGGTTTTAACGGCCGGGTTCGCGACGCGCTGAAGAAGGGCGAGCTGTTCAGCCGCACAGTTCAGACCGGTTTTGATGATCAAACCGGCGAGCCGATCTTTGAAACCGAAGAGATTGCACCCGAAACCCTGCCCTATATCGTCGTCGTCGTCGACGAGATGGCCGATCTTATGATGGTTGCGGGCAAGGAGATTGAAGCCTGCATCCAGCGCCTGGCGCAAATGGCGCGGGCATCCGGCATTCACCTGATCATGGCCACACAGCGCCCGTCGGTCGATGTGATCACCGGCACGATCAAGGCCAATTTCCCGACGCGGATCAGCTTTCATGTGACCTCGAAAATAGACAGTCGCACGATCCTGGGCGAAATGGGTGCCGAACAGCTTTTGGGTATGGGCGACATGCTTTACATGGCGGGTGGCGCCAAAATTACCCGCGTTCACGGCCCCTTTGTCAGCGACGAAGAAGTCGAAGAGATTGTCAATCACCTCAAGTCCTTCGGCGCGCCCGAGTATGTCTCGGATGTTCAGGAAGGGTCGAGCGATATGGGCGACAGCGACATTGATCTGGTGCTTGGTCTTGGCGGCAACACGTCGGGCGAGGACGCGCTTTATGATCAGGCGGTTCAGATCGTGATCCGAGACAGGAAATGTTCAACGTCCTATATCCAGCGCAAACTTGCCATCGGCTACAACAAAGCCGCGCGGCTGGTTGAGCAGATGGAGGATAGCGGCCTGGTCAGTGCTGCCAACCATGTAGGAAAACGCGAGATTCTAGTGCCGGAGCAGGGGTAAGCTTCACGCGCGTGCCAGCAAACCTCACCGCTGGCACGCGCAGTTTCGCCGATGATAGCAGCTTGCAAGCCAATGTTATTGCCTAGCCGTGGTCCCAGACCCCATATGCGCCTATAGCCAACGCAAAGACTGATTAGGTAATGGGTATGAACCGAAGAGCATTCTTGATGGCAGCAGGTGCTGCATTTGCGGCGCAACCGGCCTTCGCCGAACAATTGTCGCTGAACTCAATCTCGCAATATCTGAATGATATTCAGACGGCCGAGGCTGATTTCACGCAAGTGAACCACGACGGGACACTTTCCACCGGCAAGTTCATGCTGCACCGGCCCGGGCGGATGCGGTTCGAATATAATCCGCCCGAAAAGCTACTGGTGATGGCAGGCGGTAGCCAGATTGCCATATTTGACGGAAAGTCGAATGTGCAGCACGCCGAAAAATATCCGCTGAAGCAGACGCCGCTTAATTTAATCCTTGAACGACAGGTCAATCTCGCCGCGCGCAATATGGTTGTCGGGCACGATTACGACGGAACGGCCACCACCGTCGTGGCCCAAGACCCCAAGCACCCGGAATATGGCACAATCGCGCTGAAGTTTACCGGCAACCCGGTCGAACTGCGCCAATGGATCGTGACGGATGGTCAAGGCGCGCGCACAACTGTCATCCTGGGCGAATTGGACAAGGGCGTCCGGCTTGCGCCGCACCTGTTCAGTATAGTCAACGAAGAAAACAGTCGCAGTCGCAACCGGTAGGCTGCCCTAAACGAACCCGCAGGAACGCAGTTGCGCGTCGTAAAGCACGGCGCGTTCCGCGACCTCGCGCGACACTTTCAACAGCCAGTCCTTTCTGCGGTAGCTTCCCCTGCTATAGCCGGTGCGGCCTTCGTGATAGGCAAGGTACTGGTGCTGAGTGTCTGACAGTGCGATGCCAAGCGTTTCCTGCGTTTCGGCAAAATACCAACCCATGAAATCGGTCGCGTCGCGGATATCGTCGCGCCGCGCGCCGCGCCCGCCGGTTGCACGCTGATATTCTTTCCAGGTGCCATCCAGCGCCTGACTGTAGCCATAGGCCGATGATTGCCGGCCCATGGGAATGACCCCGAGCGAATACTGAACCGGCGTCCGGGCATTTCCGACGAACTTTGATTCCTGATAGATCGTTGCCATCTGAACCGCCACCGGCACCCCCCACCGGCCTCGGGCGCGTTGCATGGCGGAAAGATAATTCGGCCGCTGCTTCACAATGGAACAAGCGTCATTCAGATTTCGGGGCGCAGAATAATTGCTGCTGCCGCAGGCCGCGACAAACAACAATAATATCAATGCGCGAAGGCGTCTGCTCATGCCTCAATCGCTTTCTTGTTTTTTTGCAGCTTACCCCAAGCTCGCCCAAGCTCAAATGAAGAAATTTGCTTTCTAAATCACAAAGACGAGGATCAGCGGCAGAATGCCAACGCCCGGAAGTGTGGAAATGACCACCAGACCGGCAACCGCTTCCGCGTCGGCACCGTATTATTCGGCCAAAAGATAGGATGTCACGGCGTATCCAAGTCCGGCGTCGCCATACGCGAAAAGCGCAAGCGGCAAGCCGAACAATGGCCCAAAGTGCGAGAGTGATGGCCCCGTAGGCCGCAATTGTTGCGGGCGATACGGCAGAAAGCGCTGCGGGTTCGATCTCGGCCACTGTCAGGACGACGTTCACAGTCTGTTTCCCCGATTTAATCCCAAATTCATCGACATAGCAGCGGTCGCGGCGTTATACCGTATCGCAGGGGGTTTGTTATGTTCAAGACGCGTGCGAAATACGCTCTGGGTCAAGTTGTGCGCCACCGCAAACATCCGTTTCGCGGCGTCGTCTTTGACGTGGATGCCATGTTCTCCAATTCAGATGAGTGGTACGAGGCTATTCCCGAGGACAGCCGTCCTAAGAAAGAGCAGCCGTTTTACCATCTGCTGGCCGAAAATGACCAAAGCTATTACGTGGCTTATGTGTCCGAGCAGAATCTGGTTGCGGATTATTCGGGTGAACCGATCGATCACCCGGATCTGCCTGAATTCTTTGGTGATTTCGACGATGGACGCTATCCGCTTTACGTGCAGATGAACTAGCGGGCGGGCGAATTTCGCGCCGCCAGAGCCAGGTCAGATCAATATCCCAACGCGATTCCGTCCTTTCGGGGGTCCGAGCCGCCGATCAGTGTTCCGGCATTGCTGTCGATGCGAATTGCCTGAGCGCCACCGATGGGTCGGCGCGGTGTGATCACATCGTGACCGAGGGCTGACAGGGCTTGGATCGTCTCGGGTAAAACGCCGTTCTCGACCTTCAATTTGCCCGAGATTGGATCGGCGAAAACCCGGGGGGCGTCGATGGCTTCCTGCAAGTCCATCCCGAAATCAATGAGATTTGACAACAGATGAGCGTGGCCGGTGGCCTGGTATTGTCCGCCCATCACGCCAAATGTCATGTCTATACGGCCATTGTCGCGCGTCATCGCCGGGATGATCGTGTGCATCGGGCGCTTGCCAGGGCCGGCCTCGTTGGGATGGCCCGGGATCAGATTGAAACCCGAACCGCGGTTGTGAAAAAGCACGCCGTATTTCGGGCTTGCGATGCCTGCGCCGAAAGCGGCAAAAATCGAATAGATCAGGCTGACGGCCATGCCATCCCTATCGACCGTCGTAATCAGAATTGTGTCCTTGTGAACGGCTTCGGTCAGTGGTGCGGATGCGCGAATGGCGCGGTTGGGATCAATCAATCCGGCGAGCGCGCGCGCGGTGTCACCCGACAGCATATGATCGAGACGACGAACATGATCGGGATCGGCAAGGAACCGGTTTCGCGCATCATAGGCAAGTTTGGTCGCTTCGGCTTCCAGGTGAAATCGCTCGGAACCGCCCGGGTCCATCGCGGCCAGATCGAAATTCTCAAGGATCCGCGCAAGCAGAATTGCGGTGGCACCCTGCCCGTTCGGGGGGTGTTCCAGGAATTCCACTCCGCGATAGTTGCCGCTTATGGGCGTGCTCCAGGTGGCCTCGGTCGCTGCAAGATCATCCGCCGTGTGCGGGGCGCCAATTTCGGCAAGTGCGGCCAGCATGTCGTCGGCAATCTCGCCTTCATAGAACGCCGACCGACCATCGCGAGCGATCAGACGCAACGCATCGGCCTGTGCCGGACTGGCATATTTCTCGCCCTCGGCGTATGCCCGCCCCGCGCTTAGATAGTGGGTCCGCGCGTGGCCTTTGAGGTGGGCATCGACCGGCGCGATATCAAAGGCAACGCGCGGTGCGATCGGCACGCCCGCGTCAAAATATCTGATCGCAGGTGCCAGGCATCGGTCAAGCCCGGCGCGTCCATATCGCTCGGACAGTCGGCAAAAGGCGTCGACAGCGCCGGGGACGGTGATAGATGCGGGATGTCCCGGAGCGATAGTGGTCAGCCCGTCGTCCCGCAATGCCTCGGCGGAAATACCAGCGGGCGCGCGGCCAGAGCCGTTTATTGCGATGACTTCCTCCGCCCCTGCGGGTTTGATGAGCGCGAAGCAGTCGCCGCCGATCCCGGTCATTTGCGGCTCGCAGGCGCCAAGCAGAACCGCGCCCGCGATGGCGGCGTCAACGGCGTTTCCGCCTTCACGAAGCACGGTCAGCGCCTCGGATGCCGCAAGCGGGTGCGATGTCGCCACCATCGCGTTGCTTGCGAATACGGGTGAACGGCCGGGTTGTTGGAAATTTCGCATGTTGGCCCGATATCAGGTGATCAGGGCCAAATTCTAAGACGATTGCGGCCATTTGCAATCAAAGATGACGAAGGAGGAAACCTCGACGCCACGCACTGGGTGGGGGCTGTAAGACAACGCGGCGCCGAGGGAAGCGATAGTCAGCTACGGGGTCGGGAATGCACCCGGCTGACGGCGGCATTGCGGTGCGATTGTGTCAAGAAAGTGGCGCTGTTTCCGGGTCTTCCGCAGTCGCATTCACAGGCAACGATTGTTGCCACGGCGCGCCCTGGCGGCGTGCGGCTTATCGCCGGTCGCGTTGATATTTGTTCAGCCGGAAGCGGGCCGGATCAGGCATATATCCGACGCTTGCCCCCTATCTGTCAAAGAAGGTGGCCATGTGAAATCCCCTGCAATCCGCAAGTCGGCCCGAATTATTGCGACCCGCGCGGATCGCGCCGGTTCAGATTTCCCGATTTTCACCTTCGCCAAGTGGCATTCGGAATATCAGAAAATTTTCCCCGTTTTCGCGGTCGTAAACCATATCACGCGCCAGTTGTTTGATCAGGAACCATCCATAGCCGCCTTCGGGCGTGCTGTTCTTCGGCGCGGTTTCGGCAGGGTGTTCGCCATCAGGTGTCCGGCCTTTCGGCATTGGGCAGCCCCGGTCGCGGATCTCGATCAGCAAACCGGCGCGCCCGTGGCGCAGCACAAGTTTGACGTCGCCGGGATGATCCGGCGGATACGCATGTTCAACGACGTTGTTCAGCGCCTCGGCCAGGACAATTTCGACCGAGCTTGCGTCTTCGACAGACAGATCAAGCGGTTGCAACGTCGACATTGCTTTCTCAATTGCCAGGCGAACGTTTTCGAATGTGGCGCGAAATGCTGTTCGCGAAAGAACGCCGCCTGCTGCCGTGGCCGGTGGGGCCGCGCTGACATGGTTCATGGCGGCGTCATGAGGCATGGGCAATATCCTGGAGCGCGTGATCAACGTCGCCATAGATGCGAAACACAGAATCCATCCGCGTCATGCGAAATACCGTGTCCACCGTCGGTGTCAGCCCGGCGAGGTCGAGTATACGTCCGCGCCCCAGCTGCTTCATCGACCCGACAACCGCGCCAAGGCCGCTGGAATCGAGAAATTCGACCTGCGTCAGATCCAACACAACCCGCTCGGCAGGGTGATCGGTCAATTCGCGCATCATGTCCTTGAAGCGGACAGCAACGGCTGCATCAATTCGATTTTCCGCAACAGACACGACCAGCGCGCCGCCTGCCTCGGACGCCGACATCTGCATACCAAAGCTCCTTCAAGTTCTGTTTGAACGGACGCTAGACGGAAGGGGTTACCATTCTGTAAGCAGGGCCGTGATCCAGAGGATTTTAGACATGCAGGAAGTGGTTATTTCGGGCGCGTCCCGCACGGCGATGGGGGGCTTTCAGGGTGTGTTTTCTCCGATGCCTGCCAGTGCGCTGGGTGGTGCCGCAATTCGGGCCGCACTGGAACAGGCAAGGTTTTCGGTGCCAGAGGAACTTTTGATGGGCTGTGTGCTGCCCGCGGGACAGGGCCAGGCGCCCGCGCGTCAGGCGGGGTTCGCGGCGGGGCTGGATGACAGCGTTCCTGCCGTGACACTGAACAAGATGTGTGGCTCTGGCCTTGCCACGGTTGCTGCGGCGTTCGATGCGATTGCGTTGGGCCGTATCCGAAATGCCGTGGCCGGCGGGATGGAAAGCATGACCAACGCGCCTTATCTGTTGCCGAAGATGCGCGGTGGTGCGCGGCTCGGGCATGGCGAGGTTGTCGATCACATGTTTCTCGACGGGCTTGAAGACGCGTATGACAAAGGCCGTCTGATGGGCACATTTGCCGAAGATTGCGCGGAAAAGTATCAGTTCACCCGCGAGGCTCAGGACGCCTATGCCATCGCATCGCTGGAACGCGCGCTCAGCGCCCAAAGCAGCGGCGCTTTCGAGGGCGAGATTACCGGCGTGACCGTTACAACGCGAAAAGCCACCATCGAGGTCGATGCTGACGAACAGCCAAAATCGGCCCGACCCGACAAAATCCCGCAACTTAAGCCCGCGTTCAAGAAAGACGGCACGGTGACAGCGGCAAATGCGTCGTCGATATCTGACGGAGCCGCCGCACTTGTTCTGGCAGCTCGTGAACACGCCATCGAAGCGGGCTTGCCAGTGCGCGCAATTGTTCGTGGCCACGCCGTTCACGCCCAGGCGCCAGGGTGGTTCACAACGGCACCGGTTCCCGCCGCGCAGAAACTGCTTGAACGCATCGGCTGGTCGGTTGCGGACGTCGATCTTTGGGAAGTCAACGAGGCATTCGCAGTTGTACCCATGGCCTTCATGGCCGAGCTTGGTCTTGATCACGCCCGCGTCAATGTGAACGGCGGTGCCTGCGCGCTTGGCCACCCGATTGGTGCCTCGGGCGCGCGGATTATCGTGACTTTGCTGTACGCACTTGAAAAACGTGGTCTGAAACGCGGCGTTGCTGCGATTTGTATCGGCGGTGGCGAAGGCATGGCGATCGCGATCGAGCGGCCATGAGCCATGACGAGCTGGCTAAACGGATCGCAGCGCTGAGCGAGGGCGAAGACGATGTGATCGCTTTGATGGCGACCGTTGCCTGCGAAATACACCACGCGGACGACCGCTTTGACTGGACCGGGTTCTATCGCGTGGTGGCACCGGAACTGCTGAAAATCGGGCCTTACCAAGGCGGGCACGGATGCCTGGTCATCCCGTTTTCGCGTGGTGTATGCGGCGCGGTGGCGCGCACGGGCAAGGCACAGATTGTCGATGACGTTAACGCCTTTCCCGGCCACATCGCCTGTTCGTCATCCACGCGATCCGAACTGGTGCTGCCGGTTCGCGACGTAAAGGGTGACCTGATTGCGGTGTTTGATATCGACAGCAACCAAAAATCGGCGTTCACCAACGACGATGCAAGCGCCATTGGTGCAATTCTTGCAGGCGTGTTTGAAAAGAAAAAGGACGCTTGAATATGAAAGGTCAGTGCCTATGCGGCGGCGTGAAATTTAGAGTGTCAGGCGAGGTGCGGTTCGTCTCCGCGTGTCATTGCCGACAATGCCGCCGCCAGTCGGGTCACGTCTGGTCGTCGGCGCAAACGCCGGTCGATGGAATTGATATCGACGGCGACGTGCGCTGGTTCGAGGCGTCTAATACCGCAAAACGCGGCTTCTGCCCGACTTGCGGGTCGTTTCTGTTCTGGAAGGCGCACGACGAGGACATGATCTCGTTTGCGCTGGGTTCGCTGGACGGGCCAACAGGGCTTTCGCTGGAAAAGCACATCTTCACGGCGGACAAGGGCGATTACTACACGATCTCCGATGGCGTGCCGCAGCGGTGAGCGACGCCTACGCGCCACCTGACCTGCCGCTGGCAATTCTCCATGCCGATCACGAGGTTCTTGTCGTGGACAAGCCGCATGGGCTATTGTCGGTGCCCGGCAAGGGCGCGCATCTGGCGGATTGCCTGATCGCACGGGTTCAGGCGGTTTACCCGGAAGCTTTGCTTGTGCATCGGCTGGACCGGGACACGTCGGGGGTGATGGTATTCGCGCTTAGCGCTCATGCGCAACGGCATCTGGGCTTGCAGTTTGAAAAGCGGCAGATGCGCAAGACATATGTGGCGCGGATCTGGGGCAAGCTGGCCGAGAAAACCGGCACTGTTGATTTGCCGCTGATTGTCGACTGGCCAAACCGGCCAAGGCAGATGGTTGATTTTGAGAACGGTAAGGCGGCGGTCACCGACTGGCGCGTCGTCCGGGCGTCGGACACCGAAAGCCGTGTGCGGCTTTACCCCAAAACCGGTCGCTCGCATCAGCTTCGCGTTCATATGAAGGCTATCGGACACCCAATTTTGGGCGACCCGTTTTATGCCGATGGCGCTGCGCGGGACTATGAGCGCCTGATGCTGCATGCCGAAAACCTGCGCTTCCGGCACCCCGATGGTGGCGCTGGTGTGAGTTATTCGGCCAAAACTCCGTTTTAGCGCAAATTGAGAACGGCGCGTTTCCGCTGGTTCCACAATGTTGTAGCGGACATTGTTTTGGCCAGAACCGCCCTTATGTTAATCTGATTAAGATTGAAAGGGAGGCGTAAATGGTAACCCGACGCGCATTCAATACCGCACTTGGTGCTGGTATTGCGGCGACTGCAATACCACAGGCCGCGGCGGCAAAAACCTATCGCGGGCCCAACGTCATCCTGATCCGTTTCGGTGGCGGTGTCCGCCGGCACGAGACCATCGACGAAGCTGGCACCTACGCACCCTACATGCGGAAAGTTCTCGCCGAACGCGGCGTGCTGATCCCCGACCTCAGAATCGACCGGCTGGAGGGCGGAAATACCAGCCACGCAGAAGGCACGCTGAACCTGCTGACAGGTCGGTATCAGGCTTACCGCGACGCGGGCTCGAAGTTTTTCGAGGACCGGCTGGAACCGACCGAGCCGACGCTTTTCGAATACCTTCGCCGCACCTATGACATCCCGTCGCATCAGGCGCTGTTGATCAACGGCGAAGACCGCCCGCAGGAGGAATTCTTCACCTACGGCATCCACGGGCATTATGGCATTGATTTCCGCTCCGAAATGCTGAGCCTGCACCGTTTCAAGCTTTATAAATTCGCCCGGATTCTGGAAGAAGGCGGTCTGAGCGATCAGGAACGACTGGCGGCAGAGAAGGCCTATTCCCAACTGATTTCAGCCGACGCCCGCGATATTGCGCCCGACCAATCGCCGGAAATTCAGTCGATGTGGGCGAAGTGGCGCGATCACTACGGCGACGATGGTTTCAAGAACCCGCGTGGCGACCGGTTGCTGACCGAACTGGCGCTTTGGTCGCTTCGCGATCTTCAGCCGCGCCTGATGATGATCAACTATCAGGATCCGGACTATGTGCACTGGGGCAACGCCTCGCATTACACCCGTGCCATTGCGATCATCGACGATGGTATCCGCCGTGTCGTCGAGGCGGTTGATCACGATGACCGCTATCGGAACAACACGATCATCGTCATCACACCCGATTGCGGGCGCGACGCGAACCCGCTGATGTCGGTGCCGTTTCAACACCATTTCGGCAGTCGGGCCGCACACGAGGTCTGGGCGCTGGTGGTTGGGCCTGGGGTTGCGAAAGGTCGGACGTACGACCGTGTGATTGATCAAACTTCCATCGCGGCAACACTTGCCGAAGCAATGGGCGTTCGGGCCGAACGGGCGGAAGGTGACGTGCTTTCAGGGCTGTTTTCATGAGCGTTGCCGCCGATATTCCCCGCGAAAGCGGCGCAATTGTTCGCCTTCTGGGCGCTCTCAAGACCCTGATCATTGGCACGCTGCTTTGCATGACACCAGTGACGGCCATCCTTGTTCTTGGCTGGTTGATGCGGCGGATGCGATTTGTGGCACATCGGCGCTCGGGGCTTGATGCTGCCCGGCCCGGCTGGATCCTCGGGTCGCGGGGCAACGGCTGGCTGGTGCGGCTTCTGGGCGGATTTGCCGCGAATATCCGGGTCGGACTTGGTGCGGCGTTCAGCCTCCTGCTTGCCACACTGCCATTCACCGCGATCTGGAGCCTTTCCTGGTGGGCCGGTTGGGAAAACTCGTTCGGAAAAGGCTATGAACAGGCCTTTGTCGGCCCAAGCCTTGGCCTTTTCGGTGTCGCGGTTTTCTGTCTGATCATGATCTGGCTGCCAATGGCGCTGGCGCATCAGGCAGTCGAAAACAGGGCATTGGCTTTATTCGAGTGGCGGATGGTGCGCAGCGCGGTTCGGCATTCGGGCTGGGGCTATGTCATGCTCGCCGCCGCCACGGTATTCTTGGCACTTCCGGTCTTTGCGGGCCGGGGGCTTGTGGTTTTTGCAAGCGGGATCATTCCCGGTTTTGACACCTTCACGCCCGAACAGGCAGAGCAGTTGGCGGGTTCCGTAATGCTGGTGAAATCAGGCTACCTGTTCGTCGCGCTGGTGATCCTGCGAAGCTGGGCCGCGCGGCTTTATTCAAATGCCGTGGCCCGTGCGCTTGAGGGACCAGGTGCAGCCCTTTGGGCAGGGTCGGCGCTGGAAGATGGGCACCCGGGCGGGCGGCGCGGGTGGACCCTAACGCATTGGATGCGTTCAGTTATCCTCGTGGTTATCTGGTTCGCGCTGGCGTTTCAGATATTCCTCGGCCAGTTCCTGCATTACGACTGGTATGTCTGGCTGACGCACCCGTTCGTGTTCCTGCCCTGGGCAATCTAGGCCTCACGCTTCAAGTGGTTCGAGGTGACGCTCAAGACGGTCGCGCAAATGCGCGTGGCGGCTGGGCAGCTTCAGGGCCTCGCCTAGATGCGCGGTGTCTTCGTCCACGTCGAAACCAGGTTCATTGGTGGCAACCTCGAAAAGAACCCCGCCCGGCGTGCGAAAGTAAATCGCCCAGAAATAATCGCGGTTGATCACCGGCGTGACGCGATAGCCGGTGTCCATCAGTGCCTCGCGCACCTCAAGTTGACGGGCGCGGTTTTCGACCGCGAATGCGATGTGGTGAACGGAACCGGCCCCCTGATCGGCGGCGTCAACCGAGGGCAGGGTTTCGATGTCGATCACGTTTGCTTCGTTGCCGCCCGGCACAGCAAACCGGGTCACATTGTCCGCGCGGTCGACCTCTTCGTAGCCCATGAACTTCAAAAGCTCAGCACTCGCGCCATCGTCCTGCAGGCGCATATCGGCCGAGTGAAAACCGCGAACCGCTATTTCAGCACCGACACCGTTGCCGGTCCACGGTGTGCGATTGTCGTCGACCTCCACCAGCGAAAATGCGTCGCCGTCGGGGCCGTTAAACAACAGGCGTTTGTCGCCAAAGCGTGTGTCTTGAGCCAAATCCTTCACGCCCATTGAAGTCAGCCGATCCGCCCAAGCGCTGGTCGTATCTTTTGGAATTGCAAACGATGTCGTGCCGACCTCGCCAGTTCCCGGCCTTCCGCGCGCGGAATTCGGAAACGGAAAATAGGTCATCACCGACCCCGGCGTTCCAACCTCGTCGCCGTAATACAAATGATAGACGTCCGGCACGTCAAAATTAACCGTCTTTTTGATCCGGCGAAGCCCGAGAACGTCGGTGAAAAAAGCATTGTTGGTGGGGGCTGACGATGCCAGCGATGTGACATGGTGCAGGCCCTTTATCTGGTTCAGCATCGCTTGGTCCTCCGGTTACCGATCCGTTGGACTTGATACTAATGTGCAAAAATCTGCAATCAATTGCTAAATACGCGCAAAATCTGCGCATTTTTGCACATGGGCTCAATCCGGCCAGCCGCCCACCGATTTCACTTCGAGGAATTCCTCGATTCCCCAGACCCCGCCTTCGCGTCCGTTTCCAGACTGTCGGACGCCGCCAAAGGGCGCGCCCTGACCACGGCTTTTGCCGTTCATCTGAACCATGCCGGATTTCAGGGCTCTTGCGAAATGCTCCAATCGGGCAGCATCCGTTGACTGAACGTAGTTCGTAAGCCCGTAGACAGTATCGTTGGCAATTTTCAACGCCTCGTCTTCACTGTCAAACGGCATGATCGACAAAACCGGGCCGAAAATTTCTTCGCGCATCACCGTCATGTCGTTGGTGACATCGGCGAAGACCGTCGGACGCACGAAGTAACCGCGACTGAGCCCATCGGGTCGCCCGACACCGCCCTCGACCACCCGCGCGCCGTCATCAATGCCCGCTTGTATCAGGTTCTGAACTTTCTCGAACTGCGTTTCACTGACAAGCGGGCCGATGTGGCCACCGTGATCGTGGGCTGTGGCAACTTTGGTGTTGCGCGCAACCTCTGCGGCTTCTTCCACTGCCTCGCCGTATCTGGACCGCTCGACCAGCATTCTTGTGGGTGCATTGCACGACTGGCCGGTGTTCTCAAAGCAGTCCCGCGCGCCGCGCTGAACCGCGTCGGCATCGGCGTCGGCAAAGACGATGTTTGCTCCCTTGCCGCCCAGCTCCAGCGATACTCGTTTCAACGTGTCCGCGGCGTTTTTCGATATTGCGATCCCGGCGCGGGTCGATCCGGTGAAGGAAATCATATCGACATCCGGGTGAACCGAAAGCTGCGTGCCGACGCCCACGCCGTCTCCATTGACCAGATTGAACACGCCCGGCGGCACGCCCGCAGCATCGACGATCTCGGCGAATAGAAGCGACGACAAGGGCGCGATCTCGGACGGTTTCAGCACCATCGTGCATCCGGCGATCATCGCGGGCGCGGTTTTGAGTGCGACCTGGTTCATTGGCCAGTTCCAGGGCGTGATCATGCCGACGACGCCGATCGGTTGCTTCAGAATATGCGCGCCGCGTTTGCCATTCAGGCCGTGTTCCCAGTCAAAATCCTCGACAGCTTCCAGAAAGCCGCGAATATGCCAGTCGCCGGAATCGACCTGTTCTTGAAGCGAGAAATCAATCGGCGCGCCCATCTCAACGCTGATCGCCCGTGCCATGTCGTGCTGGCGCGCGGTATAGGCATCCAGGATTTTCCGAACATAGTTGATCCGCTCGGCAACCGGCGTTTCCGACCATGCCGGAAGGGCAGCCCTGGCGGCGGTAACCGCGGCGTCTGTGTCCGCCTGCCCACCAAGCGAGATGACGGCGGCGGGTTCCTCGGTCGAAGGGTCGATGACGTCGCAATCAGTTCCCTGGATCGGATCGACCCAGGCACCATCAATATAGAACTGACGTTTCTCGATCATTGGACACCTCCCTGAAATCGGGTGAACGGTGTCACCGCCGCAAGCGCTGCGCAAGAGGCGCCGGAAGTAATTTGATCAAATTTTCTGGCGGCGGGCCGAAACGCCTATCCGCCAATGCAAAAGGCCGCCAATGGCGGCCTCTCTCACCCGAACCAGCCTTGGCTCAGCCCTGGCGTGCCTTAAAGCGGCGCTGTGTCTTGTTGATAACATAGACGCGGCCCTTACGGCGCACGACGCGGCAGTCGCGGTGCCGGTTCTTCAGCGAGCGAAGCGAGTTGCGAACCTTCATGTGGCTCTCTCCTCATGTCGTGGCGCCCAGTTTGCGCCTGATTTCGTTTACCCCCGGTGCATCAGGAGCGGTTCAGATGGTGGGCGATACTGGTTTCGAACCAGTGACCCCTTCGATGTCACCGAAGTGCTCTACCGCTGAGCTAATCGCCCTAACCGGCCGTCGCCGACCATATCAAACAACAAGACGCGGAAGTTGCCCCGCGCCGGTCCGGGGTTCTATAATCACAAGCCCGACCCACATCAAGGGCTTTTGGCGGCGCGTGGAATCATCTTATACTGACAATCCAGGGAAGGAGACGCGCGTTGAAGGCATACCAACTGACCATGCCCGATGTCCGGACGACGGGCGTTGTCTTCGCGTCACCGCATTCCGGTCGCGAATATCCGTGGAACTTTACGCGTCGGTCAATACTGAACGAGGGAACCCTCAGATCGTCTGAAGATGCTTTTGTCGACCGCCTTTTCGAGGCCGCCCCATCCTACGGTGCGCCGCTTCTTGCAGCGCGGTTTCCGCGGGCGTGGGTCGATGTAAACCGGTCTGCGGATGAGCTTGACCCGGCTCTGATCGACGATCTGACAAGCAGCACGCACAATCCGCGCGTTGCGTCCGGCCTTGGGGTTATCCCGCGTGTTGTTGCAAATGGTCGCGCGATCTATCAAGGCAAGATCAGCCGACGCGAGGCCGAGGCCCGCATCCGCGATGTCTGGCAGCCCTGGCACGACGCCGTGTCGCAGCTTTTGAAGGACAACCTGACGCTTTTTGGCGAAGCCGTTCTCATTGATTGCCATTCGATGCCGCACGAGGCGATCGAAAGCCTGTCGCATCCCCGAGGCGCGCGCCCCGACATCGTGCTGGGGGACCGGTTTGGCGCCGCCGCAAGCGCCGAAATAGTCGACAGGATTGAAGCCGCATTCGCCTCCGCCGGTCTTCGCGTGGCGCGCAATGCACCGTTTGCCGGGGCCTATATTACCCAGCACTATGGCCGCCCTGCCCGGGGCCAGCATGTGGTTCAGGTCGAAATTGACCGGGCACTTTACATGAACGAACATTTGATCCGGCCGAACGGCAACTACAAATCGTTCTTGCGGCTAATGAACGGAATAACCGCCGAGATCGCCGAGATCGGTCGACGCGACATGCCGCTGGCAGCGGAATAAAGGCCATTTGACGCTTGCGTGACGGGCAGTCCGCACAAAAAATCTCGGTTTCGAATATGGAATTTCATTGTTTACGGCTACCGCGGACGGTTGATCCGCTGCACGCTGCCGTCTAAGGTCGCATTCTTAATCTCGCGCTGTTGCGGGGTGTATTGTTATTGAGTGGGGGCTTTTTGCCATGACCGATATTCTGGTCGCCTTTCTGTTAGTTCTTGCGTTGGCAGCGGTTACGAATTTTGGAGTGCAGTCATCTTTTTCGCCGGGCTGCAAAGCAGGCACGGGTTGGTCGATCCAGATCTGCTGATCAGGATCCTTTAATTCATCAAAGCGCGTTCAAAAGCGCCGTCGTCGGCCAGGCATCAGCCGGCAGGCCGAGCCGTTTTTGTTCTTTCTGAACTGCATCGCGGGTTTTCGCGCCTAGGATTCCGTCGATCCCGCCAACGTCGTGGCCGCGCGCCGTCAGCTTTTTCTGAAGCGATTTCATCTGGCCTTCGGCAAGGGCCGGCGTGGGCGACCCGGCGTTGTAAACCTGCGCACCCTCCAGACGCGTGGCAAAATACGCGGCGGTGGTGACGTAAACAAAGCTCTGGTTCCATTCGAAAAAGACATCGAAATTCGGGTAAGCCAAAAAGGCCGGGCCGTTGCGCCCTTGCGGCAAAAGAATTGACGCAGGCAGACCCGGGGCCGCGACCGTGCCCGACCGCGGTTTCACACCCATCTTGGCCCAGTCGCCCGCGCGATTCTTTGTCGTCAGACCTGATTGGGACCAGTCGAAGTTGTTCGGCATGGTCACTTCCTGAAGCCACGGTTCGCCTTTTCTCCAACCGAGCGATCTGAGCATATTTGCGCCGGACAAAAGCGCGTCCGGGGGCGAGGTTTTCAGATTGACGTCGCCGTCGCCGTCGCCGTCGACACCATTGACGATGATGTCTTCGGGCAGCATCTGAACCATGCCGATTTCGCCCGCCCAGGCACCGGTTGTGCGCACGGGGTCAAGATCACCGTGCTCATAAAGCTCAATTGCCGCAAATACCTGCGGGCGGAACAACTCGGGGCGCCGACAATCATGGGCAAGGGTGACCAATGCGTTTACCGTATTGAAATCGCCCTGAACGGCACCAAAATCGGTCTCGAACGCCCAAAATGCCAGAAGAACGCCGCGCGAGACGCCAAATTCGCCTTCGACGCGATCAAAGACGCTATCCCATTTCTGTCCGTTTCGCTTGCCTGACTGAAGTCGGTTTTGACTGATCAGGCGTTGGGAAAAGTCCAGAAACGGCCGCTGAAAAATCCCCTGTGAGCGGTCAGCACGGATGACCTTTGGATCGTGCGCCACCGAGGCGAAAAACCTATCAACCGTTGATTTCTTGTGGCCCCTGGCCTGGGCTTCGGATTTCATATCGTTAACGAAGGCGGCGAAGCTTCCGCCGCAGGCGATGGCAGGAAGCGAAAATGTGGCGGACATCAGGCAGGTTGCAATCGCAAGGTTAATAAACCGCATCGGGAAACTCGCTTTGTAAATTTGGCGCGACCCTAGCAGGAAGGCTATACGCGGCAAGACGCCTCCGGCTGAATTTCGCCAACTATTAACCTTTGGGGGACAGTCATTAACCATCCGTTAATATGTTTGTCTGAAGAGTGAAGACAGGGGAAGTACATCCGAAGCGGAACCCCACCGCCGGAGGTGAAATGGTGGTTCTGATAGCTGCAAGTAATCCTAAGTTGTCCCGTCTGTGGGCTCGGCACCTTGAACGCCTGGGTCATCGGACGGTCGTGGTTCATGCCCAGGAAGACGCGGTGGCATACCTGCGTCTGTACACTGTCGATGTTATCGTTCTGGATTTGATGCTTGAGTACGGAAGCGCGATCGCTGTTGCCGACTACGCCAGCTATCGCTGGCCCGAAGCGCGGGTTGTCTTTGTCACGAACAGCACGTTTTTTTCTGACGGGTCGATCTTCAATCACATTCCCAACGCCGCAGCATTGGTGCAGGAACAGACGCCGCCCCGTGACCTGGCGGCAATCGTCGAATACCATGCGCGTGTCTGCTAAATTAGCTAATTCAAGTCACGCCCGTGCGGTGCGTCGCAATCATTAATCGGGTTGATCGGAATGATCCGGTGCGGGTTTATACTTTCGTGGCTGTAGTGATAGTGCCGGACGATATGATCGAACTTCACGGTTTCTGCCACGCGAGAGCCGTCCGCCGCCTGCCACTGATACAATTCGCGCGCATAGCCCCAAAGGTTCGGATAGTCGATCACCCGCTTTCGGTTGCACTTGAAATGCAGGTGATAGACCACGTCAAATCTGAACAGCGTGACCGCCAGCCGCCAATCGGCTTCGGTGATCCGCGATCCCATCAGGTAGCGATTGGTGGAAAGTCGGTTCTCGACCCAATCGAAAGTATCGAATAGCGCGCCCACGGCTTCGTC
The DNA here is from genome assembly GCA_964194845.1 of uncultured Boseongicola sp. Taxonomy (GTDB): domain Bacteria; phylum Pseudomonadota; class Alphaproteobacteria; order Rhodobacterales; family Rhodobacteraceae; genus CAXMNX01. The sequence goes on from CAXMNX010000005.1 coordinate 77,027, forward strand.
ATACGCCGCCTGAGTTGTGGCAAAGCCGGATTTGTAGACGCCGTTGTTGATTGTGCCATAGATCCGGGCGTTCACCGCCTCGATCGCATCGCGCTCGGCCTCTGGCCAGAAGTCCGCGTTGCTGCCGGTCAAGCCGTCGAATGCAGAATTGAACATCCGGATAATCTCGGAACTTTCGTTCGAGACGATGTTTTCACGTTTTTTGTCCCACAGAACTGGAACGGAAACGCGACCCGATATTGTCGGATCGGCTTTTGTGTAGATGTCGCGCAGAAACGAAAGGCCGTAAAGCGTATCGCCGGTTGCGCCGGGGAAATCCGCATCAAATGTCCATCCGTCAGTCAGCATGTCAGGATGAACAACTGACACCGAGATCAGGTCTTCAAGGGCTTTGAGTTTACGGAAGATTAGCGTCCGGTGCGCCCAGGGGCAGGCGGATGAGACATAAAGGTGGTATCGGTCCGCTTCCGCCGCAAACCCGCCTTCGCCGCTTGGTCCGGGCGCACCGTCGGGCGTGATCCAGTTTCGAAATTTGGCCGCCGAGCGGATAAATTTTCCGTCGGGTTTATTGATGCCCGACCAATTGTCATGCCAAACACCGTCTACGAGCAGGCCCATGAATGCTTCTCCTTCGGCAGGAATATGGCTGAACTGGCCAGAAAGACCACCGACGTTACCACATGCTTTCTGTGCGAAACCGCACTGAAATTGCGGATCTCGACCAAACTTGCACAGGTTCACAGTTCTCGAATTGGCGACAATGGCGGAGTTTTTGCAACTATCCGCCAGTAACTGTTTCCAAATTCCATCACGATATCAGGGTGTTCTTGACCCGTGCGCGAATCGGTTCATTGTTTTGGATGGGGGATTGCTGTGATGTCTGATTTATTGCCGAAATACGTTCGCGAGGGCCTGGAGGCTGCGCGCAAGCGCAACCTGCAACGGAAAAGCCGCCTGAAGGTGAAAGTGGGCGGTCAGACGTTTACGATTTTGCGATATTGGGACGAAGGCTTTGCGCTGGATGTCGAAGACGCGCCGCACCTTCGCGGGATGGTGGATGTCTATGATGGCGGGCGCCATTTGTCGCAATGCCTGATCGTGGCGTCAGAGGCAGAAGCGGGCGAAATGGTTTACGAGTTCAAGCGCGAGACCATGGTGGCAAACGCCGCTCCGCTGGACTACGACAGCGACGAAAACGCGCCGGTCGCACTCATCGCGCGGAACTAGTCAGCAGCGAACGCCTCTATTTCCAATCGAAGAACCCGTCGCCTGCTCGGGCAAGCAGTTCGCGCGCCAGATCGCGGCCCATCGCGGCACCGTCCGTGACCGGTCCGGATCGGCTGTCCGACAATGCTTCGGATCCATCGGTGCGCAGAATTTCGCCACGAAGTGCCAGCATATCGCCGCTGATCTCGGCCAGACCGGCAATCGGAGTTTCGCAAGACCCGTCAAGTGCTGTCAGAAACGCCCGTTCTGCCGCAAGCCGCAGGCCCGTTTCAACGTCGTGAATTACCGCAAGCATTTCGGCCGCACGATCGTCATCGCCCCGCCGCTCGATCCCAATGGCACCCTGCGCGACCGCCGGAAGCATGTCATCAGGCGCGATTGGGGACGTTGCGATCTGGGCAAGCCCCAGCCGGTTAAGCCCAGCCATCGCCAGAAATGTGCAATCGGCGACGCCGTCCTCCAGCTTGAGAAGACGGGTTTGAACGTTTCCCCTGAAGTCGATCACCTCCAGATCGGGGCGACGGTTCAACACCTGCGCTTTGCGGCGCAAGCTCGACGTGCCGACCTTACTGCCGGGCGCGAGGTCAGCTAGCGTGCCCCCTGCCGGCGCGATAAACGCATCCCGCACGTCCTCGCGCGGCAGATAGCAATCAAGCGTCAGCCCGGCAGGCTGCGCGACCGGCATATCCTTCATCGAATGCACAGCGATATCTATGCCGCCGTCCAAAAGCGCGTCTTCTATTTCGCGCGTGAACAGCCCCTTGCCGCCGATGTCTTTCAGTGGCCGGTCCTGAATGGCGTCGCCCGTGGTCTTTATGACGACAATCTCAAACGCGTCCTCGGGCAATTCAAAGGCTGCCGCCAACCGGGCAAGCGCCTCGCGCGCCTGCGCCTGCGCAAGCGGAGAGCCACGGGTTCCAATGCGGAACGGAATTGACCGATTTGGCAGCGTTGTCATGCGCGCCTGTTTAAGTCCGCCGCGATGTGCTGACAATCGGTTGTATTGACAAGTTGCCGATGGCTTGGGACGTGTCCCCGAGCAATAGAGCGGATGTACATGCCAGACCAAAAGCCAATCCTGCGAGCACTTGGCGGCGAAACGCTGCCGACACCGCCCGTCTGGATGATGCGGCAGGCGGGTCGATATCTGCCGGAATACCGCGCGGTGCGCGCCAAGGCCGGGGATTTCCTAACGCTTTGCTATACGCCCGAATTGGCGGCGGAAGTGACGCTTCAGCCGATACACCGATATGGGTTCGATGCGGCGATATTGTTTGCAGATATCTTGTTGATACCCGATGCGCTGGGGGCTGACGTGTGGTTCGTAACCGGCGAAGGACCGCGGCTTTCAACCGTGACGTCGCAGGGTGATTTTGATGCGTTGAAACCTGGGGATGCGATCCACGACCATCTGGCCCCGGTCTATGAAACCATTCGCATTCTTGCGCGCGAATTGCCGGACGATACAGCACTCATCGGCTTTGCAGGCGCGCCGTGGACCGTGGCGACGTATATGATCGCGGGCCAGGGAACGTCGGATCAGGGGCCTGCGCACCGGTTAAAGGCCGAAGATCGCCCGCTTTTTGAATTACTTATCAACAGGCTGACCGAGGCGACGATTGAGTATCTGTCGGCACAGATCGTGGCCGGTGTTGAAGTAGTGAAGCTCTTTGATAGCTGGGCCGGATCGCTAGACGATCAGGACTTCAAGGATTTTGCAGTCGCCCCTACCCGGCAAATTATCGGAGCGCTAAAGGCACGTCACCCCGGCGTTCCGGTCATCGCGTTTCCGCGCGAGGCGGGTGAGAAATACGTCGGATTTGCGCGTGTCACGGGTGCCGATTGCGTTGCATTGGACAATTCTGTTGATGCGGGTTGGGCTGCGAAGCATGTGCAGGTCGATGGATGCGTTCAGGGCAATCTGGCGTCTTCGCACATGGTGACGGGCGGGCAGGCGTTGATCGACGAGACGCGCGCGATTGTCAGTGCGTTCTCCGGCGGTCCCCATATCTTCAACCTGGGTCACGGGATTACGCCCGATGCAGACCCGGACAATGTACGGCTGATGATCGAGACGGTGCGCGGGGCGGGCTGAAGGCTGCGTAAGTTTCTTGTGACTGTCACTGATTTTCGACTGTGTTAGGCTGAGATCCTGCGGGTGATTGGCCGCAGCCTTGGGGAGATTTGATATGTCGGTTCGATCCATTATATTTGGCTGGTTTGCCGCCACGCTCTTTTCCACCGCCGGATTTGCGCAGCAAGCGGCGGATGCGGTGGCGCCAGAGGCCGCGACGACTGCCGAAGCATTGGCCGCCAAAGAGGCAGGCCAACCTGTGTCGGCCGACCGCTGGATGATCGCCGCCGCGAACCCGTTGGCTGTCGAGGCCGGCGCGCGGGTCTTGCGCGAAGGCGGCACGGCGGCGGACGCGATGGTGGCCGTGCAACTCGTTCTTGGGCTGGTCGAACCGCAATCTTCCGGGCTTGGCGGTGGTGCGTTTCTGGTCTGGTTCGATGGCGCCTCGGGCGAAGTCACAACGCTCGACGGGCGCGAAACCGCGCCACTGGACGCAACACCAAGGCTTTTTCAGACGCCGGATGGCGAGCCGCTGAAGTTTTTCGACGCGGTCGTCGGCGGGCGGTCGGTTGGCGTGCCAGGAACGCCTGCCGTGATGGAGACCGCGCACGCAAAATGGGGTCGTATGGGCTGGGGCAGCCTGTTTTCCGACGCGATTTCCTTGGCCGACCAGGGCTTCGCGGTGTCACCCCGTCTTGCATCGCTGGTCGAGCGCGACGCCGAACGGCTGGCGCGATTTGCGAGAACGCGCGACTATTTTCTACCGGATGGCGCGCCGATCTCTGTCGGCGATATGCTGACAAATCAAGCCTACGCCGACACGTTGCGTTCCATTGCGGCGCGTGGTGCTGATGCGTTTTACACCGGCCAGATTGCAGAAGGCATCATCGCCACGGTCCGCACTGCTGCCGGGAACCCCGGTGTCATGTCGATGGCCGATCTCGCGCTTTACGAGGTCAAAGAACGCGAACCGGTCTGTGTCGAATACCGCGCTCACGAGGTCTGCGGTATGGGTCCGCCGTCTTCCGGCGCGCTTACCGTCGGCCAAATCCTTGGAATACTTGATAATTTCGTGCTTCCGGGGCCTGAGGACGCAAATGCCTGGCGGATGCTCGGCGATGCGTCGCGTCTGGCATTCGCAGATCGGGGCCGATACATGGCCGACAGTGATTTCGTGCCGATGCCGACCGAAGGGCTGGTGGCTACGGCGTATCTGGCCGAACGCGCCGGGTTGATCGAAGGCGACAGAACGGATGGGTTTGTGGCGCTGGAAGGCGTCGAGGCGGGGTCGCCCGTCTGGGATCACGCGCAGCTTTGGGCGGATGACGCGTCGATTGAGTTTCCGTCGACATCACACATTTCCATCTATGACCAATATGGCAATGCGCTGGCCATGACGACGACGATTGAGAACGGCTTTGGATCGCGCCTGATGGCGCCCGGTGGGTTCCTTCTGAACAACGAATTGACCGATTTCAGCTTCCGCAGCCATCGCGACGGTGTTCCCATCGCCAACCGCGTCGAGCCGGGCAAGCGGCCACGTTCGTCGATGGCACCGACCATTGTGCTGAGCGAAGGTGAGCCGGTGCTGATCGTCGGCTCGCCAGGTGGCAGCCGGATCATCGGCTATGTCGCGCAAACAATTATCGCGTATCTGGATTGGGGAATGAACGTGCAGGAAGCGGTGTCGATGCCGCATCTGGTCAACCGGTTCGGCACCTACGATCTGGAAGGGGATACCGATGCAGTCGAACTTGAAGCCGACCTTCAGGCGTTGGGTTATGAGACGAAGATACGCGCGCTGACGTCCGGGCTTCATGCCATTTCGATCGGGCCTGACGGGCTGCTCGGCGGTGCCGATCCACGGCGTGAAGGCATTGCCATCGGCGGCGAGTAGAAGGGGCTGGTCGGAATATTCTGGTTCGCGCATAAGGCACCTGAATACGGAGGATAAAATGGCGGAACGGATAGGTTTGATCGGCCTTGGCCGGATGGGCTGGGCGCTCGCCGCGAGACTGGCAGCCAAGGGGATGGACGTGCGTGGGTGGACCCGAAGCGGAGCGGACTCGAGAAAAGCCAGTGCCGACGGTTTCGCGGCGGTCTCCAAAATCGAAGATTTGGTAGCGTCCTCCGATGTTTTGATCCTTTCGCTATTCGACGAGGCGGCGGTGCGCGATGTGCTTGCGAAATTGGCATCGCTTGAACTTTCTGCAAAACTTGTGGTCGAAACCAGCACCGTGCCGCCGCAGGTGGTGCGCGACTGCGAAGCCGCTATCCTTGCGGCGGGAGGACGTCTGATCGACGCGCCCATTTCGGGCGGTCCCGAAATGGTGACCGCGGGCACAATGGGTCTTTTCATCGGCGGGGCAGAAGCGGAGGTTCAACGGTTCTGGCCTGTTGGCGAGGCGGCCTCGGACTGGATGGCGCATGTCGGCACGCTTGGTGCCGGGGCGGCGGCGAAGATTGTCAACAACGTTGCGCTTGCAGGCGCGCTTCAGGCTTCGCTCGAAGCGCTCAGGATGGGGCATCGAATGGGGCTGGATTTTGATACTATGCTTGGCTTTCTGGAGAAAAGCCCTGGCACCACGCCGATGTTCAAAATGCGTCTCGCCAAAGTGCGCGGTGAAGACCGTAAAGTTGGATTTTCTGTCAATGCCGCGGGAAAAGATACAAGACTTTTCATGGCAGTTGCCGAAGAACTGGGCGAGAGGGTCTGGGCGCTCGAAGGTATCGCACAATCCACGCAGTACGGCGTTGACGCCGGTTTGGGCGACCATGACGTTGCCGTATTGGTCAAGCATCAGCTTGGGCTGGCATGATCCGACTGATTTCCCTTGTGGCCCTGACCATGGCCGCCTTCGCGGCAAACTCCGTGCTGAACCGCTGGGCGCTTCTGGACGGGCAGACCGGACCAGCGGCATTTCAGGCGCTCAGGATGTTTTCCGGCGCGATTTGTTTAGGTGTGCTGCTGATTATTCGAAGCGGCGCGCCGAAGCTATTCGCCAAAGGCCGGGTGGTGGGAACCGGTGCTTTGCTAACCTATATGGTCGGTTTTTCGTTTGCTTACGTCGCACTTGATGCGGGCGTCGGCGCGCTGATCCTTTTTGGCGGCGTGCAGATAACAATGTTCGGTGGTGCGCTGTTGAGCGGTAACAATCCACCGCTTGCGCGCTGGCTTGGCTCGGCGATTGCGTTTGGTGGCCTGATCTGGCTGCTTTGGCCCGGTGCCGCAGGCGCGCCGCCGATATTGCCAGCGCTTATGATGGCGGTCGCAGCGCTGGGCTGGGGCATATATTCGCTGGTCGGACGCGATGCCACCGATCCCTTGGCGGAAACCGGTGCGAACTTCATCTGTGCGGCACCGCTGGCCTTGCTGGTCTGGATAATTTTACCCGACGATATGACGACGGCGGGGGCTATTCTGGCGATCCTGTCGGGCGCCGTCACGTCCGGGCTTGGCTATGCGCTTTGGTATTCTGTTCTGCCTCGGCTGGACGCGGCGGTGGCAGCGCTGGCACAGCTGACCGTGCCGGTCATCGCGGTATCGGGCGGGGTGGTATTTTTAAGCGAGCTGGCGACAAGCCGACTGATCCTCGCCTGTCTGGTCGTGCTTGGCGGTGTCGCACTTGGCGTCCTTGGCGGTCAGCGCAGGATCGGCTCGAGCGGATCATAGTGTGACCCGCCTGCATGATCCCAGGCCACTTGCGCCAGACTGTCAGGTTTTACCCGCAAGCCCGCCAGTTCGTCGCGTGTGACCCAGCGCCGCTCGGTGACAATGCCTTCAGGATCGGTCCAACGGGCGGGAATGTCCGCGTCCAGCGGCGTGCAGCGAAAGTAGATATCCACCTGGTGAAAGTCGCCCTGCGCGTCGTGAAATTCGTTGACCATGACCGGCGGTCCGACGGAAACATTCAGGCCGGTTTCCTCAAATATCTCGCGGCGCAGGTTATCGGGCAGCGACTGGTGCGGCTCGACACCGCCGCCTGGTGCGCACATCAGATCGCTTTTGCCTTCAGGCCAGGCGTTTACAAGCAGCAGTTTGTCGTCCCTGAAGATCAGGCCCCTAACGGAAAGGCGAACGGGTCGGCCCATACCGGACTATCCCCGGTCGCCAGCCGGGCCAAGGACGCGCGTGACATGCCCCATCTTTCGGCCCGGGCGCGTCTCGGCTTTTCCGTAAAGGTGCAGCCTTGCGCCGGTTTCAACCGAAATTCCCGGCACCAGATCAACGTCATCGCCGATCAGGTTTGTCATCTCGACGTCGGAATGCCGTACCGGATCGACAAGCGGCCATCCGGCAACCGCGCGAATATGCTGTTCAAACTGGTCGATGACCGCACCCGCCTCGGTCCAGTGGCCCGAGTTATGCACGCGGGGCGCAATTTCGTTAACCACCAGATCGCCACCGGCTTCGAACAGCTCGACACCGATAACGCCCACATAGTCCAGCGCCGTCAGGATCGTGCCAGCGATACCCAAAGCCCGATCAAGGGTATCCCTGTCGATGTCGGCAGGCACGCGCGTGGTGTGCAAAATCCCATCCTTGTGAACGTTCTCGCCGGGTTCAAAACAGGCAACGCTGCCATCAAGCCCGCGCGCTGCGATCACGCTGATCTCGCGGTCGAACGCAATGAACCCTTCCAGTATCGCGTCAGCACCGCGCATCGCCGCAAGTGCGCCGGGGGCATCGCGGCGATCATTGATGCGCGCCTGCCCCTTGCCATCATAGCCCAGGCGGCGCGTCTTCAGAATGGCTGGCATCCCGATCTTACCCAGCGCCTGCGCCAGTTCCGCTTCATCTCCAACAGGTGCGAAGGCCGCAGTTCTGAGGCCGATATCCGTCAGGAACGCCTTCTCGGTCAACCGGTCCTGACTGACGGCCAGCGCCTGACGGTTGGGTCGGATCGGAACACGCGCTTCGATCAGATCCAGCGCGTCGGCGGGCACATTTTCAAATTCGTAGGTGACAACATCGACGCTTTCGGCGAATGCAATTAGCGCACTTTCGTCGTCGTAGGCGGCTGTCGTCGTCAAGGCAGAAGTTTCGCTCGCCGGTGGATTTGTGCCGGGTTCATAGATGTGAACCCTAAGCCCAAGTCGCGCTGCCGCCATCGACAACATGCGCCCAAGCTGCCCGCCGCCAAGAATGCCAATTGTCTGACCCGGACGCAGAACGTCAGCCATCGCTCGGTTCTTCCGGAATTGACGCCGAAAGTGCCGCGCGCCAGTCCTCCAGTCGCGCGGCGAGTGCGTCGTCCGAGACCGCCAGGATCTGCGCTGCCATCAGCCCGGCATTCGCACCGCCACCGATGGCCATGGTGGCGACCGGATATCCGCGCGGCATCTGAAGGATCGAATACAGGCTGTCGACGCCCTTTAGGCTCTGCGTCGCGACCGGCACGCCGATCACCGGAACGCGGGTTTTTGACGCCATCATCCCGGGCAGATGTGCCGCCCCCCCGGCACCCGCGATAATCGCCTGAAGGCCACGTTCGACGGCGGTTTTGCCATAGTCCCAAAGCCGGTCCGGCGTGCGGTGGGCCGAGACGATTTTCGTCTCGAACGGCACGTCAAGTTCAGACAGGATATCGGCCGCAGGCTTCATCGTTGGCCAGTCAGACTGGCTGCCCATGATTATGCCGACTTTTGCGTTCAACGATCTGCCCCCGTTTGGCGTTGCGCGGACACTAACTGCGGCATCTGACGCCCGCAATATTATCAGGCGATAATATCGGGGGTTATCTGGTCTTCGATCAACGCAATCTGGTCTTTAAGAAAAAGCTTCTGCTTTTTCAGCCGTCGAACCGTCAGCGGATCGCGTGCCGATTTTTCTTCAAGCGCGCGGATCGCCTCGTCCAGGTCGCCGTGTTCGCGCTTCAGCGCTTCCAGTTTGACCCGCATAACCTCTTCCGGCTTCATCGTTGTGGGCGAGTTATTTGTCATGTTGGCAGCCTGAGACTGTGCGTTTCTCCATAAAATAGCGTGATTTGGCCAATCCCGATAGCCTGTTGAACACCTTGCAGTATCGTTTGCCCGGCCCCATATTCTTAAAACGCCGGGTCGCCGTCAGGGGCCCGCATAGCAACGTCGCTTTTGATGAGGACGCCGCATGAGCAAACTGGCCCTGGGTACGCACCCTTTTTTGTTGGGATTTGATCAGCTTGAACGGCTGGTGGAACGCACTGCAAAAGCCGATAATGGCTATCCGCCCTACAATATCGAGCAGGTCAGCGAGAATGCCTTTCGGATCACGCTCGCTGTGGCCGGATTTGCCGAAGATGACCTTTCGCTGACAGTCGAGGATCGGCAACTAGTCGTTCGCGGGCGGCATTCTGACGGCGAAAATGACCGGGTATTTCTGCATCGCGGCATCGCCGCACGCCAGTTTCAAAGGACTTTTCTGCTGGCAGACAGTGTCGAAGTGGCGGGTGCTGCGTTAATGAATGGGCTGTTGCACGTTGATCTCAAACGGGCGACGCCCGAAACCGTGGTTCAGACTATCAAGATCAACATCGGGTAAATGGGAGAGCAGTCATGAATATTCCATTTAACTTCAAAAACCTGGATATCGACCGGTTGGTCTATGTCCGGCCCGTCAATGTCGCGGATTTACCCGAAGAAGTCCAGTTTGAGGCATTGGGGTCCAAAAAGATCTATGCGGTTCACGCCGCTGACGGCTCGCGGCTGGCATTGGTTGGCAACCGTTCGCTTGCATTTCACCTGGCGCGCCAGAACGATTTCGCGCCGGTAAGCGTTCACTAGGGTTCCGGCCCTAAGCCTCAAAAATTCGGAAATCAGTTTCGAAAGCGGCTTTGCGGTGCCGAATCGGTTTCGTCGCTTTCGTAGTGTCGCTAACGTCCGCCCAACGATGTCAGGAGGCAGCGATGGCGGACAACTCGCAACTAAGGCTTGGGGTCAATATCGACCACGTGGCGACCGTGCGAAATGCGCGCGGCGGCGATTATCCCGATCCGCTGCGGGCGGCGAAGCTGGCCGAAGAGGCGGGTGCGGATGGCATCACTGCGCATTTGCGCGAAGACCGTCGGCACATTTCGGACACTGACATCGACGGGTTGATGGACGTGCTGAACGTTCCGCTGAATTTCGAGATGGCGGCGACTGATGAGATGCAGGCGATAGCACTTCGCCACAAACCGCACGCGGTCTGCATTGTTCCCGAAAAGCGCGAAGAAAAAACCACCGAAGGCGGGCTGGAAGTGGCGCGGGAAGAAAACCGTCTTGCCCATTTCATTGCACCATTGCGCGATGTCGGCTGCCGCGTTTCGATATTTATCGCCGCCGACATTCGCCAGATCGAAGCGGCCAACCGGATCGGTGCCGACGTGATCGAGCTTCACGCCGGTGCCTATTGCGATGCCCATGCCGAGGGCCGGTTCGATGAACGCGATGCCGAGCTTTCGCGATTGCGCGATATGGCCACTTTCGCCCATTCGCTGGGGCTTGAGGTGCACGTGGGCCACGGGCTGACCTACGACACCGTGACGCCGGTCGCGGCACTTCCCGAAGTGCGAGAGCTGAACATCGGCCATTTTCTGGTTGGCGAAGCTATTTTCCGCGGGTTGCAAACGGCCATCCGTGAAATGCGCGAGCTGATGGACGCCGCCCGCGCCTGACGGCCACGGCGATCAAAGCTTGCCCGGATCGGTCTCAAAGCCATCTATCGGCACCGGCGGACGGATATCCGCCTGAATACTGTCCGACGGGGCGGTCTGGCCGACAGGTTCAATTTGTGTCGCTTGCCCGGGTAGCGGTCCGCAGTTTACCGGATGAACGGTGGTCGGGTTGTCGAAGCCTGGTCCCGGCGGACGCGGCGGGAACGTTGCGCGACACCCTTCGATGTCTGACGAGTACGCCCGCGTCACAATTCCGTATTGAAACGCCACAACCACATAAGCCGTACTGTCGCCGAACTGCGGGAACCGGTAGCCGGGCGGGTTTGTCATATTTCGGTAGATAAATCGCTTTTCCGCCCCTTCGCGGACGATCTGTGTCGGGTTCCCCCATCGCAGTTTTACCTGCGTTTCTGTTGTGCGCCCGGGCTGGATGCTGGACAACATTGCCCAGCGCACCTGGCCGTGATCCGCCATCGTGGTGTTCCACGCAACGCCGTCGCACGCCGAAAGCGCCAGGAGAACAAAGAAAAGCCGCCACATTCCCCAGCCAGTAGCACGCCGAGGTTGCCAAATCCTTGCAATGCCCGTGCCAAGGTTCCCATATGGGCGGCAAGTGTTTGGAAGGCCTTATGATCCTCGGTATCGGCACCGATCTTTGCAACATCGAACGGATCGAGCGCACGCTCGAACGGTTTGGCGACCGCTTTCGAAACCGCGTCTTCACCAAGGTTGAGCAGCGAAAAGCCGAGCGCCGTCGTGACACGGCGGGCACCTATGCCAAACGCTGGGCGGCGAAAGAGGCGTGTTCGAAGGCGCTCGGCACCGGGCTCAGGATGGGGATCGCCTGGAAAGACATGGCCGTCAGCAATCTGCGCACCGGTCAACCGGTGATGCAGGTGACCGGCTGGGCGGCCGAGCGGCTGGCCGAGATGACGCCCGAGGGGCACGAAGCGGTCATCCATGTGACCCTGACCGACGATCATCCCTGGGCCCAGGCATTCGTGGTGATCGAGGCCCGCCCGACTGCCGATGAAAAGCCTGTGATCACACCTGATTAGGCGCGGCGGCTTGCTTGACTTGCCTCGCCCTTGCGCTCAGAACGCGGCAACCGCAACCCGGCAGGACAGGCAATGACCGAAAAGACCAGCACGGTGATGGATGGCATCGTCGAGACCGTCAAGACGATCGTCTATGCGCTTTTGATCGCCGGGGTCGTGCGGACAATATTTTTCCAGCCATTCTGGATACCCTCGGGGTCGATGAAGGACACACTTCTGATTGGTGATTTTCTGTTCGTCAACAAATGGGCCTACGGGTATTCGCGCTATTCCTGCCCCTTTAGCATGTGTCCTTTCGAAGGACGCATCTGGGAAGGTCAACCAGATCGTGGCGATGTCGTGGTTTTCCGCCATCCGGTGAACGGCCAGGACTTTATCAAGCGCGTCGTCGGGTTGCCGGGCGACACGGTGCAGATGCGTTCGGGTGTTCTTCACTTGAACGGCTCGCCCGCGCCGCAAGTGCCAGACGGCACCTTTATCGAGAAATACGCCCGGCAGGGGCCGATCGGGTCATTCCCGGCCTGCTCCGAAAATGAACTGCTCGTTGGCAACGATTGCACGAAGACAAAAACAGTGGAAACGCTCCCGAACGGCAAGCAGCACAGCGTGTTGGACGCCGGCCTTTCGCGCGTTGATAACACTGGCGTATCTCGGGTTCCGGAAGGCATGTTTTTCTTCATGGGCGACAATCGCGACAATTCAACTGATAGTCGGGTGTCACAAGCACAAGGTGGAGTCGGGCTGGTGCCAATTGAGAATCTGATCGGGCGGGCAGATCGGGTAATGTTTTCCTCTGCCGGACGGTCGCTGTTTTTCGTCTGGACCTGGCGCGCCGACCGGTTTTTCAAGAAGATCAACTGATGCGCCTTGGTGCCGATCTTGAGGCGTTTTCTGCGCGTCTGGGGCGCAAGTTTAATAAACCCGAGTTTCTGGTCCGCGCGGTCACGCATCCGTCGATCGCAAGCGGGTCGCGGCCCGACAATCAGCGGCAGGAATTTCTGGGCGACCGGGTGCTGGGGCTGGTGATTGCCGAAGCGCTTTTAACGGCCGACCCCGGGGCCAGCGAAGGCCAGTTGGCACCGCGATATAATGCACTTGTGCGCAAGGAAACCTGCGCGGAAGTTGCCCGCGAAATTGATCTGGGCACCGTGCTGAAACTTGGCCGGTCCGAGATGATGTCAGGTGGCCGCCGGAAGGAAGCGCTTTTGGCGGATGCGATGGAGGCGGTGATCGCCGCGATCTATCAGGACGCAGGATTTGAGGCGGCGCGCGACGCGGTTCTCAGGCTTTGGGGTGACCGGGTCGGGGCCGTGAAGTCGGACGCGCGCGACGCGAAAACAGCGCTTCAGGAATGGGCGCAGGCGCGCGGTCAGCAACCGCCGAGCTATGTCGAAATGGCGCGATCCGGGCCGGACCACGCGCCATTGTTCACGGTCGAAGCGCGGCTTGAGGGCGGATTGTCGGCGCGGGCCGAAGCCCCGTCAAAGCGGATTGCCGAGCAATCCGCCGCGCAGTCTCTGCTGGAACAACTGGGGGAAGCGAATGGCTGAGAAACGCGCGGGCTTTGTCGCCCTGATTGGCGAACCAAACGCCGGGAAATCGACGCTTCTGAACCGGATGGTCGGGGCCAAGGTGTCGATTGTGACCCACAAAGTGCAAACCACGCGCGCGCGGATAAGGGGCGTCGCCATCGAAGGCGATGCCCAGATCATATTCGTCGATACCCCCGGCCTTTTTCAGCCAAAGCGGCGTCTGGACCGTGCCATGGTTGCAGCCGCGTGGGGCGGCGTATCGGACGCGGATGTGGTCGTGTTGATGATCGAGGCGCACAAGGGTTTGACGACCGGAGTGAAGGCCATTCTGGAAAGCCTTTCAGACCGTGTTGGCAAGGCGACCGTGGCTCTGGCGATCAACAAGATTGACCGGGTTGACCGGTCTGTGTTGCTGGGATTGTCGGCGGACCTGAACGCAAAATATGAATTTGCCGAAACCTTCATGATTTCAGCGGAAAAGGGCCATGGCGTCGATGATCTGAAACGCTGGCTGGCCGACCAGTTGCCAACCGAACCCTGGCTTTACCCCGAAGACCAGATTGCCGATCTGCCGCTCAGGATGATCGCGGCCGAGATGACGCGCGAGAAACTGACGCTGCGGCTCCATCAGGAATTGCCCTATCAGCTGACGGTCGAGACCGAGGCGTGGCAGGATCGCGACGACGGGTCCGTGCGCGTCGATCAGGTGATCTATGTGGCGCGCGACGGCCACAAGGGCATCCTTCTGGGCAAAAAGGGCGAAACGATCAAGGCGGTCGGGCAATTGTCGCGGCAGGAACTGGCCGCATTTCTGGATCGCAAGGTGCATCTGTTTCTGACCGTCAAAGTGCGTCCGAACTGGCTTGAGGATGCCGAGAGATACAGTGAAATGGGCTTGAAGTTTTCCGATGGCGGATAAGCCGAGGTCATGGTGACAACGCGCCTAACGTCTGAAGTTTGGGTCGCGGCCTATCTGACGCGCTGCCGGTTGGCCAACATTCCGGTATTCGTGGTCGCGCGCGGCGATCACACGGCAGGCGCGGTGCTGGTGAAACTGAACACTCTGGACGGGCAGGCCTGTGCGTTTCAACGGTCGTTTGATCTTATGAGCGGCGAACGGTGCTGGGTGGTGCTGGTCGACGGCAACGAAGCGGATGTGGATCTTAGCATCGGCAAGCAGCGGTCTTTCGATCCCGACATCTGGGTGATCGAGGTCGAGGATAAATCCGGGCGCCACTTGCTGGATGAACCGGGCCTGGAATAGGGGCGCGGGCGTGTCGCCGTGTGGCGGCTCCCCCGCGGGAGTATTTCTGAACAGAAGAAGATGTCTGGTGCCGCGCGGACCGCTCGGGGATAAGAGACCATGGAATGGCGCGAGGAAGGGGTTCTGCTGGCGGTTCGCCGCCACGGCGAAACCGCGGCGATTATCGAAGTTCTCACCGAAAACCACGGTCGCCATGCGGGCGTTGTGCGGGGCGGGACCAGCCGGAAAGTGGCACCTGTTCTGCAACCCGGCGCGCAGCTTGACGTAACTTGGCGCGCGCGGCTTGAAGATCATCTCGGCGTCTTTGCCGTTGAGCCTGTGCGCAGTCGCTCTGTGCAAATGATGGCGGATCGCGAAACATTGGCGGCACTCAATGCGGTGACGGCGCTTTTGTCGTTTTCCTTGCCCGAACGCGAAGCCCACGCAGCGCTTTACCGGCGCACCCTGGCTTTGCTGGACATGATCGGCGAGGGGCCGGTTTGGGCGCTGGCCTATCTCAGGTGGGAACAGGCGCTTCTGGACGATCTGGGATTTGGTCTTGATCTCACGCGCTGCACAGTGACAGGAACGTCTGACAATCTGGCATTTGTCTCGCCCAAAACCGGCCGTGCGGTTTCGGAAGCTGGTGCCGGGGAATGGGTCGAGCGGCTTTTGCCGCTGTCGCCCGCGCTTTTGGGTCGCGGCGACGGCAGCGACGGCGAGCTTATGGAGGGATTACAGGTCACCGGGCATTTTCTGGCGACGCAGCTGGCGACGGCACTTGGCGACCGTCCGTTGCCCGAAGCGCGGCAGAGGTTCATCGACGTGCTGGCGCGGCGAATGGCGTCAGGCGAGTAAGCGCCGCGCAATGACCTGCGCCTGAATTTCGGCGGCACCTTCGAAGATGCTGAGAATACGTGCGTCGCAAAGAATACGGCTGATCCCATATTCCAGCGCAAAACCGTTTCCGCCGTGGATTTGCAAGCCATTATCGGCGGCGGCCCAGGCGACGCGCGCGCCCAGAAGCTTGGCCATCCCAGCTTCCAGGTCGCAGCGCCGGTCTTCATCTTTTTCGCGGGCCGAGAAATACGTCAGTTGCCGCGCGACCATAATCTCGACTGCCATCATGGCAATCTTCGATGCCACACGAGGAAACTCGATCAGCGCCTTGCCAAACTGCTTGCGGTCTTGGCCGTAAGCGATCGACACATCCAGCGCCGATTGTGCGACACCAATGGCCCGCGCGGCGGTCTGGATGCGGGCGCTTTCGAACGTTTGCATCAACTGCTTGAAGCCCTGACCTTCGATGCCGCCCAGAAGGTTATCGCCATCGACCCGGAAGTCATCGAAATTGACGGTGTATTCCTTCATGCCGCGATAGCCCAGAACTTCGATCTCGCCCCCCGACAGGCCCTCGTCCACGAACGGTTTCTCATCCGTCCCCGGCGTCTTTTCAGCCAGGAACATGGACAGACCGCGATAGTCGTCGGTGCCGGAAACGCTGCGCGCCAGAACCGTCATCATATGGGTGCGAGCGGCATGTGTGATCCAGGTTTTGTTGCCCTTGATCGTCCAGTCGTCACCGTCGCGGGCGGCGCGGGTGCGCAGGCTGCCAAGGTCCGATCCGGTGTTGGGTTCGGTGAAGACGGCGGTGGGCAGAATTTCCCCCGACGCAAGGCCCGGCAGCCACTTGGCCTTTTGTTCTTCGGTGCCGCCGCAAAGGATCAACTCGGCGGCAATTTCGGACCGGGTGCCCAGCGAGCCGACGCCAATATAGCCGCGACTAAGCTCTTCGGAGACCACGCACATCGATGCTTTCGAAAGACCAAAACCGCCGTATTCCTCTGGAATCGTGAGTCCGAAGACGCCCATTTCGGCCATATCTTCGATGATATCCATCGGGATCAATTCGTCCTTCAGGTGCCAATCATGCGCATTCGGCTCGACCCGATCGCGGGCGAAGCGCCGAAACTGTTCGCGGATCATTTCAAGTTCGTCGCTGAGGCCGGTTCGCCCATACGTGATGTCGGCGGTGCGCTCGCGTATGATCTCGACCAGGCGCATCCGCGCGGCCTGGGTGTTGCCGTCCCGGGTCAGCTTCGCGACCGCTGGCTCCATCATTGCGCGCTGGTCATCTTGCGTCAGACCAAGGTCCTGCGGGCGTACAATTTCGCCCTGGCTCATCGGGACGCCGCCGACCAGTTGCGATAGATACTCGCCGAAGGTGATCTGAAGGATAAGCTGCTCAAGCTCGCTGAAATGTTCCTCAGCCTCCAGTCGCTCGGCCCAGCCGTGCATCTGGCGAAGCGCCTGAACGTAGGTCGCCATCCAGGCCAAACCGTGGGCGGCAGTCTGATGGGTTTCAATCAGCACGCCGCTTACTTCGCCGCCATCGCTGACCTGCGCGCGAACCGCCGCTGTTGCCTTTGCCAGAAGGCTTTCGGCGGCATGAACCGACTTGCCGGTCAGGGCCAGCAGGTCGCTCAGAACAGGCGTTTCATTCATTGTCGCGGCCCCGTTTTCTGCACCTGCGAAGGTTTAGAGATTGCGCAATCGCGGCGCAAGAAGGTTTCGAATTGCACCCGGGAATTGAACGAAAATGGCGCAATGGGCGATTTCCGGCGCCGCACTTTCATTGAAGCATGTGTCGTGCAAGGGGCCAGCCCACGCGCCTAGTCTGGGAAAATTTCGGCATACCGGCGGCGCAACAGCGGGCTGCGGCGGCCAAAAATGGATCCCGGTATTGCCGCGCCCGGAAGCTCCCAAACGCCAAGATCGAAGCCGAGGCAATGGTCGCCAAGGCTTGTCATGCCCAGGTCGCGGCAGACCTGCGCACCGGCGGGCGAACATGAAACCGTCCCCATTCCAAGCAGAAAGACATCGCGAACGGCCAAACGCTCTAGGAAATTCACGAAGGACGACATCAACAAGGTGCTCGCCGCTTCGTGGCCCGGGCAAACGATCAATGCAGGGCAATAACCGAAATACTCACCGGGCAGGATCGGTTGGCGCAGGCGATCAACCGATAGCTCGGATTCAATCAGGCGGCCCGCCCGAAACAGCTCCACATCTGCAGGAAGCAGAAATGGCAGGGTCCATTTTGCCACCATCTTGTCGTTTTGCATGACCCCAGACCAATGATCCCGATAGGTTTCATAGATCGGCAGAAACACCTTTTCGTTAACCTCCAACCCGTCGGGAAGCGGGCCGAGTGTCGCTCCAGCCATTGCGATCGAAGTCAGGCAGGCTTGCCGCCAGGAGCCGTCAAAAACCTCGTCAACCACGGCGTCATCAAGCAGACGATAGGTGCTTTGGGTCGGATGTTGGCGCCGGGCCTCCCAATCTTCGCGGCAAGCGAGGATCTGCTCGCGGGTCCAGCCCAGTTTTTCCGCAAGCCGGTGTTCCATATCGCCCCGGATGAACGAAACCGAACGTTCGTATTTGCCGATTGCATCGACGCTCACGCCAAGCAAATCGGCAAGCTGTTCCTGCGTCTGACGACCGTGCGTGCCAGTTGCCGCCCGCCAGGCGCGTAGTTTGCGGGCAAAAAGGGAAGTGTTTTCCATCGGGTTGCCTTGGAATACTTGGTGTGCGGCGATTTCCAGCATGACCCGATCATAAACGATCTGCCAAGTGAATTACGGGTGACTTACGGGTTTTTCCGGGTCTGCGGATCGGGTCAGTGGTGTGGGCCGCAGCTTTGGAAAATGTTGTCGGTGGCCAATTTCAAAAGGACGCCATGCCATGACCCGCCTTATTTCGCTGCTGCCGGGTGTTATCAACTTGCTTTTCCTTAATGCCGCCAAGCCCCGCCACTTACTAAGGTCGCAGCACAGTCCAGAGTGCTGGCGCCCGGAACGCCGACCGCGCGCTCAGGGATGGTCGGTGGCGCGGCGCAAGCGGTATCAATCGCTCAAGATGCTTGTGTGATACGTTGACCGAACGGCTTAACCCCGCCGAACTGCCGCAAATCGAATGCCCCCCACCAGCCCGCGGGCCAAGTATCCGGCCATCTTGGCGTAGAACAATTCAATAGCTGTATAGCCTTCCGGCCCGTGGACGGCTTCGTATTCTTCGCGCGCGTCGCGGAATGCCCGCAATCGAGATGCAGTGAATTCGCTCCAGTCTTGCGTCATATCGGTGCGGTTGATGACGTCGAACCCGGCAACTTCCAACCCTGCAAAATAGGCATCCCGGTCAACCAATGAACCGGGGCGCAAATGCTGGCGAAAATCTTCGGCTTCGTCCTCACCGGGTTTCTGGATCAGATACAGATCCTCGGCGAATAGGTAACCGCCGGGCGCCAGAGCACGACCAAGCTTTCCCAGATAAATCTCCCGGTGCGGAATGTGAAAAAACGCCAGCCAACTGACCGCGTGGTCAAATTCCCCCTCCGGCAAGTCCAGTTCCAGAAAATCCGCGTTCAGGTGATCGACGGCCCCGTTCATCGTGACGCGAGAGGATAATTCACGCGCCACCTGATCATAGTCCGCTTGCAACTCGACTGCGGTCACCTCAGCGCCGGTCCTATGCGCGATGTATCTCGCGCAGCCGCCCCAACCGGAGCCAACTTCGAGCACGCGGTCTCCCGCCCCGATGCCGCATTCGGCAATTGCCACGTCCAGCGCATCGGTGCCGTGATAGTGAAGCTGATCGAGCTGGCTCAGGGCTTCGACGGTCAGGGTTGCGCCCATGTCAAAACCCTGCGCCTGCAAGTCGGCCAGAATGCGCTCGGGCCGCTGGTAAAGCTGCATGGTCTTGATGTCGTCGGCCAAAGTGCGCCCCTTGATCTCTCGGGGGAGCCTATCATTCGGTGGTTTTTTGGCGAGGGGGTTTTCTGGTGCGATGCCGCCAGGTTTGGGACGGGCACGATGTTCTGATCAACTGATAAGATGATCGCTCCGAGCCCTTAGCTGACCGAATTCCGCTAAGTGAATGCACATTTGACTGGGCGATTGTATTCAACGTAATCTCAGATGTTTCACCGTAAGGCATGTCAAATAATGGCTGCCCAGCTTCCGATGCCACCGACCAGAATCAGGCTCAGTGCCCAGACAACATCAAGGTTGAACCAGCCTTTCGACAAGAATTTCAGCCCGAGCCAGAAATACATCCGTCGCCAGTAGCCCACCGGCCAGCGCCATCGCCGCTGTGTGGGCCAGCGCCACAACCAAGGCGGTGCCTGCGTTTTCAGCCATCAGGGACGTCGCGGCCTGATGTCCGGCATCGGGGTCCGTGCCGCAAATTCCCAGATAAATCGGCACGAGCATCAGACCCGCGCCATGCGCCATAGCTGCCAGAAACGACCATAGCGCCAGCCGCGACGGGGGCACGCGGGCCAGAAAGCGGGGATGGCGACGGTTAATCAGCAGGTAAATCCCCAAGGCGATCACCAAGAGGCCCGCGCCAAGGCGAATCTCGCGTTGCCACATCACCAGCAGAGTCATTGCCGAGAACGGCAGAAGGATCGCTGTCATTGCCAGAAAGTGACCGAATGCCAGCGCCGCCAAAGCGATTGGCAATGCGCGTCGTCGCTGCTCCATCAATGCTGCCGAAACCGCCAGCGGCCAACCCATGCCGGGGTTCACCCCGTGATAGATGCCCGATCCAATGACGGCCCACCAAAGAACCGCCACACTTGTTATGTCGTCCAAGACCTAAACGGACGGGTAGCAAAAGCTGTCTGTCGAACAGTCGCCGCCTTCAAGCCGTATCTGATGGCTGCGATAGCCATCCGGGAATTCAACCCAGAACTTCTCGTCCAATTTCAACCCGCCGTTTTCGCCAGCCTTGGCCATCACCATGGCCGCACCACGCTCGCCTGGGTAGAATTGATCATCCCACTTCGAGTATAGCGAGTTTGTCCAGTCAACGCGTTTGCCGTCGCGGCTGATCTCGACCATTTGTGGCCCGTAGCCAAAGTCGCTGCCGTTCGGGTGCTTGGTCTTTTTAACGATTCCGCCGATTTCGACCTTGCCGGCGAGAACCGGATTCATCGGATCTGATACATCGTACTGATGCATCTCGCTGGTGCCCCAGCACGCAACGTAGAGGTATTTGTCATCCATGCTTAGGTCGATGTCGGTGACCAGGGGCGGGACAGCCGAGAAGCCATTAAGAAGATCGGGCAGGTCGTCCGGGTCGGCCGGCTGTGGATCGATGGTGATTGTTTTCTTGGCCTCGAATGTGCCGTCCTCATTTCGCCACCAGGTAAAGATCGCGCCTTGCAGGTTTGTAGTGTCGACGACGCCGCAGAAGCCATACTCTTTGATCGGATCGTGAGCGGGGCGGATTTCCAACGCCATCTGGTGATTTTCACCAAGATCGATGGACTGAACATTGGTACGACCGCGCAAATCCCAGAAATGGATCGTGTGTCCGTATTTGTTGCTGAGAAGATCTTCGGCGACGATACCGTTTTCGAACTGCGGCGGCAGGCCCCATTCACTGCTGACCATGTAGTCGCGTGGCAGGTTCCACCAGAAATCATAGTGCTTGTCTTGGATGCCGCGGTCCATCTCGTAGCGGCCCAGGATTTCGAAAGTTTCGCAATCCATGATGAAGATGCCCGGAGGACCATCAGTGCCATCCTTGCCGCCGCCGCCCAGTGTCGACACGTAAATGCCCTCGGGGCCGCAATGGATGGTGTGCGGACGCGAATAACCAGTTTTGGCGAACAGCTCTTCAGGCTCGATAATCTTGTGGATCGTGGCCTTCATCGGGTCCTTGACGTCGATGACATAGATGCGGCTGGACCGGATGCCGGGGATGATCAGGTACCGACGCTCCAGAAATGCGTGGCCAGTCAGCGGGCTGAGTGCCGAGGAACACGCGTTCCATCCGAAATGATGAAATTCGTCGCCCTTGTTGGGCATCACTAGACTGTGCACGATCTGGCCATACTTGTCCGAGTTCGGATCAACATCGACAACTGCCAGACCGTCGGGTTGTGAGCCATCGGGGCTAAGCATAAGTGTAAAAGCCAAATTCTCGACTGGTGCCTCCATCGCCAGCTTGGGCGACGCGTGAAATGTCGGGTCTGGTCTAAGGTTTATAATCTGATCTCCTTTATCAAGTGGAATGTGTAACATCGATCACGGCACTGTCCAATTTGGTATTCATGATATCCAACCTAACGAGATCTGCTGCTCAAGAGGTTTTGGGCGAGGCCAGTCTACTGCTCACTGACTCGGATTCGCGGGCCGCCAACAGCTCCTCCCAAATTGCATAGATAGACATCCATTTGGTGCAATTCTGCGCGGAAGCGAAAGACAGCTCCGTCCCGCATAGTGGACACTCGTGTTGTTAAGGTAGATTGATCGCCGCTTAGGACAAGCCCACGTGAATCGTCCCTCGGGCAACGGGCAATCTGCGAAATAAAAAAAGGCCGCCCAAAGGCGGCCCTTTCAATTTCATTCCGGCACTTACCACTCTTGGCATTTTGCCTTGCGATACGCCTGCCGTGGTTCGCAATTTCCGGCCCGTTCGCGGGCCGGAAACTACTTACATCATGCCGCCCATGCCGCCCATGTCGGGCATGCCGCCGCCGCCGCCAGCGCCTTCTTTGGCGGGCTTGTCGGCAACCATCGCTTCGGTCGTGATCAGAAGACCAGCGATCGAAGATGCGTCTTCCAGTGCGGTACGGACAACCTTGGCCGGGTCGATGACACCGGATTTGAACAGGTCACCGTATTCTTCGGTCTGAGCGTTGAAGCCGAACGTAGGATCATCGCTTTCGCGAACTTTGCCAGCCACGACCGAGCCGTCAACGCCGGAGTTTTCGGCGATCTGGCGCAGCGGAGCTTCCAAAGCCTTGCGAACGATGTTGATGCCCGCGTCCTGGTCGCTGTTCTCGCCCGTGAGACCCTTCAGGCCTTTGGCCGCCTGGATCAGGGACACACCGCCACCGATGACAATGCCTTCCTGAACCGCCGCGCGGGTCGCGTTCAGCGCGTCATCAACGCGATCTTTGCGCTCTTTCACTTCCACTTCGGTCATGCCACCGACGCGGATGACGGCAACGCCGCCCGCCAGCTTGGCCACACGTTCCTGAAGCTTCTCGCGGTCGTAGTCCGACGTGGTTTCCTCGATCTGCTGGCGGATTTGCTCAACTCGCGCTTCGATCTCGGCCTTTTCGCCGTTGCCATCAATGATCGTCGTTTCGTCCTTAGTGATCGAGACGCGCTTGGACGAGCCCAGCATCTCCATCGTGACGCTTTCAAGCTTCATGCCGAGGTCTTCTGAGATCACCTGACCACCCGTCAGGATCGCGATGTCCTGCAACATGGCCTTGCGGCGATCACCGAAACCCGGTGCCTTGACGGCTGCGATCTTCAGGCCACCGCGCAGCTTGTTGACGACAAGCGTGGCCAAAGCCTCGCCTTCGACATCTTCGGCGATGATCAGAAGTGGTTTCTGGCTTTGGATGACCGCTTCAAGAAGCGGTACCATCGGCTGAAGCGACGAAAGTTTCTTTTCGTGCAGCAGGACCACCGCGTCTTCAAGCTCGGTCGTCATTTTGTCGGGGTTGGTGACGAAGTAAGGCGAAAGATAACCGCGGTCGAATTGCATGCCTTCGACAACTTCGGTCTCGGTGACAAGGCCTTTGTTCTCTTCGACAGTGATCACGCCGTCGTTGCCAACCTTCTGCATCGCGTCCGCGATCTGTTTGCCAATCTCGGCTTCGCCGTTGGCCGAGATGGTGCCGATCTGTGCAACCTCGTCGCTGTCTTTGACTTCGCGCGAGGCGGCCTTGATCTGCTCAACGACGTTCGAAGTTGCAAGGTCGATGCCGCGCTTGAGATCCATCGGGTTCATGCCGGCGGCAACGGATTTAAGGCCTTCGCGGACAATCGCTTGGGCCAGAAGCGTGGCGGTGGTTGTGCCGTCGCCTGCCTCGTCATTGGTGCGGCTGGCGACTTCTTTCACCATCTGCGCGCCCATGTTTTCGAACTTGTCTTCCAGCTCGATTTCCTTGGCGACCGTCACACCGTCTTTGGTGATACGCGGCGCGCCAAACGATTTTTCGAGTATTACATTTCGGCCTTTCGGGCCGAGAGTAATTTTCACCGCGTCCGCAAGGATGTTCACACCCTTAAGCATGCGGTTACGGGCGTCGGTATTAAACTTGACGTCCTTAGCAGCCATGTTGATTGCTCCTGGTTGTCTTGAAAATTAATATTGCGATCAAGTAACGACGATCAGGCCATAAGGCCCAGAATGTCGGCTTCTTTCATGATCAACAGTTCCTCGCCGTCCAGCGTGATCTCGGTTCCGGACCATTTGCCAAACAGAATTTTGTCGCCGGACTTGACGTCCATTGCGATCCGATCGCCATCATCATCTCTGGCGCCAGAGCCGACCGAGACGATTTCGCCTTCGGCAGGTTTCTCTTTGGCGTTATCGGGGATGATCAGACCACCTGTGGTCTTTTCGTCGCTTTCGACGCGGCGGACCAGAACGCGGTCATGCAGCGGGGTAAATGCCATGTTGAACGCTCCTTGGTTCAGTTGTGTTCGTGTTAGCACTCTCATGGGCCGAGTGCTAACGAGCTGCAAATAGGCAAGGGTCGCGGGTCTGTCAACGGGTTTGACCGGAATAAATGCTAGGGAATTTGCGCCGATGGCCAATTTCAGTGGCCAAGGTCCGACCCGCACGGTATAGGGCGCGCAATCGCAACCTTGCGAGGAGGATCACCTATGACAAAATTTTGGTGCTTGAAGGGCTGAACCAGCCCGCTTTGCGTACCTGAACTGGGGCGCATTCCTCTTCAATCTGCGAGAAATCAAATGAACCCGATAACCATCGGTGCTGTGCGCGAACCGCGCGTATTCGGCATTTGCAGCCGGCTTGGCCGTATCGCGGCCCGTGTCTTGCTCGCCGTCAAACCCCGGCCGCGCCTTGCGGCCTGGCGCGAGCACGACCCAAGAAAGTCAGAATCCACGTACCTTGAACCGGTGACGCCTGCTCATCTTCTTGGGGCAGGTGGCCGGGCCGAGTTCTTTCGTCTGCCCCGGCTTTAGGGCGCGTGGCAGACGAATGCGGCCTTTTTTCTGTCACGCATGGCTGACATGATGGCCGGGTGACCAAGGGACCGAGGCATTCATGTTGCGTTTTCTGAGACTTCTGGCAGTGGCGACGCTGACCCCGATTGCTGCGGTTGCCCAATCCTGCGGCACAACCGATCTGATCGCCGAACTGGGTGCCGATGACCGCGCGCGTCTTGATGCCCTGGTGGCCCCGCATGTCTATTCGACCGGCAACCTCTGGCGGGCCGAAAAGGACGGGACGGCGGTGATCGTCGCAGGCACGCTGCATATCCCGGACGCGCGGCTGGCGCCTATGGTCGAAGCGATCCGTCCACATCTGGAAAGCTCGGATCTGCTGATCATCGAGGCCACAAGCAAAGACGAGGCGGCCTTGGCGGGTCTGGCCGCGGCGAAACCAGATTTCTTTTTCATCACCGAAGGCCCGACGCTGATTGATCTTCTGGGACCGGAAGACTGGAGCCGGACCGAAGAACGGCTGGCAGCGCTGGGCGTTCCCGGATTTCTCGGCGCCAAATTTCAGCCCTGGTATATGAACCTGACGCTGGCAATTCCGCCCTGTGCGATGGCGCTTATACAATCCGGTGAAAAAGGCTTTGATCGCCAACTTGAGGACATCGCGCTGGCCAACGGTGTCGCGCTTGCGTCGCTTGATGACGCTGAGGCCGTGCTGGCGCTTTTTGCCGATGAGCCGATCGAGGATCAGCTTGACGGTCTTCGGATCACTTTGAACACGCAGGAAAATGCGGATGCGAACACGTCGACGCTGGTCGAGGCCTATTTCGATGGCCGGACCCGCGAGGGATGGGAGTTTGCGCGCATCCAGATCGAGGCGGCCGGGATCGAAAACGGAGCCGAAATGTTCGACGAAATCAATCAGACGCTGCTGGTTGGCCGGAATCAGAAATGGGAACCCGTTATCGCGGGGCTGGTCACCGGCAAAAACGCGGTTCTGGCGGTGGGGGCTGCGCATCTTTCCGGCGAAAGCGGCGTGCTGCGGGCGTTGGAGCGGGCGGGGTATGTGGTGCGGGGGTTGAAGTAGATTTGCCCTGAGGGTCGAGAAAGCAGAACAGAGAAGCTCTGTTCGCCGTAATTTTATCGGTCACGTACCAAGGTGAGCAACGGCTCGAAAGAGTACATTGCAGGACGACGCCCGGCCGATGGCCTGACCTGACGGATAAGATCGGCGTCGCGCAATTTACGTGTCATCGACATTGCGACATGCGAGGGTATCTCGGATTTATTTGTGAATTGGTTGTTGCGAAACCTCGGATTGGCAAACACAAAATCCAGGGCATTGCCGGACCACTGGCTGTTCAGTTCATCACGAAATCTGATTTTCATTTCATCATAAAGCGCGAATATGCGCTGGGCCGTATCGGCGTTCCGTGTGGCCTGTTCGCGCAGTCCCGTAAGGAAGAACAAGCACCACTCAGTCCACTCCCCGTGTGACGAGACGCGCCGCATCATCTCGACGTAGTCATCCCGAGCGTCTTCGAAATAGGCGCTGACGTAGAAGTGCGGGGCGCGGATCAATCCAAGTTCCCAAAGCATCAAGGTAACAAGCATCCGACCGATTCTGCCATTTCCATCATTGAACGGGTGAAGCGCCTCGAATTCAACGTGGGCAATCGACGTCCGCAATAATGGCGTGATGCGTTCGTCTGAAATGAAGTTCATAAACGCGTCCATGCCGGTTTGCAGTTGCTCGGGCGCAATGGGTATAAATGAGATGGACCCGCGCCTTTCGCCTACAAAATTCTGTTCGATTTTATATTGCCCAGGTGACTTGCTTGCGCCTCGTCCGAAAGAAAGCAGCATCTGATGTGCCGAACGGATCAGGTGCTGAGAAAGAGGTTGGCCTTCTTCCATCTGTGCTTGCGCCAAGCGCATTGCGCGCGAATACAGCAAAGTTTCAACTGCATCGCCTCGAGCGCGATTGAATGCGTTTTCGTCGCCAGCCTCGTGCTCAGCTTCGATTTCGAGGATCTCGTCGAGCGTTGAGAATGTTCCTTCCATTCTTGATGAGACGACGGCTTCCTGTTGCCTCAGCGGAGCAAGAAGCACTTCACTATTGTGCATTGCCGCCAGCATCTGATCGTAGCGGGTCAGTGCCGCCGCAGTTTCGACGGTCGGGTCCAGCAACCTTGCATAGTCAAGATTTTGCGGTGGGAATTCGCCATAGTGATACGGGACAGCGTGCGATAGATCGCGATCTGGCATTGATGTGCTCCAATTCAACTTTCGGCAACAACAAGTCCGTTTGTACTATCTGGGGCTACGACAAGCAAGCTTGTTGTGCTTGTATCGATCTAAAAAGAACAACAAAGTGGCTTGGTGTGTTTGAAGAATCTGCAACAAAGTTTGTTGTAGGCAGAATGAATGCCAGAGCAGAACAAAAAAAAGCCCCGGCGTTTCCGCCAGGGCCTAATTTTCGTTGAAAGAAGTAGCTTACTCGGCCACTTCCTCTTTCTTCGCGTCTTCGCCGGTTTCCTGATCGACGATTTTCATGCTTAGCCGCACTTTGCCGCGATCGTCAAAGCCCAGAAGCTTGACCCAGACCTCCTGACCTTCCTTCAGAACGTCCGAGGGATGGTTCAGGCGGCGGTTTTCGATCTGGCTGACGTGTACCAGACCGTCGCGCTTGCCGAAGAAGTTCACGAAGGCGCCGAAATCGACGATCTTTACGACATTGCCTTTGTAGATTTTGCCTTCCTCGGGTTCGGCCACGATCGAGTGGATCATGTCATAAGCCTTCTGGATGGCATCACCGTTAGGCGAGGCGATCTTGATGATGCCCTCGTCGTTGATATCGACCTTGGCACCCGACACTTCCACGATCTCGCGGATTACCTTGCCGCCCGTGCCGATCACTTCGCGGATCTTGTCGGTGGGGATCTGCATGGTCTCGATACGCGGGGCGTGGACGCTGAAATCGGATGTTTCCGACAGCGCCTTGTTCATCTCGCCCAGAATGTGCATCCGGCCAGTCTTAGCCTGCGCCAAAGCAGTTTTCATGATCTCGGGCGTGATGCCCGCAACCTTGATGTCCATCTGCAAGGATGTGATGCCGTTTTCAGTGCCGGCGACTTTGAAGTCCATGTCGCCAAGGTGATCCTCGTCGCCAAGGATGTCGGAAAGGATCGCGTATGACCCATCGTCTTCCAGCACCAGACCCATCGCAACGCCCGCGACCGCTGTTTTCAGCGGAACGCCCGCATCCATCATCGAAAGCGAACCGCCGCAGACCGACGCCATCGAGGACGAGCCATTAGACTCAGTGATCTCGGACACCAGACGCACGGTATACGGGAAGTCTGTTGCCGCAGGCAGAACCGCCTGAAGCGCGCGCCAGGCCAGCTTGCCGTGGCCAATTTCGCGCCGACTGGTAAATCCAAAGCGGCCAACCTCGCCGACCGAGTAGGGTGGGAAGTTATAGTGCAAAAGGAAGTTCGAGCGGAAAGTGCCATGAAGCGCGTCGATCATTTGCTCGTCTTCGCCGGTGCCCAATGTGGTCACGACCAGACCCTGCGTTTCACCGCGTGTGAAAAGCGCTGACCCGTGGGTTCGTGGCAAGAGGCCGGTTTCCGCAACGATCGGGCGGATTTCGTCAGTGGCGCGGCCGTCGATACGGCGACCGTTCTTCACCACGTCACCACGCAGGATCTTGCTTTCCAGCTTTTTCAGCGCGGTGCCAAGGTTTGCGTCTTCAAGTTGCTCTTCGCTGAGCGTCGCCTTGATCGCTTGCTTGGCGGCACTTACCGCAGCGGTACGCTCCTGCTTGTCGGTGATCGCATAAGCGGCGCGCATCTGCTCTTCGCCAGCGGCTTGAACGGCAGCAGAAAGGTCGCTGTAGTCCGGCGGCTGATAGTCGAAGGGCTCTTTCGCGGAGGCTTCGGCCAGATCGATGATCAGGTCGATAACCGGCTGCATTTGTGCGTGCGCGAAGGTTACAGCCCCCAGCATTTCGTCTTCCGAAAGCTCATAAGCTTCGCTTTCGACCATCATAACCGCGTCTTTGGTGCCTGCGACGACAAGATCAAGCCGCTGATCGGGGTTGTTCCTGAGACCGTGCATGTCGTCGACCGTGGGATTCAGGACATACTGACCACCTTCGAAACCGACGCGGGCGCAAGCAATCGGCCCCATGAACGGTGCGCCCGAAAGCGTCAATGCAGCACTTGCCGCGATCATCGCGACGACATCGGGGTCATTGACAAGGTCGTGCGATAGCACGGTGCAGATCACCAGCACCTCGTTCATGAAACCCGGGACGAAAAGCGGCCGGATCGGCCGGTCGATCAGGCGCGAGGTCAGCGTTTCCTTTTCGGTCGGACGCGCTTCGCGCTTAAAGAAGCCGCCCGGAATTTTACCGGCGGCATAGTATTTCTCGTTATAGTGAACGGTCAGGGGAAAGAAGTTCTGCCCTTCGCGCTGTTCTCTTGCGAACGTCACGTTCGCCATGACAGAGGTTTCGCCATAAGTGGCGATGACCGAACCGTCGGCCTGTCGGGCAACCTTGCCCGTTTCCAGCGACAGCGTTTCTTCGCCCCACTGAATGGATTTTTTTACTTCATTAAACATGTGATTTCCTATCTCGGCGAACGGGCGTTCCCGTTGGCCGTCAAACGTGCGGGCCCCATTGCCTGCGCCCCCGATTTCAGTTGATTTCTATTCCCTATAGCGGCGAAGGGGTCTGGCCGCCGCCCGAACAGATGCGCGCCGCATATATGGTTTTGCGGGCAATGGAAATGGAAAATCGTGCGGCAATAATTCCGCTTGGGCGGATTGCGGCAGTGTGAACGATTAGGCAGGTAAAATACTGGCGCAACACGGCTCTGGCGCATATGTTTTGCCAGTCGCCTGTCGCAATATCGGAGCCGGTATGCTGTTTCGCGCTTTTGTCGTTTTCTTTACGCTTTTTGCGACCTCGGCGTTTGCCGAGCCGCCTGAGATCTCTGATCCTGTTATATACAAGGCGTATTCCGCCGCGCGGGTGGCCGGCGGCTACATGATCATCGACAATACATCAGGCGAGGCTGACCGATTGACCGGCGTTCAGATCGAAGGCCGGATGGCGATGATCCACGAAAGCCGCGAAGTTGATGGCGTGATGACAATGACGCACGTTGAGGCAATCGAAGTCGATGCCGGAGGAACTTTGAGTTTCGCGCCGGGCGGGTATCACATCATGATTATGGGCGTAGCGCCGGATGAATTTGTCGTTGGCGACACGGTGCCGGTAACGCTTGTCTTCGATGTCGCCGGGGAAATAGCGGTTAACTTCAACGTCACCGAATTTCCCAAGACCAAGTGATCGGAATAATATAGGCGCGGGGGTTGCCCGCGCCTGTTTGAATTCGGGTGGATGCGCGTTTAGCGGCGCAGGCCCAGACGCTTGATCAGGTCTTGATAGCGCGCTTCGTCTTTGCCTTTGACATAATCAAGAAGCTTCCGGCGCAGTGCCACCAACTTCAGAAGGCCGCGGCGCGAGTGGTTATCTTTTTTATGCGTTTTGAAGTGCTCGGTCAGCGTGGCGATGCGGCTCGACAGAATCGCAACCTGAACTTCCGGCGAACCGGTGTCGCCGTCTTTGGTCGCAAAGTCCTTCATGACTTTAGCTTTTTCTTCAAGTGTTATCGACATCGGGGTCTCCTTTCGGGTTTTGGTTATGGCGCGAGCCGGGATGTCGTCCAGCAAGGCCCATGGAGGCTCCGTCCGCTCTGAAGCGACCGGATGCGGGCGTATAGGGGATATAACCTGGGTTGGAAAGGTTTTTTTGTTGGGTGGAATGCCCGGTAACAGGGATGTCGCCCGTCGCCGCCGTATTGGCGATCCAGGCCGCTAAAATCTTAAACGTTTAGCCGCTCTTTGAAAACCTTGCATAAAGCTCGTCCAGCGATGCTTGGGACAGGATTTTGCGGGGTTTGCTATGTTGGACGCATTTCTGATCGCGGGTTTGGTCACGGCAATTGCCACGCCAGTGCTTCTTTTGGCCATCGAGTTGTTAAAGCTGGTAAAGGTGGCGGCCGCCGGAAAATTGCCAAAACAAGGAAAATCCAATGACGAGAATGCGCCGTTGATCATCGATGAAGCCGGGCAGGTATCTGTGGATGGTGCGGCCAGCGATGCCGCCACGGCTGTGCCCGAGCCGATGATCGACAAGCCGGAACCCGGTGTCGTCCACGACGTTCCCGCCGATGTATCAGAGCTGATTATTCCGGTGTTTCGACCGGGGTTGGACAGCTGCCGCGTCTGGCTTCGAAGCGCAGACGTTGAGACCCGGCACCGGACCTGTACGGCCGGCGTTGTGCTCACGTTCCGGGACGCGGCAGAACGTTTGACGATCACGTTTCAGGGGCTGGCGTCCCCTCCATTTGCCGACATCGAAACAATTGTTGACCGCCCCGGGCGTGGCCGACAGGTGCAGCGATTAACCGATCCCGGAAATGCTGACCCGGTGCAAGCAACGCCGGAGGATCTCGACGATGCCAACTGGCAACTGGCCGCCTGGGCCGAAACCGAGCGCGCGGTCGAGGCTTTCGATGAACCCGTGCAACCAACCAATACCGGGCAAGACGATTTAACACTGCCAGAATTTGCCGGATTTGATCCCGCGGCAGAGTTTATAGAAGTCTGGGTGCCCTCGGCGCTGGATGCGGACATCAACGTCGAAGTTGTCCCGACGAAGGACGGACTGCATGGTTTGGTTTTGGTCGAGGGGCAGCCAGCCGCGCTTTTGCAAGGCGCGCCGACGGCAAGCGCGCGCAACGTTCGTGTTGTGCCTACGACGGCGAAGGCGGCCTGAAAGCGCCAATGTCGCCATTCCAGCGCACGAGCGGCGTGTCATAGCCGACATAAAGCGGATGTCGCGGATGCCCGGCTTTGGTCTGGCCCAGCGCAAAAAGCGGCCTGCCACAGCCCGACAGCAATTCTGCCGCCCGCTGACTTTGATCGCGATGATCACCATGCGCACCCCACGCGCAAAGGATGTGATCGGCCCATTTCGCCGCCTGGCGGATCGCCTTGTCGTTCAACGGGCCGACCGGGTGCGGCACCTTTTTCAGAAGTCCGGGGCTTGTTTCGCGCCATGCAAATATATTGCAAACGCCCATCGCGCCATAATCAAGACGCCGGGCGCGGCGTTCGCAGCGCTCCACCGTGGCGTCATTTGCAATTTCCGTCGCCTTCGAAGGGTTCAGCATCACAAACAAAAGCCGCTTCGCCGCCGGGTTCCAAACCCGCGTCAGGCTGTAGCGATAGCGCTGGCAGGGCGAATAAACCGCCTCGCTTTCAACGCCAGCCGCAGAATGCAATCTGGTGACGGCGCTCACAGCCGAAACACCCGTGTCGGATGCAACTCGCCCGCCTTATAGATGCCGACGGCAATCGGTCGCCCCTGATGCGAAGCCCAAGCCTGATCGCCGTATTCGGCATTTGCAGCGATCACCATGCCGGGGTTGCCGTTCGTCAGGCGCGCAGCACCTTCAGCCGTGGCGGGCAGCTCGGGCAGGTCGGAAAGGCCGACCTCCAGCGGCAGCAGATAGTCGTCCAGTTCGGGTGATTGCGCCAGCGCTTCGATCTGGTCCAGCGTTACCGCATCTTCCAGGTCGAACGGCCCCGACCAAAGCCGCCTGAGCGCTTCAACATGGGCAAAACACCCCAGCTTCTCGCCCATATCGCGGGCGATTGCGCGGACGTAACCGCCCTTGCCGCACACCATTTCAAGCGTCGCGTGGTCACGATCAGGACGCGAAATCAGGTTAAGACTTTCGACGAACAGCGGTCGTGGCTCCAGCGCGACATCCTCGCCCGCGCGCGCCATCGCATAGGCGCGTTGGCCGTCGATTTTCACGGCCGAAAATTGCGGCGGCACCTGAAGGATGTCTCCGGTGAAGCCAGCAAGGGCGCTCTCAATTTCGGCGTCGCCTGGGCGCTGGTCGGACGACGCGATCACCTCGCCTTCGGCATCATCGGTGTTGGTCGCCACACCCAGACGAATGGTAAAGGCATATGCTTTGGTCGCGTCGGTGACGAAGGGAACTGTTTTCGTGGCTTCGCCCAGTGCGATCGCCAAAAGGCCGGTGGCGGCTGGGTCCAGCGTTCCGGCGTGCCCGGCCTTTTTCGCCTGAAAAGCCCAGCGGACCTTATTGACAACAGCGGTCGAGGTTGGGCCAGCGGGCTTGTCCACTATGATCCAGCCCGAGATGTCCCGACCTTTGCGCCGCTTAGCCACTTTGCCCTCGTCACAGTTCCAAAGCGCGCCTGCTAACGTGTCGTGGCGGCCCAGTCAATTGGCGGGGCGGGTGACGACAAGCATCGGACCCATCGGAAATCCGATGTCGTGGCGATCAATATCGGGTGCAAACAGCCGCGAGATGTTGCCATCAAGGAAAAGCGCATTTGGCGTTCCCAGATGGTCCTTGAAAAGCTGCCCGAAGTCATGAAAGTTCACCGGCTGATCCGAGATTGCCGCGATCAGGCGGCCATCTTCGGCAACACCGACGCCGTTTCGGATGAACCGCGACCGCGATTCCGGCAAGAAACGCGGATGAAGATCGCCGTTGATAACCAGCATCGGGCCGGATTGCGTCGCACCCATGCAATCTGGTGGATCAGACGCGAATTCGCGGCTTTCGACGATGCGCGCGGCGGTTTCCTTTAGGCAAAGGACACCATTTGGCAGAAGGCCGAAGTTGCCGGGGCCTGTGCGCGTAACAAGGCGCGCGACCTGTTCGCCATCCTCGATATAAAGCCCGACCGGGCGGCGATCGGGGTGATACATGCCGGCATTCATTGCGAAAACAATTTCGCGACCCTCCTGCGCCAATACGTCCGCAAGGCGGTCAAATGTGCCAATCTTGGTGCCGTCCGGGTCATCGAGAACAAGGCGAATGTCGTCGCTGTCCGGGTCGGCCTCGCAAACCGTGAATGCCATGTCTTTAAACTCGACAGGCCGACAGTCGGCGGCAACCGCCGACGTTGCAGCCAATAGGCTCAGGCTAATCGCTATCCAGATCGCGGCGTACATTGTCGTCTGCAAACAGGCGTCGGCTATCGTCGAGCCGGTCAAAGGTTTCGTCGATTTCAAACCGAATTTCCGGCGAGAATTTCAGCGCGAGGCCACGGTTTACGGCGCGCCTGATCTCGTGCCGGGCTTTGCGCAGGGCTTCAAGTGCGGCCTCCCGGTTGTCACCGCCCAGCGGAAGCACATAAGCCGTCGCGACCTTCAGGTCGGGCGAGCAGCGAACCTCGCCCACTGTGATCGACATCCGGTTCAGATCGGGGTCGTGGACCACACCCTGGTTCAAAACATCCGAAAGCCGCCGCCGGATCAGTTCGGCGACGCGCAGCTGGCGTTGCGTTGGGCCAGCATTGTCATGAAAGCGTGATTTTGCCATTGGGGGCCATGTAATGCTTCGCCCGCGCCCCGGCAAGTCGCGCTTTGCATGTCCAATCGGCGCGGCGTAATGAGGGCGCAAGGGAGAAGGCAATGAACGAAGTGCCAGGAATTGTCGTGACCGGTGCGTCGGGACGTATGGGTCAGATGCTGATCGACGAAGTTATCTGTTCAGATTTCGCGCGGCTTCATGGCGCTGTGGAACGCGCCGGGCACGACTGGATTGGCCGCGACCTGGGCGAGGCAATGGGGCGGGCAGCGCTGGGCATTGAGGTTACTGATGATCCGTTGGAGGCCTTCGCCACGGCGCAGGCGGTGGTCGATTTTACCATGCCGGCGGCGACGGTTGCGCACGCGGCGATCGCGGCGCAGGCCCGGTTGGTGCATGTGATCGGGACGACAGGTCTAAGCGACGACGACATTGCGAAGATTGATGCCGCCGCGCGTCATGCCACAATCATTCGCGCGGGCAACATGAGCCTTGGCGTCAATCTGCTGGTGCAGCTGACCAGGCGCGTTGCAGCAGCGCTGGATACGGATTTCGATATCGAGGTCGTGGAGGCGCATCATCGCCACAAGGTCGACGCGCCATCGGGCACTGCTTTGATGCTGGGTGAAGCCGCCGCTGAAGGGCGGGGCATCAAGCTGGCCGCAAACTCCGAGCGTGGTCGCGATGGCCTCACGCGCGCCCGTGCTGAGGGTGCAATTGGCTTTTCCGCCATTCGCGGTGGCGATGTGGTTGGCGAGCACGACGTGATTTTTGCGGCACCGGGCGAACGGATTGTGCTGCGTCATCTGGCGACGGATCGGCGCATTTTCGCGCGCGGTGCGCTGAAGGCCGCACTTTGGGGGCAGGGGCGCAGCCCCGGTTCCTACGACATGCTGGATGTGTTGGGGCTGAACTAGGCCGATCCCGGCGCCTGCCGTCAAAAATCGACAGCAATCCCCTTCTTTTCCCAATCGCCGAAGCGCACCGGCTCAGGCCCGTCGCGCCCGCCCAGTTCTTTGGGCATTTGGCCGCCCTTGGCCTTCTTTTTGCGTTCTTCGGCTTCGCTAAGCGCGCGCTGGGCCGCGGGGGGCAATTTGTTCTCAGGTTTTGTCATGGCATTTCTTGTCTGGCTTTTGCCTTTGATATACCCGTGCCGGATGCCAGAACAAGATGGAACCGAACATGATTGACGCAGGGACGGCATCGCGACGTGCGGCGCTGAACATGATGACGGCGGTGACCGCCGAGGGGCGACCGATGCACTTGCTTGGTGCAGCACTTGAAGGGTTGGAGCCCGGTGATAGGGCGCGGGCAGAGCGTCTGGCGACCGAGGCTTTGCGGTGGGCCGGGCGGTCGGACCGGATGCTGGGGCCATATCTTCGCCAGAAGCCCGAGGATGTCGTTCTGAACGCGCTGCGACTGGCGCTTTATGAAATTCACGAGGCGGCTGCACCGGCCCATGCCGCCGTAAACGCGGCGGTGGAAATGGTTCCCAAGCGCACCAAGGGAATGGTTAACGCGGTGCTTCGGAATACCCAGCGGGGCGACAAGGTTTGGTCGGACCTGCCTTTGCCGCAGATGCCCAAATGGCTGCGAAAACCGTTGGTTGCGGCCTGGGGCAAGGATGCGGTCGCCGCGATGGAGGTTGCCCAGTCGATGCCGCCGCCGCTTGATCTGACGGCGGCCGGAGATGCCGCCGTCTGGGCCGAGCAATTGAATGCCGAGGTTTTGCCAACGGGCAGTTTGCGGCTGCACGCAGCGGGGCAGGTCTCGAAACTTCCCGGATTTGCCGAGGGGGCCTGGTGGGTTCAGGATGCCTCCGCCGCATTGCCGGTGCGGCTTTTGGCACCGGAAAAAGGCGAAACCGTTCTGGATCTTTGCGCCGCACCGGGCGGGAAAACCATGCAGTTTGCGGCATCCGGGGCGAAGGTGACCGCGCTCGATAGTTCAGAACCCCGGTTGGAACGGCTTCGCGAGAACCTTGATCGAACAAATTTGTCGGCGGATGTGGTGGTTGCGGATGCCCTCACTTGGTCATCCGATACCCTGTTTGATGCGATACTGGTCGATGCGCCGTGTACCGCGACCGGCACTTTGCGACGCCACCCTGATCTGGGGTTCGCCAAAACCGGGCAGGAACTTGACGCATTGACCGCGCTTCAGGCGGCGATGCTGGATCGCGCATTGAACTGGCTGAAACCGGGCGGGCGCCTGGTCTTTTGCACCTGTTCGCTTTTGCCGCAGGAAGGCGAGGATCAACGCGATGCAATGCGTGCGCGGCACCCGGAAATGCTGGTCGATGATGTTTTGCCGGAGGGCGTTGATCCTGCATGGCAATCCTCGGGCGGCGGTCTTCGTCTAAGACCCGATTATTGGGCAGACCGTGGCGGAATGGACGGCTTTTTCATGGTTCGCGTGCAAAAACCGGCCTAACGCGCAATTCAGTCATGACACGTCAAGGGCCTTTGGCTATCATCCCGGCCAATCAGCCCGAAGCAATTGGGCGGCAGGAGGCAGGACCGATCCGTGTCCGTGGATGAAAGCTGGTCTGCGCGCAAGACGCGCTGGATGAACCGTATGCACGCGCGCACGGCAACGTTGTCGCGCCCGGCGACGGCTTTCACCACAACGCCTGAACCCCGCACAATCGGATCGTTTTCCCGGGGACGCCAGATTACCGGCGGCAATTTCCTGTTCGCGGGGTTCCTTGTCGAAGCGCCCGAGACGCTGGTCTGGGATTTGCCGATGCCGGATGAAAGTTTCGAGGCCGACCTTCAGGGGTTTACCTGGCTGGATGATCTGGCGGCCGTGGGCGACGCGCACGCGACCAAAAGGGCACAGCTTTGGACACACGACTGGATTGCCCGGTTTGGTGCCGGTCGCGGGCCTGGCTGGACCCCGGATCTGACCGGACGGCGGCTGATCCGCTGGATAAATCACGCTATCTTGTTGTTGAACGGTCAGCCGCGCGAGGCAAGCGAGGCTTATTTCCGCTCGCTCGCGAGCCAGACGATATTCCTAAGCCGACGCTGGAAAGCGGCGTCGCCGGGACTGCCGCGCTTCGAGGCTCTGACAGGGCTGATATATGCCGGTCTGGCATTGGACGGCATGGACCGCCACGTCGGGCCAGCGATGCGGGCCTTGGCGCAGGAATGCGCGCGCGAGATTGACGCCGACGGCGGCCTTTCGACGCGCAATCCCGAAGAGCTGCTTG
This sequence comes from uncultured Boseongicola sp., assembly GCA_964194845.1. Classification (GTDB taxonomy): domain Bacteria; phylum Pseudomonadota; class Alphaproteobacteria; order Rhodobacterales; family Rhodobacteraceae; genus CAXMNX01. Next base: position 114,444 of record CAXMNX010000005.1, read on the forward strand.
AGGTCTTTACGCTTCTCAATTGGGCCGCAGCGGCGTTGCAGGACGCAGGGCGCATGGCGGGTGCGGCGCAAATCATCGCCATACAGGCGATCGCCCCGGTGTTGCGCGCGCTTAGACACGCCGACGGCAACCTCGCCCGGTTTCACGGCGGCGGGCGCGGGATTGAAGGCCGGCTCGACCGGTCGCTTGCGTCTTCCGGTGTTCGTGCAGCACCGCTTCAGGGTCTGGCGATGGGGTATGCGCGGATCAGTCATGGTCGCACCAGCATCATCGTCGATGCCGCCAGTCCGCCACGGTCAAAGGCTTCAGCAAACGCACATGCCTCGACCCTGGCGTTCGAGCTGACGTCGGGTCGGCGTCCGCTGGTGGTCAACTGCGGCTCGGGTGCGACCTTCGGCAAAAGCTGGCGGCGCGCGGGCCGCGCAACCCCCAGCCATTCGACGCTTGGACTTGAGGGGTATTCGTCGTCGCGGCTTGGCGTCGCGGGCAGGCGAAGCGGGCAGTCAGTCGAAAGGCTTGTCGATGCGCCAAGGGATGTGCGCCAGGAACGCGCCGAGGTTGATGGTGGAACAAGAATAGTGGGAGGCCACGACGGCTATGCGCAAAGCCACGGTTTCACCCATATCCGGACGCTGCATCTGGGTTACGACGGGCGGGGGCTGCGCGGCGAGGATGTCCTGGTGGCACTTGATCACGCCGCGAAAAGGCGCTTCGACCTGGCGTTTGACAGATCCAAGCTTCAGGGCGTCGCCTACACGGTTCGCTTTCACCTGCACCCGGATGTCGACGCGATGCTTGATATGAACGGGACTGCGGTCTCAATGGCGCTGAAAAGCGGCGAGATGTGGGTGTTCCAGCATCAGGGCGAAGCTGAAATGACGTTGGAAACGAGTGTTTATCTTGAAAAATCCCGGCTCAGCCCGCGTGCGACCAAACAGATCGTTCTCTCTGGCGACGCAATGGAGTATTCGACGCGCGTTGCCTGGTCTCTGGCCAAAACGCAAGAGACCCCGTCGGCCGTGCGCGACTATGCGATGGACGACGTGATGGCGGTTGAGTGAACGAGCAGAGAGACGATTCCGATGTCAGATATTCAGCCGGTGCGCCGCGCCCTTCTGTCCGCGTCCGACAAGACCGGATTGGCCGAATTTGCAACGGCGTTGTCCGAGCTGGGAATTGAATTGGTCTCGACCGGTGGTACGGCGAAGGCGCTGCGCGAGGCAGGGCTGGATGTCAAAGACGTAGCCGATCTGACCGGTTTTCCCGAAATGATGGATGGCCGGGTCAAGACGTTGCACCCGGCGGTTCACGGTGGGTTGCTGGCGCTGCGCGATGACGCAGGCCATATCGCGGCGATGGAAGCGCACGGCATCGGTGCGATCGACTTGGCTGTCGTCAACCTTTATCCGTTCGAGGCGACGGTTGCGGCGGGTGCGAATTATGCGACGGCGATCGAGAACGTTGATATTGGCGGACCCGCGATGATCCGCGCGGCGGCCAAGAACCATGCGTTTGTCAACGTGGTGGTGGATGTCGAGGATTATGGTGCGGTCCTGAACGAATTGCGCGTGAACGACGGCGGCACGACTTATGCGTTTCGCCAGCGGCTGGCGCAGACTGCCTATGCGCGGACCGGCGCATACGACGCGGCTGTTTCAACTTGGATGGCGGGTGCGCACGATCAGCCGCAACCGCGTCGGCGCGTCTTTGCCGGGCATCTGTCGCAGGCGTTAAGATACGGCGAAAACCCGCATCAGGCGGCGGCGTTTTACACCGATGGGTCGGCAGAACCCGGCGTTTCGACGGCGATGCAGCACCAGGGCAAAGAGCTTTCCTATAATAACATCAACGACACCGACGCGGCGTTCCGACTAGTCGCCGAATTTGCGCCCGAAGGCGGACCCGCCTGCGCGATTATCAAACACGCAAACCCTTGCGGTGTAGCGCGCGGCGATACATTTGCCGAAGCGTTTTCGCGCGCCTTTGACTGCGACAGAACGTCGGCATTTGGTGGCATCGTCGCGCTGAATGGCACGCTGGACGAAGCGACGGCTCAGGCGATCTCAGCGATATTCACGGAGGTTGTGATCGCGCCGGATGCAACCGACGCCGCGAAGGGTGTTTTTGCGGCGAAGAAGAATCTGAGGCTTCTCACGACAGGCGGTTTGCCCGACCCCGTTGAACCGCGCCTGGTTGTGCGACAGGTTTCCGGCGGTTGGCTGGTGCAGGACGACGATACCGGTCATGTCACGCCGGGCGACCTGAAAGTTGTGACAAAACGCGCGCCCTCAGACGACCAGATGGCGGACCTTCTATTTGCATGGACGGTTGCCAAGCATGTGAAATCCAACGCCATCGTCTATGCCAGGGGTGGCCAGACCGTGGGCATTGGTGCCGGACAGATGAGCCGGATCGACAGTTCCACCATTGCCGCATTGAAGGCGGGCCGCATGGGCGCAGAGCTTGGTCAGAGCGACAGCCCTGCAATTGGCTCGGTCGTCGCCTCAGACGCCTTTTTCCCCTTTGCGGATGGATTGCTCGCGGCGGCAGAGGCAGGTGCGAAGGCGATCATTCAACCGGGCGGATCCATGCGCGACGACGAGGTGATCGCGGCGGCAGACGAGGCCGGACTGGCCATGGTCTTCACCGACATGCGGCATTTCAGGCACTGATGGGCGGGCTGAGGGCACTCACCTGGACGGCGTCGGTCATCTTCATGATCGACCAGCTGACAAAATATGCAGTCGTTCAACTGCTCGATCTGAAAACCCGCGGTGTCCTGCTGGTGCTTGATCCCTATCTGGTATTTCGCATGGCCTGGAACGAGGGCATCAATTTCGGCCTGTTCTCAGGGCTTGGTGACGTGATGCGGTGGGTTCTGATCGCGGTCGCACTGGCGATCTCGATTTGGCTGGTGCATTGGATGTGGCGCGACCGACCCGGTCGCTGGGTCCAGATATCGGCGGGCCTGGTGGTTGGCGGCGCGATCGGCAACGTTGTCGACCGTCTGGTCTACGGGGCTGTGGCGGATTTCCTGAATATGTCGTGCTGCGGATTTGAAAGCCCATGGTCATTTAACATCGCCGACATCGCAATATTTGTCGGCGCGATTGGGTTGATCGTGTTGGCGGACGATGGTCCAAAGAGCCGTGACGCCGCAGGCAAAGCAGGCTAAGAGGTTTTGAACAGACCGATTGGAGGGGCAATGGCGCGTTTGGGTCTAGTTTTGGCAGGCTTGATTGTTGTGACCGCGTGCAGTCGCGGCGACCCCGAGCTGTTGAACCTGCGCCAGCCGCGCGGCGAAGGCCCCGATGAATTTTCCGTTTTGCCATCCAAGCCGCTTGTGTTGCCGGAGGATCTGGCGGCACTGCCCGAACCCACGCCCGGCGCCAGCAACCTCACCGATCCGACGCCCGAAGCGGATTTAGCACTGGCGCTGGGCGGTAATGCCGAAGTTTTGACGCGCGGAAGCACGGACGGCGCCCTCATTGCCTATACCTCGCGATTTGGTGTCAGCCCCGGTATCCGCGCGGCCCTTGCTGCCGAAGACCTGGAGTTTCGGCGGCAAAACGACGGGCTGATTTTGGAGCGGTTGTTCAACGTGAACGTCTATTTCAAATCCTACGCGCCGCTGTCGCTGGACCAGTATGCCGAACTGGAAAGACTTCGTCGCGCGGGTATCCGAACATCAGCCGCTCCGCCGAAACCGCTGCCCGAATAAAGCTGTTTTTAGCTCACAACCGCGTAAGGTCCGCTTGAAGCGCGCGCCTTTTGCGATCAACTCTGGGCGAAGCAACCTGTCGAGGAGACGCCATGCGCCGGTTCAAAGCGGCAATTTTGCCCCTGTTTATCGTATTTGCCGCGCCACTCGGTGCGGCCGAAGTTACCGATTTCACGCTGGAAAACGGGATGGAGGTTGTGGTTCTTGAAGACCACCGCGCACCTGCGGTTGTTCACATGGTTTGGTATCGCGTGGGTGCCGCAGACGAGCCGCCGGGAAAATCCGGTATCGCGCATTTCCTTGAGCATTTGATGTTCAAGGCCACCGATGAACTTGAGCCGGGCGAGCTTTCCGACACAGTCGCGCGCAATGGTGGCAGCGATAACGCTTTCACGGCTTATGATTATACCGCTTATTTTCAACGGGTTGCGGCTGATCGGCTTGAGCTGATGATGCAGATGGAAGCCAGCCGGATGGACGGATTGCGGCTGGTCCCCGAAGACATCGCGACCGAGCGCGATGTGGTGATCGAGGAGCGAAATCAGCGGACAGAAAACGATCCGGGCGCGCTTTTTGGCGAACAGCGCCGTGCTGCGCAATTTCTGAGCCACCCCTACGGCACCCCGATCATCGGCTGGAAACACGAGGCCGAAGCGCTGACGCTGGAAGACGCGCAAAAGTTCTACGAACGTCACTATGGCCCGAATAACGCAATTCTGGTCGTTGCCGGCGATGTCGCGCCCGACGAAGTGCGCCGACTGGCCGAAACCTATTACGGTGTCATTCCGCCCAATCCGAATGTCTTGCCGCGAAATCGCGTTGTTGAACCGCCGCATCTGGCCGAGCGGCGATTGCTTTATGCCGACGCGCGGGTCGGACAACCATATGTCATACGCACCTATCTTGCGCCCGAGCGCGATGCAGGGTCACAGGAAGAAGCCGCCGCACTGACGCTTTTGGCTGAATTGCTGGGCGGGTCGGGGACAACGTCCTACTTCGCCGAAAAGTTGCAGTTTGACACGCAGACGGCGGTCTATACTTCGGCCTTTTATTCCGGTCGGGCGCTTGATGACGCAAACTTTGGCCTTGTCATAGTGCCCACCGACGACGTGTCGCTCGAGGATGCCGAAGCGGCACTGGACGATGCCGTTGCGGCATTTATGAAAGACGGCGTCGACAGCGCCAACCTTGAGCGGATCAAAATGCAAATCCTCGCATCCGAGATTTATGCCCAGGACAACATTGGATCGCTTGCGCGGGCCTATGGTGCAGCACTGACCAGCGGGCTGACGGTTGAAGATGTCGATGCGTGGCCCGATATTTTGGCGTCCATTAGCGAAGAGGCGATCATGGAAGCGGCAGAACGGGTGTTTGACCGCAAAAATGCGGTGACAGGATGGCTAATGCGCGAAGATGCCAAGGAGGTGACGCAATGATCCGGCTTTGGCTTGTTTTCGCTTTGACGATGATCACGGCGGCACCACTTCGGGCCGCGGTGGATATTCAGGAGGTTATGTCACCCGGTGGTATCAATGCCTGGCTGGTGGAAGAACATTCAATTCCCTTCGTCGCACTCGAGATCCGCTTTAAGGGCGGGGCATCGCTGGATCCGAAGGACAAGCGCGGTGCCATCAATCTGATGACCGGTCTGATCGAGGAAGGGGCGGGCGACATGGACGCGCGCGCTTTTGCCGAAGCCCGCGACGCACTGGCCGCGAGTTTCGACTTCGACGTCTGGGATGATGCGCTTTCCGTCTCGGCAAGGTTTCTGACCGAAAATCGGGCCGAGGCTGTCGCACTGCTGCGCGCCGCACTGGTCAACCCGCGTTTCGACCAGGATGCGGTGGACCGGGTTCGTGGGCAGGTTTTGTCGGGCATCCGTTCCGACGCCACTGATCCCAATACGATCGCAAACCGAACTTTTGACGCGATGCTTTACGGCGATCATCCCTACGCCACGTCGCGCGACGGGACGCTTGAAAGCGTGAACGCACTTACACGCGATGATATTGTCGCGGCACACCGCGCTGTTCTTACGCGCGACAGGATACACGTGGGCGCATCGGGCGATATTTCGGCCGACGAGCTTGGTGCAATTCTTGATGATCTCTTAGGCGATTTGCCCGCCGAGGGCGCGCCGTTGCCGGGCGATGTTGTGCCGCGCGTCGCGGGCGGCGTTACCGTTGTGCCCTTCGAGACGCCGCAATCGGTCGCGCTTTTCGGTCACGAAGGCATTCCGCGCGACGACGAGGATTTCTTCCCGGCGTTCGTGGCCAACCAGGTATTTGGCGGAAACGGGCGCCAGTCGCGACTGTCGCTTGAGGTGCGCGAAGAACGCGGCCTGACCTATAGCGTCGGGTCGGTTCTGGTGAACTATGACTATGCGGACATGGTGCTAGGCCAGTTTGCATCGGCCAACGACCGTGTGGCGGCGGCAATTGATGTCGTAAAGGATGAGTGGGCCAGGATCGCGGCGGAAGGCGTGTCGGAAACCGAGCTGGAAGAGGTCAAAACCTATCTGACCGGTGCATATCCATTGCGGTTCGACGGAAATGGTCCGATCGCCCGCATTATGGTCGGCATGCAAACAATCGGACTGACGCCGGATTATATAACGACCCGAAATGATCAGGTGAATGCGGTCACTCTTGAAGACGTCAGGCGAGTGGTGAAGCGCATTTATCAACCCGAGAACCTGCATTTTGTGGTGGTCGGGCAGCCCGAGGGTCTGGAAAGCACGAATTAAACGGTTCTACAAAAAAAATGGCCGCGCAAGCGCGGCCGTCCAGTCAGGGAGGAACTGATGTGGTGTGCCGGTTAGGGCAACACCTGAAATTCTCAAATTCTAGATTGCGAAATGCGCGATCTGGAACTGACTAACTTATACAACAAGGACGCCGATATCGGTGGCGGTTAAAAAAACGATAGAATTGCGTTGTGGCATATTTGCGGCATCTGAGCGATGATTGTGGGGCGAATTTTGGGACAAATATTCTTGCAGATAGCCCATTGAGCCATGTGTAACTAATTGTAATTAAATGATTAAAAATGCGACCCTGCGCATGCACGAGTCGATGCCGACAGCGCGTTGGCATAACTTGATGCCATCCTAAACTGGGGCGGGCGGGCGTGACTGGCAGTGAACAATTGGTCGTTTTTGACGGCAAACGTTTCCCGGCGTCGGTGTTGCGACGTTTCGTCGATGGTGCCGGTTTCCACGGCCTCATCTTCAGGTTAAGACGGCGGCCAAGAAACGAGGCAGATCATGAGCACGCCCAAACCGGTGGCCCTTTGCATTCTCGATGGCTGGGGCTTGCGGGAAGACCCACATGCAAATGCGCCCGCACTGGCAGATACACCGACGTTTGACCGGGTGATGGCGACCTGTCCAAGTGCGACGCTGATCACACATGGCCCTGATGTCGGACTGCCGACCGGGCAGATGGGAAATTCCGAGGTGGGGCACACGAATATAGGCGCAGGCCGGGTCGTGGCGATGGATCTGGGCCAGATCGACCTGGCAATTGAAGATGGGTCGTTTTTCGGTGAGCCGGCGATTTTAGATTTTGCAGAGACATTGAGGAAAAGTGGTGGTGCCGCGCATTTGATGGGGCTGGCTTCGCCCGGCGGTGTGCATTCGCATCAGGATCACATCGTCGCGGCGGCGCGCATTCTTTCCGATGCAGGGGTTCCTGTGATCGTTCACGCATTCACTGATGGGCGCGATGTGGCGCCGCGATCTTCGGCGGATCAGCTGCGTGCGCTGGACAAGGCCCTTCCTGATGGCGCTGGCATCGCGACAATAACCGGTCGCTATTTCGCCATGGACCGCGACAACCGATGGGAACGGGTGGAAAAAGCCTATCGGGCCATTGTCAGAGGTCTTGGAGAATATCGCGAGGGGCTCGATCCGGCTGGTGTCGTCGAAAGCTACTATGCGACTGGCCAGACGGACGAATTCCTTCCCGCCACCGTGGCCATTGGCAATTATCAGGGGATGCGGGACGGCGACGGCGTCTTCTTCATCAACTTCCGCGCGGATCGCGCGCGCCAACTGCTGCGCGCTTTGGGGGAGCCCGGATTTGCCGAGTTTAATGTGGGTGATCGCCCGAAGTTCGCGGCAATGCTGGGGATGGTAGAATATTCCGACGCTCACAAAGACTATATGCAGGCCGTTTTCCCGAAGCGAAAGATCGTCAACACATTGGGCGAATGGGTGGCGGGGCATGACCGCACGCAGTTCCGGCTGGCCGAGACCGAAAAGTATCCGCATGTGACGTTTTTTCTGAACGGCGGCAAGGAAGCGCCGGAAGTCGGCGAGGATCGCTTTATGCCGCAATCGCCAAAAGTGGCGACGTATGATCTTCAGCCTGAGATGTCTGCCGGCGAAGTCACCGACAAATTTGTCGCGGCAATCGAAGCGGGCTATGACCTGATCGTCACGAACTACGCCAACCCCGATATGGTGGGTCATACCGGTGATCTGGACGCTGCGATCAAGGCGTGCGAGGCGGTTGATCGGGGTTTGGCCCGCGTTGTGGCCGCACTTAAGGGCATGGGCGGTGCGATGGTTCTGACGGCCGATCACGGAAACTGCGAAACGATGGTCGATCCCGAGACCGGCAATCCGCATACAGCGCACACAACCAATCTGGTGCCGGTCGCGGTCGTGGGTGGCCCCAGGGACATAACGCTGGCGGATGGCCGTCTGTCAGATCTTGCACCGACGCTGCTTGAACTTATGGATCTGCCCCAGCCGCCCGAAATGACCGGCAAAAGTCTGATACGCCGATGATCATACGGGCGCTTTTATTGCTGATCTTTGTCTGGCCAGCCAGTTCGTTGGCCGAGGACGATCCCTCGGCGCTGGCGCGCGAGGCGTCCGGGATGCTGGCGGAAGCAGCACTTTCACTGGACGCCGCCGAGGGCGCGCACGACAGGATCTCTGCGCTGACCCAGACGGTGCGCGCCTACGAGGCCGGGCTTTCGGCGATGCGCGAGGGGTTGCGTCGCGCAGCACTGGAAGAACGTGCCAAACGCGCCGCTTTGCAGGGCAAAGAGCAGGAACTTGCGCGCATTCTGGCCGCGATTCAGAATATTGAACGCACCCGTGCAACCGGGGCCAGCCTGCTTCACCCCGAAGGTCCGCTTTCGACAATTCGTGCAGGTATGCTGGCCGGTGACCTGGTGCCTGCGCTGAATGCGCGCGCGCAGGTATTGGCGGACGAGGTTGCAGAGCTGGCGATCATCGTCGCGCTTCAGCGTGCCGGTGAAATGCTGCTTGAAAAAGGGCTGGAAAGCATTCGCACCGCCCGGCTGGCACTAACCGATGCCGTATCAAAACGGGTGAACCTGCCGGGGGCCGTGGCAACCGACGACGCGGCCATGCAGGCGCTGATCAACAGCGCCGAGACTTTGTCGGCATTCGCTGACAATCTGGTCACGACATCGCCATGGAAAGGCACGATCGAGGAAAATTGGGTCATGCCGGTCCTGGGGCGCGTGCTGCGCGATTTTGACGAAGCGGACGCGGCTGGCGTGCGGCGTCCGGGCTGGCTTGTTGCGACCCGCCCCGGTTCCCTGATCGTGTCGCCGTCTGACGCGACGGTTCGATTCGCGGGCGCTTTGCCCGGTTTCGAAGTTGTTGCCATTCTTGAGCCGCGCGCCGGCGAACTGCTGATCCTGGCTGGTGCCGGGGCATTGTTCGTGCAACGTGGACAAATCGTGTCTGAAGGCGAACCTGTTGGCTTTATGGGTGGCGATCCGGACGCTGCACAAGAGAAATTGATCGAAACGACCGTTGGTAGTAGTCAACTCGGGACGGAAACGCTTTATATTGAATTGAGACAGGGCAAGGACGCGATCGATCCTGCGACGCGATTTGACCCTGAGACGCAGTAGGGAAAACGCATGAAACGATTCTTTTTGGCGACGCTAACAGGCGTGATGCTTGGCGCTGTGGTGACAACCCAGATCGCCGGACCGCTGGTTGCGCAAGAGGCAGGCAAGAAGGCGTCGGTCTATGAGCAGCTTGATCTGTTCGGCGACATATTCGAACGCATCCGCGCGCAGTATGTCGAGGAAGTTGACGAAGCTGACCTGATCGAAGCTGCGATCAACGGGATGTTGACATCGCTTGATCCGCATTCGTCTTACCTGGCACCGGACGACGCCGCCGATATGCGGGTCCAGACCCGTGGCGAGTTTGGCGGGCTTGGGATCGAAGTGACCCAAGAGGAAGGCTTTGTGAAAGTTGTCTCGCCGATCGACGACACGCCCGCCGACAAGGCCGGAATGCAGGCCGGAGATTTCATAACCCACGTCGACGGCGAAAGCGTTCTTGGCCTTGGACTGGACAAGGCGGTTGACCTGATGCGCGGCCCGGTGGGCAGCGAGATCATCATCACCGTTGTTCGCGAAGGCGAGTCGGAGCCGTTTGATGTCTCGATCATTCGCGACACAATCAAACTGACAGCTGTGCGCTCGCGCGTTGTGGGCGATACGGTTGTGATGCGGATCAGTACATTCAGTGACCAGACGTTCCCGTCGTTGCGCGACCAGCTTGCCGAAAGGGTCGAGGAACTGGGCGGAATTGACAGCGTAAACGGCTTCGTTGTTGACCTGAGAAACAATCCGGGTGGCCTTCTGACCCAGGCGGTTCGGGTGTCAGATGCCTTTCTGGACGCGGGCGAGATTGTTTCAACCCGTGGTCGCGATCCGCAGGACGGCGACCGGTTTAACGCCGAACCTGGCGATCTGGCAGATGGCAAGCCGGTGGTCGTGTTGATCAACGGCGGGTCAGCCTCGGCGTCGGAAATTGTTGCCGGTGCGCTTCAGGATCATCGCCGGGCGATTGTCGTTGGCACAAAAAGCTTCGGCAAAGGTTCGGTTCAAACGGTTATGCCGCTCAGGGGTGAAGGTGCGATGCGATTGACCACCGCGCGTTACTACACACCCTCGGGTCGCTCCATTCAGGCGCTTGGGGTTTCGCCCGACATCGTGGTCGAGCAACCACGGCGCCGCGAAGAGGAGGCCACCGAGGAAGAGCCGCAGCGCGGCGCGCGTTCCGAGGCGGATCTGCGCGGCAGCCTGAACAACGACAGCCTGACCGAAGACGAGCGGCGCCAGATCGAAGCTGATCGTGCCAAGGCGGAAGCGGCGGCTGAACTGCGCGAAGAGGATTACCAATTGGCCTACGCCATCGACATCCTCAAGGGCATCTCGGCACTTGGTCCTGAATACGCCGCAGCGCTGGCAGCCCGCGCCAACTGATACGGCATAGTCCTGCTCAATCGGCCCGGCGATCATCGGCGGGCCGTTTTTCTTTGGCTGAACGAAACTGTTGGGGTGCCATACAGATTTCTTGGTTTCGTGTATCTGCACCCCGGACTATGGTTTCGGCTCGAAAAGGAGACCGCGCGCATGTCGGCAATTGTTAAAGTCCGCGATGTCAAAAAAACTTTTGACGATGGGTTTGAGGCGCTGAAAGGTGTTTCGCTGGACATCGAAGAAGGGGAGATTCTGGCGCTGCTTGGTCCAAATGGCGCGGGGAAAACCACTTTAATTTCAACGATTTGCGGAATTATTTCCCCGACCGAAGGCCAGATCACCGTTGGCGGTCACGACGTCACCACGGATTTTCGCGGCGCGCGGCGGCTGATCGGGCTTGTGCCACAAGAGATCAATCTCGAACCCTTCGAATTTGTTATCAACACCGTGCGATTTTCGCGCGGGCTTTTTGGCAAGCCGCGAAACGACGCACATTTGGAAAACGTGCTGAGGGACCTGTCGCTTTGGGACAAGCGCAACAGCCGTTCCTCCGAACTTTCGGGAGGTATGCGACGCCGGGTGCTGATCGCAAAAGCGCTTAGCCACGAACCACGCATCCTGTTTCTGGATGAACCTACAGCGGGCGTGGACGTCGAGCTTCGCAAGGACATGTGGGCGCTGGTCGAACGTCTGCGGCAGGACGGTGTCACGATCATTCTGACCACGCATTACATCGAAGAGGCCGAGGCGATCGCCGATCGGGTCGGTGTCATCAACAATGGTGAAATTCTGCTGGTCGAGGATAAAGCGGCACTGATGGCGCGCATGGGGCGCAAGGAAATGCGTATTGAGCTGACCGAAGCCGCAACGTCGCTGCCCGATACGCTGGGCAAATACGATCTTCAGCTTACCAATGGCGGACAATCGCTGGTCTATGCCTATGACACCAGCGCCAAGCGCACCGGGATCACGTCGCTTCTGAAGGATTTGCAGGCCGCAGGTCTTGGTCTGAGGGACGTGCAGACCAGTCAAAGTTCGCTCGAAGACATATTCGTCGGGCTAGTGAGGGAAGACGCATGAACTGGCACGGCATATACGCCATCTGGCGCTTCGAAATGGCGCGGTTTTTCCGCTCGATTATTCAGTCGGTTGTATCGCCGGTACTGTCGACATCGCTTTATTTTGTTGTGTTCGGCGCAGCCATTGGCAGCCGTATCCAGGAAGTTGAGGGCGTCAGCTATGGCGCGTTTATCGTGCCGGGTCTGATCATGCTGAGCGTGCTGACGCTGTCCTTGCAAAATGCGAGTTTTGGCATCTATTTTCCCAAGTTTATCGGCACAATTTACGAATTGCTGTCGGCACCGATCTCGGCTTTTGAGATTGTCATCGGCTATGTCGGCGCGGCAGCTGCGAAATCATTGATCATCGGCTCGATCATCCTGATCACCTCATTCTTCTTCGTCGATATTTCCATTCAGCATCCGTTCTGGATGGCGGCCTTTCTGCTGCTGACCTGCGTTTCATTTTCGCTGCTGGGGTTCATTATCGGCATCTGGGCGCGAAGCTTTGAACAGTTGAACCTTGTGCCGCTTTTGGTGGTCACACCGCTGGTTTTTCTCGGCGGATCCTTCTACTCGATCACCATGCTGCCGCCAGTCTGGCAGACGATTTCGCTGTTTAACCCGGTTCTGTATCTGGTGTCGGGTTTTCGCTGGGCGTTTTTCGGGTTTTCGGATGTCCCGGTCGTGGCCAGCCTTGTGGCGATCACGCTTTTCGCGGGCCTTTGTCTGGGCATTGTCTGGTGGATTTTCAAAACGGGCTACAGGTTGAAAGTATGAGGCGATGACTTTGCCCGCCGGCCTGCCAGAGAACTTCACCGGCACGTCCGCATGGGTCGGGTGCGATCTGAGCCAGCACCCTGAGCTATGGCGCGTCGACTTAAGCCCCGATCAGATTGCCGATCTGGAGCAATCCGCGCGGCACTTTCTCACGCTCGGCAAGGACATTGGCGAGATTGGCAAGGCGGATTTTCCGCTGGGCGCGTTCGCCGATCATCTGGTCGCGCTCCGCGACAAGCTGATCCACGGCGTTGGCGTCGAGGTCCTGTCGGGGCTGCCGGTAAAGGATTATTCCAGCGAACTGGCAGCGACAATCTTTTGTGGAATTGGCGCCCATCTGGGCTCGGCCCGGTCGCAAAATGCCGCCGGGCACATTCTGGGCCATGTGCGCGATGTCGGCGCGGACCCGAACGACACGAACGCGCGGATCTACCAGACCAGCGCGCGCCAGACATTCCATACCGACAGCGCCGATGTCGTCGGTCTTCTTTGTTTGCAAGACGCGCAATCGGGGGGTGACTCGCTTTTGGTCAGCGCCGAGACGATCTTTAACCGGTTCCAAAAGGCGCGGCCGGACCTGCTTGCCCGCCTCTTCGATCCGATTGCCACGGACCGGCGCGGCGAAGTGCCCGAAGGCGCCAGGCCATTTATGGAAATCCCTGTGCTGAACTGGCACGGCGGGCATCTGACCGTCTTCTATCAGCGCCAGTATATCGACAGCGCGCAACGGTTCGAGCGCGCGATGCGATTGAACAAGGATCACATTGCAGCGCTCGACTTGTTCGATGCGTTGGCGGACGATCCCGAACTGCACATTCAGATGCGGCTCAGGCCGGGCGATATGCAGTTTGTCTACAACCACGCGCAGCTGCACGACCGGACCGGCTTCGTCGATTGGCCCGAACCCGATCAGCGGCGTCACCTTCTCAGGCTCTGGCTGTCGATCCCGGGCGACCGTCCGTTGCCGCCCAGCTTCGCCGAACGATATGGCTCGATCGAGGTTGGCAATCGCGGTGGGATAGTCACGGCCAATACCCGTCTGCATGCTGCACTGGACTGATCGACAGCAATCTCGTGGTTGCGGTATTGCGCGTTCCCCTGCAATCCGACCTTGTTGCCGAAGCGCTGGCGTCTTAAATGGCGAGCTATGCGCCGCTATATCCCATTTGTAAAAAACCCGCCCGTCGTATCCGTCATCCGTTTGCAAGGCATTATTGCCGCCCAGGCGCGCGGTGGCGCGCTGAACGACGCCGCACTTGCCAGTTTGATGCAGAAGGCGTTCACCAAGGGCAAACCGACCGCCGTTGCGCTTGCCATCAACTCGCCCGGCGGAAGTCCGTCACAATCGTCGCTGATATCCGCGCGCATTCGGCGGCTGGCCAAAGAGAAGAACATCAAGGTCTACGCCTTTGTCGAGGATGTCGCTGCCTCGGGCGGCTACTACATCGCATCGGCGGCGGACGAGATCTGGGTCGACCGGCACTCGATTGTCGGGTCAATCGGCGTCATCTCGTCCGGGTTTGGGTTCACCGATCTGATTGAACGCTATGGTATCGAGCGCCGGGTTCATACGGCGGGTAAGTCCAAAGGCCTGCTGGACCCATTCAAGCCAGAGAACCCGGACGACGTTGCCCGCCTGAAGGCCCTGCAAGAGCACATCCATGCCGAATTTATCGACCACGTGCGCGCGCGCCGTGGTGAGCGGCTGAATGGCGAGATGGAACTTTTCACCGGCGATATCTGGGTCGGCTCGAGTGCGCTTGAAACCGGGTTGATCGACGGCGTTGGCCATCTGGTGCCGAAGATGAAAGAGATTTTCGGCGACAAGGTTCAATTGCGGCCCTATCGCCAACCGCGTCCGTTCTGGGGCCGTCTCGGCGCGCAGATGGCGGGGGATGCCATGTCCGAGGTAGAAGATCGCGCGGCTTTTGCCCGCTTCGGGATCTGATCGCGGATGCTGTTCAAGATCGCGACGCTGCTCCTGATTTTTGTGGTTGTTCTTGGCATATTTGGCAAGCTGAAGCGTTTGATCCCCAAGATTGGTCTGACGGCGAGTGCCAAATGCCCGGCCTGCGGACGCCATCGCATCGGTAAGGGTGCGTGCCCCTGCGGAAAGGGCTAAACCCGTGCAGTATGTCGAAGCGGGCCTAGGACTACTGATCCTTCTGTTGGCCGGTGACCTGCTGGTTCGCGGCGCGGTCAATATGTCGCTTCGCCTCGGCGTGCCTGCCTTGATTGTCAGCCTGACGATTGTTGCTTTCGGCACCTCAGCGCCGGAACTACTGATCTCGATATCGGCGGTTCTGGAAGGCGCGCCCGGTCTGGCGCTTGGCAATGTTGTCGGGTCCAACACCGCGAATATATTGCTGGTGCTGGGCCTTCCGGCACTGGTGGCGGGGCTGGACACATCGCATTTCGATACCCGCAGAAGCTATCTGATGATGATCAGCGGCAGCGTCGTTTTCGTGGCCCTTGCGTTTCTGGGGCCGATCCGATGGACCCACGGCCTGGTCTTGCTGGCGTTGCTCGCCATCGTTCTGGGCGTGCAATTGCGTTCAGCTTTGGCGCATCGCCGCCGCAGGAACGGTGAAAGCGATCTTGAAGGCGTCGATCCGAAGATGCGGTGGTGGAAGATCGCCGTTTTCCTGGGTCTTGGGCTGATCGGGTTGCCATTGGGGGCCGATCTGCTTGTCGATGCCGCACAGATCATCGCCCGGGATTTCGGGGTTTCCGACAGTGTGATCGGTTTGACACTTGTCGCCGCTGGCACGTCGCTGCCGGAACTTGCGACGACGGTTTCCGCCGCGATACGGCGGCAAGCCGATGTCGCACTGGGCAATGTTATCGGCTCGAACATGCTCAACCTGCTTGGGATCATGGGCGTGGCAAGCTTGTTTGGTGCGATACCGGTTGCGCCGCAGTTCCTGACCTTTGACCTTTGGGTGATGCTGGGTGCGTCGGTCCTGATCGGGCCGTTCGTCTTCTCTAATCGATGGACGCTGTCGCGGCGTTGGGGAATGACACTGACCGCGTTATACCTCATTTACATAATTATGGTGGTGATGGCATGAGCGGAGCGGCATTGGTGACAGGCGCGGGCAAGCGGCTTGGCAGGGCGATGGCGCTTTATCTGGCCCAGCGTGGATTGGACGTTGCCGTCCACTACAACAGTTCAGCCGACGACGCCGATGCGGTTGTGCGCGATATTCGCGATATGGGCAGACGCGCGGTTGCAATTCAGGCTGACCTGATCGCCGAGGCCGACATGCAGCGGCTGGTGCCTGAAGCGGCGGGCGCACTGGATCAACCGCTGACCTTACTAGTCAATTCGGCCTCGATATTTGAGTATGACAATATCGAGACAGCGAGCCGCGAAAGCTGGGACCGGCACTTGGAATCGAATCTTCGCGCACCCTTTGTTCTGACCCAGACATTCGCCTCGCAGGCCCCTGAACCGGACGTCGGCGGGGAATGGAACGAGCCGACAGCGCGTGCGCTGATCGTCAATATGATTGATCAGCGGGTGCGGAAGCTTACGCCCGAGTTCATGACTTATACCATTGCAAAGATGGGGCTTTGGGCGCTGACGCGGACATCTGCGCAGGCGCTCGCGCCAAGGGTGCGGGTCAACGCAATCGGCCCGGGGCCGACCGTTCAGGGCACGCGACAGTCGCGAAGCCACTTCGAACGCCAACGCGCCGCGACCATTTTGGAGCGGGGCGCGGATGCCGATGGCATCACCAAGGCGCTGGGCTATTTCATGGACGCACCTGCCGTAACGGGGCAGTTATTGTGCGTTGACGGTGGCCAGCATCTGGCATGGAAGACACCCGATGTGCTTGGCGTCGAATAGCGTTTGAAGCCGGTGGCCAGCCGAGTTTTGCACCGATCACGTTCGCGTAATAAAAGTGTTAAGAAATACTTAATGTTTTCAGTCGCTTGTCACGGAAGCAAAAAAAATACCCACAATATCAATAACTTAAAATATTGCCCAAAATTTAGGCACAGTCCCGAATGCCCCAAAATCTAACAATAATCTCGCGAAGTCAAAAACTTGCCCCAAGGGTTATCCACAGAAGGCGTGGACACCTTTTCGCTTGATCATGTCAAACGCCCGGTGCAGCCAACCTGAGAATCAGGCACGATACGCGGAATGAACGAGCAGACAGGTCAAAATCCGCCGACAGGGTATGCCGTCGTCCAGTCCTATCTGAAAACGCTGGATGGGTCGCCCGGTGTGTACCGGATGCTGGATGCCAAAGGCGCGGTTTTGTACGTCGGCAAAGCGCGAAGCCTTAAGGCGCGTGTTTCAAGCTATGCGCGCCCGACCGGCCACAGCCCACGGATCGCTCGCATGATCCGCGAAACGGCGTCGATGATGTTCCTGACGACGCAGACCGAAACCGAAGCGCTGTTGCTGGAACAGAACCTGATCAAGCAGCTCAAGCCGCGCTATAATGTGCTGCTGAGAGATGACAAATCCTTTCCGAACATTCTGGTATCGAAAGAGCATCGCTTTCCGCAGATCAAGAAACACCGGGGCGCCAAGAAGGAAAAGGGCGACTATTACGGCCCGTTCGCAAGTGCCGGCGCGGTCAATCGGACGCTGAACCAGTTGCAGAAAGTATTTCTTCTGCGCAATTGCTCGGACCCCACTTTTGAAAGCCGGACGCGGCCGTGTCTGCTTTACCAGATCAAACGCTGTTCAGGACCGTGCGTCGGGCTGATCTCGGACAAGGACTATGGCGTTCTAGTGGGCGATGCCGAACGATTTTTGCAGGGGCGCACGACGAAAGTTCAGGAAAAGCTCGCGGCCGAAATGCAGGTCGCCTCGGTGGCCATGGAGTTTGAACGTGCGGCAGCACTTCGCGATCGCCTTCGCGCGCTGACGTTCGTTCAGGGCAGTCAGGCGGTAAACCCCGCGGGCGTGGCCGAAGCGGACATTATTGCGCTCCATATGGAGGGTGGGCAGGCCTGCGTGCAGGTCTTCTTTATCCGGGCCAACCAGAACTGGGGCAACCGCGACTATTATCCGCGCGTGGGGGCCGGTGTGGACACGTCCGAAGTTATGCAGGCCTTCATCGGCCAGTTTTACGACGGCAAGGAACCGCCGCGTATGCTTCTAATTTCGGATGCGATCGAAGACGCTGAACTGATGGCCGGTGCGTTATCGGACAAAGCCGGGCGCAAGGTCGAAATTGCGGTGCCGCAGCGTGGGGAAAAGAAAGAACTGGTCGCGGCAGCGCTAAGAAATGCGCGCGAAAGCCTGGCGCGGAAAATGTCGGAAACGGCAACGCAGGCAAAACTGCTGAACGGGCTGGCGGATGCGTTCGATCTGGATGCGCCGCCGACGCGGATCGAAGTCTATGATAACTCCCATATTCAAGGCGCCCACGCGGTCGGTGCGATGATCGTCTCAGGCCCCGAGGGCTTCGTCAAAAGCCAGTATCGAAAGTTCAATATCAAGGGCGAGGATATTACGCCCGGTGACGATTTCGGGATGATGAAAGAGGTTCTGTCGCGGAGGTTCAAGCGGTTGCTGAAAGAGGATCCCGACCGCCAGGGTGGAACCTGGCCGGATTTGTTGCTGATTGACGGCGGCCAGGGACAGGTCAGCGCGGTGCGCGAGATCATGGCCGAGCTGGGCATCGAGGATGTGGCGATGGTTGGCGTTGCCAAGGGCATTGATCGCGATCTTGGCAAGGAAGAGTTTCACCGGATCGGTCAGCGCCCGTTCGCGATGCGGCGCGGCGACCCGGTTTTGTATTTTGTGCAGCGGATGCGGGATGAAGCGCACCGGTTTGCAATCGGCGCGCATCGCGCGAAGCGGTCGAAGGCGGTTGGTGCAACACCGCTGGATGATGTGCCGGGTGTCGGTGCGACACGCAAACGGGCGCTTCTGGCACACTTTGGGTCGGCCAAGGCTGTCGGCCGCGCGGGGCTTGGTGATCTGAAGGCGGTCGACGGGATTTCAAACGGGTTGGCCGAGGCGATCTACGACTATTTCCACGAAAAGGGTTGAGGGCGATTTCTCTGGGCGCCGTCGCGCCTAGCCGATGATTGCGATCACCAGTGCGGCATAAAGGCAAAGACTGGCGACAAGCACAAATGAATGCCAGATCGTGAAATGAAACGGCAGCCGGTCCCAGACATAGAAGACCACCCCCAGCGAATAGGCCAGACCGCCCAGCAAGATTAAAAGCAGGACTGAACCCGGCAAGGCGGCAAATATCCCCCAGCCAAGCAAGGCAGCCGCCCATCCCATCGACAGATAAAGCGCGATGCTGAGGCGCCGAAACCGGAAAGGTGCCGCCAGTTTCAGCGAAATACCCACTACCGCCGCCGCCCAAAGTGTGGCGACCAATATCCATCCCTGTCCGGCAATCAGCGCAAACCCCGTCACCGTTCCGGCGATTTTCAGGTAAATGGCGACGTGGTCCAGCCGTTTGAAAAGCCACTCCCACTCGGGTCGGGGGAAGACGTTGTAAATTGCCGAACAGGTGATCATGGCGGCAAAGCAGAAACCATAGACCACCGTGGCGATCACGTGCGACGGGCCGTCGCCCAATGTGGTCGCCAAGACGATCAAAACCGGAACGCAGCCGATGACAGCAACAAGCCCGGCCATATGCACAGCAAGGTCCGAGAAATACTCGGCCCGGCTGTATGTGATACGTTTGGTCAGCATTGGTCGCATAATCTCAATATATAATGGAAATAGTAAGCCCGGATATCAACAACGCCCGAATTCGCTGGCCGAAACCGGCGCAACACCCGCACGCGCACTTTCACTTTCCAACTTGCAGCATTAAGTCGGTGACATGACCTGGACAATCCCAAATATCCTCACGCTTCTGCGATTGCTCGCGGCACCAGGCCTCGTGGTGATGTTCCTGTATTTCGTCCGCCCATGGGCCGACTGGTTCGCGCTTGTCCTGTTTGTCAGTGCCGCCATCACCGATTGGTTTGACGGCTATCTCGCAAGGGCGTGGAAGCAGGAAACCAAGCTGGGCGCGATGCTGGACCCGATTGCCGATAAGGCCATGGTGGTGATCGCGCTTTTGACAATCGTTGCATTGAACAGCGATGCCCGGATCGGGATGGACCCCTGGATCCTATTGCCTGCAACAGTGATCATTTTCCGCGAGGTTTTCGTCTCGGGGCTGCGCGAGTTTTTGGGGGACACGGCAGGAACGCTAAAGGTCACCAAACTGGCCAAGTGGAAAACCACCGCGCAGATGGTCGCGATTGCGGTGCTGTTTGCCACGGGCATTTTCCAGCATTTGTGGATCGAGCGCACCATCGGCATGGATCGGTCAGTTGTGGCCGAGATTATGGCTGGTGGCGAGGATCCCCAGCATATTCGTTTGATACGCGACGGTTTTTGGACAACCTGGTGGGCAGGCGTATCGCTGCTTTGGATTGCCGCGGTATTGACGCTGGTCACTGGTGCGGACTACCTTCGGAAATCGCTGCCGCACCTGAAGGAAGAGCCATGATCGACGTGCTCTATTTCGCCTGGCTGCGCGAACGGATCGGCGCGCCACGCGAGGCGATCGAGACCTCGGCGACGACAGTGGCGGGCCTGGTGGAAGAACTGAAAACCCGGAGCGACGCCCACGCGCTGGCGTTTTCCGACATGGCGTCCGTGCGCGTTGCGGTGGATCAGGAACTGACCGAGATGTCGGCTGGCATAGGCGGCGCGCGCGAAGTTGCTTTCTTTCCCCCAATGACCGGCGGATGAACATCCGGGTTCAATCTGAACCGTTCAGCATGGGCGCCGAAATTGACGCCTTTACCGCGGACGTGCCCGAGGCAGGCGCGGTCGTGACTTTCTCAGGTCTGGTTCGCGGCGAAGATGGTTCGCTCGCCGCGATGGAGATCGAGCATTATCCGGGCATGACCGAAAAGGCGCTGGCGAAAGTCCGGACCGATGCGATGGATCGGTGGTCTTTGGTGGATGCAATGATCATCCATCGCTATGGGAAGCTGCGCCCCGGTGAACAGATCATGATGGTTGCAACCGCCGCGCGCCACCGCGCGGATGCGTTTCAGGCGGCGGAATTTCTGATGGATTACCTTAAATCGCGGGCACCGTTCTGGAAAAAGGAATTGTCCGGCGATGGTGAAACCTGGGTCGCAGCCAGACCCGAAGACGAGGTCGCGCTAAAGCGCTGGTAGCGACGTCAATCGCCTTTTCTCTTTGCCCTCAACGTTGGATCCGCCACGGTCGGGTCTTCGGGCCATGGGTGTTTCGGATATCGCCCGCGCATGTCCTTGCGCACGTCTGCGTAAGAGCTTGCCCAAAATCCGGGGATGTCCATTGTTGTCTGAACCGGTCGGCCCGCGGGCGAAAGAAGCGTGATACGCAGCGGTCGCCCCGCGACGGTCGGGTGGCGCGAGGTGCCAAACATCTCTTGCAGCCTAAGCGAAATCGCCGGGTCCTTGCCAGCATAGTCGATATCAACCTGCCGCCCCAATGGCGTTGTGAAACGTGCAGGCACAACGCGGTCAAGGCTTTGCATTGTGTTCCAGTCCAGCATGTCCCTTAACGCTGGAAGTAAATCAAAATCCTTCCACTGTTCTGCCGTTCGAACGTTGCCCAGATGGGTCAGCAACCAGTCTTCAAGCGTTGCCATCAAGGCATCGTTCGACATATCAGCACCGTCATTCCCAGCCTCGCGATATAGCAGCGCACGAGCGCGAAACCGGCTGGCCTTGGCGGTCCAGGGAAGTCCGACGTGCCGCACGCCATCAAGCATTGCCCAGCCGATACGTTCCGCCGGTGCGTCGCGCCAATTTGCAGAAGTCAGCGCGATCGCGCCCAGGCGTTCCTCGGTCCGGGCCAAAACCCGACCTTCCCGGCGCGACCATTCAACGATCTGGACGGTTTCGATCCGTTCCCCCAGCACATCCCGCAAGTCGTTTTCTGAAATTTCAAGCGCCTGCCGGACCCTGGCGTCGCGCGGATGTCCGTCGGTGTCGGTCACAACCAGCAACCGCGCTTTGGCGAGCGGATCAGCGGCGTCCATTCTGGCACCCTTGCCGCCCGACAGAAGCCAGCGCGGCTCGTCACCCGGACGGCGCAGGCCGATGCGGTCGGGATAGGCGAGGGCGGCCTGTTCAGCAGGACCGGATTGCCGCGATCCGTGCGCAAGTTTGGCCAGACGACGCGCCGCGACCCGGATCTGGTCAAATGCGGGGCTTTTCTGACCCCGCGCGAGTGCCTCCAGCCGTATTGTCAGATCAGCACCCGCACCCCGCATTGGATCGCGCTCGGCCAAAAGTGCGGCCAATGATGCGGCGCCCTTGCCAGATTTCGTCAGCATATGCGCCAGTCGCGGATGAAGCGGCATCCGCACCAGTTGCCGCCCGTGTTTGGTGATGCGCCCACCCGCATCCAGCGCGCCCAGACCCTCCAGCAAGAACCGCGCCTCGCTCAGCGCTGCTTCGGGCGGCGCTGTCAGAAGCGAAAACGAGACAGCACCCCATTCCGCCATCTCAAGCGCCAGCGAGGCCAGATCGGCAACCTCAATCTCCGCCGGCGCGTATGCCGCCAGCGCACCTTCCTCGCCCTTTGTCCAAAGGCGAAAACACAGACCTGCCGCCACGCGCCCGGCGCGGCCACGCCGCTGATCGGCCTCGGCCCGTGTCACCCGCTCGGTGACAAGCCGCGACATGCCTGAACCCGGATCATAGCGCGCGCGCCTTGCCTGACCGGCGTCAACGACAATGCGAATATCCGGGATCGTCAGCGATGTTTCCGCGATTGCAGTGGCCAGAACGATCTTGCGGCCTCGTTTTAGCGGCTCAATGGCGCGGCGCTGTTCGCTGAAAGGCAGCGCACCGTAAAGCGGCAATATCTCGGCACCACTGATCCGCCCGCTGAGTTCTGATGCGACCCGCCGGATCTCGCCTTCGCCGGGCAGAAACGCCAACACCCCGCCGTCGCCGGCAGCCGCCGCCTGAACAATCAGGTTTGCCATCGCCACTTCGCGTCTCTGGCCTTTAGCAAGCGGTCTTTCCAGCCAATGGGTTTCGACCGGAAACATTTGCCCCTGAGATGTGATCACAGGTGCGCCGTCCATCAGTGCGGCCACGGGTGCCGCGTCCAGCGTTGCAGACATGGCCACAAGGATCAGGTCTTTGCGAAGCGAGCCTCGGATATCCAATGCCAATGCCAGCCCCAGATCGGCATTCAACGAGCGTTCGTGAAATTCGTCGAATATCAGCGCACCGATACCGTCCAGCGACGGTTCGGACTGGATCATGCGGGTCAGGATGCCTTCGGTGACTACTTCTATTCGCGTCGCGGGCGACGTTTTTGCCTCACCGCGAATGCGATAGCCAACCGTTTGGCCGACGCTTTCGCCCAGGCTTTCCGACATCCGCGCCGCCGCCGTGCGCGCCGCCAACCGCCGCGGTTCAAGCAGAACAATGCGACCTTGCGTTAGCCCTTCGCCAAGCATGGCAAGCGGCACGCGCGTGGTTTTTCCGGCCCCCGGTGGTGCCTGCACCACGGCACGGCGATGGTCGCGAAGCGCTTCCACCAGCTCGGGCAGGATATCGTCAATCGGAAGCCGGGCCACCATTGTGCAGGCTTATCCAACGGGCGGCGAATTATCGACGAAAATCTGGGTGCGGGCATCGGATCGGGTTTCGGCGTCTGGACAGTCGTGAACCGCCGCGCCATGTTCCGCGCAATATGAATGCGTCGACCCAGGACCTTGCCCAACGTGTTGTCAGTGGCGACCGCCGCGCGCTTTCGCGGGCCATAACGCTTGTCGAAAGCGGGCGGGCAGATCATCGCGCGCAGGCGCATGATTTGCTGGAGGCTTTGGCGAAAAACAACCGCCAGGCATTTCGGATCGGGATGTCAGGCACGCCGGGGGTCGGGAAATCAACATTCATCGAAGCCTTCGGTTGTATGCTGACGGAGGCGGGCAAGCGGGTTGCCGTTCTGGCGGTCGATCCATCGTCGGCGCGATCCGGCGGGTCGATCCTTGGCGACAAGACACGGATGGAGCGGCTCTCGCGCGATCCGAACGCATTCATTCGCCCTTCACCCAGCCAGACCCAGTTGGGCGGCGTTGCGCGGCGAACCCGCGATGCGGTCGCGGTCTGCGAAGCGGCAGGCTTCGATGTTGTCCTGATCGAAACGGTGGGCGTTGGCCAGTCGGAAACCATCGTCGCTGAGATGTCGGATCTGTTTGTGCTGCTCATCGCACCTGCGGGCGGTGACGAGCTTCAGGGCGTCAAGCGCGGGATCATGGAAATTGCCGATATCATCCTTGTAAACAAGGCCGATGGCGAGTTGAAGTCTACGGCGCTTCGCACAGCAGCTGACTATGCAGGTGCGTTGCATCTGCTGCGAAAACGGGATGGTGATGCGCCCGGATTTCCCAAAGCGATGACGGTATCGGCGCAGGAAATCATCGGTCTGGCCGAGGCTTGGGCCGAGATGGAAGCGCTGGCCGCGTTTCGCCGCGAAAGCGGGTTCTGGACCACGCGCCGCGCCGCGCAGGCAAGGGGCTGGTTCGCTGAAGAAGTGCGTCGCGGATTGATGGCGCGGCTAACGGATAGCCCCAAAGCCGACGCCGCGATGGCCACGCTGGCCGATGCCGTCGCTTCAGGCGAAAAATCGCCCGGCGCTGCGGCGGCAGAGGTCTTGAAGCAGCTCACTTCCGAGACGGATTAAGTCGTCGTTTGTCGCGCTGGGCGTTGGTGCTTTGCCGCTTTGAAATGGCGGATGATGCCCGGATCAAGGCTTGACGCGCCCCGGAAATCGACCTATCCCGCGCGGACGGATTCTTGGGCAGGGCCGATGGCACTGCCCGTTTGCATTCACGAAGGTCGCGTGCGGCCGATGTGACAAACCGAGGACGAACCCATGGCGCGCCGCTGCGAACTGACCGGAAAAGGCCCGATGTCTGGCAACAATGTCAGCCACGCCAAAAACAGAACCAAACGCCGGTTCTTGCCTAACCTGACCGAAACAGCGTTGCTGTCGGACACGCTTGGCCGATCGTTTCGCCTGAAAGTGTCGGCGGCAGCACTCCGGACGATTGATCACCGGGGCGGGTTGGACAGCTTTCTCATGAAAGCCAAGGATGTCGACCTTTCAAACAACGCACTGAAAATCAAGAAGGAAATCACCAAAGCGCAAGCTGCGGCTTAAGATTTCCTTGGCAATTGGATTGACGGCTCTGCCAGTAACGGCGGGGCCGATTTCATATGCGCCGGTAAATATGACGATCTTCATGCACCGTTCCCTGATCTTTTGACCCATGCTACTTTCGTGAAAACGAAAGGGGAAAGACCGATGCGTGCACCCTGGCATCTATGGTTGATCGGCATTGTCTCACTGATCTGGAACGGAATGGGTGCGGCGGATTACGTCATGACGCAGACCAATTTCGAGGTTTACATGTCGCAATTTACGCCCGAACAGCGCGCCTATTTCTCCGGCTTTCCAAGCTGGGTTCAGGGCAGCTGGGCGATGGCAGTGTGGCTTTCGGTATTGGGGTCGTTTCTGCTTTTGGTGCGGTCGCGCTATGCAGGTGCCAGTTTTGGTCTGTCGCTGATATTCATTGCCGCGACATTCGTTTATAACTTCGTCCTCGCCGAGGTGAAGATGAACCAGATCGCGGGTTCGGAAGCGCTCTGGTTCAGTCTGGCGATAGTGATCGTGGCCGTTCTGCTTTGGATTTATGCCCGCGCAATGCGGCGGCGCGGCGTGCTTGCGTGACGCGGATCCTTTTCGTTTGCCTTGGAAATATCTGCCGGTCGCCGACCGCCGAAGGCGTTCTGCGCGGCATGGCCCCGCATCTGACAATTGACAGTGCGGGCACCAGCGACTGGCACATCGGTGATCCACCTTACGGTCCCGCGATCAAGGCCGCTGCGCGGCGCGGCTATGACCTGTCCCCGCTTCGCGCGCGTCAGGTTGTGGCCGGAGATTTTGCCGCTTCCGATCTGATCCTTGCCATGGACAATCCCAACCTGACCGCGTTGGAACGGCTTCGCCCCGATCAAGCCCCGGCGACGCTTGGCCTATTCATGGACTACGCGCCCGAGACCGGCCAAAGCGAAGTGCCTGACCCGTATTACACCCGCGATTTTGATGGTGCGCTCGATCTGATCGAGCAGGCGTCCAAGGGTTTGCTTGCCAGCCTTTAAGCGATCACCTGCCGCAAAAGGTTTCTGCGGTTTGCCCGAAATTTTGATAGCGCTTCCAAAACGCCTCGTGTTGGCGGCGGCCCGATTGGCGAATTTCCTGAGCGCGGTGCGGATCTGCAAAAAACGTCGCGGCCAGCCGCTGATCCTTGGTGGTCAGTGTTAGATTGGCGGCGTCCTGAATGCAGCCGCAAAGCGCGCGACTGCCTGATCGGTGATCAGATTTCATGCAGGCCAGTTCAATATCCCGCGCGGTCGCTGGCGTCGCGAGGCTCAGCCCTGCGAAAACCAGGCCAGCATATGCAAGCGACACTCGCAATCGTGTCATGCGTTATCCCGTCTGTCTGCCCTTGTGGGGCGCGCCTCCGCGCGCCCAGCATCGTCAATTTGCCACAGCCGCACGCGGCGGGCGAGGCTTTTCTGAGGCCGTCAGATCAGAACGGGATAAAGCGAAAGAACAAGAAGCAACGCCATGGTCCAGTTGAATATCGTGAGCCGTTTCTAGTCTGTCAGCACGCGCTGCATTCCCTGCCCCAACAGGCACCATGTGCTGACCGACGGCAGATTGACCGCTCCGAAAATAGCCGCAACTGAAAGTATCGCCAAAGCCGTGTCGCCGGGGGCATAGATCGTCACGGCGGTCAGCGCCATTGCCCATACCTTCGGATTGACCCACTGAAACGCCGCCGCCTGCAAGAAGGTCATCGGCTTGCCCTTGGCCGCGCCGGGCTCAGGCGGTGCGGCACGCGCGATCTTCCAGGCAAGCCAAAGCAGATAGACTACACTGACCGCCGTCAGAACAATATGCAGCCACGGGAACGTATCAAACAGTCCAGCCAGCCCGATCCCCATCAGAAATGCCACAAGGACAAACCCCAGCGAAACACCAAGCATATGTGGAATGGTGCGGCGAAAGCCAAAATTCGCGCCCGAGGCCAACAACATAAGGTTATTTGGCCCCGGCGTGATCGACATCACAAAGGCGAAAGTTACCAGCGGAAGAACGAAACTTTGAATCATACCCGCTAGATTTCACAGATCCTGAAGTCATGAAATTGGCTAATGCCCAAAATCTCTCGATTTTGGCGACAAATGACGGATATTTGCGTGTGCCTTCCTGGCGCGCACTCGCTCAGTCTTAGTGCGGTCTTCAGCTCGCCAATTCGGTCGCAGGCGTGAGGCATTCGCGAAACACATCTGTCCAATCGACGCCCGTTGATCCATTTCTTTGCCGATTTTACCGGCGCATTGCGTAAAGAATATGGGAAAAGCGGCGTGGATCGCTGAGCAGGATATGAGGCGCGAGACAGACATGAGACAAATAATTTTTGGCGGCATTGCCGCTTTGGCGCTTAGCGCCTGTGCAGGTTCGTGGCGGGTGGACTACGATTCCGGGCTATCGTCTGAGGTGACCAAGAACTGGCGGCTGCACGATGTTGTCGCTGTGGTCCCCGAACATCTGACGGTGTCGAACAACAATACCTTTGCGCCGAACGCCGATATTGTCTGGCACGGCGAACCCTTTGGTGACCGCAAGGCGCAGGTCGCCGCGATCATGCACGAGGGTATGACCGCCGGTGCGTCAAATCTGAAAGGTGAGCGGCTGGTCACAATCACGGTCAGCGTCGCCACGTTTCACGCAGTCACTCCTTCTGCCGTCGCCCGCGCGCCAGCCGCCGTTCACAACATTACCTACGGAATGCAGGTATTTGACACCCGCACTGGGGAGCCGTTGACCGAGCAAAAGGTGATCGAGGCGGACCTGGTAGCATTTGTCGGCTCTTCGGCGGTTGCGGCGGCAATCAACGGAAACACCCAGCGTGTGCGGATTGTTAGGCATCTGGCGGCGGTTACCCGCGGCTGGCTTGGCTTTGGCTCCGACCAGCGGCGCGAGTTTGGCGGCATCGGACGTTAGAAACCGCTCCTGATCGCGGGTTTGCGCGCCCGATCTTGCGGCACTGAAATGCGACCGCTAGGGTCGCGCGCGTGATGAAGCTTTTTGTTGGTCTTGGAAATCCGGGCGGGAAATATGCCCAGAACCGCCACAACGTCGGTTACATGGCCGCAGATCGAATTGCTGCTAATCATGGATTTGGGCCCTGGCGGCCCAAGTTTCAGGGGCTGATCAGCGAAGGCCGCCTTGGTGGCAGCAAAGTTATCTTGCTAAAGCCTGAGACTTTCATGAACCTGTCCGGCCAGTCGGTCGGCGAGGCAATGCGGTTTTACAAGCTTGCGGCTGAAGACATCGTGGTTTTTCAGGACGAGATTGATCTCGCACCGGAAAAGCTCCGCGTGAAATCCGGGGGCGGTCATGCCGGACACAACGGCCTTCGATCACTGCACCAGCATATCGGGCCGGATTACACGCGGGTGCGTATCGGCGTTGGGCATCCGGGGCATAAGGAAGCGGTTCCCTTCTACGTCCTGAAGGATTTCCCAAAAGCCGACCAGAATTGGCTCGATAACGTCTTGCGCGGGATTTCGGATGGTGCGCCGTATCTTGCTGACGGCGACGCGGGGCGTTTTCAGAATGCGGTTGCGGTTCAGATGAACCCGCGCGGGTCGCAGAAATTGCCCGACGAAAGGAAGAAACCGCACCCTGCAAAACCCGAGCCGAAAGCGGACGAAGAAACCCGCTCGCCACTCCAAAGACTGATCGACCGGTTCCGGTGAGTATAACCGACGCTTTCCGGTTTCAAGCCAAGGCCTGTTCGCAACTAGACTCGCCTTTCATGGCGCAGTTGATGGCAATCTTCGCTGAACGCCTGCGCCCCGGAAATTTGGTGAGCGACGAGATTCTGAATTGGCCAGGTGATCCGTTGCCGAGCGCGGATAGCGTGCCGCTCAGGATGGCAGGTGCGCTGCACGCTCTCAAACTTCAGGGAAAAGCATTGGCGGCAATTTACCCGCCGAAAACCGTCGATGACGACACGTTGTGGCAGGGTGTTTCGCGGGCAATGGATTATCACGCCGATCAGATTGTCAACTGGCTCGGCTCGGCACCGCAAACCAACGAGGTTGGCCGCGCCGCGACAATCCTGCCCGCGCTGGCATTGCTGCGGGAAATGTATGACCGCCCGGTTGCACTTTTCGAACTTGGGGCAAGCGGTGGACTAAATCTGCGCGCTGACCACTTTCGGCTTGAGCTTGCACGTGCAGCACTTGGCCCCGCCGGTTCGGCGGTGCTGTTGAAACCCGAATGGACCGGAGCCATGCCACCCACAGACCTGCCGCAAATCGTCGCGCGGCGGGGCGTGGACCTGAGCCCCATCGACCCACTTTCAGCGGAAGGTCGGCTGCGGTTATTGGCGTATCTCTGGCCCGATCAGACTGACCGATTGAGGCGAACCGAAGGTGCCATTGCATTGGCCGCAAGACATCAAGCCGAAATTGCGCGCGGTGACGCTGGCGCCTGGCTGGCAGCAGCCCTTGCGAAACCTCTACCTGGAACGCTTCGGCTCGTGTTTCACACGATTGCGTGGCAGTATTTCCCTGAAACAACGCGGGCTTTGGCCGAATCTGCACTGGCGACAGCGGGGGCAAAGGCAACTGCTGATGAACCACTTGCGAGACTGTCGATGGAAGATGCCGCCGGCCGAGGCGCTGCGGTGAAACTTACGGTCTGGCCCGGCGGGCAAGAACAACTACTCGCGCGCGCCGATTTTCATGGCCGCTGGATTGAATGGCAGGCAGAGTGACCGCGATGGAAAAAGACCCCGCCATAAACGTAATGGACGAGCCACTAGAGCCGTGTTCGTCAGAACCGCGCACAGGGTTCTTTCGCGACGGCGCTTGCAATACCTGCGCCGAAGATGTCGGCAGCCACACGGTCTGCGTTGTTTTGACGGCGGAATTTCTTGCCTATTCAAAATACTTCGGAAATGACCTCTCGACACCTCGACCGGAGTTTATGTTTCCGGGGCTGAAACCCGGTGATCGCTGGTGCCTGTGCGCCAGCCGATTTTTGCAAGCAGCGGACGAAGGTGCCGCCCCTCGGGTGCGGCTTGCCGCGACGCATCGGCGCGCACTCGATATTGTCCCGCTGGAATTGCTAAGCGATCACGCAAGCGAAGACTGATCGTCTTCGCCGTCGATCAGTTCGTCGATAAAAAGGCTCAGAAGTTGCGGTCGCCCGCTAACCCCCGCTTTGCGATAAATGGCGGCGGTTTGTGCCTTGATCGTGCCTTCCGAGACACCGCGCAGCGATGCCATATCCTGGGTCGAGAACCCTTTGATGGCAAATAGCGCGACATCGCGTTCGGCTGGCGTTAATTCCCAGGAAGAAAATCGTTCCTCGGTAACCTCGCGAAACGCACTGCGCGCCAATCGAAGCGCTTCTTCGGCTTTCAACGTGCGGACCCAGGCGGTTCGCAAGGCAAAGGTGCCAATCAGCACGCCGGTCAAAAGGCCGATACCGGCGCCAATTTCGATCATTTCGTGCAGTCGCCAGCTGTATGGCGCGACGGGTATTCCAAGGACCGAGATCAGGATTTCGGATATGAAGAAAAAAAAGCCGAGACGACCTGAACGAATTGCACGGCAGCCAGAACGTATTTATTGAACAAGCTCAAGCCCCTTTGGCTATTCAATGTCTGAGAAACCCGTCTCAGGCCTTACTGATTAACCTTTGCCGCTATTACTGCCGCTTCGATCCTCATCATCCTCATCATCCTCATCATCATCGTCGTCATCATCATCATCATCTTCCCCTACTTCGTTCCCGCTGCCGCTTGTCCCGCCGCCCTGACCGGATGATCCTTGCGCGACCAAAAGCTGC
Source organism: uncultured Boseongicola sp. (assembly GCA_964194845.1). GTDB lineage: Bacteria > Pseudomonadota > Alphaproteobacteria > Rhodobacterales > Rhodobacteraceae > CAXMNX01. The sequence continues at coordinate 145,225 of CAXMNX010000005.1, forward strand.
AAATAGTCGCGCAGAATGACACCGGTGACTGGGTTGACGACAATCTCGCGGCGCGCGGTGTCACTAAACGCTTCAAAGCGCAGCCGACCCAGCCAGGTCTTGCTGATACGGATTTCCGTGAACCCATCATCCTGCAATTCCTGCACAATCCGATCCCGTACACTGTCGGACTGCGCCGCGACTGGTACCGCGACGACCGACAACGAAATAATCAGGATCAGAGCTCTAAACATTGCTCATGTCTTTTCAGCCTCTTTACCTCTCAAATCAAGACGCAAACGCGCTAGGAACCGATGCCTCTTAACGCGGTGCTGCGATTTCGTCCAACATTGCGAATGGCTTCGATTTTTGCAATTTGAACCTGTTGTTCACGTGATAATGTCTCGAGGATCAGGCGTGACACAACCCTTTCGGGATGTCGCGACGCGCTTCGCAGGGCTCCTGGCGTTTCTGGGTCGGTCTTTTGAAACATATTGTCCTCACTCGTTAATCGTTGTGTTGGTCGTAACTACTTAGTCTTGGATTTGCTTGGGCGAGCAACCGGTGATGTTCATTCAAAGTGGTGGCAATCGTGAACAATACTTGCACCGGTTGCTCGCGGCGGGATGGCTGGTGCCGAACTCAGCCATCCCAATTTTGTGACGTTCCTCGTGGCTTCGCAGGTTTGGTCGGGTCACGGGCAACCACAAACCGCGCTGCAATTTCAATTCACCTATCTCGTGTGCGCATATTGGCCATGGGCTCGCCAATTCGGCTATAAACCAACGGTTAGGCGCATAAACTGAGGTTTAGGGCGCGTATTTTGTTTCCAAAACGCGGACAGTCATCGGATTTACAGAAGCTTTGTATCCAAATATCGCCCAAATCGCGCCGAAATACTATGCGTCAGCGCGGCACCGATGCACGTGCGTTTCCTGCCGATGGTCGGCAAAGCTGCTCGATCAGCTCCGAGATCCGGCTTAATCGCTTTCGCGCAGACCCACGCCAAGCACCTTGGCGACGGTGAAAATATCCTTGTCGCCGCGCCCGCACATATTCATGCAGATGATATGATCCTTGGGCAGTGTTGGCGCAATCTTCATCACATGCGCCAGCGCATGGCAGGGCTCAAGCGCCGGGATAATGCCCTCAAGTTCGCAGCAGACCGTAAATGCCTCCAGCGCTTCGGCGTCGGTGATCGCGACATACTCTGCCCGCCCGGTTTCATGGAGCCAGGAATGCTCGGGACCAATGCCGGGATAATCCAGACCGGCGGAAATGCTGAATCCTTCCAGAATTTGCCCGTCATCGTCCTGCAAAAGATAAGTCCGATTTCCATGCAGCACGCCCGGACGACCACCGGTCAACGAAGCGCAATGCTCCATCTTGTCGTTCACGCCCTTGCCGCCGGCCTCGACGCCGATGATGCGAACATCCTTGTCGTCAAGGAACGGGAAGAAAAGCCCCATAGCATTTGATCCGCCACCGATCGCGGCGATCAAGGTGTCCGGCAGCCGCCCTTCGGCCTCCATCATCTGTTCCCTGGTTTCCTTGCCGATGATCGACTGGAAATCGCGCACCATGGCCGGATAGGGGTGCGGGCCCGCCACCGTGCCAATGCAATAAAACGTGTCGCGCACGTTGGTGACCCAGTCGCGCAGCGCATCGTTCATCGCATCCTTCAGCGTGCCGCGACCGCTGGTCACCGGCACCACCTCGGCACCAAGCAACTTCATGCGAAATACGTTCGGTGCCTGCCGTTCGACATCGTGCGCGCCCATATAGACAATGCACTTCAGCCCGAACTTTGCGCAGACCGTCGCGGTGGCGACCCCGTGCTGGCCCGCGCCGGTCTCGGCGATAATACGGGTTTTGCCCATCCGTCGCGCCAGAATGATCTGCCCCAGCACGTTGTTGATCTTGTGTGCGCCGGTGTGGTTCAGCTCATCGCGCTTCATGTAAATTTTCGCACCACCTAAGTGATCGGTCAGGCGTTCAGCGTGATAAAGGGGCGAAGGCCGGCCGACATAGTGCTTCCAGAGGAAATTCATTTCATCCCAGAAGCTTTGATCGGTCTTGGTTTTCTCGTATTCGGCTTCAAGATCCAGGATCAGCGGCATCAGCGTTTCGCTGACGAACCGGCCGCCAAACTTGCCAAATCGCCCGTTTTCATCCGGGCCGGTCATGAACGAGTTGATCAGGTCGTCGGGCATGCGCCTAGCTCCGCTGTTGACCGGCTGGTTCTAGCGGTCAGCGGTGCAAGCGTAAAGCCAAAGCTCTTTCCCGAGCGGGCGGTTCAGGCCGCCAGTTCGTATCTTGCAGGCAGATCGCCCATGTCGCACGCGCGCGCTATCAATCCGCCAATGTCCTCATCAAGCGACGCGGCGAGGGCCTCGAAGCTGTCGATGACGAAGTATACCGGTTGCAGAATGTCGATCCGGTAAGGCGTTCTGAAGATCGTCAAAAGGTCAAACGGCAGGAATTCCGCCCGGCCCATCGCGGCGTGGGCTGCTTCGGATGGCGATGACATGATCCCGGCGCCAAACGCCTTTAGGCGTGCGTCTTCGCGGATCATCCCGAACTCAACTGTGAACCACCACAGCCGGTACAGACGCTTGATGTCAGCCTTCGGCAGGCTCAAAGCAAGTTCGCCAAATCGTTCCATGAAGTTGCAGAAATTGTCATCCGTCAGCATCGGGCAATGTCCGAAAACTTCGTGAAAAATGTCGGGTTCTTCGATGTAGTCAATATGCTCGCGGCGTCGAATGAACGTCGCGACCGGGAAACGGCGATTTTTCAAAAGCGTCGAAAACTCTTTCTGCGGGATCAGTGCTGCAACCGGCTCAACGCCAGCGCCCGTCAGTCCGCCAAGCTTGCGATCTACGTCTTGCACCTGCGGCACCGCATCCGCCGAAAAGCCGAGCTGCCTTTGGCCGTCGAGGTAGGCATCGCAGGCAAAGTCGCGAAGCCCCGACATCTGGCGGGCGAACAGATCGCGCCACACGCCCGTCTCCTCAACGTCGTAGTCATAAAATCCATGTCTATCGGGCTCTTTCGATGAATACGTCGTCGATTCGGTCATTTTGGTCTCCTATCCGGGTGGATATTTAATCACAATCTCCTGGAATATCTTGCCAAACTCGCGCGCAATCGCGAATAATGCTATAAAAAATCCCATATATGGCGGTATTATGAAAATATCTGATCAAGACAGACGCCTTCTGCGTGAAATTCAGTCCAACGCTACGCTTTCGCTGGCAGCGCTCAGCGAGCGGCTTGCCATGGCGCAATCCACGCTTTGGCGGAAATTGAACGATCTGGACGCATCCGGCGTGATCCAGCGCCGTGTCGCCATCCTTGACCCGGCCAAACTCGACCTGAAGCTTTGCGTGCTGGCGATGGTGACGCTCGAAGATCATTCTGAAGAAGCGGTCGCCGGGTTTACGGCTTTGGTTTCGACGCACCCGGAAATTCTGGAATGTCACAAAGTGTCGGGCGCGTCGGACTATTTCCTGAAGATCCGCGCGACAGATGTCGAAGCCTACGAAGCCTTCCAGACCCGCCATCTGCTTCGCAGTCCCTGGGTGCGGTCGGTCCAGTCAAGTTTCGTCCTGAAGGAAGTGAAAGCGACAACGGAACTGCCACTTTGAACTCTTAATCGCACGAAAATATTCGATCAAACCGACCGCTGTTGCGCCCCATGCCCGGTTACAGGCCGAAGGCGCCGGGCCAGCGCCTGCCCGTTCCGGCGGGCTGGCGCTTGTTCTGGGTTTCGCGCCGCGTTGTCGGTAAATGCCATTTTCGCCATAAAGCACGCCGCTCAATGACCCACGCGCCACCCCACGGGCAGGCACTGGCCCGGCTTGCGCTTCTTCATATTAATAGCACCCTGCGTAGGGCGGGGTTCACCCCGCCACTCCCCTCAATGCCAAGTCCGGTTCAGTGCTAGCGCGATGCGATCATGCCCGCGATCTCGTATGTTCGCGCAAGGATCGGCGCTGCGATTACCTCGGCCTTTTCCGCCCCCCGGCCCAAAGTCCGGTCAATTTCCGCCGGATCGGCCAGAAGGCGCGCCATTTCCGCCGATATTGGCGCCAGTTTCTCAACAGCGAGATCCGCAATCAATGGTTTGAATTGGCCCCAGCCCATGCCACCAACTTGCGTCATAACCTCGTCAGTCGTACGCCCGGCCAGCGCGGTGAAAATGTCGATCAGATTTCGCGCCTCGGGCCGGTTTTTCAATCCATCATAGGTCTCAGACAAAGGTTCGGGATCGGTTCGCGCCTTGCGAAACTTCTGCGCAATCGTGTCGGCATCGTCGCCCATGTTGATCCGGCTCATATCCGAAGGATCGGATTTCGACATTTTCTTCGTGCCGTCGCGCAGCGACATAACGCGCGTGGCAGGCCCTTCAATTACCGGCTCGGTGGTCGGGAAAAAATCAACGCCATAATCGTGGTTGAACTTGGTCGCGATATCACGGGTCAGCTCAAGGTGTTGCTTCTGATCCTCGCCCACAGGCACATGCGTCGTGTGATAAAGCAGGATGTCGGCGGCCATCAAAGCCGGATAGCCAAAAAGACCAAGCGAGGCGTTTTCGGTGTTCTTGCCGGCCTTATCTTTCCACTGCGTCATCCGCCCCATCCAGCCCACGCGCGCGACGCAGTTGAAAATCCACCCAAGCTGCGCGTGCCCCGGTACCTGGCTCTGGTTGAACAGAATCGACCGTTCGGGGTCGATCCCGCTGGCGATGAAGAAGGCCGCCGCCTCGCGGGTGCTGGCGCGCAATTTCGCGGGATCCTGCCAGACTGTGATCGCGTGAAGATCGACCAGACAGTAAATGCACTCGAACGTGCCCGCGTTCTGCATATCTACAAAACGCTTCAACGCGCCCAGATAATTGCCCAGCGTCAGGCCACCCGACGGCTGGATGCCCGAGAAGACACGCGGAGTGAAGACCGCATCCGCCATTGCATTTCCCTTTCAAAGGTGGATTTACGCGTCCCAGCGCCTTACCGAGAGCGACGAGGCCCGTCAAGAAAGGCAGTGAAATGAGCAGCGATGATCACATGCAGCCATTGTTCAATGCGCTGCCGCCTGCTGTCGCAGCACTGGCGCTGGCGCTTTTCTCGGTCGAGGTGGTTCTGTGGTTGGCAAGCGACGGTTTTATCGGCGGGGCATCCGGTATTGCATGGCGCCGGGATGCAGCAATTCAATTCGGCTTTCCCGGCACGATGCTTGAGTATTTCGATCAGACAGGCACTTGGGCGACGAGTGAAACGCGCCGCTTCGTCACCTATCCATTCATCCACTTCGGATTTGTTCATGCGATGTTTGTCATCGTATTCCTTTTGGCGCTGGGCAAGCTGGTGGGCGAGGTTTTCGGCAATCTGTCGGTACTGATAATCTTCTTTGGCTGCGCGATCTTCGGGGCGTTGATCTATGCGTGGCTTACCGGCGATCCCCGTCCGCTGGTCGGTGGATACCCATCGGTCTATGGGTTGATTGGTGCCTACACCTTCATTCTCTGGACCCACCTTGGCGCAACAGGTGATAACCAATATCGCGCTTTTTGGCTGATCGGCGTTCTGCTTGGCATTCAACTGGTCTTTGGATTGTTCTTCGGATCGGGCAATGACTGGATTGCCGAGATTGCGGGCTTTTCCTTTGGCTTCCTGATCTCACCGGCTTTGGCGCGCGGCGGATTTCGCCGGTTGCTTGGCAAGATGCGTCAACGCTGACGGCTAAGCGCCGAGGCAAGATCGGCCCGGCGGAACGCGCCCAACATAACACCCGCGACCCCGTATGCGGCCACGCCCACAGCGACCAGAATTAACACACCGACAATCTTCAGCACGCTTGCCGCCATCAACGGCTGGATCAGAAGCTGAGTGATCCATATCGCTATCCCCATTATCCCCGATGCCGCGATCATGCGCGGCAATCGCGCCCTGAACCGATCATCCAACTGCGCGGTTTCGCCCATGTTGCGGCGGCCCATCATCAGAAGCGCCAGCATCGCCCAGCCTGCCAGCGTCGTGCCGATGGCGGCGGCGATATAGCCGATGACGGGCGCAAGTCCGATGGCAAGCGCAGCGTTTACGACCAACGCCACAACCGCATAGTAGAACGGTCGCTTGGTGTCTTCGCGCGCGAAATACAGCGGTTGCAGCACTTTCTGCATGACAAAGGCAGGCAGGCCCAACCCGTAAACCGCAACCGCAATCGCCGTGGCGGCGGTGTCCTCGGGTCCGAAAGCGCCGCGTTCAAAGAGCGCCGAGATCAATGTGTATGGGATGACCACCAGCGCGACGGACGCCGGGATTGAAAGCGCGAGCGACATCTCAGCCGCCCGACTAAGCGCATCACGTCCGCCTGTCTCGTCGCCCGCCTGAAGCCGCCGCGAAAGATCGGGCAAAAGCACGATGCCGATGGCGATCCCGACGACACCCAGCGGCAACTGATAAAGCCGGTCGGCGTAGGATAGCCAGGCGATGGCCCCATCGAAGAAGCTCGCGACCTGTCGCCCCACCAGCAGATTGATCTGAACCACGCCCCCCGCCAAAGCCGCAGGTGCTGCAATAATCGCCAGCTTTTTCAACTCAGGCGTCCAGCGCGGGCGGGTCAATTTCAGTGTAAATCCGGCGGTTCGCGCCGCAAACCAGACCAGCGCAAGTTGCGCGATCCCGGCAATCACCACGCCGAACGCCAGGAAGGTTCCCATCGTTCCACTTTGGTCGCCCGTCTCGATCAAGCTAAACTCGGTGGCACCGCTTTGCCCCAGCAGCAGACAGCTGATGAGAATGATATTCAGAAGAACCGGCGCGGCTGCGGCGGCGACAAAGCGACCGCTGGCGTTCAGCACGCCGGATATAAGTGCGGCCAGCGAGATAAAGAATATGTAGACGAATATGATACGACCGAGCGTCACCGCCATGTCAAGACGCGCATCGCCTGCAAAACCGCTCGCCAGCGCCAGAACCAGCCAGGGCATGAATACCGTCGCCAGGATCGTCAGGATGACAAGAATGGCTGCCAAGGCGGCGAAGGCGTCGCGCGCGAAACTTTCCGGATTGTCGCCCGCTTGCAGCTTTTTGGAAAACATCGGCACAAAGGCCATGTTGAAGGCACCCTCGGCGAAGAAACGGCGAAACATATTGGGAAGCGTGAAGGCGACCAGAAACGCCTCGGCGACAGGTCCGGTGCCAAGCCATGCGGCAATCAGGATATCGCGGACAAAACCAAATATCCGGCTAAGCAGCGTCCAGAGGCCGACGGTCATAACGCCCTGTACCAGCCGAATGGCGGTCACCGTGGCCACCGGGGAAATATGCCTGCCATCATCAGCCCGTTGCCCGCTCTCTGCCCGCGACGATCGCATCCCGCAGCTTCTTTTCCAGTGACTTCTGCTTGGATGCGGCGTGAAATTTCAACCCGAACATGTCTTTCACATAGAAAGTATCGACGACCTGTTCGCCATATGTCGCGATGACGGCGCTGGCGATATAGACGTTCGCTTCGGCCAAAGTGCGAGTCAGATCGTAAAGAAGACCCGGCCGGTCACGCGTATCAACCTCGATCACCGTGTAAATTTCGGAACCCAGATTGTCGAAGCTGATCGAGGTCGGAACGCGGAAAGCTTTTTCGCGTTTTTTCATCCTGTCGCGATCAACAAACGATTTTCGCGGCAATACTTCGCCGTGAAGCGTCTTGTCGATCATGACCTTCAACCTCGGCAGCCGCCCGGCTTCGTAAGGTGATCCATCGGTATCCTGCACCCAGAACACCGCCGTCGCATAGCCGTCGGACGAGGTATAGGTGCGGGCATCCACAACATTCGCACCAACCAGCGCCAGCGCACCCGCCAGACGGGCGAATATGCCGGGATGATCGGCCAGCGCAAAGCAGATGCGTGTTGCGTCGCGGTCGTCGTCCGGCATGATATCCATCAGGATTTCATCATCGCCTATGGTCTTCAAAAGGTTCGCAAAAACCACGTGCGTCGCGTTGGGAACACCCTGCCAATAAGGCCCGTAATGGCGCGCGGTTTCGCGACCAAGGTCCTTTTTCGACCAACCCGACAGCGTGTCGCGAAGGGCTTTCTTGGCTTCGGTCTCGGCGGTCTCGCGGTTGACGGCTTCCAACCCGTGTTCAAGCGCTGCCGCCGTTCGGCGATAAAGTTCGCGCAAAAGCTGCGCTTTCCAGTTGTTCCAGACGCCGGGCCCCACGCCACGGATATCGCAAACCGTCAAAACAGTCAGCAGATCAAGGCGCTTCTTCGTTTTCACCGCCTTGGCAAAATCGCGCACCGTGCGCGGCTCGGAGATATCGCGCTTTTGCGCCATGTCCGACATCAGCAGATGATACCGCACCAGCCATTCCGCCGTCTCGGCCTCGTCGGGCTTCAGGCCCAACCGCGGCGCGACCCTGCGGGCAATCTGCGCACCAAGTATCGAATGATCCTCGGGGCGTCCCTTGCCGATGTCGTGCAGGAAAAGCGCTGCATAAAGTACTTTCCGATTTACACCTTCCTTCAGGATGCGGCTCGCAATCGGCAGTTCTTCCACAAGTTCTTCGCGCTCGATCTGGGCAAGGGTTGAGATACATTGGATCGTATGCTCGTCGACTGTGTAGCTGTGGTACATATTGAACTGCATCATCGCGACCACCGGCGCAAATTCCGGCACAAACGCCGCCAGGACACCCAGTTCGTTCATCCGGCGCAGCGCGCGTTCGGGGTTGCCGCGTTTGATCAGCAAGTCGATGAAGATGCGATTTGCCTCGGTCGATGCGCGCATTTCGTCGTCGATCATGTCGAGGTTGGCGGAAACAAGTCGCATCGCGTCGGGGTGGATAAGATACCCGGTGCGCAGCGCTTCATCAAAGATCCGCAATAAGTTCAGTTTGTCCCTGAGAAAGGCTTTCTGGCGCGTCACCGTCAGCCGGTTCTGCTTGATCGTGTATTCCGCAGCGACTTTCCGGCGGCGGCGAAAGAACGTCACCAGCGACGGCGCTTTTTTGACGTGCTTGGCTTCCAGTGCGGTCAGGAAGATGCGCGTCAGCTCGCCCACGGTCGTCGCGTTGCGGAAATAGTCCTGCATGAAATGCTCGACCGCCCGCCGCCCGTCCCGATCCTGATAGCCCATGCGCGCCGCGACCTCGACCTGCATGTCGAAAGTCAACTGATCCATGGCGCGGCCCGCAACAAGATGAAGATGCGTTCGCACCGCCATCAGAAAGTTTTCGGCGGCAAGAAAACCGTCGAACTCGTCTTGTCTGAAAAGATCCAGTCCGACCAGGTCGCGCACCTGGCGAACCCCGTGAATATACTTGCCGATCCAATAGAGCGTCTGCAAATCGCGCAGACCGCCTTTGCCTTCCTTTACGTTCGGCTCGACCATATAGCGCTGACCGCCCTGCCGAATATGCCGCTCGGACCGTTCGGTCAGTTTGGCCTCGATAAAGTCGGATGCGGTACGCCTGAAAAGATCCTTTTTCAGCCGCGCATCCAGCGTCGCTGCAAGGTCCGGGTCGCCATCCAGAAAACGGTGCTCCAGAAGCGCTGTTCGGATCGTGTAATCTTCCCGGCCAAGACGCAGGCAGTCTTTCACTGTCCTGCTCGCGTATCCGACCTTAAGGTGCAGATCCCAAAGCATATAAAGCATACTTTCGATCAGGCTTTCGGCCCAGGGCGTTACTTTCCAGGGCATCAGAAAAAGCAAGTCGACGTCCGAATAGGGCGCCATCTCGCCCCGGCCATAGCCACCGACGGCGATCAGTGAAAGCCGCTCGCCTTCGGTGGGATTGGGGTTCGGATGCAGCCGGTTCAGCGCGATGTACAAAACTGATCGAACAATCCCGTCGGTCAGGTAGGCGTAGGAACGCACGCATGCGTGCGCGCGTTGCGGGTTGGCGACAAAAGCCTCGGCGATGCAGGCTCGACCGTTGGCCAGCGCATCCTTCAAAGCCGCGACCGTTGCGCGCCGGACAATTCGCCCGTCGCCCGAGCCGTCAATCTGGGACTCAATCTCAGCCAAAACGGCAGCGGTATCGAAAATCTCAACGGGCGGCGCGATCAAATCCGTGGGATCAATCGCGTTCCGGATATCCGTCGTGGCGGGCGGTTCAGAAGCCGACACCGCCAAAGCTTCTTGGGGACGGGTCAATGACGATCACCTGGTTGTTCTGGATTTGCGCCACCGCAAGACCGCGCTCGTTGGTACCGTTCGGGAAGAACCGGAAAGGGCCGTAAACACCGGCGAAGCCCTGGCCTTGCGTCAGCGCGTCGCGACCAAGCGCATTGGCATTGCCTTGTGCGACAAGCGCGCCAACGGCGGCAATACCGTCATAGGCCAATCCGGCGACCGGGCTTGGCCGCGTTCCGAATGCGGCCTGATAGCGGGCGTTGAAACGCGCGCTTCGGTCCGGCGAAGGTGTCGCGAACCACGCGCCCTGCAATCCTTTCAGCGACAATGCGCTTGAGGGTAAGTCCAGCCGTTGCAGACCAATGAACTGCGCCACCTCTGCGTCGATCCCATTTTCAGGCAAAAGCTCGGCCACGAACGGCAACGCGCCGGTGGTGCCGGATGTTACGAAAATGGCATTGGCGCCCGAGGCGCGATAATCGCTGGCGATATTTGGTATCTCGGCAATGACGCCTTCCTGCGACAGCGGAAACGACGACACGCCAGCCAGGTCGCCACCGTTTGCCGCCAGCGCGCGTTGAATTGCATCGCGGCCCAGCTCCTCGGCCCTGTCCTGCGCATGGACGATGTAGATCGCGCCCCGACCCTGATTGACGGCATATCGCGCAAGCCGGTCTGCCGAGGTCTGGAACGTGTTGCCAAGCAGGAAGACATTCCCACCGGCGACGGCAGGATTGTTTGAAAACGTCAGCACGTTGACGCCACGGCTTGCCGCGACCCGGCCTGCCGCAGCAGCAGCTTCGCCAAAAAGCGGCCCGATGAATATGGTTGCACCCTCATCAAGTGCTTCCCTGGCGGCTTCGGCAGCACCTTCAGGCGTGCCGCCGGTGTCGTAAATACGCAGGTCGATATCGACACTATCAAGATCGCCAACCGCAAGAAGTGCCGCGTTCTCAAGCGACTGCGCAAGCTCGGCGCCATTGGGCGAGCTTGCGGGTACAAGAAGAGCTACCGGCACCGCACGACTGGTGTTGATAAGCGGTCCGCCGGCAAATGGAATGTCACACGCGCCAAGCGTTACCGCAGCAATCGCGGCAGCCAATACCAAGACTGCCTTGCGGCGAATATACAAAAGCGCGACCATCGGAAAACCTCTTCCAATCAGGCGGACAAAATCTTGCGCGACCCTAGGCACAATCGGCGATCAAGTAAATCACAGAGCCCGGCATGACGGCGGAGAACGACGCACCATCGCTGGCGCCGGGGCTCTATTTCGTCGCGACGCCGATTGGCAATGCGCGCGACATCACGCTTCGCGCGCTGGATATCCTTGCGGCGGCGGATATTCTGGCCGCCGAGGATACCCGCAGCTTGCGTCGTCTGATGGATATCCACGGCATTCACCTGGGCGGGCGGCGCTTGGTTTCCTATCATGATCACAGCGGCGAAAATGTGCGATCAAGGCTGCTGGCGTGGCTGCAGGACGGAAAGTCGGTGGGCTACGCCTCGGAAGCCGGAACCCCGCTTATTGCCGACCCCGGGTTCGCACTGGGAAGGGCGGCCTCAGATGCCGAATTCCCGGTCTGGGCGGCACCCGGTGCCTCGGCAGCACTTGCTGCTTTGACGGTTTCCGGGCTTCCAAGCGATTGCTTCCTCTTTGCCGGATTTTCGCCGACCACGAAGTCCGCGCGCGAAAAATTTCTGGCGCGATTTGCGAGCATCCCCGGCACTCTGATCCTTTACGAAAGCCCAAGGAGGTTGGCGGCGTTTCTGGCGTCAGCTGTGAACGCATTCAGTGCCGACCGTCCGGCGGCGGTTTGCCGCGAGCTGACCAAGAAATTTGAGGAGGTTCAGCGCGGAACGTTGGGGTCTTTGCTGACCTACTACTCGGGAACGACGCCGAAGGGGGAGGTCGTCGTCTGCATCGGTAAGGGCAAGATTGTCGCCGATCCTGAATTGGTCAAAGCGGCTTTGGTGAATGCGATGAAATCCAAAACGCTGAAGGATGCAGCCGCCGACGTGGCCGAACGTTTCGCGGTGTCAAAACGCGACCTCTATCAGATGGGGCTGGCACTGAAGAATAGAGATTAAGGGAATTTTCGCTTGAACTAGATAGATTGATTCGAAGAATGGAGATCAAGATGAACAGGCAGTCAGTTGGGCGAAAAAATTACTACGATGGCCTGGCGGCGGAAACCGGTGTTGAACGGCGGTACTGCGATGGTGGCGGCAAGGTTGCAGCGCGGCGCTGGCGCGGCGCGGCAGGCGAAGTGGACCTGATAATCCGGAAGGGTGCAGAAGTGATCTTCGTTGAGGTCAAAAAAGCCAGAAATTTCGCACGCGCGGCAGAAAGCCTGTCGATGCGGCAGCTTGCGCGCATCGCCAGTGCGGCTGAAGAATTTGTCGGCAATGAGCCATTGGGCTTGCTGACATCGTTTCGGATTGATCTGGCGCTCGTCAACGAACACGGCGAAAGCCGCGTCATCGAAAATGTGACAATGTAGGCATCCAATTTCTCTGCGTTGAAGTGCTGCGCCAGATCGGTCACAAGAAGTGCGACCGATTTCGGCGGGAGACACCAACGTGCGCGTTGCCATCCAGATGGACCCAATCGAGGGCGTTGATATCGACGCAGACTCGACCTTTCGACTGGCCGAGGAAGCGCAGGTACGCGGCGCCGAGCTGTTTTATTACACGCCCGACAGCCTGGCCTGGGACGAGGGCCGCGTGACCGCGCGCGGCTGGCCGCTGACGCTCCGCCGCGAGCGCGGTAATCATTTTTCGCGCGGCGCGGAAGCTACGGTCGAACTTGCCGACTTTGACGTGGTCTGGCTTCGCCAGGACCCGCCATTTGACATGGGGTATATCACATCGACCCATATTCTTGAGCAATTGTCGCCTCCAACGCTGGTTGTGAACGATCCGTTTTGGGTGCGGAACTATCCCGAGAAACTGCTCGTTTTGCAATTTCCCGAACTTACCCCGCCGACAACCATCGCGCGCGATCTTGATACGCTGCGCGCATTTCGGGCGCGCCACGGCGATATCATCCTGAAACCGCTTTATGGAAATGGCGGCGCGGGCGTGTTTCGCTTACCACCGGATGATCGAAATCTGGCCAGCCTGCACGAGATGTTCACGGGCATGAACCGCGAGCCGCTGATCGCCCAAAAATTCGTTCCCGACGTCAGCAATGGCGACAAGCGGGTGATCCTGGTCGATGGCGAGCCGATAGGCGCGATCAATCGCGTCCCGCCGGAAGGCGAGACGCGTTCAAACCTTCACATCGGCGGGCGCGCCGAGAAAATCGGTCTGACGGATCGCGATCGCGAGATCTGCGCGGCAATCGGTCCATTGCTCAGGGAAAAGGGTCAGATATTCGTTGGCATCGACGTGATCGGCAACTATCTGACCGAGATCAATGTGACCTCGCCCACAGGTATTCAGGAACTGGAACGCTTTGACGGCGTGAATGTTGCGGGTGCGATCTGGGATGCAATTGATCTGCGGCTAAGCGGCTTGCGTTAAAAATGAACCAAAATTCGCTGCCTTTCAATCAGCATTCTGTGGATTTCGAACGCAAATCTTGACCCACGATGTTTCAATGGCAATGCAAACCGCCTTAAGCGCCCGCGGCTGAGACAAGCCGGAAACTCAGCGCCTCGGCGACATGGGTTTGATTGACACCATCGGCACCGGCAAGATCGGCGATGGTTCGCCCGACCCTCAAAATGCGGTGTTATCCGCGCGCCGACAGCCCGATCTTCTCGGCCGCCCTGGCCAAAAGCTCGCGCCCGGCGTCATCGGGTCGCGCAAATTTATCCAACAGCCCGCCCGTCGCATCGGCATTGACACGCGCGCCCGGTGTTTCGCGATATCTCTCCGCCTGAATGGCACGCGCTTCGGCGACGCGGGCCGCGACCAAGCGCGAGGGCTCGCCCGGTTCCGCCGGAAGGTCGAGATCGGCAAATGCGACCGGCGGCACTTCGATCCTTAAATCGAACCTGTCCATCAAAGGCCCCGAGATACGCCCCAGGTAATCTTCGCCGCACCGGGGAACGCGTGCGCAGGCGCGGGAAGGATCGTAGAGGTAGCCGCATTTGCAGGGATTTGCCGCAGCGATCAGCAGAAATTTGCAGGGATATTTTACGTGCGCGTTGGCCCGCGCCACGGTGACATCGCCGGTTTCAATCGGTTGGCGCAGGGTTTCAAGCACGCCGCGCGGAAATTCCGGTATTATGGAGCAGACTCACCAAATAAGGTTATTGCAATAACCTGAAATGGTTAGTAAACTGCGGGCATGAAAGATATCGCATCATATGAGCGCCCGAACACCGTATCGGGACTGGTAGCCAAGCACGCTGAGTTATCCGCGCTTCGCACCAAATACAAAGCCGAAATCAAGAAGCTGACGGTCGATATAGACCACCTGGACGCGGCCATAAGGCTGTTTGATCCAGACGCGGACATCTACGCGATAAAGGAATACGTGACCAAGCACCGGGCGCAGAAAGGCAGCGTGAAGAAACTCGTGCTGGATACAATGCGGGAAGCCACAGAACCGCTGACATCGCGCCAGATTACCGAAATGTGGGCCGCAGACCGTGGCCTTGCCGCCGACGAGGCGACGCTCAGCATACTGCGCAAGCGTATCGGGGCCTGCATAAAAGCCAATGTGAACCAAGGTCTGATCGAGGATTGTGGCTGGACGAAGGACCACGGCGCGAACGGGCCTTACAAGTTGTGGAGATTGAAGAATGAGCAATGTGATTGATCTGGTGGCAGCGCGGGGGCGACTGTCTGAACCCACTCCGCATCCGATTGTGCAAGCGCTTGACGCGCTTGCACTTGCGCTAACTGATCATGGCCATCAGTGGAGCGACCACGAGGTCAGCCTTTATGAAACCGCTATTTCTTACTGCGGTTATAGGGACTCTGGTTCGTCGGCTTGAGGCCCACGCCCTGCTCCGAAGCTTTTGAATAGACGCCTGATTCGGTGCGTCCGAGCTTCAATCCAATCACACGCGTCGGCGTGTTTTCAGAGGCAAGCTTACGCAGCTCCTTCACTTCGCCGGGTGTCCACGGCTTGCCTTTGTTGCGATCATACTTGGCCATAACTAAATCCTTTCTTATGACTTGCGACCGTAGGTCAGGCTTGACTGAGCGGCAAAAATGACTCATCAACCATGTGCTTAGTGCCCGAAATTCGGTCATTGATGGTTCACTTGGCACTAACCAAGTGATGAAATAATGGCCCTAGCATTAACTAGGACCATCATGATGACAACTTAGGTTATTATCATGTGCCACCGCCCGACGCCTGGCTTTCAAGGGTCTTGGCTTCGGTATCAGTGGTGAACAGAGAAGCCTCTGACGTGTTCCGGCTAGGATCTTCGTCAGGGGCTTCTTCCTTTGGGGGGAGCCGATAAGTCGACGTCCCCTCAACTTTTTGAATATCGTTGCGGTTATTTAACCTCCAAACGATACTGCCAATCTTGTGGTTCTCTACATCTGGCCACCAATTGCGGCGAATTACCGCTGTAATTTCCCGAGGCTCCAGCGGGCGCTTCTCATGCCTTAGCGCCATGACGATCAACTCTGGCATCGTAGGGAAACCATCAGGTTTTTTTGCAGTCGGCTTTGGTAAAGACGTTCTTTTGACAATACCTCGCTTAATCGGACGAGCCCTTTCGCTTTTCCCCCCCATCAAGCGAGAAATCACATTTGCAGCAGTTTCCAGTTCCGCCAACTCAACATCACATTTCTCCAGCTTCTCGCGAAGGCGCTGACGCTCAAGAGTCACTTTCTCGATCCGGCTGTTAATGATCTGCTGCTCTTTCATGATTCTCTCTCGGCCATGTTATTGCGTTGATGTTTACGGCAAACGTTAACACCCCGCAAGGAGGAATCCGTAAACGCTAACAGAGAGAGAACAAAGTGTGAATACGTTTGATGGCGTTCGCTAACGAAATGAGCAGAATGTTAGCACGCGCGGCGCTGCCAGTATCCGCACCATCGATCAGACTTTGAGGCCGCTGCTGCTGCGCCAACCGCCATGACAAACTGGCTCCCATTCGCCAGCCGGTTCATATCTTCGCGCCAAGCCATTTCGGCGGCATAGGCACCGAGATACTTACCGGCGATGTGATGGTGAATGCCGATTTCAGAACGGCGCAGCCGCGAGAAG
>CAXMNX010000006.1:0-15592 GCA_964194845.1 uncultured Boseongicola sp.
GTTGCAGGCGCGATCACGCAGGTGGCGGGGTCGTCGGACGTTTTTGATCGGGGATTTGTCACCTATTCCAACGCTGCAAAGACCGAAATGCTGGGTGTCGATCCGGGGCTGATCGCAGCGCATGGTGCGGTGAGCGAGGACGTGGCGGTGGCGATGGCTGAGGGGGCGCTGGTGCGGTCTGCGGCGGATATTGCCGTTTCGGTCACCGGGATCGCGGGGCCGGGTGGCAGCGAGGTGAAGCCCGAGGGCCGGGTGTGCTTTGGACTGGCGATTACGGGGCGGCCGACGCTGGCGGAAACCGTGGAGTTCGGTGCCAAGGGCCGCGACGGCGTTCGCGCCCGAAGCGTGGCGCACGCGCTTGCGCTGCTTGGCGAGGCGCTTTCCCAGGATGCCTAATTTTTGATCAACGCGCGGCAGTTGCTGCCTATCTAGCGAGCAGATTGTGCAAAGGCAGGATTTTCACCACCATAATCGCCCCTGCCACTATAACTCGCGCCCGTGTTGCGGTTCCTGACGGCCAACAGGTCGAATTGGAGGAACTGATATGGTTGGCGCAGACACCGCATGGATCATCGTGGCGACGGCTTTGGTGCTGTTTATGACGCTGCCGGGGCTGGCGCTTTTTTACGGCGGGCTGGTGCGGTCGCGAAACGTTTTGAGCGTCTTCATGCATTGTTATGCCATCGCCTGCGCGATGAGCATCGCCTGGCTTGCTCTGGGCTATTCGATTGCGTTTGGCGGCGGTGGTTCCGGGCTTTGGGGCGGGCTGGACAAGATGTTCCTGATCGGGGTCACGGCCGAGAGCCTGACCGGCACCCTGCCGGAAGTGCTGTTCTTCGCGTTTCAGATGACGTTTGCGATCATCACCCCGGCGCTGATTGTGGGCGCTTATGTTGAGCGCACGAACTTTGCCTTCGTGCTGGTCTTTTCGACGCTCTGGATGCTGCTTTGCTATGCGCCGGTGGTTCACTGGATTTGGGGCGGCGGAATACTCGGCGATGGTGGTATTTTCGGTGCGGTTGGTGCCAAGGACTTTGCCGGTGGCATGGTCGTGCATGAAACGGCTGGGCTGGCGGCGATCATTGTAGCGGTGATGCTGGGCGCGCGGAAGGATCGGACGAAGCCGCCGCACAACCCCGGATATGTGATGATCGGGGCAGCGATGCTTTGGGTCGGCTGGTTCGGGTTCAATGGCGGGTCGCAGCTGGCCGCTGACGGTGGTGCAGCGATGGCGCTGACGGTGACGCATATCTCGGCGGCGGCGGCATCGCTGAGCTGGGCGCTTTGGGAGCGGATCAAATATGGCAAGGCATCGCTGGTTGGTCTGGTCACCGGGACGATTGCGGGGTTGGCGTCGATCACGCCCGCGAGCGGGTTTGTCGGGCCGGTCGAGGCGCTGATCATCGGTGGCATTGCGGGGATCTTATGTCAGGAGGCGGTGAATGTGGTGCGGAATACATTGAAGATCGACGACACGCTGGACGTCTTCGCGGTGCATGGCGTCGGTGGCATATTCGGGACGATCATGATCGCGATATTTGGCGCTGGCAGCTTTGTCGCGCAGATTGGCTCGATTGCCATTGTCGGTGTCTTTACCGGGGTCGTTACGGTTTTTCTTGTATTGCTGACAAAGGCGATTGTTGGGATGCGGGTTGACGAGGAAACCGAGGTTACAGGGCTGGATCTGGCCCAGCACGGCGAGCGGGCTTACGACGTTACTTCGTGATCCATCGAATACGTTGGAAGGTAAGACAAGGGGGCCATCGGTCCCCTTGTTAGTTGGCGCAGAATTTCCTACGAATTGAGAAGTCACACAAATATTTGTGCTTACGACGAAAACGAAACTGGGGGACAGGATGGCTTACTCATACGCGTGCGCTGATTGCGAAGGCATGGAAGATTGCCCGGGCGTCGTGACGGCTGCCACCGAGGATGAAGTCTGGAAGCTGATGGAACTTCATGCCGCAATTGCGCATCAGGAAAAAGCCGCTGACTGGGATGGCGAAACACGCGCCTATCTAAAAACACTGATCAAGACGGTGTGAGAGGCATTTCAGGGCCGGACATAACTGCCCGGCCCCGTGCTATCCGAAGTGCAGCTTCAGATCTTCAAGCCCGCCGATGTGCTTGCCGTCGATGAATATTTGCGGAATTGAGCGCACGCGCGGCAGGCGTTCCGTAAATTCCTGACGCACCGTCTCGTCCTGCATATCCCGCTCTGCAAAGTTGATGCCGCGCGCGTCAAGCAGCGCCTTGGCAGCGTCACAATAAGTGCAGTTCGCGCCAGTAAATACTTCGACGCTCATCGTTAGTGGTTGATTGTAAGCTGCGGTTTCACCCCTTCGAACATCGGCTCAAGCTCGACTCCAAGTGCATCGCCGAACTTCGAAACCGCGATATAGATCGTGATGACAAATGCGGCTTCGACGATCTGAGGTTCGGTCCAGTTCGCGTGGAGACGGTCCCATAACGATTTCGACACGCGGTTTGCGTCTTCTCCGATCTGCACGCAGAAATCCAAGAGCGCCTTCTCGCCCTCAGAAAAGTGAGGACTGTCGCGGTAACTGAAACCGTCGATGTCAGCGACTTTCTCGGCGGGCATTCCAAGCATGTCACATAGCCGTTCGTGCTGAACCACGCAGTAATGGCAGTCATTGCCCTGTGTCGCTTTCAGGATCAAAAGCTCTTTGGTTAGCCAGTCCAGTTCTCCATCCTTCAGGATCGCCATGACGGTATCGGTGAAAACCTGCCCGTATTCCGGCTGATGCCCAAATACTTTGAAGATGTTCAGAAGTGCCTGGAACCGGTCTTCTGCCGCGTCGTAAAAGGCCAACGTCGCCTCGTTGGCCTGATCACGTTCAACGTAGGATACTGTCATTGTTCTTACTCCCTTTTATTTGACCGATCGTTCCAATCAGTCCAAAAATAATCAGGCGATAAGCGCGGTCGCCTGATTGACAATGGCCTGCCGAGCGCCAGCGTCGGCACCGGAACGGGCCAGCACGCGAAGCCCCAGAAACAGACCCAGCAAAGCTTTGGCTGTTGTGTCGGGGTCTGCCCCTGCTTTCAGTTCGTCACGCTGCTGCGCATCTTGCAGGCGTTCCGCAAAAAACCGCTCGACCGCCGCGAACGATGCGTTCACCAGCGCGCGAACTTCCGGATCGTGAGGCGCCACTTCAAGCGCCGTATTCACCAAAAGGCAGCCGGCCGGGGTATGCCCGTCTTTGGGGGCCTCGGCGGCGGCGGCAAAGGCTGTTGCGATTGCATCGAGCGGGGCGGCGTTCGCGGCCAGATCACCCAGAAACGCCCGACGCTGGTTTGCGTCGTAGGCCTTAAGTGCCGCCAGAAAAAGTCCGCGTTTGTCACCGAATTCGGCGTAAAGTGAGCCTCGGTTGAGACCTGTTGCCGACAGTAGCTGGCTAATTGACGTCGCCTCGTATCCGGTGCGCCAAAATGAATGTTTGGCGCGATCAATGACTTCCGCCGAATTATAGGATTTTTCCCAGGGCATAGGCGGACAGTGACAAGTCTGGAACGATCAGTCAAATGGCTATTTGGCAGAACCCTCGTTTTTCGGGCGTTACATCAGGTCAAACAGTGCAGTGGCATTCACCTGGCGGGCCGTTGCTTTGTGGAGCCGGTTTTCGATGTCTTCGCCTAGCAGTGCGGAGCCTTTCCGGCGGAGTTTTCGCCATTTTTCTTCGCCCGACATTGGCGCGCTCAGGTCGTGATGCGAGGTTAATGTTTCGCCGTTGGTCAGGGTCACCAGCACGGTGGCCTCGGTTTCCGCAAGCGCTTCATCGGCTTGAACCTCGACACGTTGGCGGAGTTTGCTCAAATCCGGGTCGGTCCCGGTTTTCTTTGAAAAATTGGCAATGACCGCTGTGTCGATGCCGGACAGAACCATTGCGGCAGTGTGGCGAAAGGAGAATTTGGCTTCCAGTCCGGTTTTTGGCTCCGCGATGTTGCAAACGGTCGTCCAGCGGGGATGGGTGGTGATGGCGACGCTCGCGACGTCTTCCGCCCGCAATTCCAACGAACCGAGCGCTTCGATCATCGCGTGAAGGCCGTGACAGCAAGCGTGGAGTTTGTGACTGACGCTTTCCATCAGCCATTGGTCGCCCAAAGTGTCGAATGCGGTCAGGTCGCCCGCGCCGTTGTGCGTTGGGCCGAAGCCTTGCGGGTCATCGAGGGCGGCTGGATTTGATACGAAACCGCGCGCTGCGAGGTCGGTGGCGATAGCGCCGCATTCGGCGGCAAGGCCTGCGTTCAGAGGCTTGCCCATGGTGCCGAACTGGGATTTCAGGCCAGCGGCTTTGGTCGCGGCAATGCCAAGCGCGTGGGCGGTTTGCTGTTCGCTTAGACCGGCAAGCCGAGCCGCGGCGGCGGTTGCCCCGAAGGCGCCCGCTGTAGCGGTTTGATGAAAGCCGGTCTGGTAGTGATCTCGCCCCAGCCAGAGGCCCATGCGCACGGATAGTTCGGCGCCTAATAGTGCGGCGTCGAGGCATTCCTCACCGGTTCCTATGCCGATGGCGAATACCGCCGGAAACACCGCGACAGACGGGTGGCCGATGTGGGCGAAATTGGTGTCGTCGTAGTCAAGCGCGTGACTGATGGTGCCGTTCGCAAGTGCTGCGGCGCGCGCAGGCACTTCACCACCGCCGAAAAGCCGCGCATTGGGCGCCCCGCCGTCGGCGAGCGCCTGGTCGCGCATGATGGTGGCCACCGGCTGGGCGGCCCCGGCAATGCCGCAGGCCATCCAGTCATACAGCGATTGCCGCATGACCGCGCGGGCGTTCGCGGTCGGCGTGGCCGTGGCAGTGAAACGGGCAAGGGTCGCGGCAAGGCTCATCCATAAGCCTCCTTTGCGCGGCGTTCGAAGGCACTTACCACACGCTGCATTGCGTCGTTGAAAAACAATGTCGCCGCGCCTTGAAGAAGCCGGTTGCGAAACTCGAAGTCGACGTGGAAGTAAATGTCACAGCCATTCGTGGCCTCGGTAAATGCCCAGCTTGACCGCATGTGCCGGAACGGGCCGTCGAGGTATTCGGTGTCGATCTTTCGCGCTTCGGGCCAGAGAGTGACCCGGCTGCCGAAGCGTTCGCGAAAGACTTTGAACGAGATGACCAGATCCGCCAGCATCACCTGATGATCGCCGCAGTCATCAGTAGAGCGGATGCGCGCGGCGGCGGTCCATGGCAGAAATTCAGGGTAGCGCGCGACGTCGGCCACAAGCTCATACATCAAGGCCGCCGAATGCGGCAGGTGGCGGGTTTCGGAGTGGGTCGGCATTGCGCTTCCGGCTGGTCAGTCGTCGCCCCTTAAGTGTAGAGACGACAGGGACAGTCAAGGGGGCAGACAGTGACCCAGCCGTATGTGATCGACGAGATGATTTCGGCCAAGACGATCGCGGCGCGGATCGAGGATCTTAGCCGCGAGATCAAATCGGCGTTTTCGGACACCGATAAACTTATTGTCGTGGGGCTGCTGAGGGGGTCGTTCGTCTTTATCGCCGATCTGGTGCGCGAGCTGGATTTGAATGTCGAAGTCGATTTCCTGGAGGCAAGTTCATATGGCGACAGCATGGAATCGAGCCGCGAGGTTCGGATACTGAAAGATCTGAGGGGCGAGATCGGCGGGCGCGACGTGCTGGTCGTGGAAGATATTGTGGATACAGGCTTTACGTTGGCCCATGTAACGCAGCTTTTGCGGTCGCGAAATCCCCGGCGGCTGGAAACGATTGCGCTTCTGGACAAGCCCACACGGCGGGAAACCGACGTCAAGGCGACGTGGACCGGGTTTGAAATTCCGGACGAGTTTGTCGTGGGTTACGGCATTGATTATGCGCAAAGGAACCGCAATCTGCCCTATATCGGCAAAGTTAGGTTCGTTTAGGCGACAACGATCGGCGGTTTGCGGCTGAATCGACACATTCCAGCCACTCGGCAGCGCCCGGCATTAGATTTGCGGTGCAACGGGCGGTCAAATCGTTCTAAAGTCACGGTTGTGAGGGGCCTTGTCGAAGGAACGCGCTGGTGCGACTGGCCCTCGCCCTCTATTTCACGCTTTTCGGCAGCATTGCCATTGCGGAAGCGCCCCAGATCGAGGGGGCGTTTCGATTTGGCCACGATTCCAAAAGCGATCTGAACGTAACCGAGTTTTCCGCGCTGGGCACATACCAGTTCGGGGGCGCGGCGGTTGATGGCCGGTTCGAACTTGGCGTCAGCCGGGATGCGACCCGCGAAGCGCACTATGCAAGTGCGGGCATATCGTTGCCCTTTGGAACGGTTGATGTGGGGCGTCCGCGTTCGGTATTCGAGCTGGGCCCCCTGCCCGATCAGGCGCGGTTCGGGTCGATCGCTGCACGGTCATCCTTCCGGCCACTGGCGGCAGAGGCTGCATTGGACGGAACGCTAAGCAGCGGCATTCGCGTAGTCAGCGAAAACGGCGGGCTGCAAGTCGGCACATCATATCACCGGCTTTCGGCGACGGACGATTCCGTGGTCGGCGTGGCCGGGCGTTATGATTTTGATGGTCCCGGAAATGTCGATCAGATCACGTTTTACGGTGGTGCAGAGTCCGATGGTCTTGACGAGCATTTTCTGCTTGGCACCGAGATAACGCGCGGCAGTGCTACTGCGGCAGTCGATCTGCTTCGCGGCAGCGAAGATGGCGGCATCCGGGTTAGTCAGATATCGTTTGGCTTTGCTGTTAACGAGCGTGTGACACTGGGCATCTCGGGTTTTCGCGAGCTGGAAGAGGCGACCGACGCCGAGGAAATGCGGCTGGGTCTGGGCGCGTCGATCACGTCTGGCACGGGTGCCTATCTGCGCGGCGGCATCGACGGGGCGAACAGCGACGACATTGCATTTGATCTGGCGATCGGGTTTCAGTTTTAATCGCTTAACAAAGTCGAACCTCTGACAGGCGGTCAGCGAGGAAGCGTCGTGCCTTGGTCAGGCGCCCGGAACGGGCGAGATCGCGATGGCAAACAACCCACGTCGGAACAGCGGGCAATTCGTGTGGGGTATCGATTTGCACCAGGCCAGGGGTCATGCGACCAACGTAAGTTGGCAGTATCGCGCGGCCCGCACCTTGCGCCGCAAACGACGCCAACGTCAGGAAACTGTCCGCCGAGACCGGCCGATTTTGCAAAGGCGCATGGCGTTCAAGCCACTCTGCTGCCCGCGTCCGCTGAAGCCTGCCGCTTAACCCAAGCCATGTCGGCGGGCTGTCTTTGCGTGCAAACACGGAAAATCCCAGCTTGCCCCCATCAATTCCATGCAACTCGTCTGCAAGCCTGTCTGTAGGGCGAACGGCGATATCTGCTTGCAACCGCGTGAAATCGACGTGTGTGTTATCGGAGATAAGATCAACCGGCTGGCCAATTTCTTCTGCAAGGTCACGGGCAATTTTGGGAAGCACCAGGATGCAAAGGGAATCGGTTGATGTGATCCGCAACCTACCTGACACCGCCGGGCGCTCGGCGTTGATCAGGTCACCAATTCGGTTGAGCGAGCTGCCAGCTTCGCGCATGGCCTCGATCAGTTCGACCCGGTCGGCTGAAATGCGATAGCCGCGCGCGGTTTTGTCGAAAAGCCTGAGCCCTTGCGTGGTCTCAAACGCCGCTATGCGACGAAGGACCGTGGCGTGATTGACACCAAGCGCGCGCGCGGCACCGGCGACCGAGCCTTCGTCCGCCACGGCCAGCACGAAGCGAAGATCATCCCAGTTTATCTGTGCGTTTTACATGAGGAGATCCGCAGTTTTGCAGAGTATCCTTTTTGCTAAACCAGCCTAGTGTTGCGAGGCCAGACAATTTTTCGGGAGGTTCATTTCACGGCACTATCACGGGCAATTATTATGACTGCTGCCATTGCGGCGACGGCATGCCTCGCTTTTGCGGGCAGCCACGGCGGAAATCCGGCTGTCAAAGCCCGGAAATCGCACATGCAGCTTAACCTGCATAATATTAGTATTCTCGGCAAGATGGCGAAAGGTGAGGTCGACTATGATGCCGATACGGCCATGGCTGCGGCCAGTAACCTTGCCGCAATAGCCACTCTCAGCCACCAGGGCTATTGGGTTCCAGGCACGTCAAACGCCGAGCTTGGCGACGAGACGCGCGCACTGGCGGCGATCTGGGAAAGCGGCTCGACGGCCGGTGCAATTTCGGGTCAATTGGCCGAAGCTGCCGCGAATTTGGCGGCTGTTGCAGGGGACGGAAAAGATGCACTTGGCGCGGCACTTGGACCTGTGGGCGGCGCCTGTGGCGCGTGCCACAAGGCAAACCGCCAATCGAACAACTGACTGGTCACCCGGGCGCGGACTTCCGCCCGCGCCTGGGTCTAAATAATTGCGTCGGTATTTTGCTTATTTTGTCTTGATTGGGCTTGTCGCGCTTGCGGCGGGCCTTTTTATCACGCGACCACGACACGTTGATGCAACCCGTTTCGCGGCAGTCACAGGTGATGCGCTTCGCGGCCAAGCGGTGTTCTGGGCCGGTGGCTGCGCGTCCTGCCACAAGGCCGAAGGGTCGGAAGATGCTTTGGCGTTGCCTGGCGGGCGACGGTTCAAAACCGACTTTGGAACCTTCATCGCGCCCAATATCTCGCCGGATGCGGCCCACGGACTGGGTGCCTGGGGATATCGCGGATTTTGCCAGCGCGATGCTGATGGGCACCTCGCCCGAAGGCGTGCATTACTATCCGGCCTTTCCCTATTCGACCTATACCCGCGCCAGCGATCAGGACATTGCCGATCTTTGGGCATTTTTGCAGACCTTGCCGACGCAGAGCCGCGCCGACGTGCCGCACGAGCTTGGGTTCCCGTTTTCGATCCGGGCTTCCGTTGGCGGGTGGAAGCTGTTGTTTTTCAAAGATACCTTCGTTCAGGCTTCGGGTGACAATGAGCGCGGGCGATACCTGGTCGAAGCCCTTGGTCATTGCGCCGAGTGCCACACGCCGCGAAACCTGTTGGGTGCGCTGGATACATCGCGCTGGATGGCGGGGGCGCCGAACCCTTCCGGTAAGGGCAAAATCCCCGACCTGACGTCGCCGAATTTTGACTGGAGCGAGGCGGACATCGCCTATTTCCTAGAGACCGGCTTCACGCCTGATTTCGACAGCGCTGGTGGCGAGATGGCCGAGGTTATCCTGAATATGGCGAAGCTGTCGCCGGAAGATCGTGCGGCGATCGCCAGCTATATCAAAGCGTTGCCGCCAGCGAATTGAATGCGCGTAAGGATCAGGCGCGGCCCAATTTTTCCAACCGTGCGGCCTTTAGGCGGGCGAAATCGTCGCCTGCGTGATAGGACGAGCGGGTAAGTGGTGTGGCCGAGACCATCAGAAAGCCCTTGCCGTAGGCGGCTTTTTCATAAGCCGCGAATTCATCCGGCGGCACGAAACGATCCAAGCGGTGGTGCTTCGGCGTTGGTTGCAGGTATTGGCCGATGGTCAGAAAGTCGATTTCGGCAGCGCGCATGTCGTCCATGACCGCGTGAATGGCCTGCCGATCTTCGCCGAGGCCGACCATGAGCCCGGATTTAGTGAACATCGTCGGGTCAAGTTCCTTTACCCGCTGCAACAGGCGCAGCGAATGGAAGTAACGTGCGCCGGGGCGGACTACGGGGTATAGGCCGGGAACCGTCTCAAGGTTGTGGTTGAAGACATCGGGCCTGGCTTCGACAACAAGTTCAAGTACTTCCGGGGCGCATTTGATGAAGTCGGGCGTCAGGATCTCGATCGTGGTTCCGGGGGCTTGCCGCCGAATGGCGCGGATCGTCTGGGCGAAATGTTCGGCCCCGCCATCTTCGACATCGTCGCGATCAACGCTGGTGATGACGACATGGTTAAGGCCAAGCTTTTTTACCGCATCCGCCACGCGACCGGGCTCGAAAACATCGAGCCCCTCGGGCGGTTTGCCGGTGGCGATATTGCAGAATGTACAGGCGCGCGTGCAGACCTCGCCCATGATCATCATCGTGGCGTGACCTTGCGACCAGCATTCGCCGACGTTTGGGCAGCCGGCTTCTTCGCAGACCGTGGTGAGTTTATGCTCGCGCATGATGTCGCGGGTTTTCTTGTAGCCCTCGGACACCGGTGCCCTGACCCGGATCCAATCTGGCTTTTTCGGCTGAACATTGTCCGGGCCACGCGCCTTTTCGGGGTGGCGCTGATCCGGGATTTTGATGTCACGCATGGAATTTTCCCATTGTTGGCGCGGAAAATACCCTAATCCCGCCAAAGCGCCAGAGCCAGATGCGCCCTTGCATAACGGCTTTGCAATTCGCGCCTTGTTTCGCCAATATATGGTATGCGGTTCACGTTGATACACAAAGGATGGGACAGATGATGAAGAAATATGTGGCCGAGGTGATCGGAACGTTCACCCTGGTCTTCTTTGGCTGTGCGACGATACTTTTTATGAGCACGGGCGGTTCGCTGGACCAGATCGGGCCTGATCCGGTTGGTTTTCTTGGTATCAGTCTGGCGTTTGGCCTTGCCGTTGTGGCGATGGCTTACGGCATTGGCCCGATCTCGGGGGCGCATCTGAACCCGGCAGTCAGCCTTGGCGTCCACTTGGCGGGCAGGATGAGCATGAACGATATGCTTGGCTATTGGGTCGCACAGGTCGCGGGCGGTCTGATCGCGGCGATCGTGCTTTTGATCATGGGCGGCGCACCGGGCGATGCCTCGACAATGATTGGCTCGAATGGCGTGTTGGCGGCACTGATTTTTGAGGTCGTGGCGACGTTCATATTCGTCACGATGATCCTGGGTGCCACGCAGGAGGGGCATTCAACGCCGGTTGCCGGGCTGGCGATTGGCCTGACGCTGGTTCTGATCCACCTGGCGGGGATCACGACATCGGGGGCTTCGGTGAACCCGGCGCGGTCGATTGCGACAAACTTGTTTAATCCCGAGGCGCTGAGCCAGATATGGCTCTATATCATCGCACCTTTGGCGGGCGGTGCATTGGCGGGGATTTTGCACAAATCCGGGCTTACCGCGGCGGACTGATCAAGGCTGCGCCGGGCGATTTTTCGTGCCCGGCGCAAACATACCCCTTGGCTATCCGATCAGCGGCGACCAGTTGCCCTGGGCTTCGTCGTAGTGGCGTTTGAGCCGCAAAAGCGCGATGCGCAGGACGATCTTGCCGGACCTTGCCGACCAGCCCATGCGGCGTTCGGCGGCCTCCATGCCTTCTAGAAAACAGCAGCATCGCAAGACGACATCGCCCAAACCTGGCCCGAGGTCGGAAAGCGCCCCGGTTACGCGATTGCGCGCCGCCGCCGAACCGCCGCTTTCGGTTGATGATGCGAATTCGCCGCGGATACCGCCGGTCAAAAACCGATCCCAGTTCTGCGCGATGCGCGGACCCATCTGGGCCAGTTCGAAATCTTCGCGCAAACGCTCGCCGGCCGCGACCAGATTGGGGCTGAGAAATGGCTGCCCGGTTTTGTCGCGCCGACGTGCCAGCGATTGAAGCGGGCTTTCGGCGGCATTGTAGCGCACGCGACGCCGTTTTCCGGCACCATCGGGAATTGACTTGGCTTCATGGTCACCGTGTTGCGCGGCGGAGGGTCGCTGGTCTTCCGCCAGGCCTGCCCGCCGGGCTTCGTCTTCGGCCAGAAACCGCTTCAGGGCATGGCGCCCAGCGGTGGTGATCCGATACCGCGAGATACGGCCTTCGGAGGATGGTGCGACCCAATCTTTAAGCGCCATTGCTTCGGCCAATGGGCGGTCAACAACGGCCGTTCGCAGGGTCTGACCGTTTTCGGCCTCGCGCACCACGACGGCCTTTTCCATGTCCTTGGCGATGGCAAGGCAGGCGCCCGGTTCGTTCAGGCGGCGCAGAATTCGCAACGCTTCGCGGCGAAGGTTGGCTTCGTTCGGGAAGAGCATCTCGGTGGAATTTGGGGCAATCGTCATTGTTTCTCCGTCTTCGACTTTCAGATCGTTGGACGCCTTTGGCGTATCCGCGCGGCCAAGACGGATTAACGCAAAATCAACCAAAGGGTCGTCGCGCCGGGTTTCGTATCGCCGGATCTGACGCAATATTGTCGAGGCGTGGCATCCGGCTTCGCGGGCAAGTGAGCGGATCGACCGTCCGTGTTCGGGCTGTTTCCGCACTGTGTCCATGACCATCCATCGTTGTATCTGACAGTCTATTTAACTCCATTATTGAAACGAGTTACAATACGCAGCGCGTTGCTTACTGGCCAATAATTGTCTATGAGTGTCCATGAGAGTGCACCACAATCCGGGCAAAATTGTCCCCCATGAGTCCCCCAGATGCCGCTGGGGG
Organism: uncultured Boseongicola sp.; assembly: GCA_964194845.1. Classification (GTDB taxonomy): domain Bacteria; phylum Pseudomonadota; class Alphaproteobacteria; order Rhodobacterales; family Rhodobacteraceae; genus CAXMNX01. The sequence goes on from CAXMNX010000006.1 coordinate 12,310, forward strand.
ACAGATTGAGCAGATGAAACGCGAACTGAACGACAGATTTCTAAAAAGCCTCGATCCGCCAGAGGTTGGACGGATTGAGATTTCTGACGCGCAATGTGTGGGTCTTCGTTTCCGGTTGTCGTCCAAAGGCAAGGCAACTTGGGTCTATGAGAAGCGTATTCGCGGCGGGCGGAAGCGCAAGTTTGCGCTGGGCACATGGCCGAAGCCGACAAGCCTATCAGAAGCACGAAAGATGGCGTTTGAAATTCTGGTCGAAGCGAACAAGGGTATTGACCGCATCGACATCGCGGAGCGTGAACGAAGAGAGCGCCTGACCGAACAGGCATCACTGACCACTGTGCGCAAGGCCATCGACGCCTACGCGGATTTGCACCTCAGCACGATCCGCACCGGGGATGAGCGAAAGCGCCAGCTCGTCCAATCGCTTTCTGAGCAAATGGACGTATCTGTAGGGGCCCTTACCCGTAAGGATTTACAGGAGGCAGTTGACCAAAAAGCGAGGGAAGGTCGGAAGCCATACGCAAATAGGATCAGGGCGGCGTTGGTTGCATTCGCCAACTGGTGTTTCGTTCGGGGATATATCAAGGAACCAATCGGCGTTGGGATTTCCAAGGCGACGAGAGAGAAAGCGAGGGATCGTGTTCTTTCGTTGGGAGAGGTTCGCGCGATTTGGTCTGCGACCTGGGATATGGGTGAGCTTTGGGGGCCGTTCTTCCGCCTCATGATCCTGACAGGCCAGAGACGTGGTGAAATCTGCAAGCTTCGTTGGTCTGAGGTGAATTCTGAAAACCGAGCTATTATCAAGCCAGGCTCTCAGACTAAGAATGGCAAGGCGCATACAACTCATCTCTCCGATGCGGCACTCAAAGAGTTGGAATTGCTAAAGGAGATGCCGACCAGTCGTATGTTCGTGTTTTCCTTTGACGGCTTGAGACCGATTGTAAATGCATCCTGCTCCAAGCGTCGACTAGATGAAATGCTCGGGGACGATTTTGAGCCCTGGCGTGTCCACGATTTGCGAACCGCAATGGCCACGGCTCTAGCTGGGGCCGGGGAACCTGAGACGGTCGTCGACCGCATTCTAAATCACTCTGCGTCTGGAAGCGCACCGAGCGCGGTGACCAGAGTATATCAGCAGTCTGAATTGCTCCCGCAGAGAGCGGCTGCACTTGACCGCTGGGCGGACATGGTGACAGGCACACGCGGCCAAGTGGTAGATTTACCGGGGCGGCAAAATGCATAGCCCGGCCGGTTACACGCCCCTTAGCGAACTCAACGTGAATGCCAAATGGGATGAACATCTATCTCATGACGAAGTAGCGGCGCGGATTTTGGATGTTGGCGGAATATTTGCTACGAATGCTGCTGGCATTGCATTCAGGCTTAGCGAGCACATACTTGCAACGCACCTTGGCCGGTTCGCCTTTGTCGATCCAAATTCGTGGGTGGTATCCTTGCCTAGACCCGGCGATTTCAGGAATGAAATTAGAGGCGATCTGCAGCTCTATGCGGGCGGCTTCACATCTGTTGACGCCGAGTATGACGAGCGCCTGGGTAACATTTTGTCCAACTTGCCGATTTCGGAGATGAAATCGAGTGGCGCAGACAACCGGCTGCCCGACAACGTTCCTGACGGCCTGGTGATAGAAGTTGCGAAGCTTGACGGTTCGCCCATTTGCATGACGGACGGCGACTTTGCAAAGGTAGAAACGAAGCTTCTGGCAGATTTGAAAACTCTAGCCAAAAACCCGTCGCCCATAAGGCACGCCACACCTGAAGACGAGGAGCGAGCCTACAAAGAATTCATAACCCCCTATGTCGATGACGGTACGCGCGCAACGATGCCATTCCACGAGGAATGGCAAAAGCAGAATAGTATCAGCCGGAAACGGCTGCGTGAGCTAAGGAAGCTGTTCGCTCCCACCGATTGGCAGAGGCCGGGAGCCCAAAAAGGCTAGAAACGCGCGAATCGCTCCCGCTGAATGGCAGAAGCCGGATGCCCTAAGAATCGAGAAACGCGCGAAACTCTAACAGCCGCGTTATTCGGCGCGATTATATTTGCCATTTGGCGCTATTCGGCGCGATTTATTTTGGCGTCGGCGCTATTTACGGCGCGTTTTCAACAACTTAAATTATCCTCCAGTATCCATATGAAGCCAGGGGGCGGTCTCTTGGTAGCAATGCCGGAGGGAAAAAATTGGCCAAGCGCTATTACAAAATTCCAGAAGCAGTTGAATACAGCGGCGAGAGCCGCAGCGTTCTTTATGAAGAGCATAAGCGCGGAAAATTGGTCTTCACCAAGTTCGGTAGTGCGACGAGGATCGAGCGTTGTGACCTCGACGCATATTTGGACGCCAAGGGCGTCAAGGTGGCGGCGTAATGTCAGACACCAGCCCGAATTCCTGGCGTGACTTTCATCCATTTCCATTGACGAAAGCTCAAAAGGAACTGCTCGATTTTTACAATACACATCGTGCGCCGCGCCCGATCGGCACCGACAACCAAAACAAAGGGGTCGTCGAGGCATGGTAAAGCTGAAGGATCATATCTCGGACAACCACCGCCGCGCCAGCAAGATGCTGGCCTGCACGTTACACGCCGACAGCGTTGAAACATGGTCGGAAGCAGCTGTGGTGTGGCGCGCGCGTCTGACAGACACGGAACGTGCTGCGCTGGCCTTCAGCGTTCTGACGTCGCTCAATTCAGATCACCGCGAGTGGGTTTGCGAGGCTGTATTTGATGGCCCTGAAATGCCCGCCGTTCCTTTGATATCAGCAATGGATGAAGCGGCGAATTGGGCCGATTGGGCGGACTATCCGTCAATCAAAGCCTGCACGCTTGCCGGATTCAACCGACTGACGCTCGGAGATCAAGTTGCCTTCGCGGAACATATCACCCGGAGCGCGGCATGAACGTTTTTACACCAAGCCGTAAAACTGGCAGACCGCGTGGCTACATCGAGAATTACAGTCCGCAAAAAAAGACCCAGGAACTCTTGGGTCAGGTTAACTTGGTTCTTGACGAATACCGTGCCTACTGGCCTCTAACCTGTCGACAGATTTTCTATCGTTTGGTCGGCGCTCATGATTTTCCGAAGTGGGAAAACGACTACTCTCGCCTGTGCCATCATCTCGCCAACGCCCGCCGAGCGCGGTTGATATCGTTCAACGCAATTCGTGACGATGGTGTCTCGACATATCACCGAGATCACTTTGAGGACCGTGATGCCTTTCTTCGCCACGTCCGCGAACTCGGCGAAAATTACACGCGAGACAAACTTGCG
>CAXMNX010000007.1:0-21782 GCA_964194845.1 uncultured Boseongicola sp.
GCGCAACGAGTCCGCCGAGCAGCGAGGCCGCCAAAGCCGTGGCCGTGGTGGTTGCCAAAAGGTGCGTCGTTTTCATGATAGTCCTCCCTTAATTGCGCCATTTGAATCGGGTGGAATTATGAGTGACGGCGCAAAATCGCATCACAGCCAACCGCGATTCGTTATTCAAAGAGTACAGCAAAACATAGAAACAGCAGTCTTTTTCGTTTAACGGCAGTCACCGACGTGCAAACGACGGACCTTGCTGGCCCCAGTTTTTCCAGCGGCAGTCCCGAGGCTGGAACGAACATCCCTATTGGCGACTGAGAACGCGACGCGCTAGGTTCGTCTGAAATAGGGATACGTACGACATGCGCGCGGTTTTATGTCTTTTTGACTCGCTCAATCGTTTGGCTCTTGGCTGCTACGGCGGTGAAAGCATCAAGACCCCAAATTTCGACCGACTTGCTGCCCGTTCGATGGTCTTTGACAATCACTATGTCGGAAGTCTGCCTTGCATGCCGGCTCGGCGAGACCTTCACACAGGTCGCTTGAATTTCATGCACCGCAGTTGGGGGCCACTTGAGCCGTTTGACAATTCGTTTCCGGCCTTGTTGGGCGAACGTGGCGTTCACACTCATCTTGTGACCGACCATCTTCATTACTTCGAAGACGGCGGTTTCACCTACCACGGGCGATTCACAACGTATGATTTCATTAGAGGCCAGGAGTATGACCCATGGAAGGCGATGGTTCAGCCACCGGTTGAGCGCCTTCGCGAAAAATATGCACAGCAACACTACCCGTTTGAAGAATTGAGTTCCGGTGATCGGGGCGCGCGGCTGCGGATGCAGCACGCCATAAATTCTGAAACTTTCGTCGATGAGGCCGACTATCCGGGGCCTCGCTGTTTTGCCTCTGCCTTCGAATTTCTCGACACCAATCGCAGTGCGGACGACTGGTTCATGATGTTAGAGTGCTTCGACCCACACGAGCCGTTTCAGTCCCCCTCACGCTTCAAGGAAGCCTTCAAAACGGGTTACAACGGCGGCATCCTCGACTGGCCGGTTTACGAGAAAGTCAGCGACTCCAAGGAAGAGATGGCCGAGATCCGCGCTAACTATGCCGCACTTGTTGCTATGTGTGATGATTATTTCGGACGCCTTCTCGACTACTTCGACGACCACGATCTTTGGAAGGACACCGCTCTGATCCTGACCACCGATCACGGATTTCTGCTGTCCGAACACGATTGGTGGGGGAAGAATCTGCAACCCTATTATCAGGAGATTTCTCACGTCCCACTAATGGTGCACGACCCTCGTAGTCCGCAAAATGCCGGAGTTCGGAACGCCAAGCTCACACAAACGCATGACTTGATGCCGGCGATCCTGGACATCTTCTATGTCCACCCTCCTTCCGAAGTGACCGGATCTTCGGTGCTCGGCTCAAGAGAACGCGACGTGGCCGTTTATGGAATGTTTGGCGGGCCAATTGGCGTGAATGACGGCAAATATGCATATTACATATATCCCGAAGACATCTTCGCGTCGGGCCTGCACGAATACACGCTCATGCCTACGCATATGAGGTCTATGTTTTCCACAGCCGAGATGCGGTCCGCGGAAATGGTCGGTCCATTCGACTTTACTAAAGAGATGCCAGTCATGAAAATCGATGCGCGGGCAGATGCGCGACGAATTCCAATCCACGACAACGCTAAGTTCCAAGATCTGGGAACACGCCTTTACGACTTAGATGCAGATCCGAAACAAAGCGCCCCTTTCCGCGACGCGGTGACCGAACTCCGGCTTCAGAAATCTCTGGTTCAGTGCCTCGTCGACCACGATTGTCCGCCCGAAGTGTATGATCGTTTCGGGATCGCGTCCCGGGGCTCGAAGTCGCGATAAACATGCCAGGGAAAGTTGGTCGTTAGCGGGAAGGACTAGGACCCTGCCGCCGAGCGTTCTCGAACAATTGCTGCAATGTCCGGACGATCCACGTTGACCAAGTCCGGCTTGAGGGCTGCCAAGGCTTCCATCGCGCCAACCTCGTGCGTCTGATCGTAAATCATTGTTTGGACGCCGAGTTCACGGCATCTTGGCAACTCGGCAAGATCGTCCTTGGTCTGATCGAATTCGATTATCTGCGATTGGCAGTCCTCGACCGCCGCTTCGAGGGTCGAGAAATCGCAACGTCGAGCCATCAAAATAGCATTCGGCGCCAGCGCTCTTACTTTGCGCATCATCTGAGGATTCTCAGATCCGAAAAAACAACTCTGCATCATATCCGCGTCGGCAACTTCGTTCAGCATGGATTGCGGATCGGCATTCTTGGGCTCGACGTATAGTCCGCCGCCGCCCGTCCAGGCGAGGCTAAGCATCTCACTGAATAGTGGGATGCGCTGATGCCTGAATTTTGGGTCAAACCACGAGCCTGCGTCGAGTTCACACAGTTCGCCCCAGGTCAAATCGGCGATCGAACCGGATCCGTTGGTCGTTCGATCTATGGTCTTGTCATGCAGCACAACAAGGCGACCATCGGAAGATGTCCGCAGATCGAGCTCGACAAAGTCGTAGCGACGCTCGAAGCAGAGCCGAGCCGCGCAAAGCGTATTTTCCGGTGCAATTTGATTGGCGCCGCGGTGACAGACTATCCGCACTTCTTCGCTCCTAGAGCAGTTTTATGTGACACGTTTGCTTCGAACGTTACTCGCGTAACATTAGCCATGTAATCTCAAAGCAGTCATTTGCTGAGGTAAAATCTGTCGCGATACAAGTTGGTGTCAGAAAGTCGGCTTTTTGCCACCCGGTGAACACCGAGCGCGAAGGCAGACTTTGATTTTCCGATCATGTGCAAGAGAAGCCTTGGCGCGTTGGATCGGTTTGCATTGGCGTCTGAAAGAGCAATATTGCAAGATAACTCAGAAAACCGATGAATAATCTTCGAGAAAAGAAAAATGACGGACGCCCCGAAACCGCCAATTCTGAAAAACAAACATCACGATGCGGACTCGGCCTTTCGCCCTGAAAATTTGTTGCGCGAGGGACGGCGTCAGCGACAGGTTGCGGCCGGCCAAGTCCCTCATCTGTGCTTACTCGATCCGGACGGCGATATCGTACGCTGGCTGATTGACCAGCGGCTTGCTCAACGCTGCCCGTTTTGGGCGTGCTATCACACCGATCTCTATACATTTGAATTCGGGGGACGTCGGGTTGGAGTGATTGGCAACGCTGTGGGCGCCTCATTTGCGGTATTGCTCGCCGAACAGTTGTTCGTCTCAGGCTGCAAACTTCTGATCAGCATCACGTCAGCTGGCCAGATCGCGCGGGATTTGCCCACTCCCTGTTTCGTGCTAATTGACAAAGCTCTGCGGGACGAGGGTACGAGCTATCATTATATGCCGCCATCAGATTTTGCCCACGCATCCGACGCGTTGCTGTCAGGGGTGGTGGATGCGTTTTCCAACTTAGAATTCTTGGTTGTGCAAGGCTCGATCTGGACCACTGATGCCCCTTACCGCGAAACCGAAGCTGCGATCGCGGCGAACCAAGCGCGTGGGATACTTGCAGTTGAGATGGAAGCGGCGGCTCTTTACGCCTTTGCCCAGGCCCGCAATCAGCCAGTCGTCTGTATTGCTCATATCACTAACCAATTGGCGAGGGACGGGGATGATTTCGAGAAAGGCGAGGCGGATGGGGCATTGGCAAGCCTTGCGGTCATGAACGCTGTCGCCAACGCCCTCTTACAATCCAAATCAATTAAGATCAGGGGATCGCAAACGTGACCATTCCAACCACGACGATTGGTGCCTACCCGAAACCTGCCGACGCCCCGGTTCCAATGTGGAGCAATATGGGTGAGCAGAGGCGCGCGGCGCCGACCATGGTCTACGATGCCATGGTGGGGGACCAGTCAGCCGAAACGAAACGTACGCTCGACCGCATGACCATGGATGCGGTTCGCGAACAGGTGGATTGCGGAATCACCATTCCAACCGACGGTGAAATCCGTCGCGAACATTACGTCTATTATCACTGTAGGCATGTGTCGGGGATCGACTTCCGGCACCTTAGTGAACAAACCATGCGCGATGGAAGTTGGGTGGCCCGTGTCCCCACAGTCACATCAAAACTGGAACCGTGTCCCTCTTTTTTGCCTGACGACTGGCGTGTTGCCCAGTCAGCGACCGATCGCGAGGTGAAGATAACGGTGCCGGGTCCGCTGACGATCAGCGACACAATTTCCGACGAATATTACACCAGCCGGCCAGAACTGGCCCGGGCGCTCGCCGATGTACTGAATATTGAAATAAGGCGCCTGGCCGAAGCTGGCTGCACGTGGATTCAGGTCGACGAGCCGTTGTTCGCGCGCCAGGTCGATGAGGCGCTTGCGTTCGGTGTCGAGTGTGTGGAGCGCTGCTTCGCCGGCGTCGGACCGCACGTCAACCGTGCAGTCCACATATGCTGTGGATATCCTGCCGGCCTCGACGATCCTCACCCCGCCAAAGCTGACTCAGCGAGCTATTTCGCTTTATCCAGCGCTCTCGACGCGGCCGATGTGGACGCCGTTTCCATCGAAGATGCTCATCGGCCCAATGATCTCAAGTTGCTGGAGTTGTTCGAACACACCACGATTATCCTAGGATTGATCGACATTGCCAAAAGCCACGTAGAGTCAGTTGACACTTTGCGCGCACGAATGCGCGCGGCCCTTGAACACATTGACGCCGACCGGCTGATTGCGGCGCCCGATTGCGGTCTTGCGCTGCTGCCGCGGCATTTGGCCACGTCGAAGCTGCGAAATCTGGCGACCGCCGCGCAAAGCCTATAGTACTCGAGAACGGTGGTGTCCGAGCAAACTGCCACTTACTAAACCAAATCGACGCATCTCCCCAGCTCGGATCGACCTGCCATGTCCAGTCAGTCGAGGCCGCTATCCGGCCAGGGATTCCGGGCAGTCTCTTTGTTGCGACCGTTCATGCTTCACTCGAATGGCCTGTGGTCAAAGCAGCTCTCTTTCCGATTTCCGCGCACGCCAAATCCATCGCTGGCCTAAGTGCATCAAGAGACGGCATCGCATACCTCTGCCCTGTGATTGAAAGCGGCGTGTGGTTGAGCAGCCGGCCGACAATCTCCTCCAACACTCCCGCCTCCATCGCCACTGTCGCAAATGTCCGGCGGTGGACATGCGGGCTCCACTCTAGGCGGCGCGGAGCTGACAGCCGACCGTCTGGCCCTTGCGGAGAGGGAAACACCCACTTCCGATGCAGCTCCTGCACTGGCGCTAATATCTCATGGTGCAGCGGAAGGATCGGCAAATCAAAACTCCTGCCGTTCTTCGTCATTGGAATGTGGATTCGATCCTCATGAACATGCGTCCATTCCAGCGTCAGCGCCTCCGTCTTACGGAGCCCTGTAAAGAGCAGCAGCCCGTAGAACACCCTGTGGATTGGGTTATCGAGGTGATCGATCGTTTGACGCCACGCTTTCAAGTTCTCGATCACCGTGCCGTTGGGTCGTTCTTCGAACCACTCGATCGCCATCGTCGGGCTTTCGGGCAGGTCGTGGATCCGCTTCGCATGGTTCCAAACCGTTCGAAACTACTTAAGCAAGTGGTTCGCGGTCGAAGGTGTTGCGGCAAGCTCCTGATGCCGCCGCACGACCATTGCTTTTGTTATTTCGTCCAGCGGCAACTTCATCCAGTCGCGAAGGTGCTTTTCGAACTGTTGGCGCAAGCCGGCTTTATGAGTTTCCGAGCGAAGCTTTGGCCGGGCCAGATACGCCTCTGTGGCATCCTGGAGTGTTGGCGCGCCGATCTGAATTACCCGCCCAGCGCCACGTCCCATCTCTAGTGCGAGGCCCAGAGCAGTCTGGCGTGCCGCCTGAGATGAGATCGTGGGATACCGGCCAATCAGAATGCGCTTGGTCTGGCCTCCAACGTCTTTTTGGAAGTACCAGGTCTTCGCACGTTTTCCGACGAAGAGCACGAAACCTTTGATCTCAGTATCCCAGTGCTTCTGTGTCCCGTCTTTCGACTGGGGCAACTTGTGCACGAATGTCTCGGTAATCTTTGCCATCTTTTTTTGTAGGTAATTTGTCGGTGCTAGAAGGAAACACTATCCATCAACATGACACCAGATTGTATCCCGTCAGGGCCTTTGAGACAGATCGTGTTGTTTTGCTTAGCGAGAGTTTTCGGCCGAAGAGAAAGATCCGGATTGTTCTGGATGGCCTACGCGGGAAGAGTACGATCTCCACGCAACAGGCGGGACACTTGCTCAGGTCTCTGTCGCCTCGCGCATGCAATCGATCAACGCCTTCTTACATTCGAAGCCAATTCCGGGTGCGTCCGGCAGGCAGATGCGACCATTCTCTACTTTCGTTTCGTCCGCAAAGCCGCCGAAGGGTGCGAAGACCTCGGGATAACTTTCGTTGCCGCCCAGCTTCAGACCCGCGGCGATGTTCAAAGAAAGCTGATGGCCGCCATGTGGCACCACGTTGCGGTTTGAAAACCCGTATTCCGGCAACAGTGCAAGCGTCCGCAGATACTCAACGAGACCGTAAGATAACGCGCAGTCGAATTGCAGCCAGTCGCGATCCGGGCGCATGCCGCCGTGCCGCAGCAAGTTGCGCGCGTCCTGGTGGCTGAACAGATTTTCGCCGGTGGCCATCGGCCCCTCATAGTGCCGAGCAAGTTCGGCCTGCAGGGCATAGTCCAGCGGATCCCCGGCTTCTTCGTACCAGAACAGGCGATATTGGCTTAGCGCTTCGCCATAGGCGACGGCGGTATCGCGATTGAAGCGTCCGTTGGCATCCACGGCCAGGCACTTCCCGTCGCCCACGACTTCGAGAACAGCCTCAATCCGTCGCCGGTCCTCGTCGAGAGAGGCGCCGCCGATCTTCATCTTCACGACCTCGTAGCCCATACCCCGATAGCGACGCATTTCTTCCTGCAACTGGGCGTCGTCCTTGTCAGGGTAATAGTAGCCGCCAGCCGCATAAACGAAGACGTTGTCGTCGGCGGCGCCGTCGCCTTCTGTGTCGGCCAGAAAGCGCCAAAGCGGTACGCCGGCTATCTTGGCTACGGCATCCCAGACCGCCATATCGACCACACCCACGGCGACGGATCGCTCGCCATGGCCACCCGGTTTTTCATTGGTCATCATCGTGGCCCAGATCCGGCGCGGGTCGAGATTGTCGCCAACTTCGGTCAGCAGGCTCTCGGGCTTTGCGTCGCGCAATCGGGGCAGGAAGCGCTCATTCAGAAGGCCCGACGCCGCATAACGGCCGTTGGAATTGAAACCGTAGCCCACTACGGGCCGCCCGTCGCGCACCATGTCCGTCACGATGGCGACGACGCTGGCGGTCATTTTCGAGAAGTCGATATAGGCGTTCCTGATCGGAGAGGAGATTGGAACAATGGCCTCTCGGATTTCGACAATTCGCATGAGTCCCTCTCCTATTTGGGATCGGCTTTTCTGCGGCCAAGCCTGGACCAACCAAACCAGGCGACGCGATCAACCCCCTTCGAAGGTGTCCTTATAGCTGTCGCGCAGCGCGTTCTTCTGTACCTTTCCCATCGCATTCCGTGGCAATTCTTCAACGAAGAACACTGCCTTTGGCAATTTGTATTTGGCCAGCCGGTCGCGCAGCTCAGCCTGAACTGCCGCGGCCCCGATTGGCTGTCCGACCCCACGGACGACAACGGCTACTACACCCTCGCCGAAATCGGAATGCGGCACGCCGATCACCGCCGATTCCAGCACGCCGTCGAGCGCGTTGATTTCGGTCTCGACCTCTGCCGGATAGACGTTGTAGCCGCCGGAGATCACTAGGTCTTTCGCGCGCCCGACGATGGTAATGTAGCCGTCCTCGTCCACGCTGGCGACATCGCCGGTGATGAAAAAGCCATCATCACGGAACTCTTCGGCGGTCTTTTCTGGCATCCGCCAATAGCCTTTGAACACATTTGGACCGCGCACCTCGAGAATCCCGGTTTCGCCCTGCGGCAATTCTGCTCCGGTCTCGGCATCGACGATGCGCGCCTCGACGCGCGGCAAGGGAAAGCCAACAGTACCGGCGCGGCGCTCACTGTCATGGGGGTTAGACGTGCTCATGGTGGTCTCCGTCATCCCGTAGCGTTCCAGAACGCGGTGCCCGGTGCGCTCCTCGAAGGTGCGGTGGGTTTCGGCCAGCAGGGGCGCGCTGCCGGAGATGAAAAGGCGCATGTGCGCGGTCAGGTCTCGGTCGAACCGGGGGTCGCCCAGCAGGCGGGTGTAGAAAGTGGGCACCCCCATCATCGCCGTGGCCTGTGGCAGGTGGGCGATCACGGTGTCGAGGTCGAATTTCGGCAGGAAGATCATCCGCCCTCCGACCCGCAAAAGCACATTGGCGGCAACGAAGAGCCCGTGCGCGTGAAAGATCGGCAGGGCATGGAGCAACACGTCCTCGCCCGTAAAGCACCAAGTCTCGACCAGTGCATCCGCGTTCGACAACAGGTTGTCGTGGCTCAGCATCGCGCCCTTGGAGCGCCCGGTTGTGCCGGAAGTATAGAGTATCGCCGCCAGATCGTCCGGGCGGCGCTTGACAGTGGTGAAGTCGTGTGGCGCGGCTGCGGCAAGTTCGGCCAGCGAACCACCACGCGCGGCGTTGAGGGCCAGCAGTGTGATCCCACTGGCCTCGGTCATTGGTGCCAATAGGCTCGCATCCGCCGGATCGCAAACCATCACGCGCGGTTCGGCGTCACCGAGAAAATAGTCGAGCTCGGCACTTGTGTAAGCGGTGTTGAGCGGCAGAAACAGCGCACCAACCCGCAGGCAGGCAAGATAGAGCGCCAACGCCTCGGCCGATTTCGCTGCCTGCATCGCTACTCGGTCACCGGGCAACACGCCGGCTTCTGCCAGCACGTTGGCGATCTTTCCCGACTGGCGGTAAAGTGCATCACCGGACAAGGTGCTGCCATCGGCCCGGATCAGAACGGCATCGGCACGCTCTGAAAGCGGCATAACCAGCGCGTCGGCAAGTGGATTCATCCCGAAAGTCCCTTCCAAAGCATAAAGACCGCGCCGAAACCGACAAAGACTTCAAGCACCAGCGTATGCACCCGGATCGAGGTGCGCCGAACGATCCACCGACCCATCGCGTGGCCGGGGAACGTGCAAAGCCCCATCACGACCCCAATCATCGCAAGTTCGGACGTCAATAGCGGTGACAGGCCGAAAGCGATGGTTTTAGTCACGTTCAGCATCACACCGCTGACCGCCACCGTTGCCAGAAGTGCTTCGCCCGCGATCCCCGCGCCTAGCATGAAGGGCGCAAGGATCATACCAGCTCCAAACGTCGTCCCAGAGATAAACCCGTACGGCACAGCAACAACCGCGATGGCCCAGCGTGGCACGGCGATCCGCAACCCCGACAACAGGCGCCGCAACGGCAGAGTGACCACCAGAAAACAGCCCAGAAACAGCGCCACCGCGCGTTCGGACAATTCGACATAGAACAACACGCCCGCGATGATGAAAGGCAACCCGAATAGGAAAAGCATCCGGAACGCGCCCCAGTCCACCGAATTGCGGAATAGCCAAGCGCGCGAGGCGTGGCTGATCATCATCGCAGTGGCCACGACGGGCACGGTTTCCTTGACGCCCAATGCGGGCGCGACCGCTATCGCCAGCATCAGCGCCCCTGCAAAGCCACCAACGCTGTGCAGGATCGCGGTCGCAAAGGCCGCGAACACCAAATAGAACAGTGCAAGCATGCCGTAGTCCAAGTGTCTATCGACCCTTGAATTGAGGTTTGCGTTTTTCCATGAAGGCTTTGCGACCCTCGACGTAGTCTTCCGATGCGAAACAGGCGGCCACCATCTCGTCACAGCGGGCAAGGTCACGTTTCGCCGGATCGGGGTGCATGACCTGAGTTGCAATGTATTTCATCGCCCGGATCGTCAGCGGTGCGTTGACGGCGATTGTCCCGGCAAGCTCCGCCACACGGGCGTCCAGTTCGCCTTCGCCAACGACCTCCTGCACCAGGCCCAGCCGTAGCGCGGTTTCGGCGTCGATTGACTTGGAGGTGAACATCATCTGCTTGGCCGCCGCCGCACCCACGGCGTTGACCAGCCGCCGGATCGCATCGAACGGATAGCCAAGCGCAAGTTTCGCCGCTGGCATGGCAAACTTCGACTTGGCCGAGGAAATGCGGATGTCGCAAAGAGCCGCGAGGTTTAGGCCACCGCCGATGCAATGGCCGTCGATCATGGCGATGGTCGGTTTGGGGAAGTTCTCGATCATGTCGTAGACCACCTCGAGCCGCGCATTGTAGTGCTCGGTCGCCGCTTTCGAGCCGCGCTCCTTTCCGAATTTCGAAATGTCAGCGCCCGAGACGAAGGCCTTGCCGCCTGCGCCGGAAAGGATCACCACCCGCGCAGTGTCGTCTGCGGCGAAGGCCGACAACGCCTGTTCCACCGCATCCCACATTTCCAGAGAAACAGCGTTGTGCCGCTCGGGGTTGTTAAAGACGATGTGCGCGGTGGCCCCGTCGACATGCGCGAGGATCTTTTCAGTCGGCAACTCCAATGTGGATGTGGCGGTGGTGGTCATATCTTCAGTTCCCTCGTCAGTCCGTCAGTCCGTCAGACGACGGAGGATTTCTGCAATTCGGCAAGCTCTCGGGCGTCGATGCCCAGTTCTTCAAGAATTTCGTCGTTATGCTCGCCCCGGCTTGGCGGCGATGCGGCAAACGCGCTCGGTGTACGCGTCAACTGAAATGGCTGGACCAACGCGCGGGTTTCGCCGAAAGGTTCTGTGTGGATCGGTTTCGCCACGTCCAGATGCTGTACCTGCGGGTCGTCGAACATCTCGTCGATCTTGTAGATCGGGCCACAGGGAACGCCCGCGGTAGTCAGCAGTTCGACCCATTCGGAGCTGGTCTTTTCGACAACGATCTCGCTGATCATCGCGTTCAGGTCGTCCCGCCGCGCCTTGCGCTTTGCGTTGGTCTCAAGGCTTTCGTCCTCGGCCCAGTCTGCCTGACCAAGCGCGCCGCATAGCCGCCGCCAGATGTCATCGCCAGCCACCGCGATGTTGATTGCGCCGTCGCTGGTCAAATAGCGGTTGGTGGGCACGCTTGTGGGGTGTTCGTTGCCGACTTGCGGTGCGACCTCGCCCTGCATCACCCAGCGCGCGGCCTGGAAATCCAGCATGAAGATCTGCGACTGCAGCAGCGAAGTGTGCAGCCACTGCCCTTCGCCCGATTTCTCGCGCTCAATCAGTGCGGTCAGGATACCAAGCGCGCAGAAAAGCCCCGCCGTGAGATCGGCGATCGGGATGCCCACTCGCATCGGCCCGCGATCGGCATCGCCTGTGATCGACATCAACCCACCCATGCCTTGCGCGATCTGGTCGAAGCCGGGGCGTTTAGCGTAAGGGCCAGTCTGGCCGAAGCCCGAGATGCTGGCGAGGATGACTTTCGAATTGATCGCCTTCAGGTTGTCGTAGTCTATGCCGAGCCGTTCCTTTACGTCTGGCCGGAAATTCTCGACGACCACATCTGCGGTTTTGATGAGACGCATGAACAACTCCAGCCCTTTCGGATCCTTCAGGTTCAGCGTCAGGCTGCGGCGGTTGCGCTGCAGGTTCTGCCAGTCGGCGGTGTTGCGGCCCGCGCCAAGTGCGCCGTCGGCCTCCAGCGACGCCGGTAGCTCTATCTTGATGACATCCGCACCCCAGTCGGCGAGCTGGCGCACTGCCGTGGGGCCGGACCGCACCCGGGTCAGATCGAGCACCCGGATATGGGAAAGTGCGGACGATGCGGGTTGGTGTGGCATGTCGGTCTCCTCTCAGGAGCGAAACTCTTTGAGATGGTCGAAGCGTGCGGCGGCGAAAGCCCCGTCGCAGAAGCGCAGGAATCGGTCCGAAGTGTCGCCCGGCCAGCCACCGAACGCGGTATTGGCGCGGAATTTCGCCTCTAGCTCAGTGTCAGTCAGCGGATCGCCACGCCCGCCGCGCAGGCAGGGCTGCGCCGCCGACAGCTCGGTCCCGTCGCGCAGCCGCACGGTGAGCGCGCCGACATAGTTTTCGGGGTAGGGATCGTTCGGATCGACCACGTAGCGAACCTTGGCGGCCAGCGCCAGAATCTTCGGGTCGCGCAGTTTTTCCTCGGTGAACTGGTCAAGACCCGCCGCGCCATCGATCAGCCCCACCGCGATGCAGTAAGGCACGCTGAATTTCGCAGAGTACGGAGTACTTGGGGCCGTTTTTTCGGCCATCGGCTCCCACAGCCTATGCAGGATGGCCTGCGCCGTGGGCGCGACGATCTCGGCCACCGCGCCTGGGTCGGGAATTTGCGCGCGCAGCTTGATCGCCGCGTCGATGAACGGCTGCGCCATGGTCCCGCAGGCATAGGGTTTGAAGGCAAGGCTCTCGAGTTCCCAGCGAGTGCCGAGACCGTCGGTCAGCCGTCCGAAATCGCGGGGGATATCCGGGTGCGCGAAGGCGCGGAAGAAACCGTGTTCGCCCTCGAACACGGTCCGAGGCCCGGTGAACCCCTGCGCGGCCAGCGCCGCTGCCCTGAGACCGGCCTGTGCTGCCCAGCCCGGATGCAGGCGTTTGGTCGAGGTCCCTTCGGCCAGGTATTCGATAATCCCCGAGGCCATGCTGCCCGCGATGCCGAGCGCCCAGGCCGAGTGTTGCGGGGTCAGCCCCTGCGCCGTGGCGACCCCGAAAGCGGCAGACAGCGCGCCGATCACGGCGGTTGGGTGAAAGGCTGCGCGGTGGATCGCAGTCGGCGCCACCACCGCCATCCGGCAGGCCAACTCGCCGCCCGCGGCGAGCCCGCGCAGGAAATTCTCACCGGACAGCCCGTCGCGCTCCGACGCCGCCAGCAACGCCGGAACCAGCACCGCGCCCACATGCACCGGCGTGCCTTCGAACGTGTCGTCGAAATCCTCGCCATGCACCGCGATGCCCGAGAACAGCGCCGCATCTGCCGCCGTGAAGCCGCCGGAATGGCCGATGGCGGTGCACCTTCCCTCCGCTTCGGCCGTCGCGCGCGCGGCCGCGACATAATCCGTGCCCCGCGCCGCGACCATCAGCCCGCCCGCGTCCTGCAGAACGCCCCGAGCCGTACGGCGAACCGCCGGCGGGATGGTGCCGCCGGATAATCCACCGGCCCAGTTGGAAAGGATTTCTGCAATCGCCGTCACACACGCCTCGCCCGGTTTACGGCAGATAACCGCCGCCATTCACATGAATTGTCTGCCCGGTCACATAGGCCGCATTCGGATGACAGAGGCTTGTCACCATATGCGCGACCTCGGCCGGCGTGCCCTCGCGGTCCAGAAGGTTCGGATGGCCGCCATGCGGCGCACCCCCGGCCGAAGCGCCGCGAACCGTGTCGATCAGACCGGGCACAACGATATTTGCGGTGATCCGGTCCTCGGCCAGATCGGCGGCCAGCGCCGTGGTTAACCCCACCAAAGCCATCTTCGAAGTCGCCACATGCACCCGGTTTTTCGAGCCGCGATGCGCCGACAGCCCGCCGATGCTGACGATCCGGCCCCAGCCGGACCGCGCCATGTGCGGTGCCGCCGCCTGGGCACACAGAAATGACGCCTCGACATTGGTGCGCATGATCGCCTGGAATTTGTCGAGCGCGATGTCGGCGAGTGCATCGTTGCCGCGCTGGGCGGCGTTGTTCACCAGGATGTTGAGCTTGCCGAACCGCTCGGTGGCAGTGGCAATCAGTGCCGCGGCGCCAGCTGGATCGGTCAGATCGCCGATCCACGTGGCGGCCTTTGTTCCTTCGGCGCGCGCCAATTCGGCGGTTTCCTCGGCGCCGTCGCGGTTCGACCGGGCATGGGTCACCACATCGGCGCCCATTGCCGCAAGCTGCAGACATATTTCCCGGCCGATATTCATCGCCGATCCGGTGACTATAGCGACGGCGCCTTGGAGTGGTTTGCTCATGGGTTGTTTTCCTATTCGCCTTCTTCCGTCGCCAGAAGGTGCTTGCGGTCACGCCGTGACCTGATCGCCCTACGCACTGGCCCAGCGAGCGACAGGATTGTCAGGGCGAAGAACAGTAGGACCAGCGGGCGTTCCATCATCGAAAATATGGAATTGTCATGCACGATCATCGCCTTCGAGAAGTTCTCTTCGACGATCGGGCCCAGCACGAGCCCCATGATCAGCGGTGCGGGGCCGAAGCCAAAGCGCAGCATGAAGTAACCGACGATGCCCGAAATTGCCATCACCCAGACGTCGAAGAACGATGAGGCGGCGGCATAGGAGCCGATGATCGCGAAGACCAGCACCGAGGGCCAGAGAATGGTGCGCGGGATGAGTGTGATCTGGCTGAAAAGCTTTGCACCGGCGATGCCGACGGCGAGGAAAGCGACGTTGGCAAGCAGCATTGCCGCGAAGATGCCGTAGAGGAATTCCGGCTGGTTTTTCAGCAGAAACGGCCCCGGCTTCAGCCCGTGCATGACCATCGCACCGAGGATCAATGCGGTCGAAACCGAGCCCGGGATGCCCAGCGCCAGCGTCGGCACCATCGCTCCACCCGTGGCGGCGTTGTTGGCCGCCTCCGGACCAGCAATCCCCTCGGGCACGCCAGTGCCGAATTTATCCTTGTCAACAGACCAGCGCCGCGCCTCGTTATAGCCCATGATTGCGGCAACGGTGGCGCCCTCGGCCGGCAGGATGCCGACAAAGGTGCCCAGCCCGCTGGAGCGCAGGATCGTATATTTCACCCTATGTAAATCCTCGCGACTGGGCAGTTTCATCACGTTGGCGCGGATGCGCTCGTAAACAACGTCGCCGACACGGGCCTGTTTCAGCAGTTCGGCAATGGCGAAAAGCCCGATCAGCACCGGCACGAATGGCAGCCCGTCGTAAAGCTCGTTCACCCCAAAGTTAAATCGCTCCACCCCGGTGGTCAGGTGTATGCCTATCGTCGAAAGGAACACCCCCACAAAACCCGCGATCAGGTTGCGGATCGAGGATTTTCCGCTAATCGAAGCGAGCATCGACAGCGCGAAAAGCGCCAGCGCAAAATACTCCGCCGACGTGAAGGTGATCGCGATCCGCGCCAGCAATGGGGCGGCCAGAAGCAGGACAAACAGGCTGATGATCCCACCGGTCACGCTCGATATCGTGGCCAGCCCCAGCGCCCGTCCGGCCTCGCCGCGCTTGGCCATCGGATATCCGTCGAGCGCGGTTGCCGCGGCCGGCGGCGCGCCCGGCGCGTTGATCAGGATGGCGGTGATCGAGCCGCCGAATGTGCCGGCACAATAGAGCGCGGCCAGCATGGAAATCGCCGCAATCGGCGTCATGGAAATTGTGAACGGGATCAGAAGCGCGATTGCCATAGGCGAGCTTAGCCCCGGCAGCGCACCGACAAGCACGCCGATGACGACCCCGAAGATGATGACGCCGAGGGTGAAGGGATCGGCAACCATGCCGAATCCGATCAGGATCTGGTCCATTGCTGCCCCCTTACCTTAAAGTTAATCCGAACACGCCGGGTTCGAAATAGACGCTCAACACGATCGAGAAGAGGTAGGTGACCAGCGCCGAAAAGCAGACGGCATAGACGATGATCAGAAGCCAGCGGCGCTCGCCCCAAAGCAGCGGCAGACCGGCGACAGCGATGAAGATTGTCAGGATCGTGCCCAGCCATTCGCCCAGGCCGACGAGCACCAGCAGAAAGCCCATCGTCAGGAAGGTGTTCGACCCGATCGGCGCGCTGCGGGATTTGCGGATCAGCGGCCAGCGGTCGGGTTCCAGGTTGTGTTCAAGCGGAAGCAACAGGGCCAGAACGCCGATGCTGACCAATAACAGGCGCGGGAATTGCTCGGGCAGGACATTCTCGCCCAGAAACGCTCCGGGAACCGGGAAATCCGCCGTCACCCAGTAAAAAAAGCCGCAAAGAACGATCAGAACCAGCGCAAGGATCGCGTCTACACCGTCGAGCATTCCCGCAGGGCCGCTCTGATCCTGGCTACCGCCGGTCCCCCCCGGTGCTTCTTTGTCGGTCATCGCAAACCCCGGAAATGCGCGAAATCTTCTCTTTGGCTGGCCCCCGAAAGGGCCAGCCGCATGTTGTCAGTCCGTCAAGCCTCAGTTCTGCAGATTCTTCAGCGCCTCGGCGGCACGGACGTATTCGGCCTTAAGCTGCTCGTCCCAGATTTCCCAGCCTGCCGGCGACGTCTCTGGGCTCAGACCGGCACTCATCAGGTAATTCCCGAAAGTGCCGTGCTTCATTGCCTTCAACAGCGCCTCGGAGAGCTTTTCGATAATCTCCGGCGGGGTGCCGGCGCGCACGGCATAGCCGCGGGTCGTCGAAGTCGAAACTTCGTAGCCAAGCTCGTAAGTCGTCGGCACGTCCGGGAAATCTCCCAGCCGCTCTTTGGCCATGACCGCCAGCGGGCGAACACTACCATCTTCGATCATCTGCCCGGCCTCCGAGACGTTGGGCAGAGTTGCGTCAATTTCGCCAGATAGAAGCGCCTGCAACATCTGCAAGCCCGAGCCGAATGCGATCGGCTTGTACTTCATCTCCGCGGCGTCAGAAAATTGCGCCAGGCCGATATGCTCGGTGCCGCCGATATTGGCGACGCCCCAGTTAAGCCCGCGGTCTTTGCCAAGCGCCACCAACTGGTCGAGCGAAGTGACGTCGCTGTTGGTGCTGACAGTGATGAAGGTCGGGTCGTCCATCGCCCGCGCGATGCCAATGATGTCATCAATTTTCATCGGCGATTTGCCCTGCGCAATTGTATAAAGATGCGTCTGCGTTAACGCCATAATCGTGTAGCCATCGGCAGGCCTGGACAGCACGTATTCCTGGGCCGCGGCCCCCGAGCCGCCGCGCTTGGAGACAACATACATGTCGGTCTCGAGGTTCCGACGCGAGCGGATCATCATCATGCGGGCGGTCGTGTCGGTGCCGCCGCCATAGCTCGAATGGATCACAACCTCGATCGGTTTATTCGGAAATTCTTCCTGCGCCGATGCAGTGAACGGAGCCGCGCTGAAAGCAACGGCCAACGCCAGATAGCGTGCAAGTTTCATTATGTCCTCCCAGGATAGTCATGCATGACCAAGCGTGCCTCTTGCGGGATGCGTCTTGACCTGAGGCCGGAGAATAGCTGATAATGGGCGTTGTGGCAATGGCAACTACAGTAGCTTGTGCCA
Organism: uncultured Boseongicola sp.; assembly: GCA_964194845.1. Lineage (GTDB taxonomy): Bacteria > Pseudomonadota > Alphaproteobacteria > Rhodobacterales > Rhodobacteraceae > CAXMNX01. The sequence continues at coordinate 17,171 of CAXMNX010000007.1, forward strand.
GCCTCGAACCGTTGCCGCCACGATCCGGCAGGGCGAAAAGGAACGGCGGCTGGGCATTTTTGTGAAAGGCTAACAGACCGGGCACCATGAACCAGCATCTGACCAACGAAACGCTGACAATCCTGAACGACCTGAAAAGCCTTGGGTTTACTGACTATGAGGCGCGGGTCTATCTGGCGCTATTGGCCAAATCGCCGGCCACGGCCTATGAAATATCGAACTCCTCCGGTGTGCCGCGACCGAACACCTATTCGGCGTTAAAAGCGCTGACCACGCGCAAGGCGGTGATGCCGGTCAGCGCCAACCCCATCAAATACGTGCCGCAGCCGCCCGAGCGGCTGTTCCGCTCGATCGCAACCAAGACAGGTGAGCTTTGCGATAAGGTCACCGAGCGCCTGTCGGTTATAGCCGTGGAGCCGGGCGAAAGTTTTGTCTGGGACCTCAGCGGCGATCCCGAGGTGCACGGTAAGGTCGACGAGATGATTGGGACCGCGAACTCGGCGATCTGGATCAAGGCCGATGCCGAAATCCTGCGCCGGCACCTCGACACGCTGCGCGAGGCGGCAGTAGGCCGCGGCGTGCGCCTTTTGATCATCCTTTATGGCGAAAACCCCGACGAATTCCGTTTCAACGATCTTTGTGAAGTCTACGAACACGAGGGTACCGGGTTCCCAATGGGCTTTGCCGACAATCACTTCACGCTTACCGTCGACCATCGCGAAATGCTGACCGCCAACGTCGACGACACAGTGACCGCCTCTCACACCGAAAACCGGGCAATTGTGAAGATGGCGATATCGCTTCTTCGCCATGACTACTACATGGCGGAGATATTTCGCGCCCTGCGCCCCGAGATCGACACGGTCTTCGGCCCAAACTTGCGCGACTTGCGCCGGAACAGCTACTCGGACGCGCAATTTGCGCAATTCGAATTGCGGCAGGAAGAGCATGCCGCGGCACGACGGCTCCAGGAAAGCTAAGCACAAGGTGTCGGGGCACACAGAGCGCAACGGGTCGAGGCAGCTATTCTGATCGACAATATCGAGGCGGCAGGATTTACGCCGCAAGGGCAATTCACCGCGGAACAATTTCAGCGACGCGCTGCGTTTTATGAGTCTCTTACTGAGCCGCTTGCTCGTATGGCGGGCGTTCTCGGGCGGTGGCGTGTCAGCGGCACACTCTTGAGTGCAGAACTGTTTGTCACCCAAGTGCAGCGGAATGAGAACCATTGCGGAGTCCGGTTTGCGGGGCGGGCTCAATATTGACATTGGAGCCCGAATTCGATGCTGCGCATCGGTTTCCGAAAACCCTCAATCGGCGGATCGCGTAAAAATTCAGCTCCAATTATAGCAGCTTAACGGACTTTCCAGGCATTTGCCGGATACGGCGGCGGCCCAACTCAGTCTTTCGAGCCCGCGACGCGGGCCGCGAGGCAAAAATGAAAATGATGTCCTCCATGAGGGGGAAGTCACTCATTAGTGGGCAGGCGAACGGCGTCGCCAGCGGCGCGTTCCTCGCTGGAGAATCCCATTTCTCCAAGGAAAAAATAAGCCCCTATCGCGATTAGAATTGTGGCTGCAAAGGCTGAAAGCATCGGTTTCATGTCAGTTCTCTTTCCCGGCCGTCTCGCGTTGAAGGTACTCTATCAAATCCAGCCTGTCCTGCGCATTAGCAATTTGTTGCATGGGCATTTTTGTTCCTGGAATGAAATGATCAGGACCTTGGTCAAATAAGCCGTCAATTGTGTCTGGCGACCAGAGTATTTTTGAACCATCAAGAGTGCTGGAGTAATTGTAGTCCGTGACAGTTCCCGCACGCCGTCCGAAGAGGCCATAAAGCGTTGGTCCCGCACGACGCGCGCTGCTTTCGGTCAGGCTGTGGCAGATTGAACATTTTCGCTTGAACTGCCGCTCGCCATTTGAAAGTGCCGACGGGTCCTCGAGGAAACTCCGATTGTCGGTCGACATCGGGGCGAAGGTATCCAGCGTCGCGACCGGCCACGAATACATTGCGTCGTCGAGCCCGCCGGCGTGGATGTTCCCTCCATCGCCGGAAAACGCCAGCGCCCAGATCGGACCTTTGAGCGTGGCGCGGAAGTCGTGGGCGATGCGCCAGTCGCGAGTGTCGATCACCATGATAAAACCCTGACCATCGCCGACCGCCAGCAGATCGCCGCCGCTGTCAGTGGCCATGGCCAGAATCGGGCGCCGGTCGAGCGTGAAATCGGCAATTGCGTCGCCGGTTTCCAACGCCAGTATCCGGGTTGCGCCGTCGACCGCACCATATGCAAGCCACTGGTCGGTCGGATCCCGCACCAGGGAATTGATGCCGAAGCCATGCCTTACAAGCTGTTCGAGTTCCCTGCCGGTTTCGGCGTCCCAAAGCCGGATGGTGCCGTCGAGGGAACCCGAAAAGAGGCGCGTGCCATCCTCGGAAAAGACCACGTCACTGACCCCGGCGGTGTGGCCTGACAGGAAAACCGGCTCGCCCCCGTCAACCGGCCAGAGCCCGATGCTACCGTCCCAGCTGGCCGAGGCGATCAGGCGTTCGTCCGGCGAAACCGCAAGCGATTTAACCTTGCCCCTGTGACCTTCCCACCGGGTGCCGGTGCCTTTCGTGAGGTCCCATAGAATCAGGGCGAAATCATCCCCTGCCGAGACCGCGTAATCCTTGCCGACGAACGTAACGGCATTGACGGCGGCGCGGTGGCCTTCCAGCCACACAGGCCGCGTTCCGATCCAGATACCGACCGAGTTGTCAAAGCTTGCCGTTGCGATCTGCACACCGTTTGATGCGACGCCCATGATAGGACCGCCGTGACCTTTCAAAGTGAAGAATTCGCCGGACATTGCCGGTGCTGCGGCCAATCCAAGGGTCAGGGATAAGACCCAGTTCCGCATCACTCGGCCGGTGAAGCGGCCTTTGGCGCCTCGGCTTCTTTCGCCTTCACGTCTTCCACCCAAAGGCTGTGATGCTCGCGCGCCCATTGCTCTTCGACCTCGCCGGTGCCCATCGCGTCATAGGCGCCCTCCATCCCAAGGCTTCCAATGTAGATATGCGCAATAATGATCGCAATCAGGACGAAGGCGACGACCGAGTGCCAAAGCTGCGCGTACTGCATTTCCTCGTGCGGGGTGAAGGTTGTGTTCAAGTCGCCCAAGCCGAAGAGGCTGGACAGGCCGAGCGCGTTCATTTTCTCGAATGTGGCCGCGAACATCGGCAACTCGAAGGGGAATAGAAGCGAGAGACCAGTTGCGGCGATAGAGCCGCCCAGAAGGATGACCGACCAAAAGATTACCTTCTGCCCGGCATTGAATTTCTTTGCTGGCGGATGCGATTTCGTGAAGATGCCGCCGCCCTTCAAGATCCAGTTCAGGTCAGTCCGGTCCGGCAGGTTGTGCACCACCCAGAAGACGAAAATCAAGATCAGCCCGAGGATAAACGCCCAGGAGATGTTGTTGTGGATCCACTTCGACGCCACTGCCAGCGTCGCAAAAGCTTCGTGCCCGAAAGCCGGGATCAGAATCTTGCGACCGAAAAGCGAGATCAGCCCGGTGAGGCCGAGAAGGATGAATGACCCGGCGAGCAGCCAATGGGCGAAACGCTCGATGGAATTGAAGCGCAGGATCGTGCGCCCGGTCCTTTCGCCGTCGATTGGGATGCGGCCACGGATCAGGAAAAAGAGCGCGAGCAGAACCAGCGTGGCGCCCATCAGATACGCGCCGTAAGTGGTAAGCGGGCCTGCGCGAAAAGTAAGCCAGCGCATACCGCCGTCCTGCACCAGAATAGTCGCACCCGGACCGTTGTTCGATGCGGTGATGTCGGCGGAACCGTAGCGAAGCGCGCGCCAAAGTTCCGGGTCCGAGGCACCACCAAGGGTGCCGAGTTGTCCGGCAAGTGCTGCAGCACTCTCGGGGTCGCCGGTCGCGTCGCGCCGGAAAGCGTCGTCGATCTCGTCGCCGCGCTGACGCGCCATGATATCCTCGAGCGTCTGCGCGCCGCCCGTGGCCGAGCGGTCAACAGGTGCCTGCGGCTCAGTTTCCTGCGCCCAGGCGGGCACCAAAAGCATCAGAGACAACATCGCGGCATAGACTAAACGGTGCATCGGGAAACCCATCGTCAGGTAGGCCAACCGGGGGCGGCCTGAAGGCCGCCCCGCAGGTGTTCGCAGTCAACCGGGCTTCAGCCGCCCTTCTGACCGTAGGCTGTACCCCAACCCCAGGCGCCCGAGCCAAAGCCGCGCGCGACGACGCGCTCGCGGTAGATGCCCGAAACGATATCGCCGTCGCCGGCAAGAAGCGCCTTCGTGGAGCACATCTCGGCGCAGATCGGCAGTTTGCCTTCGGCGATCCGGTTGCGCCCGTATTTGGCGAACTCGGCGGTGGAGTGGTTTTCTTCCGGACCACCGGCGCAGAAGGTACATTTGTCCATCTTGCCACGGCTGCCGAAATTGCCCGCTTGCGGATACTGAGGCGCGCCGAAGGGGCACGCGAAGAAGCAGTAACCGCAGCCGATGCAAAGATCCTTCGAATGAAGAACGATCCCTTCTTCGGACTGGTAAAAGCAGTCTACCGGGCAAACCGCCATGCAGGGTGCATCGGAGCAGTGCATA
>CAXMNX010000008.1:0-21988 GCA_964194845.1 uncultured Boseongicola sp.
AAGTCATCCAACATCACTTTCAACAATTAGAGAAATAAACCTAGAAGGATCAACGACATGGCTATGAAAATTCGTCTTGCCCGCGGCGGCTCGAAAAAGCGTCCGTTTTACCGGATCGTGGCGGCAGACAGCCGTATGCCCCGCGATGGACGCTTTATCGAGAAGCTGGGCACCTATAACCCGCTTTTGCCGAAAGACAGCGAAGAGCGCATCAAGATCGACCTTGATCGGGTAAAGCACTGGCTGGGCGAAGGCGCGAAGCCGACCGATCGTGTGTCGCGGTTTCTGGAAGCCGCGGGCGTTCTAGAGGCCAAGACCCGGCTGAACCCGAACAGGGCAGAGCCCGGCAAAAAGGCGCAGGAACGCGCCGAGGAAAAAGCCGCGAAAGCTGCGGCCCCGGCCGTGGAGCCCGTGGAGGAGGTAGCGGAAGAAGTCGCTGCCGAGGAAGCGGTCGCTGAAGAAGCAACAACCGAGGAAGCCACCGCTGAAGAGACTCCGGTCGAGGAAGCGCCTGCCGAAGAGGAGGCGGTCACTGAAGAGGTTGTCGCTGAAGAAGCACCGGCGGATGAAGCGGCTGCCGAAGAGGTAGTTGCGGAAGACGCTCCAGCGAAAGAAGCGGCTGCCGAAGAGACGGTCGCGGAAGACGCCCCCAGCGAAGAAGCACCGGCTGAAGAGGCAACTGCCGAAGAAGCGCCAGTTGAAGAGGCTCCGGCCGACGAAGCTGCTGAGGAGGAAAAGGCGGAGTAATCCGTCTTTGCTTTGGCCATGTCAGACCGGGTTTGCGTCGGCGCCATCGCGGGTGCCTTCGGGGTTAAGGGCGAGGTGCGGCTGAAAAGCTTTTGCGCCGAGCCCAAAGCCATCGCAACGTATGGGCCGCTCACGTCGGAAGACGGCGCGGCCCGCTGGGAGGTGCAACTGTCCCGGCCCGTCAAGACCGGGTTTGCCGCACGGCTGACCGGTGTCGCCACAAAGGAGGCAGCCGATGCCCTGCGCGGCGCCCGGCTTTACGCGCCGCGCGACCGGTTGCCCGCGCTTCCCGACGACGAGTTCTATCATGCCGACCTGATCGGGCTGACGGTGCTCGACACCGGAGGCGTTGAACTGGGCCGCGTGAAGACAGTTCTGAACCACGGCGCAGGCGATCTGCTGGAAATATCCGGCACTGGGCCGGGGCAGGTCCTTTTGCTGCCCTTCACCAAGTTAAATGTTCCGACCGTTGATCTGAATGCCGGCCGGATCATCGCTGACCCGCCCGAAGAGGCATTATCGGGTGACGACGATGAATAGCCCTCGCTTTGGCCAAGTCTTCGTCATTGGCGGGACCGGAATGCTGGAAGGCGCGACCACATGGATTGCGGCGCGCGCCGATGCGACGACCCTGGCCGCGCGCCGCCCCTTCGCGTTGGCAGACAGCATTGGTGCGACGCCCCTGGAACTGGACTGGAGCGAGGCGAATACGGCGCTGAAGGCTCTTTCCCCGCTTGCCGGAGGATTTGACCTTGCGGTCATCTGGCTCCATGACATGGCGGTTGCCTTGTCACGTCCGTGCGAAGATGTCGTGCGCCCCGCCGGTCGCGTGATCCGCGTGCATGGTTCGCTTTCGGCGGACCCCGACATTCGAAAGACCCGCGCGCCCGATCCGCGGCGCGATGTGCGCCAGCAGGCGGTCATTCTCGGGTTTCATCCAGATACGCGCGCAGAGGAGGGCAAGCGGTGGTTGCGTCACGAAGAAATCTCTGCCGGTGTTATTGCCGCGGTGCGCGACCCCGCGCTTGAAGCGATAATCGTTGGAGGCAGCGGTGGCTAAAGGCGGAAAATCCCACGGGCGGCTTGCAATTGGCGCCACCGAGCAACCGCGCGAATTAATGGCCGACCGCCCCGACCTGGCGGGGGCCTGGGTGGCGCGGGTGATCACGCTTTTTCCTGAAACTTTTCCAGGCGTGCTCGCCGCGTCGGTGACCGGCAAGGCTTTGCAGGACGGACTTTGGCGGCTGGAGCCAATGGACCTTCGCACCTTCGGCCACGGCAAACATCGCAATGTCGATGACACCCCCGCCGGAGGTGGCCCAGGCATGGTGCTGCGCGCGGATGTCATGGGTCGCGCAATCCGGGTTGCCATGAAAGGTGCTTCTGATGACCAGGCGCGCTGGCCGCTGATCTTCGTCAGCCCGCGCGGCAAGCCTTTCGATCAGGCGATGGCGCGGCGCTTTGCCGATACTGATGGCATGACGCTGATTTGCGGTCGGTTCGAGGGGATGGACGAGCGGGTGATCGAGCATTTCGGTATCGAAGAAGTGTCCGTAGGCGATTTTGTCCTGACCGGGGGCGAAATAGCTGCGCAGGCCGTGCTGGACGCAACGGTGCGCCTGATGCCGGGGGTCCTGGGCAACGCGGCTTCGACCGAGGACGAAAGTTTTGCAGAAGGATTGCTGGAACATCCGCAATACACCCGCCCGGCGGAATGGGAAGGCCGGACGGTCCCCGAGGTGCTGACATCAGGCGACCACGGGGCGGTTGATAAGTGGCGGAGGGCGGAGGCCGAGAAGATCACGCGCGAACGACGGCCGGATCTTTGGGACGCCCACAAGGATGAGACCGACAGGTCTTAGTCCGCCATCCCGGCGAATCGCATGTCTTCAATCCATCGTTCCGGCGCGCCTTCGGCGATCCAGATCGTTCCGATGTTTTCAGTTTCGTCGGCAATTGTGGCGTCGGTGTATTCCGACAGAAAGCTGGCAAAACGCGGACAGCGAACCGGTAACTGGCGCTATGTCGACGGCTATTGCGCCGAGATCGAGCGCTATAACAGCGGATTTTTCTTCCGGCACGCGATTGAACCGAGTGCAATTCAGGGGCTGGAGCCGACGTTTAATCAAAGCGCGCCGGAGAAACGGCTTGCGGGCATCGCCAAGGCCACGGGCAGCCACCATTTCCGGTCCCCGACGGGCTTTACCGGCAGGTGCTCCACCTTCTGCGCCGATGCCCCAGGGTTATTCGTCGCCGTACAATTTCGATGCGGATGCCGGGCTTTTCCTGAAGTGTCCTGGCCCCGGCTGGCGAACCGCCTCCTGAACACGTTCCCCCTTGATCGCTTGGGCCGAACGCCCTATACGGCGCAGGTTCACGGGCTTAATGGTCGGTGGATCGTTCGGGTTCGCCCTGCCTGCAATCTTCTGTAGTGCAATTGGTCGGCCGGGACATGTAAGGAATGACGACCTGAACCTCCCGCGGGCGCGGTATGCGGACCCGACAGAAGACGCGGAGCTCTGAGGCGCAAGACACCTCTCGGGATAAACCCGAGGCAAGATTAGGAGTGGGTCAGATGGATCTGATCGCTGAACTGGAAGCCGAGCAAGTTGCCACGCTCGGGAAGAAAATTCCGGATTTCAAAGCGGGCGACACCGTTCGCGTCGGCTATAAAGTGACCGAGGGCACGCGCACCCGCGTGCAGAACTACGAAGGCGTCTGCATTGCCCGAAATAACGGCGCAGGCATTGCCGGCAGCTTTACCGTCCGCAAGATATCGTTCGGTGAAGGCGTGGAGCGGGTGTTTCCGCTGCATTCGACCAACATCGACAGCATCACCGTTGTGCGCCGAGGGCGCGTTCGCCGCGCGAAGCTCTACTACCTGCGTTCGCGTCGCGGTAAATCCGCGCGGATCACCGAGGACACACATTATAAGCCCAAGGCCAAGGCCTGAGGAGCGGACACATGAAAAAAGAAACTCATCCCGAATATCACCTGATCGACGTCAAAATGACGAACGGCGACATCGTGCAGATGCGTTCGACCTGGGGCAAAGAAGGCGACACGCTGTCGCTGGACGTCGACCCGACAGTGCATCCCGCCTGGACCGGCGGCGGCACCCGCCTGATGGACACCGGCGGCCGCGTATCGAAGTTCAAGAAGAAATACGAGGGGCTTGGGTTTTAGGACCTACGCATCTTGTGAGATTTTAACGCCGTCCCATTGGGGCGGCGTTTTTCGTTAAGAGCGTCGGCTACGCGGCCCTTTCGGGCATTCGTAGCGCCGTTACGAAGGTTTTCTTTTGGCCACGAATTGACCGGCGGCCCGCCGAGCTGGGAGTTTACGGGATTTTAGGGTTTGATCTGAACGCATTATTAACCTGCGGCCGGTTGTGGCTGAGTGAACCCCGCCCAAAGCTTGCTCAGTTGCGATGCGAGAACAGATAAGTATTCCCTTTGGCTTTGAGGCGTGAGAGGCCGACGTCTTTCAGTATTGCATCATGAGCTCTCAGCAGATTTTGGGCCTCGCGGCTGTGGCGATGAGCTTGGATCAAAAATTGGGCCAATTTCGGCAAAAACCCGAACTTAATGCGGATACGCGGACCAATTGGCGCACGAACAGCGGTGTGGATCATCATGGTCATGTTGTTTCCTTGATGTGCGTTTCAGATGCTGTATTCGGCGCCGTGATCAGACCTTAGCAACCGACAGCCCATGACAACAAATGATCAATTTTCACATCATCCATTAGATTTTCTAATGAGAGTTTCATGCCCCGGCGCTTGCCCAATCTCAATCAGTTGCGTGCCTTTGAGGCCACCGCCAGGCTTCTCAGCTTCAAAGATGCCGCAGGCGAGTTGTTCGTCACCCAAGCCGCGATCAGTCATCAGGTCAAAGCGCTGGAGCAGGATATTGGACATCAACTATTCCACCGGCATGGTCGCGAAGTCAGCTTGACTGAAGAGGCTCGGAGATTTGTAGCTGATATAACGCCGGCGCTTGACCAGATCGCCGAGGCAACGGCGACGTTGAAATCTAGACACATCGCCGGAACACTGAAAGTGTCAACGGTCGGGTATCTCGCAGACCGGGTCATACGACCACATCTGGCTGAATTCAAAGCACTGTACCCGGAACTGCAATTAGACCTCAGCTATGCCAGAGAGGTTGTAGATTTTGGCACGGGGGATATTCACGCAGCGCTCCGTTGGGGAGAGGAGCCCTGGAAGGTGCTCGCGTCGGTCTTGATTTACGATAAAACCGTTCCTGTTTGTTCACCCGGCCTGGTGGAAGGGCTGGATCTTCCGATTTCGGCCGAACTAATCGCCCGATTGCCATTGGCAACGACAAACGGCCATTCAACCGGCTGGCTGGACTGGCTTGCTGCGGCAGGGATTGACGATACCTCAAGCTTTGATTTCATCGAATTTGACGACGGAGGGCTTGCTTATGATTTTGCGACTTCGGGCCGGGGCGTGGCGTTGTGGTTTGACCTTCCGCTGATCCAGCACGAGTTGTCGACCGGGTCTATGGTAATAATTAGCCCGCTGGTGCTCAAAAAACGTGCAATCCATTTAGTTTATCCTGAAAAACAGTATCCCGACGCCCGAATTCTGGTATTCGCCGACTGGTTGAAGTCGATAGTGGCGCGCATACAGGCCGGGTGATTACGCAGGGAACTGCAGTCTTCCTGCATTTCATACAAATTGCTGCGACAGTAGCCTTGGTCACTAAGGGCTCAAACCAGACCCCTCGACCCCTCCGGACGCCCCCTCAATGCGCCTTCAGATACGCCACCAATATATCCCGCGCTGCTTGCAGGTCCGATTTGTGGATCATTTCAGTCACCGTGTGGATATACCGCGTGCCAACCGTGATCCCGATGGCGCGGGCGCCTGTCGCCGCCTGTTGCGCCGCAGCACCATCCTGACCGCCAGAGCGAAGCATCGTGCGCTGGTAGGGGATCTTCTTTTTCTCGGCCAAGGCTGCGAATTCTTCGACCAGACGCTTGTCGGCGATGAATGACCCGTCGCGGATATGCAGGCCAAATCCCTGACCCTGAACCGTTGTGCGATCCTGTTCGGGCACACCCGGCGTGTCGCAGGAAAGTGTCACGTCGATGCCGATGCCGATGTCCGGCTGCACCGAGAAAGACGCGGTGCGCGCGCCTCTGAGGCCAACTTCCTCCTGCGTTGTAAAGACAACATGGATTTCGGCGTTGGTTTTGGATTTGCCCAAGCCCCGCGCCGCCTCGATCCCCAGCCAACAGGCCACGCGATTGTCCAGTGCCTTGGACACAACTTTGTCGCCCATTTCAAGCAAGGGTTCATCCATGACGACATAGTCGCCGACCCTGACTTTTTCCTTCACGGCCTCGCCCAAACCTGTATCGACGAAAAACTCGTGCGGCTGCGGAATTTTCTTGCGATCCTCGGCGCTGGCGATATGGACCGGCCTGCCGCCGGGGTTCATCACGGCCTTCAGGTCGCCATCTTGGGTGCAGACTAATACGCGGCGCGAAAAAAGGTTCCTTGGATCAAACCCGCCCACCGGTTGCAGGTAAAGAAAGCCCTTGTCGCTGATGTGGCTGACCAGAAATCCGATCTCGTCCATGTGGCACAGAAGCATGATCTTCTGCGGGGCCTTGCCCTTGCCTTTGCGGACGCAGTGAAGCGAGCCCATCGCGTCTTCGCGCACATCGTCGAACAGCTTTTCCACTTCGCCGCGGATCAGGTCGCGCACGCGCTCTTCGTGGCCCGGCACGCCGGGGGTTTCGCAAAGACGTTTCAGCAGATCAATTTTCATGAGGGCAATCTTTCGCTTCCAAAGTTTGTCGCCATAATGCCCGTGCCCGCGCAAGGCGCAAGGCCGCACACCCAACTCGCCGCGCGCGGTGCTGCGTCACGCATGGCCGATTGCTCGATCACAGGCTAAGCTTAGCGCAGTTATGGGAGATTATTTGGTATGAAGCATCTGACATTCGCCACAGCGCTGGTCGCCGGACTTGCAAGCGCGGTGTATGCCGAAGACGTCGTTCTGATTATCGGCAACGAGGATTATCGCGGCATACCTGACGTGCGGCGCGGCGATGACGTAACCGGCGCCAAGCGGCGATTTGCCGATACCGGCGTTGAACTGGTGGTCGCCGAGGATGCAACGAAAGCTGAATTGCGCGAGGCACATTTGTCGCTCGACCAGATGGCAGCGGGCGCTGATCGAATGCTGGTCGTGCTGGCGGGCCGGTTCGTTTTTTCAGCGACCGAGACCTATTTCCTGCCGACCGACATCGGTGCGCCGTCGCTGGCCACAGTATCAACCGAGGCGCTACCGCTTTCGGTCGTGCTGGCGTATCTTGCGGCAAAACCCGGCAAATCATTCCTGGCACTGGCAACCGATGACACCGAAGGCAGCTATGGTGCGCATCTAAGTGTCGGCATCGGCGTGCTTGATCTGCCACAGGGTGTCACATTGCTTCGGTCTGACCCCCAGCGCATGGCGCGTTTCCTTTCGCGGACGCTGGCCCAACCCGGTGAGACCTTAGATGAAGCCGCTAGTGCCGGAGTGGCCGTCGCGGGCTTTGCGCCGACGGGCCAGGTCTTTTTGCCCGAACCCGAGCCCGAGGTCGCAACGCCCGCGCCGCAACCGACCAATTCAGCCGATAACCGGCTGCAAGATCTGCTGGCCTGGCGCGAAGCCGATCGTGTTGACACCAAGGACGCCTATCAGAGCTATGTCGACAGGTTTCCGAACGGCCAGTTCGTTGGCATGGCCGAAAACCGGATCACCGCCGCGACCGACACGCCCGAGGCGCAGGCTGAACGTGGCGAACAGGCGCTTGACCTGAACCGCAACCAGCGGCGCGAAATTCAGCGCGATCTCTCGCTTTTGGACTTCAACACGCGCGGCATCGACGGCATTTTCGGTCGCGGCACCCGTGCTGCCATCGGTGCCTGGCAGAAGGTTAATGGATTTGACGAGACGGGATTTTTGACAGGCGATCAGGTCACCCGGCTTGATGCGCAGGCCGAACGTCGCGCCGCCGAGCTGGAGGCCGAAGCCGAACGCCGACGCGAAGAACAGCTTGCCGCCGACCAGGCGTTTTGGGACGAGACCGGTGCTATTGGCGACGAGGCCGGGTATCGCGTCTATCTGGAACGCTTTCCCGATGGCGAATTTTCCGACCTGGCCCGCGCCAGATTGGACGAGATCGAACGCCAGAAACGCGCCGATACCGACAGTCGCGACCGTCAGCTTTGGGACGAGGCCAATGCTGTGAACAGCGTCCGCGCCTATCGCGATTACCTGGAACTGGCTCCCGGCGGGGCTTTTCGCGACGAAGCTGCGGAGCGAATTGCGGCGCTGGAAAAAGCCGAAGCGGAAGCGGGCCAAAACAGTGCTGCCGCGCGTCAGGAACAAGCGATGAACCTCAACAAAACGACGCGGCGCGTGGTCGAGACACGGCTTGACCGGTTGGGGCTGAAACCGGGCCGGGTCGACGGGACGTTTGATGAGAATACCCGTCGGGCGATCCGCCGGTATCAGCAGGCCAGAAATATGCCCGTGACGGGTTACCTGAACGAAAACGTCGTGGTGCAGCTTCTAGCGGACTCGGTGCGTTCAATCTTCCGCTGAGAGGACAGCGAATAAGCTGACTATTTCTTGCCCATCTTTGACAGCTGGGCCTGCATCGCCGCAAGCTGCGCCCTGATCGCGTCCAGATCGGCGCTGCCGCTTGCATCGCCCGATGTCGGTTCGGCATCGCCCGCGTTATCTTCTTGCGCCCCGGTCGACGACGGGCCCTTAAGACCACCGGTCATCGCCTTCATGAAGGCCTCCTGCTGAGCCTTCATCGCCCCGAACCCCGGCATCGCGGTCATCGGATCGGGCATGTTTTCCATTACCTTCGACTGACCGTCGCGCAGCATATCGAAACTCATGGCCAGAAACTGCGGCACCACGGACTGCGCCTGCGTCGTATAGGACCGGACAAGATCGGTCAGCACATCCAGCGGCAGCACATTTTCACCCCGGCTTTCGTGCTCGGCAACGATTTGCAGAAGATACTGCCGCGTCAGGTCGTCACCGGATTTCAGATCGACGATCTGAACCTCGCGCCCGTCGCGAATAAACCCGGCGATATCGTCCAGCGTCACGTAATCCGAGGTCTCGGTGTTATAGAGCCGGCGGCTCGCGTAGCGCTTGATCAAAAGCGGTGATCCCGCCATGTTTCCCTCCCCGGCTGGCTTTCGCTGCGGTGCAGCTTACGCCGAAGGCGCGAAAAAGAAAGGGAAATCTGCCTTGGGACCCAGGCGCAGCGATGTGACAACCATGTTGTCATGATCCAATGCGTCAACTCAAACGAAAAAACCCGGCCAGAAGGCCGGGTCGTTGTTGCCGAAATCCTGCTGCTTTATCAGTGCAGCTTGGCTTTCACCGTGTCGATTGCTTCGTCGATCAGGCTGGCCGCGCGGGCATCCTTCATATCCTTGGTGATGACTTCGCCCGCAGCACTAACCGCAATGCGGATCGCTTCATCGCGGACTTGACGGACAGCACTTGCTTCGGCTGATACGATCTGATCCTCGGCGGCCTGAACGCGGCGCTCGATTGACCTGGCCAGATCGACCTTCGCCTGTTCTGCGGCCTCGACAGCACCCTCTTTTGCTGCGGCGACGATGCGGTCCGCCTGCTCCTGCACCTCAAGCTGCTTGCGCTCGAAACTGGCAAGAAGCGTCTGCGCTTCTTCACGCAGCGCGCGCGCCTCGTCCAGTTCGGCCTGAATGCCTTCGGCGCGCTTGTCCAGAAGCCCGCCCAGAAGCGACGGCACGCTGTAATAGAACAGCACGCCAAGGAATAGCAGGAAGGAAATCAATACTACAAAGTCGGTATTGCCCAGCGAGAAGAAGCTATCACCGGCTGCATATGCCGGGGACGCCGCGAAAAGAGCGTTGACTGCGGCGAGGGCTGTGAATGTATTTCTCATGCGCCTCTCCCCTTGGTCCGTGCATCAACTGCGGCGGCAATCGCCTTGGCATCCACATCGACATCCAACGCCGCAACAACGGCCTCGGCTGTGTCGCGGGCGACCTCGCGAACCGCTGCGGCAGCGCCATCGCGAACTTCGGCGATGCGCGTTTCGCTTTCGGCGGTTCGGGCACCGATCTCGGCATCGGCCTTCTGTATCGCAACAGTAACCTCGGCTTGAAATTCGGACTTGGCTTCGGCTGCAATGCGGCCTGCCTCAACGCGCGCATCCGCCAGTGCTTTTTCATAGGCCGCTTCCGCGTCTGCGGCTTTTTGCTTCAGTTCTTCTGCCGCCGCGATATCGTTGGTAATCGTGCCCTGGCGTTCGGCGAGCACGCTGGCGATCCGCGGCAAAGCCACCCGCGACAGCACCAGATAGATGACCACGAGCGTCACGACGAGCCAGAATATCTGGTTCGGGAACGTCGAAAAATCAAGCTGCGGCATGCCCGGAGCCTCGGCGGCACCGTGGGCGGCTTCTGTTGTTTCTGTCGCCATAGCGACCTCCTCAAACCTTGGTCAGACTACCGGGCGGGCGTCAAACGCACACCCGGCAAGTAAGGATCGGACAGGTCTTAGACGGCGAACATCAGCAGAAGTGCCACGAGAAACGAGAAGATCCCCAGCGCTTCCGAGAACGCGATGCCGATGAACATTGTCGCGGTCTGACCACCGGCGGCGGACGGGTTGCGAAGTGCCCCGGAAAGGAAGTTGCCAACAACGTGGCCCACACCGACAGCAGCACCGCCCATACCTGTACAGGCAAGACCAGCACCGATGTAGGCACCCATTTGTACGACGTCACCTTCCATAGCGATTTCTCCTTACGTTGGAATTAGGTGTTTGATTGATCATCAGTGGTGCGGATGCAGCGCATCCTTCAGATACACGCACGTCAGAATTGCGAAGACATAGGCCTGGATGAAGGACACCAGAACCTCGAGAGCGTAGATTGCCGTGATCGCGGCGATGCTGAGCGGCGCGATGGCAACCAGTGCCGCGAAGGCCGCGAAAACTTTGATCACCGCGTGACCGGCCATCATGTTGCCAGCAAGACGGATCGAGTGGCTGACAGGGCGAACGAAGTAAGAAATCACTTCGATAAACGCCAGAATTGGCCGCAGCACCAGCGGGGCCGAGCTGATCCAGAAGACCCCGAGGAACCCAAACCCGTGTTTCCAGAAACCCAGAATTGTCACGCTTAGAAACACCGCCATCGCCATGACCGCAGTGACCGCGACGTGGCTGGTTGTGGTAAAGCTCGTCGGCAGAAGGCCAAGGAAATTAGCGAAGACGATGAACAGAAAAAGCGTCATGATGTAGGGGAAGTATTTCACGCCGTCTTTTCCGGCGACATCTTCCACCATCTTATAGATAAACCCATAGGCCAGCTCCGCGATCGACTGGACCCGGTTCGGGACAATGGCGCGTCCGCGCGTACCGAGGACCATCAGCGCGATCATTGCCAAAATCGCGAGACCCATCCAGAGCGTCGCATTGGTGGGCGTATACCAGGCGACCGCACCGCCAGCTTCGCCAAACAGCGGTTCGACGATGAATTGATCCATCGGATGGAATGTCAGTTCGCTACCAGCGCCACCAATAGCGCCAAACACGAACAAAACCACAGCAACGCCGAAAAACAGGTAAGACAGGGTGCGACTGGAACTTTGATTTTCGTTTTTCTTCGCCACCTTCAGTCCCTTTCAGTCTCAGCATCGGCCTCGGCCGCTGCCTCTTTCTCGATCTCTTTTGCCGTGCGCATCATCGTTCGGATGCCCGCAGCAAAGCCCAGAAGCGTGAACACGATCATCAGAACGGGCGTCGTTCCGAAAAGTGCATCCAGCCCAAATCCCATTCCAAGGCCGATCCCCAGCCCCGCGACAAGTTCGATCACCATCCGCCAGGCATGTTGCGCCTGGCTGTAGTGGTCGTCCATGTGGGGCGTCGGCTCGTCCTTGGCGCGCTTTTCAGCCAGCCTGGCCTCCAGCGCCTCGAGTTTGGCCTTTGGATCGTTTTGATCGGTCTCGGCCATGGGCCACGCCCCCATGAGAAGTCCGGTTTGGACTAGTGTGCTGGTGGCACAGAGTCAATCCTTGGCCAACCACCGATAAGTGACTGAAGTTCAAGTGGAAAATTGAATCCGAACTACGAGGTGCGATTGCCCGATATTCAACCTTTCGGTTAACTTTAACGCACGACAAACACCGAAACTTCGGCGTGTTCGGCCAGATATCCGCCGTGCGAAGTAAAGAAATAGTCGCCGGTAACCGGCACATGCGATCCGACGACAACCAGATCCGCCTTGGTGGATTTCACCGCCGTCAGAAGCTGGGTGTTCAACTCGGCTGCCGGGTCATGCACAACAATGTTTTTGGATTGCACAGGCACTTTTTGTGCGACCGCGATTTCGCTGGCCAAATTGTCCAGCTTTTGCTGCTGTTCTTCAATGGTTTTGCCATCCTTGCTCGGGGGAAAGGCACCAACATGCACAATGGTCAAAGTTGCGCCGCCGGTTTTTGCAAGCATCGCGGCAATATCGAAAACGCGCGACTGGCGATCGATGTGCTGCATATCGACCGGGATCATGATGTTTTTGAACATGTTAGCCTCCTATTCCTGGGCCCAACCTGCACTGGCTTGCGAATGGCGACCTTAACACAGATCAAATTCTCGGTTTTTCTTGACTGATGGCGGCGCTTGCCGGTTAACAGCCGGAATGGCGAACCCGCTCGACACCGTTTTCTCGGCGCTCTCTGATCCGACCCGGCGGCAGATCCTCGTGATGCTGCTGGAAGACGATATGGCGGTCACGGATGTCGCGGCACCGTTCGAGATGTCGCTGGCGGCGATATCAAAGCATCTGTCGGTCCTTATGCGCGCCGGACTGATCGCGCAGGAAAAGCGCGGGCGAGTGAAGTGGTGCAAGCTGGAACCCGATGCGATGCGCGAGGCCAGCGTATGGATGCAGGGTTTCGGCCAGTTCGAAGCAGTGGATCTGGATGCGTTCGAGGCGTTTCTGGAGAAAGAACTGGGCGAAAGCGGCTAGGCGGCGCGGTCCTCGCGCAGCAGTATCGTCAATGCAACAATCGTCAGCCCGACGCCGGGCAACAGGATCGCCTGAGGCACCGCGCCTGCTAGTGCAAGCTCCCACAAGATCACCCAGCTTGGGATCAGATAGGTATAGGCCATCACCTTGGCCGCTTTCAGCCGGAAGGACGCATACTGGACCAGCAGGATCGACGTGCCGCTGGCGAATATCACCAGATACCCCAGCACAACCCAGACCAGTATCGGCAGGTTCGACCAGTCGGTTGCAGCGATGCGGGTCAAACTGATACTGCCGACGACAGCTGCGCCACCCAGCATCGTGCCGAAGGTGAAGACCAGCACATGCTCGCCCCGGTTCAGATATGGCACCAGCGGAATGTAAAGCGCGTGCAACGCACAGCCGAAGAAAAATATCACCTCGCCCCGCCCGATACGTAAAGAAAGCAACGCCGCAATATCGGCGCGGAAGATCACCCAGATCGCGCCAATGGCCCCGATAATCAACGCAATCGCCATGCGCTTCGTAGTTGCCTGACGCAAAATCCAGAATCCAAACATCGCGGCCATCAGCGGTGTCAGTGTAAATACGGCCGCGGTGGACACCGGGGTCGCGGTCTTCAGCGCGGTGAACATAAGCACGAAATACCCGCCCATCAGCCCACCCAGCACTGCATAACGCCAGGGTGCGCGAAAGGCATCACGACCGAACGCGCCCCAACCGATGCCGATCGAGCCAACCAGCACCGAGGCGATCAAGAACCGAACAGCGGTCAACGCCAGTGGGTCAATGTCATTGGCAACGCGGCCACCAAGCGAAAACGACCCGGCGACAAGGGCCGAAAACGCCAGCATCGCGACGTGGCCGCGAAGTTCGTCCCGCCGGTTGGGCAAAACCGCGTCTACCACGTTTTTGCATCTTCTTTCAGATACTTAAGGAAGGTTTGCACTTTGGTTGTCCGGTGAAGATCAACGTGCGTCACCAGCCAAAGCGGTGCGACCCAAGCATCCTGGGACTCGAATAACCGGACCAGACAGCTATGGCGCTCGGCCTCCCAGCACGACGCAAATCCGATGCCGGCACCGGCAATGATGGCATCGCGCATCACCCGGTTGTCGGTGGCGCGAAATACGATCTGGTCGTCGTTCACGCGGTCGCGCAGCCAGCGCGAATATGGTGCGCGGCTTTCGAAATTATCATTGCTGACAAAATCATGCCCAGAAAGGTCGTCAAGCGTTGCCGGGCGCCCACGACGGGCAATGTAATCTTCAGATGCGAAAAGCGATATCTGCTGCGAGACAAAGGGCTGAACGACATTGTCGGGATTGTCAGGCGCGCGGCCCGCGCGGACAGCGACGTGCGCCTCGCCGTATTCCAGACGCAGAACTTCGTCACCGGTCAGAAAGCGCACGGTCAGGTCGGGATATTGCGCCTGAAACCGCGCCAGCGTCGGCGTCAGGCGCGGCGACACCGACGTCAGCGAGGTCACGACCAATTCGCCTGAAACTTCGTCGCCCCGGCCCCGGATTCGCCCGACAAGCTGAGTGAACTGGTCGTCGGTTGCCTGCGCCACCTGAAGTAAATCCGAACCCGCCTCGGTCGAAGTATAGCCACGCGCGTGGCGCTGAAAAAGCTTGACGCCAAGTTGACCCTCCAGCGCGTCGATGTGCCGGATCACGGTCGCGTGGTGGACGCCAAGCGCGTCTGCGGCCCCACTGACGGTTCCCACCCGCGCCACATGATAGGCGGTCCGGATCTCATCCCAGGTACTGATTGCCATGATTTCTCACCCATATTTCTGACGCACCCGCCGCGTCATTCGCCTGTTGGTTGCCTTCCTTTATGGTGCGAATATCGCCTAACACCAGCCAAAAGTCGTGCTATTCACATATTTTTGCACAACCCACGTTCGGAAAGTGAGAATTTCACTCGCTGCCATACAGACTTATGTCGCCAACAATCGAAATTGAAGGAATTCGAAAAATGACAACCAATATTCTGCGCATTGACGCATCCGCGCGCCGACAGGGCTCGGTCTCGCGCAACCTGACAAATCGGGTGATCGACCAGTTCCGGGCGACCGGAGAACCTGGCGTCATGCAGCGCGATCTTGCCGAGCCGCTACCACTGATCGACGAAAGCTGGATCACCGCCAATTTTACGCCGCCCGGTGACCGGACCGCCGCGCAAACACAAAGCCTGTCGCTGTCGGATCGCCTTGTCGAAGAACTTCAGGGCGCTGATGTCATTGTTATCGGTCTTCCGATCCATAACTTTTCCGTCCCGGCCGCGTTCAAGGCCTGGATCGACCTTGTTGCCCGGGCGGGCGTGACCTTTCGGTATACTGAAAACGGGCCTGAAGGGCTTTTGGTTGGCAAACGCGCGATTGTCGCAGTCGCATCGGGTGGCACCCAGATCGGGTCGGAATACGACCATGCGTCGGGCTACGTCCGTCATATTCTTGGTTTTCTCGGCATCCGGGACGTGGTGTTCGTGGCCGCCGACCAAATGGCCGTTGATGCCGATGCGGCACTCAGTAAAGCCCACAAGGCGATCGAGACGCTTGATGTCGCCGCCTGACGGCGCGCAAAAAAAGGCCGGGCACAAGGCCCGGCCAGTCCAACAGGGAGGTACCATGCCATTACCCGGACATGGAAACGGGATCTCTTGTGTCGAAAATTTCGACGTGATCAGGCTACCAAACGGTATCCACCCGACTCGGTAACTAATAAACGAGCATTCGAGGGATCCGGTTCGATTTTTTGCCGAAGCCGGTAAATATGTGTCTCGAGTGTGTGTGTGGTCACACCAGCATTGTAGCCCCAGACCTCGTGCAACAGCACATCGCGGGCAACAACGCCTTCGGATGCCCGATAAAGGAACTTGAGAATGTTCGTCTCTTTCTCGGTCAGACGAATTTTCTTTTCTTCCTCGGTCAGCAACAACTTCTGGGCAGGCTGGAATGTATAAGGTCCAAGCTGGAAGATGGCATCTTCAGATTGCTCGTGCTGGCGCAGTTGCGCACGAATGCGCGCCAGAAAAACCGGAAACTTGAACGGTTTCGAAACATAGTCGTTTGCGCCTGCATCCAGGCCAAGGATGGTATCTGAATCGCTGTCATGGCCCGTCAGCATAACGATCGGGCATTTGACGCCGTTCTTTCTAAGCACCCGGCACAATTCGCGCCCGTCGGTATCCGGCAGGCCAACGTCCAATATCACCAGGTCATAAATGGCTTGTTTAGCCTTATCCATCGCCTCCGAGCCGTTGGCGGCCTCGAATACGTCGAAGTCTTCGGTCATGATCAACTGTTCGCCCAGCGCTTCGCGCAGATCGTCATCGTCATCGACCAGCAGAATTTTTTTCAAGTTTTGCGCCATTGCGTCCTCCATTCGCCGATGGTGCAGAGATGCGCAGTCCGGGCGCCCACGGCAAGATATGCTGCATTTTTTCACGGGCATGTGTCGTGAGACGGCGAAATGTTTCAATATCTGTCAAAGCTGGCTACATGAGCTAGGTGAATTGCGAGGCCCGATGACCCTTCTGCCGACATTAAACGACCGGATTGCGCGCGCCCGAACCGATCTTCGGCTTGGGTTGCCGGTGGTGTTGCAGGGCGGCGGGCGGCTGGCATTGATTTTTGCGGCCGAGGGGTTGAGCGACGCGCGGCTTAATGCGGCGCGGCATCTTGGCGCACCGGAGCTGGCGATCACCGCCTGGCGCGCAAAGACGCTTCGCGCGCAGATTTACGACGGCGATCTTGCCCGGCTGGCGTTGCCCGCAGATGCGGATGCCAGCTGGGTTGCCTGCGTGGCAGACCCCAAGGACGATCTTTCGACGCCTCTGAAAGGCCCATTCAACGCGCTGCGCGCCGGGTCGCCGACGCTGCACCGGTTGGCGATCCGCCTGGTCAAATCCGCCTGGCTGCTACCTGCCGCGCTTTTGGTTGAGGTCGCGGCGGCACCGCCGGAACTGACGGTTCTTGAAGCCGCGGAAACTGAGCAAGCACTCGCCGCACCTGTTGTCCACCGCAACATCGTATCCGGGCGTGTGCCGATCACGGTCTCGGAAGCCGGGCGCGTTCACGTGTTTCGCCCTGAGGGCGGCGGTGACGAGCATGTGGTCTGCGAGATCGGACAGCCAGCGCGCGACAAGCCGGTTCTGGTGCGTTTGCATTCGGCCTGTTTCACCGGTGACGTTTTGGGATCGCTCAAATGCGATTGCGGACCACAGCTTCAGGCAGCCCTTCGCCAGATGGGGGAAGCGGGCGAGGGCGTGCTGCTTTATCTGAACCAGGAGGGCCGCGGGATCGGGCTGGCGAACAAGATGCGTGCCTATGCGCTTCAGGATCAGGGTTTCGATACGGTCGAGGCCAACCATCGGCTGGGATTCGAGGACGACGAGCGGGATTTCCGAACTGGTGCTGATCTGCTGAAGCGGTTGGGTTTCGCGTCGGTTCGTCTTCTGACCAACAATCCGGCCAAGGTTGCGATGATGGAGGCTCAGGGTATTGACGTGGTCGAGCGCGAGCCGCTGAAGGTTGGCCTGAACCCACTGAACGCGCGGTATCTGGATGTGAAGGCAAAGAAATCGGGGCATATATTATGACGGTGATCTTGCCGGGGCGCTGCCCGTTGCCATTGTTTCGCGGACCGATGGCGTGAAAATGACAACTCCCGGGATATTTCCAGGCCAATAATGGTGTTGGCAAGCCCAGACGATCTGGTGGTGACACCGCTTGGATTGCGGTTCTTCGGGCGACGGTATCCCTGCGTTGTCGGGCGCGGCGGCGTAACCCCAACCAAGCGCGAGGGCGATGGGGCGACGCCGGAAGGCGCGCACAGGATCGTCGGAATGCTGTATCGGCCCGATCGGATAGCGCGTCCCGCGAATTGGGCGGAACCGATCCGGCCCGGCGATCTTTGGTGCGATGATCCAGATCGCGCCGAGTATAATCTGCAAGTGCGGGCACCATATGGCGCGTCGCACGAGGCGCTCCGCCGCGCCGACCCGCTTTACGACCTGATATTGGTAACGGATTGGAACTGGCCGAACGCCGACCCTGTCCGTGGCTCTGCAATATTTGTGCATCGCTGGCGGCGGCCCGGATATCCGACCGCCGGATGCGTCGCACTCAGCCCGGATCATTTGCACTGGATTGCGGCGCGCATTGCCCCGGGCACGCGGTTGGTGGTGCAGCGTTAGCCGTAATCGCGCGCGCCAAAGATGGCGGAACCGACGCGGATATGGGTGGCACCCCGGGCAATCGCCTCTTCAAAATCGCTGCTCATCCCCATCGAAAGGTCCGCCAGCCCGTTTCGGGCGGCTATGTTCGCCAGCAGCGCGAAATGCAAAGACGGCGTTTCATCTGCGGGCGGAATGCACATTAGCCCTTTGAGCGGCAAACCCAGCGCCCGGCATTCGGCAATCAGCGCATCGGCTTCATCCACCGGCACACCGGCCTTCTGGTTTTCGTCGCCGGTGTTGACCTGAACGAATATTTCGGGGCTGGCGCTGGTCTCGTCTGCGATACGCGCGATGGAGCGGGCAAGCTTCGGGCGGTCAACCGAATGGATCGCATCGAAAAGCGCCATTGCCGCGCGGGTCTTGTTGGTCTGCAATGGGCCAATCAAGTGCAGTTCGATGCCTGGATACTGCTCCTTGAAAGTGGGCCATCTGCCTTCGGCTTCCTGCACGCGATTTTCACCGAAAATACGGTGGCCTTCGCCGAGAACCGCGTCGATGCGTTCCTTGGGCTGCACTTTGCTGACGGCAATCAACTCGACGGAGTCGGGCGCGCGCCCGGCAGCAACCTCGGCAGCAGCAACGCGCGCCTTAATGTCAGTCAGTGACATGTCCGTCTTTCCGCAGGATCTCGATCATCGGCTCGAGTTCTTTTTCGTAGCGTTTCCAGCCCTTTACCGATGCTTTAGTGATCGGCTGGCGGACCTGGTAAAGGCTGAGCGTCTGCACTTTGTTTTTGTTCTCGTGGAAATTCAGGCAAGCGTCTTCCCAGTCAAGACCACAGGCGTCGATCAGCTTGCGGGATTCTTCTTCCGGGTTCGAGACAAGCTCGTCGTAGTTCACTTCGTAGAACCAGTCCGGCACACGCTCGCGCCAGAAATCAACCATTTCGACAAAGGTTCCGTAGTAATGCGCGAGATCCTTCAGGTCATAGGCGTAAGAATGGGTGCCCTCGGGGAACTTGTTTTTATACATAGAAAGAAGGGTGTCGCGCGGGTCGCGTCGCACGACGATGAAGCGGGCCTTGGGCAACGCGAGTTTTAGCAGGCCCATGTGCATGTAAGACTTGATGGATTTGTCAGTGATACGGGAGGCTTCGGGGAAGCGTTCGGCCACGTATTTGGCATAGTCAGTGCCGAGTTGGGATATTTCGGCCGGTTTGAGGTCGCGGACCGGGTGAATGGAATTACTATCTGCGATTAATTTCGAGCTGAGACGCGACCCAATTCCAAGCTCGCCGCCACTAGTCATCGTAGAATGACTGGCGATAATTTGCTCGACCAGCGTCGTGCCGGAGCGTGGCATGCCGGTGACAAAAATCGGCGCGGCCTCGCAGATATTAAGTTGCGGCGCAGATATGTAGTCGAAATTGATGTAAGCTTCCTTGAATAATTTAACCTCGCTGTAGCGCTTTTGTATGTTGTAGAGGACGGATTTGCGGAGGAGGGCGTTCGCCTCGTTCAAATATCTGAAAACGTTTTCGAATTCCTTTGAATCTTCCAGAGCTTTTGCAATGGCAAATGCGAGGTTCATCCGGTTGACGTCGGTCAACTCGGCGGTTTTGTAGAGCTTTTGCATCCGCTCGATAATCGGGTCGCCGGGTTTGGATTTGTGCGATGCAAGATATAGGCGGTAGTTTTCTCCGTTGGTCGGGTCGAGTTCAAATGCCCTTGCGAAATACTCACGCGCTTCTGCGAATTGCCCTTGAGACTGGAGAATACCAGCTTTGGCCGATATCGCGGGCGCAAATTCGGGGGCATCCTTCAGGACCAGGTCCAGATTTTTCAATGCGTTCGCGTCTTGATCAAACTTCATCTGCATTTGTGCCAGCGACACACGATGGTCGTGCGATACTTGGTCCTTGGAAAATACGCGGGCCGTCTCATATGCCTCTAAGGCTTCTTTGTGAGCGTTGGTGCGCAAATAGGCATTTCCAAGTTCGATCAGCCCCTGGATGTCTTTCGGATCGTTTTCCCGCGCCCGCTCTAATAGGACAATGGCAGAGCGATGTTCGCTGGTTTGATTGAGGGCAGCGCCAAGACTGACGAGTGCCGAGACCATGTCCGGCGACAATGTAACTGCTTTTTTCAGATTACTGGCAGCCTCTAGCGGCATGTTTCTACTAAGAAGAAACCGCCCGTAATTTTCATAAACTTCGGAATAGGCTGGATCGAGCTTAAATGCCTTCTTATAGTTCGCATGGGCGAGATCGTCCTTTCCTTGGCCGGCCTGCGCAGTTGCCAGGATACTAACCGCCACGGCAGATTTAGGATGCGTCGCTATTAGTTTTTTCGCCTCGTTCTCGGCGCGAGCAAATTTCTGGGATTTTACCAGCGATACAAGACCGTTGATTGCGTTTCGCGGTGCGCCGCCAATGTTCGGGTGTGACGCTTTACGCATTGATCCAAAACGATCTTGAAGTCGAACGCGCAATCCAGGGTCAACAGGCGCTGACTTCAGTGCATTGAGGAAGAAATCTCGTTCAGCGTCATCACCGCCGAGCGCAATTGCCTCCGCCCAGGCATGCCAAATTAGTTTCGCAGACGGCTTGATTTTGGAGGCTTTGGCAAATGACCCGATTGCAGCCGTCGCGCGATTTACCGCCAGCAGTATTCGGCCGATTTGAACATGGGCTTCGGCGTGATCTGGCTTTGTCGCGACCACCCCACGAAATTCCTTCAGCGCGGCTTCAAATTCCCGCTTTGAAAGCAGTTCAACACCTTTTTCATAATCCGGCGCGGCGGCAGACAACGAAGGGGAAAGCATGCAAACCTTTCATCTGCTTTTATGAACTATGAATATTGACGGCATCAAGGAATGTCGAGCGCGGACAAAGAAAAAGGGCGGGTCAATTGACCCGCCCCAAAACTTCTTTTGATCAATCGTCAGATTAGAACGACAGGCCCAGACCAGCCGACCATGTCGACGAACCGCTCGAGTCGCCGTAGCCAACCATGGCAGTAGCGCCGCCGCCGAGGTCGTAGTTGACCGCAAGACCAAAGCCGTCGCAGCTTGCCGCGCCGCCGCAGGGTGCGGTAACCGCACCATCCGTATTACCAGATTTCTCACCGTAGTTGGCATGGAAAGTGGCCGCGCCAGCCGAGTACACCAAACCAATCGCAGTGTAGTCGCCTTCGGTGCTGTGATCGGTGTAGTTCGCAAGAATCTCAAAACCGCCCATGTCAGCTCTGACACTAACACCGGAGATATCAACAACGCCGTTGTCCTGGAAACCAACGCCGATGGCCAGACCACTGCCGCCGCCCACATCGCCAGACCACCGAACACCAACGCCAATTACGTCGTCCGAACCGGCGGTGTCGTCAAGCTCAGCCGAAACATCGAACACAATTTCACCGAACGAATAATTGTATTTGAGAATCTGGCCGTCGTTGTAACCGTCAAGCCCATCGTTACCGCTGAAGCCAGAGTGCGCGGTATGATCGTCGGCAATCGACGTCAGCGAGTCAACTTCCGTCAAAGCAGCGTCGAAAGCGCCATCGGTGTCACCCATGGTGATCGTGCCGAAGCTGCCGGATACGAACACCGAATGCGATCCGCTGTCGCCGCCGATGCCGCCGCCGTCGCCGGCGGCGGTGTCGTGGTCGATTTCGTCCAAGTCAATAGTTGCGCCGAACGTCAGACCATTGTCGGTTTCGCCCGACAGTTTGAATGTTACGTCAAGATCGTGGTGGAACTCAACGCTGCTGGCTCCGCCAGCGTCCTTAATACCAATTTCCGCGTAACCGCTGAGCGATACGTCAGCAGCTGCAGCGCCAGCGCTCATTACCAGAGCGGTTGTGCCTAGAAGAACCTTTTTCATCGTTTTTCCCTCGTGTGTAAAAGGTGCGTCTCAATCCGGTCGCACCGAACTGATTGGCAATGTGTTTCTATCTGTCGCCGCCTTATTGCAACCCGGGCACGC
>CAXMNX010000009.1:0-2759 GCA_964194845.1 uncultured Boseongicola sp.
CGTGAACTATGCCCTAATCGCGGCGCTCGACAGTGACATGCCGTCCAATCAAGGCGTGCTGGATGTGGTTGATATTGAATGTGAAAAAGGGACTTTGCTGAACTGCGTCTTTCCGGCGCCGGTTGCGGCGCGCGCGCACGCCTGCCAGCGGGTGATTGACGTTGTTCTTGGCGCATTGTCCAAGGCAGTTCCGCATAATGTCATCGCGGCGGCGAACGGTGCAAACACCACGGCGGTGTTTTCCGGCGTCGATCCGCGGACGGACAAGCCCTACCTTTATTTCGAGACGCTGGGCGGCGGGATGGGCGCGCGGGCGACCAAAGATGGCAAAGACGGCGTGCAGGTTGGGATTACCAACACGTCAAACCTGCCGGTGGAATCGATCGAACAGGAATATCCGCTGCGGGTCGAGGAATACGGCTTTGTCGAAAATTCGGGCGGCGCGGGCAAGTATCGTGGCGGCATGGGGCTGCGCAGGGTTTTGACGCCGGTCGATCATGAATGCGTTTTTAATGGAGCGGGCGAACGCTTTCGCTATCAGCCATGGGGCCTGTTTGGTGGTGGCGGCGGTGCGTCTGGCAAGTTCACAATCCACGACAATGACGGCGAGCGGCGCCTCGATGACAAGCCGAACGAGGTCGAGGTCAAACTGGGTGCTCGTATCACCGTCGAAACACCCGGCGCAGGTGGATACGGCTCGCCGTCTGAACGCGCACCTGACGCAATGGATCGCGATTTGAAAAGTGGTAAATATTCGGCCGAGTTCGTTAAAAAACACTATCAGTCAACACTTTAGCAGGGGAACATCCGATGCGCGTTTATTCAATGGTCCGTCCAAAGAAATTGTCGGAAATACCGCAAGCGATGGCTCGCGCCGAACGCCTTGGTTACGACGGCACGACGTTGCTGGAACTGACGGTTCCGCCGACTTTATCTGCCGCCGCCGGTGCCATGCTCACCGAAAATATCAAGATGATGACCGGGGTATTCGTCGCCTTTCCGCGTAGCCCGATGGCCACGGCTTACGATGCGTGGTCGCTCAACGAATTGTCAGGCGGTCGGTTTCAGCTTGGCATCGGGTCGCAGATCAAGGCGCATCTGACACGGCGTTTCGGAATGGATTTTCAGCCGCCTGTGCGCCGGATGAAGGACTATATCAAAGCAATGCAGGCGATCTGGGATTGCTGGCAGAACGGCACGCGGCTTGATTATGACGGGGTCTATTACAAGCACAACCTGATGATCCCGTATTACAATCCCGGACCGCTGAAGACCGGCGTGCCCGAAATCCACCTGGCGGCGATCAACAAGTTGATGTGCCGACTATGTGGAGAGCTTGCCGACGGCCACCTGCCCGGCGATCCGGTCACCTGGAAATGGCACGAGGAAGTGATGCTGCCCAACCTTGAGATCGGGCTGGAACGATCGGGGCGAACGCTGAAGGAACTTGATCTTGGCGGCTATGGTTTCATCGGTTGTGCCACCACCGACGTTGGCATCGACAAAGTGGTCAAGGGGCTGAAGGAACGCGTGGCGCTTTATGCCTCGACCCCGGAATACAAAGACATGTTGTCGATGCATGGCTGGAGCGTAAATCAGGAAGATTTCGCGGCATTGACGCGCGAGAACAAGTGGGAGGAGATGGGCAATCTGGTGACCGACCAGATGCTGGAGGCCTACGCAGTTGTTACCAAACCAGATGATTTGCCCGGTGCTTTGAAAAAACGCTACGGTGGCAAGGTGGATCGGATCCAGATTGACGAAACATGGTTTGACGGGGTGACGGATGAACAAGTCGCCAAAATCGTGACTGAAATCAAGGCAATCTGAGTGCGAAAATGATGCTGAAGGAAACCAACACCTCACCCCGCGATTTTGCCGCAGAAGAATGGGCGCGGCTCTGCGCCCGCGACCCCGCATCACTGGCTGTGGCGGAATTTGAGCGCGAGATGTCGGTTGGCGAACTGATTAACGCTGCCCGCGCCCGCGCGGGACAGTTTATTGCGCAAGGCGTAGAACCCGGTGACCGGGTGATCGTCGCACGGCCTAATGTCATTGAATTTGTAGTTGACTATCTGGCGGTTCGTCTTTGCGCAGGCGTGCTGGTCAACCTGCCGTGGGGCGCAGGCACGTCGATCACCGAACTGGCCGAAGTTCTCGATGCAAAGGTTGTGGTCCTGACCGAACACCTGGTCGGCGATAACCCGCTTTTTGACCAACTGGGGGAACGTTGCTTCCGCGCCGATGAAACGGCACCGATTGGCCCGGAAACACCAATTGCAAAGGATGGCGGTCTACTGGCTTGGCTGGCCTGCACGTCGGGTACCACCGGTACGCCAAAAGCGGCGATGCACACAGGTGCGACGTGGGAGCGTCAGACCGGGGTATTTGCCGAACATTTTGGCCTGACCGGCGACGACCCAATTCTGGTTTCATCGCCGGTTGGTCATGCGGTGTCGCTGCTTTTTGGCGTGCGGTTCTCGCTGCTGCTCGGATCGCCGATGATCCTGTTATCGCGCTGGCACCCGGATCGCGCGGTCGATCTGATCCATCGCTATAGCTGCACCTTTACCGTCGCCCCGACGCCGTTTCTGGTGGATACGGTCACATGGGCCGAACAAAACGGGTCGGAGAAACTAAAATCGCTCAAGTTTTTCCCGTCGGCTGGCGCCCCTGTTCCGCGAACGTTGGTTCGGCGCGGGTTAGAGGCGCTGCCGAATTGCCAGGTCTGGTCATATTTCGGAACGTCCGAGGCTGGT
>CAXMNX010000010.1:0-25409 GCA_964194845.1 uncultured Boseongicola sp.
CTGAGGAAGGCAAACGGATCAGGTCTTTGGTTTTGATTGCGCCCGCGGGACTGGTCCCGACATATGACGACCCCCTTGCAAGGGCGTGGACGGTGCCGGTGATCGGCGACTGGCTGATGCGTGTTGCCGGTGGCTGGGCGCTGCGTCGCGAACTCGGCGTCCAGATCAACGATCCCACGATCATTCCCGATCTGCTGGACCGGCAAGCGGCGGAAACCCGAACGCGCGGATACCTGCCGGCAATATTGTCGTCGCGCCGGTATGCCTTGTCCGATACGCTCGACGAAGATCACACGGCTATCCGAGATTACGGCACCCCGGTCCTGGCGATCTGGGGTCGGCTCGATCCGGTCATCCAAATCCACGCGATGGCGCGGCTAACCGAATTGAACCCCGAATGCCACCACGTCGAGGTCAAAGAAGGCGGCCATTGCCTACCGCAGACGCACCCGTCGGATGTGGCGGACGCATTGCGAGCGTTTCTATTGCCCTAACATCGAGAACTTATCGTTTATTTTCAATCAACTAGACCGTCACGGTCAGGAATATCAGTGACTTGCAGCAAAAATGTTTCGCGCGCGAAACATTTCTCAGGCGGCTTGCGAAACCCGTGGTTCCTCGCGGATTGGCAAATGAACGATGGCGCTGAACGCGCCAACGCCGATCCCGACCCACCAGACCGCGGTGTATCCGCCCGTCAGATCATACATCCGCCCACCCAGCCAGACGCCGATGAACGACCCAAGCTGATGGCTGAAAAAGACGATGCCATAAAGCGTGCCCATGTATCGAAGCCCGTATAGATGCGCGACCAGCCCGCTGGTTAGCGGCACGGTCGCCAGCCAAAGCGACCCCATCGCGACGGAAAACAATATCACCGTCGCCGGTGTAATCGGCGTCAGGATAAATGCCGCCGCGATGATCGTTCGCCCGGTATAAATTCCGGCCAGAAGATACTTCTTTGAATATCGCTTGCCCGCCCAGCCTGCGGCAAGCGTGCCTGCAATATTGGAAAATCCGATTATGCCGATTGCAATCGCACCAAGCGCCGATGTCGTGTTGATGCCAATCGAGTGAAGCGTTCCGCCGGGCTGAATTGGCCCGCACATTTCGGCCACCAGAGCCGGAAAATGCGCGGTGATAAATGACAGCTGGTAACCACAGGAAAAGAAACCCATGAAAATCATCGCATAAGAAGGGTCTCGGAACGCACGTTTCAGCACGGTGCCCATGCTTTCTTCCAGCTCAACCCTCGTGATCGCTGGCGCGCGCATCATCGGAAGTGCCAGAAGCGAGGCCAGAATGACCGCAGCGAAAATCAGGAAAACCGATTGCCACGGCATTATCGTCAGCAAAAACTCCGCTGTCGGCGCGCCTATGACCTGGCCCCCCGATCCGGCCGCTGTGGCAATCGCCAGCGACATGGAACGATTTTCATCCGATGACGCCCGCCCGACAACCGCAAGAATGACCCCAAATCCGGTTCCGGCCACGCCAAAGCCCACCAGCACTTCAAGGCTCTGGATCGCAAACGGCGTCGTCGAATAGGACGACAGAACCAGACCCAAGGCATAGGTGAAGCCGCCAAAAACAATCGCGCGCCGGTCGCCAATCTTCTCGGCCAAAGCACCAAAAAACGGCTGGCCAACGCCCCAGGCGAGGTTCTGAATGGCAATCGCCAGCGAAAACTCAGTTCGCGCCCAGCCGAACTCGTCGGCAATCGGTAGTTGGAATACACCAAAGGACGCCCGCACGGCAAAGCTCAGCAGCATGATAAAGCAGCCGACGATCAGAACCGGCGTGAAAAGTGGTGCTGGGCGTTCCATGGTTCCGCTTTAGAATTGAAAAACTGCGTTGGTCAAACGCGAAACTGTGATGAGCCCTACAATATTTGTTGATAAGTGCCTGTTCAGGTCGTCAGCATCCCAAGTCCCTGCGTCACATCGCTGCGCACTGCCAGCCGCAATCCCGGTTCGTCGCCTGCGCGAAGTGCGGCAAGGATCAGACGGTGATTTTTGGGGACTTCGGTACGCTTCAGTTTTCCATAAAGCTCGCGCATTGTCGGCCCCAGTTGAAGCCAGACGGTTTCGGCCGTTGCCAGCATCGCGGGCGCCTGCGCACGCAGATAAAGCGTTCGGTGAAATTCCAGGTTTGTGCGGATGTATGCCACGCTGTCACCTTTGACGATCGCTTCAGAAACGGTGTTGTTGATCAGGCTAAGTCGTTCGATTAATGCGGGATAAGCGCGTGGCAGCGCGCGGCTTGCAAGTTCGGTCTCGATCAAGGCGCGAAGTGCTGCAAGCTCTTCGATCCGGTCGTTGTTTAGCTCCGGCGTCGATACGCGCCCCGAGCTTGAAAGCGTAAGCGCGCCTTCGGCAACCAGCCTGCGTACCGCCTCGCGCGCGGGCGTCATCGAGACGCCGAAATCTTTCCCGATGCCCCGAAGCGTCAGCGACTGCCCGGGGTCCATTTCGCCGTGCATGATCCGGGTTCGGATTGTGCGGTAGACGCGGTCGTGGATGGCGGGAAGCGGATCTGCGGCGCGGTTCAGCATGACAGAACGTGATCACATACCCGGCTCGGCGTCAATCAAAGCGATAGCGGTGCAGCCGGATTCCGTCGCTTCGCAGCCATGGCCGCATGGATTTGTAATCGGGAAAAAGGCGCTCAACCAGCGCCCAGAAAGCCGGGGAATGGTTCATCTCCTGAAGATGCGCCACTTCGTGGGCGGCCACATACTTCAGAACGTCTGGTGGCGCCATGATCAGGCGCCAGGAAAACATCAGATTGCCGCGCCCCGAACACGACCCCCACCGCGACCGGGTGTCGCGTAGCGTGATCCGGTTGACGGTGCCACCGACACGAGCGGCATAGCGCGACACCGCATCGTCGAGCCGGGTTTTTGCTGCGAACTTCAACGCAACACGCAGCGCCGCGCCGGTATTATTTTCAGGCGCAACAATATGATCTTCGAGGAATTTCGCGGTTTTGACCAGGCCCGCGCGAACCGGCAGCATCCGCCCTTCGACCGGCAGGTCAATTCCTGCCGCAACAACGATAATGTCCGGCACTCTGGATCGCGCCCGATCCAGCCAGGTGGAATTGTCGTTCAGAAAGGTTTTCGCGGCCCGGTCGCTTGTCCCGCGCGGCACGGTAAGCGTCGCCCGACCATCCAGCTCGGATACCCTGAGCGTCATCCGGCGTGCGCGCGCCGAATGCCGGATGTTCACGTCGCTCGACTGCGTATTCACTGCTGCTTCCTGCCCTGTTTGCCGATCACACCGGCACCAATTCTGTTTGCCCTTATTCTTACAGTTGCAACTCAAATGTTTCCTGGCCGATTAGTTAAGGTCTGCTAGGAGCGGAAAGCGGCCCCTTTTGGCAGACCAGCCACTCTCTCTTAGCAACTGTCGTTTCTGTCTAAGAACCCAGACGATTGCCAATGTTGACCGAATCCGTCCTGTCGCCCAAAATCAGCGGATCAAAGAGGGGCGAACATATGGCAAACTACGCAATTCCCGAAGTCCTAGTCGAAACCGAGTGGTTGTCCAGTCACTTGGGCGAACCCAATATCCGCATAATCGAGGCTGCTTTTGACACAGATGCTTATGACGGGAAACACATTCCCGGCTCGTTACCCTGGACATGGACTCAGGATTTTCAACATCCAGTGCGGAAAGATATCCCGGACAAGGAGGGATGGCAGGCATTGCTGGGGCGCACCGGTATATCGGGCGATACAACCATTGTTTTATACGGCGCCCCGGGTAACGCTTATACGACCTATGCGTTTTGGATACTGAAAATCTATGGCCACGCTGACGTTAGGATATTGAACGGCGGGCGCGAAAAGTGGCTGGCCGAAAATCGGGCGATGACTGCTGAAGTTGTAGATGTAAAATCAACGACGTATCTCGCTCAGGAACCAAATTGGTCAGACCGCGCGTTGCGTGACCAAGTTATGGCGTCGATCAAGGACCCAAACCAGATCGTCGTAGATGTCCGAGAGCCAGCGGAATACAGTGGAACACTGATTCAGGGATGGAAACTTCCCGACGGCGGACAGCGTGGCGGCCACATTCCCGGTGCCGTCAACGTCCCCTGGGGGCGGTCCAAGCAAGCTGACGGCACATTCAGATCGGTAGAGGAGCTACGGGAGTTATTCGCCAGCCATGGTGTCACGGCAGACAAAGAGGCGATTACGCATTGTGTCATCGGCGGGCGAGGTAATCAGACATGGTTTGTACTTAAATACCTACTAGGTCATTCAAACGTCCGCCATTATGACGGCGCATGGCTGGAATGGGGCGGCTTAGTGGGTGCGCCGATCGAGACTTGACCAAACCGTTGCCCAAATTGTGCAGACCTTGAGCCGACGGCGGCTTCGTCCCGCTGACCTGACACCTGCGCAATTTTCAACGGAATGGTTCTTGTCGCGCCGTGTTCGCCCTTTCGCCTCGGAACAATCTCCCAACATAAACGACGAATTCTTCGATTGCCTTTGACAGTTCCCGGCACTTGTGGCAGTTGGCGCGGCAATTCACAGACAGTACTTGAAGAGGGAAACCCATGCCGAAAGAAGAATGGGGCACTAAGCGCCTATGTCCGACGACAGGCCGTCGGTTTTATGATCTGAACGCCAAACCGGTGATCAGCCCCTATACCGGCGAAACTGTGAACATCGAGACCGGCAAAGCCAGTCGCACGATGGTCGCGGACAAACCCGATGCCAGCGCAAAACCCGCCGAAGAAGACGTGGCAGAAAAAGACGTGGCAAAAAAAGACGCGGCGGAAGAAGAAGTTGTCCTCGAAGACGATGACGACGATGCGGAGGTCAATCTGGGCGACGATGTCCTGGAAGACGACGACAATGACAATGTTTCGCTGGACGAAATCGCCGATGTCGCCGCTGACGACGACGAATAACGCCGAGTTTCTGCTTGCGTCAAAGGGACTAAATCGGTAACCCACGCGGGCGGCGAGCAATGCCCGCCCGCGCAAGATATGGGGCCATAGCTCAGCTGGGAGAGCGCTTGCATGGCATGCAAGAGGTCAGGGGTTCGATCCCCCTTGGCTCCACCAAATCCGCCATCCCAAGCCCGGACCTCGCAAACATTATCAAGACCTTAATGCTTTTCGGCAATGCGCGCGTTGCTTTACCCAGGACAAGCCCCTGCAAACGCGAACTTTATTTGAGAGATGAAGAATTGGTAATCGACAAGTTATCAACTTCATAATCATTGTGAGGACAAGACATTTGCGCCGGATCGGGGGGCATGGCATGGGGGCCTTGTTCGATAACGAAACGAGAGGCCGATGGCGGACCGACTAAGCGATATTCTGACACGGCGCGATTGGCTTTTGGCCGATGGCGCGACCGGGACCAATCTTTTCAACATGGGGCTTTCCGCCGGGGACGCGCCCGAGTTTTGGAACCTGGATCATACTGATCGCGTCGAGGCGCTTTACAGTGGCTCAGTCGAGGCCGGATCCGATATCTTTCTGACCAACACTTTCGGCGGCAATGCGGCACGGCTGAAATTGCACGATGCTCAGTCGAGGGTCGGTGAGGTGAACCGTGCGGGCGCCGAGATCGCCCGCGAGATTGCCGACAAATCCGGGCGCGACGTCATCGTTGCCGGCTCGGTTGGACCCACGGGCGAGATTATGGTGCCGATGGGGTCGCTGACCTATGAGAGCGCGGTGGAGATGTTCCACGAGCAGGCAGAAGCGCTGAAAGCAGGCGGGGCGGATGTTTTGTGGGTGGAGACCATCAGCGCTGCGGAAGAATACCGCGCGGCGGCCGAGGCCGCTGGCCTTGCAGGAATGCCCTGGTGCGGGACCATGAGTTTCGACACCGCCGGGCGCACGATGATGGGGCTGACAAGCCAGGCAATGGCGGAACTTGTCGCCAAACTTGAGCATCCGCCGATTGCCTTCGGGGCGAACTGCGGTGTTGGGGCATCGGACCTGTTGCGCACCGTTCTTGGGATGGCTGCGAACGGATCTGAACGGCCTTTAATTGCCAAGGGCAACGCAGGCATCCCCAAATATGTCGACGGCCACATCCACTATGACGGCACTCCCGAACTTATGGCGGATTATGCCGCACTCGCGCGCGACGCGGGTGCGGCTATCATCGGCGGGTGCTGTGGCACGACACCGGATCATCTGCGGCTGATGCGCGAAGCTTTGGAGACGCGGCCAAAGGGCGAGCGTCCGACGCTGGATCAGATCACCGATGCCTTGGGCGGGTTTTCTTCGCCAAGGGACGGCACCGAGGACGATGCAGCACCGCCCGTCAGAACACGGCGTCGGCGTCGCAGTTAAACTACGCCGACAAAAGCGCCTCGGCCGCCCTGCGGGCTTCTTCAGAGACCCTATCGCCGGAAAGCATACGCGCCAGTTCGTCGATGCGGGTGGCCTCGTCGAGCACGGTCACCGTGGATGTCGTCACATCGCCCGAGATTTCTTTGTCGACGCGCCAATGATGCGCACCGCGCGCCGCGACCTGCGGGGAATGGGTGACAACGAGGATCTGCGCATCCGCCGCAAGTGCTTCCAACCGGCGACCAACGGCATCCGCCGTCGCACCGCCGACACCGCGGTCGATCTCGTCAAAGATCATGGTCACGCCGGCCGTGCCGGAGGCGAGGCAGACCTTCAGGGCCAGCAGAAACCGGCTGAGCTCCCCACCAGAGGCGATCTTGTTCAGTGGACCAGCTGGCGCGCCGGGGGTCGTGGCGACGGTGAACGCGACCACGTCGCGGCCATCGGGGCCAGCGTTCCCCTCGGTAATCTCGGTCGTGAAAACCGCGCGCTCGAGCTTCAGCGGCGTCAGTTCCCCGACCATTGCGGTATCAAGTGCTTCAGCCGCTTCGGCGCGCGCGGCACCAAGCGTGTCTGCGGATTCGTCATAAAGCGCCTCGGCCTCGGCCTCGGCGCGCACGAATTCCTTCAGATCGTCGGCACCAGCATCAAGGGCGGAAAGTTTCCGGCCAAGGTCGTCGGCAAGTCTTGTCAGGTCGTCGGGCTGCACGTTGTGCTTTCGCGCGAGCGCGCGGATGGCGAAGAGGCGTTCCTCGACCCGTTCCAGTTCCGCCGGATCGACGTCGAGCGCGCTGAGCGCGCGGGCGACCGCGTGTTCGGCCTCACCCAATTCGTCCGTTGCCTGGGTAAGGGACGCGATTGCGTCGTCAAGGACATCGTCGGCATTTTCGGCGGCGTCTTCGAGCCAGCGGGTGGCGTCCCTGAGCAGGCTTTCAGCACCGTCAACGCCAAGTGCGGTATGCGCGCGCACCACGTCGTCGCGGATTTTTCCGGCCTGCTGCATCATGCGTCGTTTCGCATCAAGCTCGGCGTCATCGCCTGGGGTCGGTGCAAGATCTGCCAGTTCGCCGACCGCGTGGCGCAAAAAGTCTTCTTCTTCTTTCAACGCATCAACTTGTGCGCGCGCGTCCTCGAGCGCGGAGCGCGCCGAATGAAGATCACGCCAGCAAGCACGCGACCGCGCCACCAGGTCTTCAAGCCCGCCGAAGTCATCCAGCATCGCGCGGTGGCCGCGCGGGTTCAGCAGCCCGCGCTCATCGTGCTGGCCGTGAAGTTCGACCAAAGTGTCCGAAAGCGCGCGCAGCACATCGCCCGACACACGGCGGTCGTTTGCCCAGGCGGTTTTGCGGCCATCGCGGTTGTTGACACGGCGCAAAAGCAGCGTGTCGTCGACCGGCAATCCGGCATCCCGCAGCACGTCGCGGGCCGGGTGGTCAGGGGAAAGCTCAAATTCGGCGGCAACCTCGCCATGTTCAGCGCCCTGGCGGACAAGCTCGGCCCGACCGCGCCAGCCAAGAACGAAGCCGAGGGCATCCAGCAGGATCGACTTGCCCGCACCCGTCTCGCCAGTCAGCACATTCAGACCCGGCCGCAATGAAATGTGCAGCCGGTCGATGATCAGCATGTCCCGGATGTCGAGACTAACAAGCATGGCTCAACCGGTCAGAGCCATTCGCCGCGAACGACCTGGCGATAGACTTGTCGGAGCCAGCCGTCGCCGGCAGGTTCCAGTCCAAGGCCCTGCCCGGTCAGAAGGGCGAAGCTGTCTTGATACCACACTGTCGACAGGTAGTTGTGACCAAGAATGGCACCGGCGGTCTGCGCCTCGTCGGTTAGGCCGAGCGAGAGGTAACTTTCCACCAGCCGGTGCAGCGCCTCGGCCGTTTGTGAGGTAGTCTGAAAATCTTCGACGACAACGCGAAACCGGTTGATCGCGGCAACGAAATGGCCGCGCTTCAGGTAAAACCGGCCAATCTCCATCTCTTTGGCGGCCAGATGGTCAAAGGCGAGATCAAACTTGAGGATGGCGGAACGCGCATAATCGCTTTCGGGATAGGTCTCAATAACATCGCGAAGCGACTGAAGTGCCTGAAAGGTCAGGCCCTGGTCGCGACCCACATCGTCAATCTGGTCATAGTAGCTGAGTGCGAGAAGATACTGGGCGTAGGCGGAATCTTCGTCCGCTGGATAGGTGTTCAGAAATCGCTGCGCAGTGCTGCGGCTGGATTCGTAGTCGCGGTCCAGATGGTAGGAAAATGCCTGCATCACCAGTCCGCGCTTGGCCCATTCTGAATAGGGATAAAGCCGTTCGACTTCGCCAAACAACTGGGCGGCCTCGTCGGGGTTGCCTTCGTTCAGATCAAACTCGGCACGGCGATAGATCTCTTCGGCGGAATAGCTTTCGAGCGGGCGTTCCTGCGTGCCGCTACACGCGGCCAGCACGAATGCCAGCGCTGCCGCTGACAGAAATCGTCGATGTGCCCCACCGAATGTCATTTCACCTATTCCGCGTCCCAACCACGAAGCGGTTCGTAGCACAGATAAATCCGGGACAAAATGGTTTTGAATTGCGGTCTTAGAGTGTCAGACGACAAGCTCGGGCCGATCAGCGCGTTGCAGTCCGGCACCAGGAAGCGCTGCTGCCCGTTCGCTGTCGCACTGGACAATCCGATAGGCGGAAGGATCGGCGAAAAGTTCGTGCAAGAGACGGTTGGTAATTCCGTGGCCTGCCCGATGCCCGGTGTAATGTCCAAGAATAGGCGCGCCCGCAAGTGCGAGATCGCCAAGGGCGTCGAGCATCTTGTGCCGCACAGGTTCATCTGCGTGTCGCATACCACCCGGCGTCACCACCATGTCGCCGTCGACGACAACAGCCGAGGTCAGGTCGCCGCCGACAATCAGGCCCTGGTCGCGCATCATGTCGATATCGGAAAGACGGCAGAACGTACGGCTGTCGCACAGCTCGTGAACGAAGGCACCATTTGCCATGTTAAGCGATTTGTCCTGCCGACCGATGACGGTATCCGCAAATTCGATGTGAAAATCTATGGTCAGGTGGTCGGCCGGTTCCAGCGAGGCAAACGCCTGATCGGTCGAGACGCTGACATATTTCAGAATTTCAATGGCGTAGACCGGCGCATCAAGCGTCATCAGGCCGCGCGCCAGGAAGGCCGAGACAAAAGGTGCGGCCGATCCGTCGAGCAGAGGCACTTCGGGGCCGTCAAGCTCAATCAGTGCGTTGTGGACGCCACAGCCGACAAGTGCGGCCAGCACATGCTCGACCGTGCTGACAGAAACGCCGTCGGAATTAGATATCCGGGTGCACAATTGGGTGTCGGTGACGGCGTCCCAGCGGGCCGGGATAAGTGCGTCCCTGACGTCGGCATCGGTTCGCCGGAACCAGATGCCGTATTCAGCCGAAGCAGGATGAACAGACATGCGGACGCCGACACCGGTATGAAGGCCGGTGCCCGTAAAGGTCACGGAAGATTTTAGCGTCGTCTGCAAGGTTTTCACCCAGTGTTCTGCTGCCGATCGTGCCTCACCCACCGGCGTGTCCTAGCTAGGCAGAGCGCTGGCGAGGCTCAACACAATCATTGCAACAGAGTGAAACATGCCCGTTACTTTTCGGCAATTTGCCGCCTAAAAATCGCGTCGCTTACATTAAGCCGTTGATACAAAAAGAAAAGGGTCGGCTTTCACCGACCCCAGTGGAGTGAAGTTGTGACGCGCCGTCAGTTCGCCTGACGCCGCAGAAATGCTGGGATTTCAATCCGTTCCTGCTCGGGCGAGTGTTCAGCCGCAGGTTCGGTTCGGGCAATGGGGGGCTGTTGTCGCGTTGGTTGCAGCCTTTGATCGGCACCCTGAACCGCCCCGGACATGCGATTGATCAGGTTGTTGATGCCAAAGCGAGGACGTTCCTCGACGGGTTCTGCCACCGGCGTCGGTGCGACCGCTTCGGCCCTGATTTGAGCCTCACCCGGCACGTGGCCCGCCATGGAACCCGGCGCGCGACCGGTCACGCGCTCAAGCCGCGCGATCGCCTCGGCGGTCGGTGTGCCGGGGAGCGGTGGCGCGCTGGTGGCGTGAACAAATGTCGGCACCTGATCGGCGGCAGGTTCGGGTTGAGGTTGATAGGCTGGCGGCGGCAGACCGTCTTGTGAAACCGCTGCCGCAGCAGGCTGTTCGAAGCCTTCGAAAAGCCCTGGCGCAGTAGCGGCGCTTGCCACCATCGCAGCCGGGGCTTCTTCAACCGGCATGGGCACTGACGCCTGCGGCGACAAAGGCTCGGCCAGGGTGCGCCGTTGATGAGGTGTTTCGATATCGACGTTGGCGTCGATGCCAGTGGCGACAACGCTGACACGCATATTGCCTTCCATCGCGGTGTCGAGCGTCGATCCGACGATGATATTGGCATCCGCATCAACCTCTTCGCGGATCCGGTTGGCGGCTTCGTCCAGCTCGAAGAGCGTCAGGTCGTGGCTGCCGGTGATGTTGATCAGAACGCCCTTGGCACCCTTGAGGCTGATCTCGTCCAGAAGCGGGTTGGCGATGGCCTTTTCGGCGGCCTGAACCGCGCGATCTTCGCCAGAGGATTCGCCGGTTCCCATCATCGCCTTGCCCATCTCGTCCATCACTGCACGAACGTCGGCAAAATCGAGGTTAATCAGGCCCGGGCGCACCATCAGGTCGGTCACACCTTTGACGCCCTGGTGAAGCACGTCGTCGGCCATCGAGAAAGCCTCGGTGAAGGTGGTCTTTTCGTTGGCCAGCCGGAACAGGTTCTGGTTCGGGATAATGATCAGTGTATCGACCATCCTTTGCAGCGCGTCGATGCCATCTTCGGCCTGCTGCATCCGTTTCGCGCCTTCGAACTGGAAAGGCTTGGTCACAACGCCCACGGTCAGGACACCCAATTCGCGTGCGGCCTGGGCGATGATCGGGGCCGCACCGGTGCCGGTTCCGCCACCCATACCGGCGGTGATGAAACACATATGCGCACCCGCCAGCTGGTCGACAATTTCTTCGATGGTTTCTTCGGCTGCCGCGGCACCGACCGATGGTCTGGCACCGGCGCCCAGACCTTCGGTGACGCGAACGCCCATCTGGATTTTAATCGGCGCGACCGATTGCTGAAGCGCTTGCGCGTCGGTGTTGGCGACGACAAATTCCACGCCTTCGAGCTGTTTCTCGATCATATTGTTGACAGCGTTGCCGCCGGCACCGCCAACGCCGAATACGGTAATTCTCGGCTTAAGGTCCTCTTTGGAGGGCATGGTCAAATTCAAAGTCATTATTCTGTCCGCCTACTCGTTTTTGTTCTCGCCCCGGGGCTCAAGGCGTATTCCTCCGGCCCTTAGGGCCGCCTGCTAGTTAGTCGGACATTACCGCGAGAGCCACCTCAGGTCACCCCGATTCGCGCTAAAAGACACCAAATATGGCAATTTTTTGACTGCCGTACCCAGCATCTAGCTCGAACCGCAAGATCATGTGGAACCTCAAGGGACTAGCCCAATCAACTCATGCAGATCCGATAAAGGATGCGCCATTTGGCACATCTTTGGGTTGAAATTCGAATCTGAAGGGGCCTGCTCCGCCTCTCTCACGGTTCTTTCCGAACCTTGTGGATAACTTAACAGATTCGGGAGTGGGCGTCGCGGATAATTCATCGCTGCGCGACCGTTCGCCTACCAATTCTCCCGAAACCATTTCACTGCGCGCTTGAACGAGCGGGAGCCATAGTGGTCGGTCGGGATATCGAAGTCCCACCATTCGTCTTGCGGGTGTGCGGCGAAAAGGCTGAGGCCGACGGCACCGGCGAAGGCCGCCCCCGTTGCCGCCTGCGGCAGGCCCTGGACGCGAAGCGGGCGACCGATGCGAATGTTCTGCCCGAGGATTTTCGGGGCAAGCCGGTCGAGCCCGGGAATCTGGCTTGCTCCGCCCGTCAGCACAATCTGCTGGCTGGGCAGATGTTCAAATCCGGCAGCGTCCAGACGATCGCGCAGTTCCTCCAAAATCTCTTCGACGCGCGGGCGCATGATTCCGATCAGCTCGGCGCGGCTGACAGTGCGACGGTCGTGTTCCCAATCGCCGGTTTCGCCGCCGACCTCGATCATTTCGCGGTCATCCATTCCGGTCGCTACGACACCGCCGTGAAAGGTCTTGATCCGCTCGGCGACGGCCGAAGAGATTTGCAAGCCTTTGGAGATGTCCTGGGTGATGTGTTCGCCGCCCAGACGGATGCAGTCGGCATATATCATGTGTTTTTTGATGAAGATCGAAAGCCCGGTGGTGCCGCCGCCCATGTCGATGCAGGCAGCCCCCAGTTCCTGTTCATCCTCTACCAGTGCCGAAAGCCCCGAAATATAGGCCGTCGACGCCAGGCCCGCGAGCTCAAGATCGCAGCGCTTCAGGCAATAGATCAGGTTCTGGATTACCGCAGTATCGACCGTAAGCATGTGCATGTCGCAGGCCAGCCGTTGGCCGATCTGCCCGCGCGGGTCGATGAGGCCTGAACGGTGATCGAGTGCAAAATTCACCGGCTGTGCGTGCAGAATATCGCGATGAATACCGTAATCCGGCACATCGCAGGAGGCGAGCGCGCGCGCCACATCCTGTTCATCGACGACATCGCCATCGACAAAAACGTTCCCAGCCAGCCCATAAGAGCGCGGCTGCCCGCCGGAAAGTGCGGCAATCACATGGTCAACCCGCACGTTCGCCATTTTCTGTGCTGCCTGCACAGCGGTTCGGATCGCGCGTTCGGTTTCCTGAATGGCGCAGCTTTCGCCAAGCTCGACCCCGCGCGACCGCGTGGTTGCAGCACCGATCACCCGAAACTGGCTTTGCCCGGCCATGTTGCCGATCCCTTCGCCCTCGGGCACGCCAACTTCGCCGTCAAATTGCAGGATCAGGCAGGCGACCTTCGAGGTGCCGACATCAAGAAGTGCGACCACGCCGCGTTGGATGGCGGCATGGCGCATGTCGCGCATCGCGCGTTGGGATTGATAGAGGTCGGTCATTCAGCAAATAAATCCTTGGTTTCGGTTATGTGGCTGTCAAGCATCGCTTCAATTGCGCTGGTCGTCAGACGCAGCACCGGGCGACGGGGGTTGCGAAAATCTATGGCCGCGATGTCGCGGGCCAGAAGGTCCTGCGCTTCGTTGAGTGCGATGATCTTTTCCAGCGCACCCGCGGCGTTGTCTTCGGGCAGCATGATCCGCTGGGCGCGGTCCAGCACAACATCCCAGCGCCGTTCGCCAACTCGCAAAAGCCCGCGCGTGCGCCCCTTGAACGCGGCGCTGGCTGCCAAAAGCCCCAGCGCTTCGCCGACGTGGTCACCAGCGCCCTGCCCCACAATAAGCGGCAGATCACCCCGGTCGGTTCGCGCTGCCACCGATGCCACCCTGTGTCCCTCGTCGTCCAGAAGAACCAACGTATCGTCGTGACGCCATATTAGCACCGGCACACGCTCGCCCACATCTATGCTAAGCACACCGCCGCGCCGGATATGCACCGACGCAACGGCCACGGCGTCAAGCGCCTCGATCTCAACGCGAATGTCGTCCAGATCAAGGTCAAACGAGGAAACGGGAAAGTCCAGCGGTAGACGCGCACGGATCTCGGCGGCGACATCACCGGATGCGCGCTCAACTTCCATCATATGGACCATGAACTCGGGCCGTTCCTCGATCTGTCGGCGCAGTTCAGCCAGCTGGTCAGAAGCTGCATCGCGACGGGTTTGATCGGAAGCCCAGAAGGCGACACCGCCCACGATTAGAATGATCGGCAGCCCATGGCGCAGGAACTTGCGAAAGCCCGGTGTCAGCATCAACCGGTTCAGCCTGTAAGTCAGGCGTGAAGGTGCCGGATCCCTCAGCGGTCGCATGAGGCGTCCTTTACAATCCAGTCGCATATTTCGGAAAATGAAACGCCGACATGGGCGGCTTGCTCGGGCACCAGCGATGTCGGCGTCATGCCGGGCTGCGTGTTGGTCTCGAGCGTAATCAGGCCCGAAAGGCCTTGCGCATCGTCCCAGCGAAAATCGGTGCGGCTGACGCCTCTGCACCCAAGTGCGCGATGCGCGGCGATTGAATGTTTCAGGCAAGCGTCGGTGATGTCCTGCGGAATTACGGCGGGCAGAATATGTGTTGAGCCGCCGGGAGCGTATTTGGCGTGATAATCATACCACCCGTCCGTCACGATCTCGGTCACACAAAGCGCGCGGTCGCCCATCACCGAAACCGTAAGCTCGCGCCCCGGCACGTAAGCCTCGACCATAAGAATTTCGGGCATGTCTTCGGCGATCAGCGGCGGGCCGTTCGCGCCTTCAGGTACTATATATATGCCGACCGACGATCCTTCGTTGTTGGGCTTGATGACATAGGGCGGGTCCATGACGTGGCTGGCGGCAATTTCTTCGCGCGAAAATAGACCGCTTCTGGTGATCGGAATACCGGAGGCGGCGTAAACCGCTTTGGCGCGTTCCTTGTCCATCGCAAGCGCCGAGGCAAGCACGCCGGAATGCGT
Organism: uncultured Boseongicola sp.; assembly: GCA_964194845.1. Classification (GTDB taxonomy): domain Bacteria; phylum Pseudomonadota; class Alphaproteobacteria; order Rhodobacterales; family Rhodobacteraceae; genus CAXMNX01. The sequence continues at coordinate 14,860 of CAXMNX010000010.1, forward strand.
GTAAGGAATGCGCAACCACTCGAGGATGCCCTGCACGCAGCCGTCTTCGCCCCAGCGGCCATGAAGCGCATTGAAGGCCACGTCCGGGATGAGATCTGCCAGCCGCGCCGCGACGTCCGGCCCCGCATCCAACTCGGTGACTTCGTATCCAATTTCCCGCAGCGCGACGGCGCATTCGCGCCCGGAGGAAAGCGACACCTCGCGTTCAGCCGAGGGGCCACCTAAGAGTACTGCCACGTTGCGGGGTGACCTGCTCGACATACCCGCCAATTGCCTTTTGTCGGGCCGCTGTGGCCCTTGTTATATTTTATTGTCCACTGCTGGACTGCTCGTCTGCCTCAGGGGTCGGTTCGCCGACCCTCATAATCTCCCACTCTAATCTGATTCCCGAATGTTGGAACACCCTTTCTCGCACCTCTTCGCCCAGGCCTTCCAGATCCGCCGCCGTCGCGCCGCCGGTGTTGACCAGAAAGTTCGCGTGCATGTCCGACATTTTTGCCCCGCCCCGCGTTGCACCGCGCATACTTGCGTTGTCGATCACTTTCCACGCCTTCGCCTCGTGGCTGTCATCCGCCCGCCCGGTCGAACTGAACCCGGCCGGATTTCGGAACGTCGATCCGGCGGTCAGAGATTTTGTCGGTTGCGTTGCGTCGCGCTTGGCAAGCTGAGCCTCCATCCGGGCGGAAAGTTCATCGGGGTCGCCTTTTGGTGCATCGAAAGTGGCGGAAGTGACGATCCAATCCTGCGGAAGTGCGGTCAGTCGATAGCGGAAGTCGAGGTCGGCCGCAGTGAGGTTGCGCGTGATCCCTTCCCGGGTAACCACTGTCGCGCTTACGAAGCGATCCGCGACATAGGTGCCATAACATCCTGCATTCATCCGCACCGCGCCGCCAATCGCGCCGGGGATGGTTCTGAGGAATGTCAGATCGAGCCCCGCCTCGGCGGCTTTTCGCGCAGCCTGCGCGTCGAGCGCGCCTGCGCCTGCCGTCACCCGCGTGCCGTCGATGTCGATCGCGGCAAAAGCCCGGCCAAGGCGGACCACGACCGCGCGAAGGCCGCCGTCGCGCACGATCAGGTTCGATCCGACGCCCATGGGGAAAATCGGTACATCCTGGGGCAAATTACGCAGAAAATCCGCGAGGTCATCCGCGTCCGCCGGAAGAAAGAACCAGTCCGCAGGTCCACCCACGCGCAGCCAGGTCAGCGTGGCGAGATCGTAGTTGGGCGTCAGCCTGCCTCTTACCTGGATATCGCCAATGCTGGTCATGGCATTCGGCTACCACCCTGCCCAAAGCAAGACCAGTCATCTTCATCTTTTCAAAAATACGCGTCGTTTCGTGTCAGTTTTTCGCGCTTACACCAAGCGTGCTGCGGCACCACCGCAGCAGATACCGCACCGGCCATCGCAGGATCGAGGCTGCCGCTGCAAGAACCACAAGCCCGATGCCGATGCCATTTTCCCAGATCACGAAGCCCAGCAGAGGAATGCCAATAGCCATCAGCACATAGGCTGACGGCCAGTGAAGGTGCTTTGACGGCAGCATTCCGATGACATTGGCCAGAATTCCCCAAACGCAGGCGAGGATCAGCGACGTGCTCATGCGCTGGCACCAGAATTTTCGTCTCTTTTGCGGCTAAAGATATAGCGGAGCGGATTTCGGAACATCGAGATGAATGCAAGGAGGCCGACGATAAATATCCAAATGCCGTGCGTAATTCCGATCCAGCCCAGAAGAAACGGCGCGGCGAGCAACAGCACGAAACCCGGCGCGTATTGCCGACGCATCGGCAGCGCGGCGACAATCGTCGCAAACAACACCCAGGCGCATCCGAACATAAGCGGCAGGCTCATGGAATTCTCCTTACGGGCGTCGAATATCGGTCAATTGCGGCAGTCTTTTGGCGATTTCCCTAGAAAAGCGAGAGCTGATCGCCGGTCTGGATTGGCGGCTGAAACAGGTCCGTGCGCAGCGGTGGAAGACGGTACGCGAGGCCGAGCCGCTTCATTTGAATGGCAAAGCGATGCGCCATCAGCTTTGCAAACTCACCCTGCCCCGTCATTCGTCGACCCCATTCGGGATCATAGTCGCGCCCGCCTTGTGTGTCGCGGACGCGGCCCATGACACGTTCGGCGCGGTCTGGGAACTTTTCGTCCAGCCATTCGCGAAAAAGCGGTGCAACTTCGCGCGGCAGCCGCAGCATGATCCAACTTGCAGCGATGGCGCCTGCGTCCGCCGCGGCGGCGAGGATCCCTTCCATCTCGTGATCGGTGAGTGCCGGGATCATCGGTGACGCCATGACGCGCACCGGACAACCAGCTTCCGCCAGCCGCCGGATGGTTTGCAACCGTCGCGCGGGCGACGGCGCGCGGGGTTCCATCGCGCGCGAAAGTTTCGGGTCGAGCGTCGTCACCGAAATGCCCACCCGCGCCAGACCCTTACGCCCCATCTCACCCAAAATATCGGCATCGCGTTCGATCAGTGTGCCCTTGGTGACAACGCCAACGGGGTGCTGAAAGTCGCGCAGTACCTCAAGGATGCGGCGCATGATCTGGTGGTCCCGTTCGATGGGTTGATAGGGGTCGGTGTTCGTGCCAATCGCGATCACTTTCGGACGGTATGATTTGGCGCGAAGTTCTTGCTCAAGCACGGCTGGCGCGTCCGGTCGGGCGATCAGACGGGTCTCAAAATCCAGCCCGGGCGACAGGCCGAGAAAGGCGTGACTGGGCCTCGCAAAACAATAGATGCAGCCGTGTTCGCAACCGCGATAGGGGTTGATCGAGCGGTCGAAGGAAATGTCGGGCGAAGTGTTTCGGGTGATGACTTTGCGCGGTTGTTCGATACTCACTTCGGTTCTGACCGGCGGCAGGTCTTCGTCGATGTCCCAGCCGTCGTCGACAAGGTCGCGGTCGTGACGCTCGAAACGTCCGACGCGATTGGACTGCGACGCGCGGCCACGGGCCTTGGGATCAGGGTTGTGCGACGCGCGGGGGGACATGGGTGGAGTTTAGAACAAAATAAGAACATATTCCAGTGTCATAGTGACAATTGCGGACCAGATTGCGGGAAATCCGGTTGCTGCCCTATGCGATAGTCGGCAATGACACGCCGCAAGTCGCAATTCGAACAGTCGCGGAAGCCATTGTCGCGCAAGAGACTGTTAATAATGGCGAGTGTGCTGTCATTCCAGGAGCAGGGTCATGGCCGACGAAGAAGACGATATCATCCTGAGCGAGCTGGACGACGAAGAGCTTACGCTACAGATGTTCGATGACCTTTACGACGGTCTGCGGGAAGAGATCGTAGAAGGCGTCAACATCCTGCTTGGGCGTGGCTGGGCGCCTTACCGCGTCCTGACCGAGGCGCTGGTCGGTGGCATGACGATTGTCGGCAACGATTTCCGCGATGGTATTCTGTTTGTTCCCGAAGTGCTGCTGGCGGCAAACGCGATGAAGGGCGGCATGTTCATCCTGAAGCCGCTTCTGGCCGAGACCGGTGCGCCGCGGGTCGGCAAAATGGTTATTGGCACCGTCAAAGGCGACATCCACGACATTGGCAAGAACCTTGTATCAATGATGATGGAGGGCGCGGGCTTTGAAGTCGTGGACCTGGGCATCAACAACGCGGTCGAGAGCTATTTTGAGGCGATCGAAAGCGAGGAGCCTGACATTCTGGGGATGTCGGCGCTGCTGACCACGACGATGCCTTATATGAAAGTCGTGATCGACACGATGGTCGCGCAGGGCATTCGCGACGACTATGTTGTTTTGGTGGGTGGCGCACCCTTGAACGAAGAATTTGGCAAGGCCATTGGCGCTGACGCCTACTGCCGCGACGCGGCGGTTGCGGTCGAGACGGCAAAAGAATTCATGGAGCGCAAGCATAACCAACTCGCGGCCGGTTAACGCATCGCACATCTCGCGTCGTCCGGTTGTGACTTGTCCGGAGCCTTCGCAATGGAAGACAAACCTGTCCCAAGCGACGACACGCTAACCAGTGCCGGTTTGCGGGCCAAAGGTGTGGGCAAAGTACTTGTGCTTGGCTGTGGCGCGCTGGCGCGAGAAATTCTGGCCGTCGTCAATGCCAATGATATGGTGCATGTGGACGTTCAGTGCTTGCCAGCGATCTATCACAATCATCCCGAAAAGATTGTGCCAGCAGTCGAGGAAACCGTGGCCCGGTTGGGCGGGAACTACGACAGGATTTATCTGGCCTACGCCGATTGCGGAACCGGCGGGCTGCTTCAGGCGGCGGCAGAGCGATTGGGGTTGGAGATGATTGCGGGGCCGCATTGCTATGCTTTTTTTGAAGGCACTGAGGGCTTTGTCGACCGGGCCGGTGACGAGTTCACCGCATTTTACCTGACAGACTTTCTGGTCAGACAGTTTGACGCCTTTGTCTGGAGACCGCTCGGGCTGGACCGGCATCCCGAATTGCGTGACGCCTATTTCGGACATTATGAAAAGCTGGTGTATCAGGCCCAGACCGATGACCCCGCCCTGACCGAAAAAGCCCGCGATTGTGCGGCGCGACTGGGGTTAGTGTTCGAGTATCGGTTCACGGGCTACGGCGATCTTGCCAGCTTTCTGAAAGAAATCGAAAATTAAGCGAAAATTCAACGAGTTGTTAATCGTTTGATCGGCTGATTTGCGGCACCGGTTCCTTGTGGCTGTCTGTGTAATGTTTCGATCAAGATATCTGGCTTTTCTCAGCATTATCTGGCTGGCAACACCCGGGCGCGCGGCCACCGTCACGACGCTGACGAAACCTGTGAGCCCGGACAGCCCGAAGACGCTGCAAAACGGGTTGGGAAACGAGGCTTTGGCCGCAATTTTGAGCGCACGGGTGCCGGATATTGGTCTGGCAGGTGCGACCGCGTCACCGCTTTTGGTGGCCGCGCAGATTGCATTCGTCGTCGTGCTTGGATCGCGATTGGCCCGCGCGCTGCCGCACGTCAGGCCGCGCGTCGGCCATGTTCGCTATGCGATAGTAACATTGCGCGCGAGTTCCCTGATACGAGCCACCATAGCGCTGAGACCGTTCGAACGCTGGGCCGACAGATGGTCGTTCAGGCCGAGCCGCCCGAGTTCGCCGCCCGCATCCACCTTCAAAACCTCGCGCACAGCCAACCCGCTGTAAAGCGCGATCAATATCGCGATCAGCCCGCGCACGATCATCGCATCGCTGTCACCGCGAAACCGGAAGGTCGCATCCGCGCCGTCTCCGGTAATTTCGGGCAATAACCACACCTGACTGGCGCAGCCGTCAACCTTGGTTGCGGGGACGCGAAAGGCGTCTTCCAGCGCGGGCATGGCTTTGCCGAGGTCGATCACATGGCGATAGCGATCTTCCCAGTCATCCAGAAAGTCAAACGCATCAGCGATGTCTTCAAAGCCGTCAGTGGCCATGGCAACCTCTTCATTGCGCATCACGTAAGCCCGAGCGAAGCGAACGTCCAGTGGCTGGCCACTTTTCAGAGGCGGGGCTTTCGGTTAGGACCAGAGGACAAGGGGCCTAAGGGACAGGATATGCACGCAAGACATTGGCTTATTCTGAGCAGTGCCGCAATTTTTCTGTCGGCCTGCGGTGGTAGTGGCAGCGGCAGCGGCGGCAGTGGCAGTAGTGGCAGCAGCGGCGGAAGCTTTGGCAGCGGCGGCAACCTGAACCCACTCAACTGGTTTCGAAGCGATCCGGCTGAGGACACGGTCGAGGCAGCCAATTTCGCACAACCCGCTGATCAACGGCCACTGGTTGCCGAAGTGACGACCCTGGTGATCGAGCGGATGCCTGGCGGCGCGATCGTTCGCGCGACGGGACTTCCGCCCGAACAAGGCTGGCATACCGCCGAACTGGTCAGCGAAACCGGCGGTACGCCGGTGGATGGCGTTCTTGTCTATGCGTTTCGCGCTTTTCCCCCGTCAAGGCCCACGCGGGTTTCCACCCAGCAATCCCGCGAGTTGATCGTGGCGCTTTTTTTGTCGGAATTTGAGCTGGCCGGTATCCGACAGATCCGTGTCGTTGGTGCCAGAAACTCAAGATCGGCAAGACGTTAGATATCAACCTTAACATCAAGAACCTATCGCGGCAGGCGACGGCGTTAGGCGTCGGCGCGATTGGTGCGGTGATTGCGGTTCGAACCGGCATTCCGCTGCCGTGGATGCTGGGGCCGATGATCGCTGTGACGCTGGCGGCAACATTATCAACACCGATTGCCGCACCGATGGCGTTGCGCAGCGCCCTTTTACCAATTCTGGGCGTGATGCTTGGGGCGGGATTTCGCCCTGGGTTATTTGCGCAGATTGCCGACTGGACGATCACTGTTGTGGCTTTACCGATCTATATCGCTGCGGCGTTCGGGATGGCGTTCCTGTTTTACCGCAAGATCGGTCGCTATGATGTTGTTACGGCGTATTATTCATCGGCCCCGGGCGGGCTGAACGAAATGATGATCCTTGGCGCCGAAGCTGGTGGAAATGAACGCCGCATCGCGCTTGCACATGCCAGCCGCATCCTTTTTGTCGTAAGCTTCATCAGCTTTTACTTTGCGGTCGTGTTTGAAGTCTCCTCAACGGGTCAGGCGCGAAATTACATCCCCTTTGCGGCGGTTCCGCCTGCCGATCTGTTGCTGCTATTGGGGTGCGCTGTTGCTGGTGCCTGGCTTGCGCCTTATCTGCGCCTGCCCGCGCCGCTCGTCCTCGGCCCGATGATATTGTCGGGAGCTGTGCATCTGGCAGGCGTGACAAATGCACCACCACCTAGTTTTGCGGTCAACGCCGCACAGCTTGTCATGGGAACGGTGGTCGGTTGTCGTTTTTACGGAGTCGCGGCGCGCGAAATTGGTCGCGACATGTTGCTGGCAAGCGGCGCGTCGGGATCAATGATCGCGATGGCGCTTTTGTCCGCCTATATCGTCACCACGCTTTCGGGTGTTTCCATTCAGCAGACGTTTCTGACATTTTCGCCCGGTGGCCTGCCCGAGATGAGCTTGCTGGCCATAGCGATGAGCGCCGATGTGGCTTACGTCGCGACGATTCACATCCTGAGGATTACGATTGTCATCGCGGTGGCACCATTGGTGTTTCGATTACTGAGGCGGAAGCGTTAAATATCAAACACTTCGACAGATTTTCCGTCGGCGCGAAGCCCCAGCTTGCCGTCGCATAATTTCAACGCATCTTCGCCAAACGCTTTCAGCCGCCAACCCTTGAGCGCGGCACCATCGCGAAGCCCTGCTGCGATCTCGTCAAGGTCCGATGATGTCGCGATCAGCTTTTGCGCAACGCCAAGTTTTTCGGATTTCGCCTTGAGCAGGACGCGAAGAAGGTCGGCAAGTGCCGGGTTGACCTGAAGCTTATCGCGGCTGCGATCCGGCTTCGGTTGATCTTCGGGCGGCGTCTCAATCCCGGCTTTAACGGCCGCAAGAATGCCATCCGCGACGTCGCCTTTGCGGGCCTCGCGAAGCAAAAGCCGCGAGCGGCTGAGATCCTGGTGCGTTTGCGGTCGGGTCGAAGCAAGCTCGAGCAATGCTTCGTCTTTTATGACCCGGTTGCGCGGCATGTTCCTTTGCTGCGCGTGGATCTCGCGAAATCGCGCGAGTTCCCGAACGACGGCAAGAAATTTACCTGAATTGGTCCGTGTTTTCAAACGTTTCCATGCGTTCTCGGGATCCATGGCGTAAGTTGCCGGATCGGTTAACGTCGAAATTTCTTCGTCAAGCCACGGTCGGCGGCCCGAGCGCTCGAGATTTTCTGAAAGCGACTGATAGATCACGCGAAGATGGGTAACATCGGCCAATGCGTAAGTTTGCTGGGCCTCGGTCAGTGGACGCCGCGACCAGTCGGTGAACCGCGAAGACTTGTCCACCTGCGCATTCACAATTTTGCGAACCAGTGTCTCGTAGCCAACCTGTTCGCCAAAGCCCGCCACCATCGCCGCGACCTGGGTGTCGAAAAGCGGCGTCGGAATGACGCCGCCTTCGATAAAGAAAATCTCCAGATCCTGGCGCCCCGCGTGAAAGACCTTCACGACAGACTGGTCTTTGAGCAGATCGTAAAGCGGATCGAGCGAAATTCCTTTGGCCAGCGGATCGACGAGCACAGCGTCGTCGTCGCCGTTGCCCGGATACGCCAATTGCACCAGGCAGAGCTTGGAATAATAGGTGCGCTCGCGCAGAAATTCGGTGTCGATTGTTACATAAGGGGCTGTCGCGGCTGCGTCACAAAACGCCCGCAGGCCCTCGGTCGTGGTAATCGTAATCATATTGGCGATTTTTTCCTTTAAGTCTCGCGTCCGGCCTTCTTAAGCGCGTCCGCGCCCATCGACAAGTAAACCGGCGTGCGATCGCCCGCAGCGAAGCGGCGAAGCACAGCCGGGTAAAGCCGGTGTTCCATTGTCAAAACACGACCGGCGAGAGCCTTTGGCGTATCATCCGGCCGGATTGGCACGCGCGCCTGACCCAGAACTGGTCCATCGTCAAGCTCGGCCGTTACCTCGTGGACGGTGCATCCCGTTTCGCGGTCACCGGCCGCGATGGCGCGGGCGTGCGTGTCAAGCCCGCGGTATTTCGGTAAAAGCGATGGGTGAATATTCAGCAATTTGCCCTGCCAGCGAGAGACAAATCCGTCGGATAAGATGCGCATGAACCCGGCAAGGCAGACGAGATCGACCTGCGCGGCAGAGAGTTTGTCGTCGATGACGTTCTCGAATGCGGCGCGGTCGCCATCAAAGTTGCGGTGATCGACAGCTTCTGTCGAAACACCTAGCGCGGTGGCACGCGCGAGCCCTGCGGCCCTGGGGTTATTGCAAAGGACAAGAGCCGCACGCGCGGGATGATTGCCGGACATGTCGTGAACGAGCGACACCATGTTCGAGCCGCCGCCCGAGATCAGGATGGCAACACGGATCATGCCAGATGGCCGGTATACTCGATGCCGGGTGTGTCGGTGACATGCCCGATAGTTGTCACCCGTTCGCCTTCGTCTGTCAGCAAATCGCTGAGATTCCGGGCGGCATCAGCGCGTGCCACGACGATTAGGCCGATCCCGGCGTTGAATGTTTTTAACATCTCACCGGTATCAAGGCCGCCAGCAGCGCCGAGCCAGTTGAAGACCGGCGGAAGCTTCCAGGCAGTCAGGTCGATCCGTGCACCAAGCGTTTCAGGAAGCACGCGGGGCAGATTTTCAGTGAGGCCGCCGCCTGTGATATGGGCCAGCCCATTGACGCCACCAGCGCGGATCGCCGCAAGGGCCGGACGGACGTATACTCGCGTCGGCGTCAATAGTGCCGCGCCGAGCGGGCCGTTCTGAAACGGCGCAGGTGCAGCCAAATCCAGCCCTTCGTTTTCCACAATCTTGCGGACGAGCGAAAAGCCGTTGGAATGAAGGCCGTCGGATGCGAGACCCAGCAAGACGTCGCCGGGTTCGATCCCTTGCGGAAGATGGCTGTCGCGCTCCATCGCGCCGACAGCAAAGCCCGCGAGATCGAAATCGCTGCCACTATACATTCCGGGCATTTCTGCGGTTTCGCCGCCTATCAGCGCGCAACCGGCACGCTCGCAGCCGATTGCAATGCCTTCGATCACGGCTGCGGCGTGGTCAACATCGAGCCGCCCCATCGCAAAATAATCCAGAAAAAACAATGGCTCGGCGCCCTGACAGATCAGATCGTTGACGCACATCGCGACAAGGTCGATGCCGACGCCGCCAACCTCGCCCGTCTCAATCGCAATCTTCAGCTTGGTCCCGACACCGTCGGTTGCCGCGACCAAAATCGGGTCTTTGTAACCCGCAGCGTTGACATCAAACAGCGCGCCGAAGCCGCCCAGACCGGACATCGAACCTGTGCGCGCGGTCCGCTGCGCCGCAGGTTTGATCCGTTCGACAAGCGCATTTCCTGCGTCGATGTCCACGCCTGCCTCGGCGTAGGTCAGCCCGTTCTTGCTCATGCCCAGTCCGCGCGATTTAATTTCGCTTGGCGATAGCGGATTGCCTGCGCGGTGTCCACGGGCGCGGGCTGGTCTTGACCGATGCGGCGCGTCTGGTATGCGGTGGCACAGGTCGGGCCTGTAGCTCAATTGGTTAGAGCAGAGCGCTCATAACGCTTTGGTTGGGGGTTCGAGTCCCTCCGGGCCTACCAGCCTCATAAATTTCCCCTTTTCTGTCAGCGGGTTACTTTTCCTGTTTGCCCAACCTTTTCATTAGGTTGGACACATTCTGTTCTGTTTTCGTGCTGGGAAGACGATCAACAGCCCGATCAGCAAGGACTGGCCTCGCCGCATTCTTGGTGTAGGTCGCCGCTTCCTTCGGGGATGAATGCGCAAGGAAAGACATCAATTCCAATTGAGTTGCGCCACGTTCACCCATTCGAGTCGCAGCTGCTTTCCTCAACCCGTGCGCTGAACAATGCCGGGGAAGTCCTGCCGCATTGCACTGGTCCCTAAACCAGTTGCCTAGCGATTCCGCCGTGTAGGGACGCCCTGCCCCGTGCGTCAAATACAGGACGTCACCGTCGCGCGCATAGGCCAGTTCGGCACCCAAGTCTGGATGAATGGGA
>CAXMNX010000011.1:0-11155 GCA_964194845.1 uncultured Boseongicola sp.
AGGCCGAGACCGACGTTGTTGGCAAGGCCCGACGCATCGGCGCCGTCAATGATGCCGGTTTCAAGCGCGGTGTAGATCTCGGTGGTCGCCGTATCATTAAAAAAGGCGCCCAACTTTTCGAAGATCTTGGTTTCCATGCCCGGGGGCGAGCGGAATTTCCAGCCCTTGAAGTCGGCGACTGAGGCGATCGGCTTCGAGGAGGCAAAACTCTCCTGACCATAGACCCACCAACCGACGAGCTCCATGCCATACTTGTTGTAAAGCGGCTTCGCGGCTTCCTTGCCGCCGCCGAAATACAGCCAGCTCAGCTGCTGGTAAGGCGTCGCGTATCCGCACATGATGTCGGCCACGAACTGGAAGGCGGGGTTCTTGCCGGTCTGGTAGCCGCCGCCGGTCATGTCACAATCGAGAATTCCCGTGGCCGCGGCGTCGAAGGTTTCCACCGTCTTCACCACCGACGAGGAGTAGAACATCTCGACTTTGATTTCGCCGTTGGACATCGACTGGATGTCATCGATATATTGTGCAGCCAGCTTTCCCGACACCGTTTCCGGGGCGTAGTGCGTCGAGATGCGCAGCGTCGTCTGCGCGATGGCAGCCGACCCAGCAAGCAGTGCTGCCGCTCCGACAGCGGCCGCCGTGATGCGAATTATATTCATAACTATCCTCCGAGTTGGTTCAAGACCCGACGACTCTGGCGGCCGTTTGCGGATCACGCCCGGCCAGCCTAGCAACGACGTTACCAAGTGCCAAGAAAAATCTCGAAAATAACGGAAATTTTGAAAATTGTTGAATATGTCAGAATTTTTTTCTAGGATAGTACCGAAGATTTCAGTGTGAGGTTTGCGCATGATTGAGCACGGGCGAACAGAGACGCCGGATATCTATACCGACTTGCAGCGCAAGCTGATCACCCGGCAACTCGAGCCCGGCCAGCGGCTCAAGCCCAGGGAACTTATCGGCGAATACGGCGTTTCGGCCAATACTTTAAGAGATGTGCTTATGCGCCTGTCGCTTGGCGGGCTGGTGGAGTTCGAAGATCAGCGCGGCTTTCGGGCGTCCGAAACGTCGGTCGAAAAACGCCGCGATATCACGAAGTTTAGGATTCTGCTCGAACAGGAAGGCGCGCGTTTGTCGATGGAACTCGGCGGCTTGAATTGGGAAGCGCAGCTGTCGGCGGCGCATCACAAGCTAAGCCATATCGAAGGCCAGATCGCCAATGCAGAAGATGTGACACCACACATGGAGCTGTGGTCGGATGCCGAGATCGAATTCCACCGGACGCTGATTTCGGCCTGCGATTCGCCGATTCTTCGCGATACGTATTCGAGAATTTACGCCCAGTTTCGCCAACAGATGGTGGGGGTCGACAGGGATTTCGGCTCCAACTATTTCCATGCGATTATCAAGGAGCACCGGATCATTCTCGACGCCGCGCTGGCGCGTGATCTCGGTGGCTGCCGTCAGGCGATCTACGATCACCTGAAACGGAATCTCTAGTGGTGCAAATCGTCGTCGACATAGGCGCACAGGACTTCGCGGAAATTGATTTTGCCGGCAAGTTCGTCCCAAATACCGAACCGCCCTCAACGAAAGCAAGATGCACCCGGCACGCCCGCGCCGGCGGCCCCATCGGCAGCCTCATTATCCCGGTGCCTGAAAAACCGATATGTGCGTCCTTACTGACTTCAGAGCGATGCGGTGATGCCGCCATCGACAAAAAGCGTGTGGCCATTCACGAAACTGGCGGCGTCCGAAGACAGGAACACGGCCGCTCCGACCAATTCGTCCACGATCCCCCAGCGACCGGCCGGTGTGCGCCGCTCCAGCCAACTGGTAAATTCCGGGTCGTCCACCAGCGCCTGGTTCAGCGGCGTTTTGAAATAGCCCGGCGCGATTGCGTTGATCTGCAGCCCGTGCCGGGCCCAATCCGTGGCCATGCCCCGCGTCAGGTTACGCACCGCACCCTTGGTCGCGGTGTAGGGCGCGATCGAGGGGCGGGCGAGTTCGCTTTGTACCGAGGCAATATTGACAATCCTGCCGCGTCCGCGCTCGATCATGGCTCTGGCGACGGCCTTACCGACCAGAAAAACGCTTTTGACGTTGGTCGCAAAGAGAGCGTCCCACATCTCCTCTGGATAGTTTTCGAGCGACCCGCGAAACTGCATTCCGGCGTTGTTCACAAGGATATCAATCGGACCTTCGGCCTCGATCTCCTTCACCGCTGCATTGACCGCCTCGGCGTCGGTCACGTCAAAGGCGGCGGTGCTGACGGTTGCGCCCTCGGCTCGCAATTCCTCTGCCGTGTGTTCCAGCCGGTTGGCATCACGCGCATTCAGCACGATGGCCGCGCCATGCGCAGCCAACCCCCGGGCAAGCGCCTTGCCAATGCCCATGCTCGACCCTGTCACCAGCGCCCGGCGTCCGGTCAAATCAAAAAGCCCGGTCATGCGATTTCTCCTTTTGGCGTGGAACCTAGAGATTTTGCCTCTCGACGCCCAGCCCAAATCGCGAGGCATGGATGAGAGCGCTTGTTCTTCACAATCCGGGCGACTTACGCCTGGAATCCCGCGAAGCCCCCGGAGCCACACCAGACATGGTTCAAGTCAGGATCCTGGCCGGAGGCATCTGCGGTTCGGACCTGCACTATTACCGTGATGGGGGGTTCGGGGCAGTAAAGATGGTCGAACCGATGATCCTGGGACACGAAGTTGCCGGACGGATTATCGACGCGCCCGAGGGTTCGGGCCTGGCGGCAGGTGATCTGGTCGCGGTGTCGCCAAGCCGGAATTGCGGCGCCTGCCAATTCTGCCGTGAAGGGCTGGCAAACCATTGCGAGAACATGCGGTTCTACGGATCCGCCATGCCGGTGCCCCATATTCAGGGCGCGTTCCGCGATGTTCTGGTGGTGCGCCCCGACCAATGCCACAAGCTGCCTAAAGGCGTGGATGCCGTGGAAGCCTCAGTCGCCGAACCGCTTGCTGTCGCGCTGCATGGCCTAGCCCGCGCCGGACCGCTGGTGGGTCGCAAGTTGCTGGTGACCGGCTGCGGGCCAATCGGCGCGCTGGTGCTACTGGCCGCCCGCGCCGGGCAAGCCGCCGAAGTTGTCGTCACCGAGGTGACGGATGTAGCACTGCAGAGGGCCGAGGCGATGGGCGCCACCTGCGTCGTCAACACCGCGCGGCAGCCCAACTGGGCCGATACATATTCAGCCGGAAAGGCAACGTTTGACATCGCGGTCGAAGCGTCAGGCTCACCAACCGGTTTCGAAGACTGCCTCAGGTCGTTGCGCCCGCGCGGGGTGCTGGTGATGCTGGGGCTAGGCGGCGATCTGCCCCTGGCGCGCAACTATCTTTTGGCGCGCGAGATCGATTTGCGTGGATCATTCAGGTTTCACGAGGAATTCGGCGCGGCGGTTGAGGCTATCGCGACGCGGCGCATCGACGTGCGACCGATCCTGAGCCGGCAGTTTCCCCTTAGTGACGCCCACGCGGCGTTCGAACATGCTGGCGACCGAACTCAATCACTCAAAGTACATCTGGATTTTGCAACATGACAGGACGACTGGATGGAATGACCGCGCTGATCACGGCGGCGGGGCAAGGAATAGGACGCGCCACCGCACTGGCGATGGCCGCGGAAGGGGCGGCGGTTTTTGCAACTGACGTGAACGCCGAGGCGCTGGCCTCGCTGGCGGGTGAGGCCGAGGGCACTATCGAGAGCTTCGTTCTCGATGTCCGCGACGATGCTTCGGTCCGCGAAGGCGTGGCCCGGGCAGCGCCGGACGTTTTGTTCAATTGCGCCGGTTTCGTGCACCACGGGTCAGTGCTGGACGCGACCGACGAGGAGTGGGAGTTTGCCTTTGACCTCAACGTGCAATCCATGTTCCGCACGATCCGCGCGGCTTTGCCCGGGATGCTGGAACGCGGACAGGGGTCGATCATCAACATGTCGTCGGCGGCTTCCTCGGTTGTTGGGGCGCCGGACCGGTTTGTATACGGCGCGACGAAGGCAGCTGTTATCGGGCTGACCAAGGCGGTAGCAACCGATTTCGTCGCACATGGCATCCGCTGTAACGCGATCTGTCCGGGCACCGTCGAAAGCCCGAGCTGGCACGACCGCGTAAAAGCACTGGGCGAAAAGCTTGGTAGCTACGACGAGGCATTGCGGCAGTTTGTATCGCGCCAGCCAATGGGCCGGGTGGCGAGCGTGGAAGAGATCGCAGCGCTTGCCGTCTATCTGGGCTCGAACGAAAGCGCCTTTGTGACTGCACAGACACATGTCATCGACGGCGGCTGGTCGGGCTGACCGAACGTGACGCGCAATCCCGAACAAGGAGATCGCCATGACGAAAAAACCCGCCGAACTGCGGTCGCGGAAATGGTTCAACAACCCCGACAACCGCGAAATGACGGCGCTCTATCTGGAGCGCTATCTTAACTACGGCCTGACCCGCGACGAGCTGCAATCGGACCGTCCGATCATCGGCATCGCCCAGACCGGCAGCGATCTCAGCCCCTGCAACCGGCACCACATCGAGCTGACCAAACGGGTGCGCGACGGGATCACCGCCGCTGGCGGCACGGCGATGGAAATCCCGGTGCATCCGATCCAGGAGACCGGCAAACGCCCGACCGCGATGCTGGACCGCAACCTGGCCTACCTTGGGCTGGTCGAGGCGATATACGGCTATCCGATCGACGGGGTCGTTCTGAACATTGGCTGTGACAAAACCACGCCCGCGCTGCTGATGGCGGCAGCGACGGTCAACATCCCGGCCATAGCGCTGTCGGTCGGGCCGATGCTGAACGGCTGGTTTAAGGGCCAGCGCACCGGATCGGGCACCATTGTCTGGAAGGCGCGCGAATTACTGGCAGCGGGCGACATCGACGACGACGGCTTTATGGATATGGTCGCTTCCTCGGCGCCGTCGGTGGGGTTTTGCAACACCATGGGCACGGCCACCACGATGAATTCACTGGCCGAAGCGCTGGGGATGCAATTGCCCGGCTCGGCGGCAATACCGGCACCATATCGCGAGCGCGGGCAAATGGCTTACGCCACCGGCCAGCGAATTGTCGGGATGGTGAGCGAGGATTTGAAGCCCGCCGATATTATGACACGCGCGGCTTTTGAAAACGCCATCGTCGTCAATTCGGCCATCGGCGGGTCGACCAACGCGCCGATCCACCTAAATGCAGTCGCCCGGCATCTTGGCGTGGCGCTCGACAATGACGATTGGCAGCGGTTGGGCCACAAGGTTCCGCTGCTCGTAAATCTGCAACCCGCGGGTGAATACCTTTGTGAAGATTACCACCGTGCCGGCGGCGTGCCGGCGGTGGAAGGCGAGCTGATCGCCGCTGACCTGCTGCCGAACCCCGAGGCCATCACCGCCAACGGCCGTGCCAAGGTCGACAATTGCGGCGATCGGCGCAGCCTGAACATCGACGTCATCAAGCCGGTTTCCGAGCCAATGGTCGCCGATGCCGGGTTCATAAATCTCAAAGGCAACCTGTTTGACAGCGCGATTATGAAAACCAGTGTCATCAGCCCGGAGTTTCGCGCCCGCTACCTGTCGTCTGCGGACGACCCGGACGCATTCGAAGGCAGCGCCATCGTATTTGACGGGCCGGAGGATTTTCACGCCCGGATCGACGACGAGTGTCTGGGCATTGACGCGAACTGCATCCTGATCATGCGCGGCGCCGGGCTGGCCCTGGTGCAAACCGGCGACCGCGTTCGCATCGACCTGCGCGCAGGCACCGCCGACATGCTGGTGGAGCAGGACGAACTTGCCCGCCGACGTGCGGCGCTACCGGACCGCCCGTTCACGCCGGAAAGCCAGACGCCGTGGCAGGAGATATTCCGCGATCGCGTCCGCCCATTTTCCGAAGGCATGACTTTGGAGGGTGCGGACCGTTACCGAGACGTGGCAAACAAATCGCTGCCGCGCGACAATCACTAGTAAGGAAAAATGAAATGAAACTTCTACGCTACGGCGCCCCCGGCGCCGAAAAGCCGGGCCTGCTCGATGCCGGCGGTTCGATCCGCGATCTTTCCGGCCATATTGACGACGTAACCGGCGCTTCACTTGGCGATGGCGCGCTTGACAGGTTGCGCGCGATTGACTCTGCCAGCCTGCCGCTGGTCGAAGGCACGCCCCGAATGGGCGCCTGTGTCGGAAACGTCGGCAAGTACATGTCCATCGGGCTCAATTATTCCGATCATGCGGCGGAGACCGGGACGAAAATCCCCGAGCATCCTATCCTTTTCATGAAGGCCAACTCTTCCATTATTGGCCCCGATGACGACGTGGTCATGCCGCGCGGTTCCGAAAAGACCGATTGGGAGGTCGAGCTTGGCGTGGTTATCGGCACAGCGGCCAAGTATGTTTCCGAGGCTGACGCGCTTGCCTATGCCGCCGGCTACTGCATTTGCAACGATGTCAGCGAGCGGTATTTTCAGACCGGCCTCACCGGGCAGTGGACCAAGGGCAAAAGCTGCGACACCTTTGGGCCGATCGGCCCGTGGCTGGTCACCCGCGATGAGATCCCCGATCCGCAGAGCCTTGGCATGACCCTTGATGTTAGCGGCAAGCGCCGCCAGACCGGCAATACGAACACGATGATCTTCACCGTGGCACAGATTATATCGCACCTGTCGCAGCTCTTTACGCTGCACCCGGGCGACGTTATTTCCACCGGAACGCCGCCGGGCGTCGGACTGGGGATCAAGCCCGAGCCGGTGTTTCTCAAGGAGGGCGACGTGATGGAGCTTACGATCGACGGGCTTGGCCAGCAGCGTCAGGTTGTGCGTGCCGATGAGTGACAAACCCCGGCTATTGCAGATCGGAGAGGTGACCGACCGCATGCGCGCCCGGCTGGATGCGGAGTTCGCCATCATCGAGCTGTTCGCCGAACCCGACCGGGCCGGGTTCCTTGCCGCACAGGGAGTAGATTTCGAAGCCATCGTTACTGACGGCCATTGGGGCGTTCCTGAAGATGTGATGGCCGCGCTAACAAACCTGAGAGTCGTGTCCTCGTACGGCGTCGGCTATGACGCCATCGACGCCGGAGCCGCGGTGGCACGCGGCATTCTGGTGTCGCACACGCCCAACGTGCTGAACGACGAGGTCGCGGACACCGCGATCCTGCTGTGGCTGGGCGTCAGTCGACGACTGATTTCGGCGGACCGCTGGGCGCGGTCCGGTGCCTGGGAAGACAAGGGCAACTTCCCGCTTACCCACGCGGTGCGGGGCACGACTGTGGGAATCCTGGGCCTGGGCCGGATCGGCCAGACAATCGCCGCCCGGGCCACGGCATTTGGTGCCAATGTGATCTATCACGCGCGGTCGCAGAAGCCGGTGGAACATCGCTATTACCCGGATCTTGTTGAGATGGCGCGCGCCGCCGATACTTTGGTCTGCATCACGCCCGGCGGGGCGGAAACCCGCCATCTTGTCAACGCCGGTGTGATCGCGGCACTGGGCCCCAATGGCATGCTCGTCAATGTCTCGCGCGGATCGGTGATAGACGAAGCAGCACTTGTGACAGCGCTGGAAGCCGGCAAGCTGGGTGGCGCCGGGCTCGATGTGTTCGAGGCCGAGCCAAAAATCCCCGAGGCGCTCAAATCCATGGACAACGTGATTCTCACGCCCCACATCGGCAGCGCCACGGTGGAAACCCGGCGGGCCATGGGCGACCTGACCTGCGACAATCTCAGCCAGTTTCTGCGCGACCGGACGGTTCTGACCCCGATCCCCGAATGTCGCGGGCTATGAACGCCATCGTCTCAACCGAGCCGCGCCTCTACCATGTTCCCCTCGACGAGGTTCTGGTGGATGCCAAGCACGGCGATCACACCCATTTCGAGCTGGTGACGGCCACGGTGACGCTTGCTGACGGCACCACCGGCACCGGCTACACCTATACCGGCGGCAAGGGTGGCCATGCGATCCATGCGATGATTGGCCACGATCTCGCGCCCTTCCTGAAGGGCCGGGACGCCACGCCGGTCGAAGCGCTATATGATGCGATGCAATGGCATGTGCATTACGTGGCCCGGGGGGGTATCGCATCCTTTGCAATCTCTGCGGTCGATATCGCGCTTTGGGATCTGCGGGGGCAGGCACGGGGCCAGTCGCTGGTGCGCATGGCCGGCGGCGCCTCGGATCGTTGCCGCGCCTACTGCGGCGGGATCGACCTTGGTTTCGACCTGCCGCGTCTGCTCGACAGTATCAGAGGCTATTTTGCTGCCGGGTTCAACGGGGCAAAGATCAAGATCGGCCAGCCCTCTCTGGACGAGGATCTGACCCGCATCGCGGCGGTTCGCGACCTGATCGGGCCTGGCACCGTGTTTGCCGTCGACGCCAACTATTCCATGTCCGAAGCGCAGGCCATCGAAGCGGCCCAGGCTTTTGCGCCCTTCGACCTTCTGTGGTTCGAAGAACCGATCATCCCCGACGATTACGACGGATACGGCCGCATTTCCGCGCAAAGCCCAGTGCCGCTTGCCATGGGGGAGAACCTGCATACCATCCACGAGTTCGAATATGCGTTGGACCGCGCCGGGCTTGGTTTCCTGCAACCCGACGCATCGAACTGCGGCGGCATCACCGGCTGGCTTGAGGTCGCGCGGCTGGCGCGTCGGCACGGGCTGCCGATCTGTTCGCACGGGATGCAGGAACTGCACGTCAGCCTGGTGGCGTCGCAGCCCCATGCCGGGCTAATCGAGGTCCACGCCTTTCCCATCGACCGCTATACCCATCGCCCGCTTGTCTTGCGGAACCATCTGGCGGTTGCGCCGGACCAACCGGGAATCGGCGTGCGGTTCAACTGGGAATTGTTGGAACACCTAAGGGTTGCGTGAGCGCGCCGGCATCAACGAATTAGACGAGAGTTTCGCACCGCCGCGCTGGCTGAGCCGCGCGGCCTCTGCTCGACATAAGGGACAGACTCACCAGCATAGTTGAGAATGGTTCGAATTAGTCCGACAGCACCCCTTTATCGACTGTATTCTTGGCCATCACCCAGCCCATCAGCCGGACGCCGATGAAGCCAATAGCCGGTTTTCTGTCATCCTTGGATTTCCCCTGTCAGCATCACTATTTTGGCTGCTATCCAACAGGACCCATGTTAGGCATACACGAACTTTTTATTCGGCTTAACAGGCGTGTTAGAGGGCGGCGGCATGAAGCGCTCCGGGAATTCAGGCCTCTGATATGTGGTCATTTGCCCTAGCAGTTTTTCTGCTGATCATCACACCCGGCCCCGGCGTCCTGTCAACAGCAGGTGTCGGCGCCGCTTTCGGCAGCCGGGCTGGGTTGCGGTATGTCGCAGGGCTTTTTGTCGGGACTAACCTGGTCGCCCTTGCCGTGGTCTCCGGCCTGGCCGCGGTGTTATTTACCAGCCCGATCGTAAGGAATGTCCTGCTTGTTCTGTCTGCGACCTATCTTCTGTACTTGGCCTTCCGGATTGCTTCTGCGGGGGCACGAATTGCTTTCATCGAAGCAAAAGGCCAGCCCGGCTTCTTTTCAGGCATCATTCTGCAGGCGATCAACCCAAAGGCCTATGCGGTGAACACAACCCTGTTCAGCGGGTTTGCCTTTTTGCCGGGGCATTTGCTGACAGAAACCCTGATCAAATTCACCATACTCAACGCGATCTGGATCCCGATCCACCTGCTGTGGCTGGTTGCTGGCAGCGCCGTGCAGAGGCTTGAACTGGAGCCGCGTGTGCAGTTTCGCATCAACCTGCTAATGGCCGGGGCGATGCTGGTGGTTGTCGCGCTGGCGGGGCGGTCGCTCGCCTGATATTTCCGCCTACTTGCTATCTCAGGATTGTGATGGCCAACTTACTGGCGGTTGTGTTTGTCCCGATATACGTTTGGGCTATGACTGGCTTGAAAATTTTTGTGATTGCCCTTTTTAGTACTCTTGAATTGAGTGCGGCAGCCTTAGCGCAAGATACGGCACATCCCGTATCTGAAACCGTTGAACCTGCATCCTCGACGATAGCAATTTCGGAGAGACCTGACACGCCACATCCCCTGGAATGTTGTGACTGGGGTGGGAGTTGCATATTTTCAACCAGAGTGGTCGCCGAGGCCGAATGACTTGGAGAGTCTTGTTAGGTTAAACTGACCGAAGACGGGCGAGTCGGTTTCGTAGCGTCAATCTATGACCAAGCGTTTTCCATTCCGTTAATTCAAAACCGGCCCCGAGATCATCCGTCTGGCCGCATTGCTTTACGTTGGTTTTCCTCTGCCATTCAGGAAAGTCGAATGCCTGCTGCACGAACAGGGCCCGCAAAGGTCGATATTCTACAACGCGCTACTTTTTCTCTGCAATCTGAGCACCTTGGCGTGCCAGTGTGCGAACCGCGCTTGTCACTACGATTTGGCCTTTTTCGGCGAAGAGGCGAAGGTTATTGGTAATTTTATCTAACTCGTAGGCGTAGTTCACCATTGCGCCGGAAGATTGTGCCAGGCCGTTTTCGGACAGATTGGCATCGGCGTGGACCGCGTGGATCTGCGCGCCGTTGGACAGATGAAACCGGGCCACCGGGTCGAGCGGTTCGTTTGCATCGTTTTTGGCGCGCGCAAGAAAATAGGCCGCGAGTTTTCGGATGGCGGGTTTGTCACCAGCCTTCGGCTTGATGTTATTGGAGTCGAGCCAACGGTTGAGACCGGGGATCGGCGACAGGGTTACGAAGCTCGAAATCCCCGGCAATTCCAGCGCCAGATCCCGGGCCACCTGCTTTATGAGCGAATTGCCAAAGGATATTCCCGCCAGCCCCTTCTGGCAGTTTGAGATTGAATAGAACACAGCAGTGTCTGCCGAGCCCTCGTCCAGAATCTCGCGTTTGTCGGCCAGAACATCCTGGATAGATGTCGGGATGCCCTTTGACAGCGCGATCTCGACGAAGATCAAGGGCTCGTCTGGCATGGCCGGATGGAAAAACGCGAAACATCGGCGATCGGTCGGGTGCAACCTGCGGCGCAGCTCTTCCCATGTCTCAATTTCGTGCACGGCCTCATAGGCAATGATCTTTTCAAGTATGGATGCCGGGCTGTCCCAAGTGATCTGGCGCAAAACCAGAAAGCCGCGATTGAACCAGGCGCGCAGCATCAGGCGGAAATCTGTATCCGTTCGGGC
>CAXMNX010000012.1:0-2473 GCA_964194845.1 uncultured Boseongicola sp.
TGGGCCTGGGTGAAAGCGCGTCCAGCGTGATGACCGCCGGACTTGTGATGGGGATCATGCTGATCCCGTTTGTGTCGTCGCTTTCCGATGACATCATCAATTCCGTTCCACAGTCGCTGCGCGACGGATCATACGGGCTTGGGGCGACGCAATCGGAAACCATCCGGCAGGTCGTGATCCCGGCGGCATTGCCGGGGATTGTCGGTGCTATTCTTCTGGCGGCAAGCCGGGCGATTGGCGAGACGATGATCGTGGTGCTTGGGGCAGGGGCGGCGGCGGCGCAGTTTGATCGCGGGTTAGGCCAGTTGGTGAACCCGTTCGAGGCGATGACGACGGTAACTGTGAAAATCGTCAGTCAGCTGACCGGGGATACCGATTTTGCCTCGCCCGAAACCCTGGTCGCTTTCGCGCTTGGTTTGACGCTGTTCACAATCACGCTGGCGCTCAATGTTTTCGCGCTTTGAATCGTGCGCCGGTATCGGGAGCAATACGAATGACCAACCCGACGCCTGCGGCGGGGCAACGCCGCAAAGGTTCGCTGCTTGAGCCGGACGACCGCACGCGGCGACGAAATGCGGCCGAGCGGCGCTTTCAGATCTACGGCATGGTTGCTGTCAGTCTGGCAGTCATCGCTTTGATCGTATTGCTGACGTCGATTTTTCGAAATGGTGCGGGCGCATTCATGCAGACCTTCATCACGCTTGAAGTAACGCTAGACGAGACAACGCTCGACAGCCGCGGAAATCGCGACCGCGCGGAAATGGCGGAGGTGTTCACCTTTGGCTACGCGCCGCTTGTCGAGACGGCAATCCTGACTCGAATGAAAGCCGAAGGTGTTGAAATCAAAGGGTTGGATAGACCGGAGGCGTTGATATCCAAGGCCGCTGCCGCGCAACTTCGGAATTTTGTCTTGGATAATCCCGACGTCGTCGGCCAA
The DNA here is from genome assembly GCA_964194845.1 of uncultured Boseongicola sp. GTDB lineage: Bacteria > Pseudomonadota > Alphaproteobacteria > Rhodobacterales > Rhodobacteraceae > CAXMNX01. The sequence continues at coordinate 938 of CAXMNX010000012.1, forward strand.
ACGCGCGCGTTCCGCTTTCTCGCCTCGGGGCGCATCGACGGATACTACAAGGGCCGCGTCACGATGCAGTCGGCGGTGCTGGACAGCAACATTTCGCCCGAACAACTGATGCTTGCCGATGCGCTGAAAGACGCGGGCGTGCTTAAGACAGGGTTCAACTGGGGCTTTATCACCCGGCCCGATGCGTCCGAGAACCGCCCCGAGGCATCTGGGCTTGGCGTTGCGATCATCGGGTCGTTTTACATGATGATCGTCGTGCTTGCGCTGGCTTTACCGATCGGCGTCGCGGCGTCGATCTATCTGGAAGAATTTGCACCGAAAAACATGGGCACCGACTTTATCGAAGTGAACATCTCGAACCTGGCGGCGGTGCCGTCGATCGTGTTCGGCATTCTGGGGCTGGCGATCTTCATCAACTTCGGCGGCTTGCCCCAGTCGGCGCCGATTGTGGGTGGTCTGGTGCTGACACTTATGACTCTGCCGCGGATCATTATTCCGGCGCGCGCGGCACTTCAGGCGGTGCCGCCTTCGATCCGCGAGGCAGCACTCGGCGTCGGGGCCTCAAAAATGCAGACGGTTTTTCATCACGTCCTGCCGCTTGCAGCACCGGGCATCCTGACCGGGTTGATTGTTGGGCTGGGGCAGGCGCTGGGCGAAACAGCGCCGCTTCTGTTGATCGGCATGGTCGCCTTTGTGCGCGAATACCCGGCCGCTTCACCAGAGGGGTTTTTCGATCCGGCAACCGCGTTGCCGGTTCAGGTCTTCAACTGGACCCAACGCGCCGACCCGGCATTTGTCGAGCGCGCATCTGGCGCAATCATCGTGTTGCTGGTGTTTCTGATTGCGATGAATACGGCGGCGATCCTTTTGCGCAGCCGCTTCGAGCGTCGCTGGTAGGGGGCGGATATGAACGACACCAAGATCGCGGCCAGGGGCGTCAACGTTTTTTACGGCGACAACCACGCCATCAAGGACGTCAACGTCGATATCGAGGACAAAACGGTCACGGCGTTCATCGGCCCGTCGGGCTGCGGCAAATCCACGTTTCTGCGTTGCCTGAACCGGATGAACGACACGATTCCAATCGCAAGGGTCGAAGGCGACATCCAATTGGATGGTGAGAATATCTATGACCCGAAAGTCGATCCGGTTCAGCTGAGGGCCAAGGTGGGTATGGTTTTTCAGAAACCAAACCCATTCCCGAAGTCGATCTACGACAATATCGCCTACGGGCCGCGAATTCACGGGTTGGCGCAGAACAAGACGGAACTTGATGACATCGTTGAGAAATCCCTGCGGCGCGGTGCGATATGGGACGAGGTTAAGGACCGGCTGGGCGAACCCGGCACCGGGCTATCGGGTGGGCAGCAACAGCGGTTGTGCATCGCGCGTGCGATTGCGACCGAACCCGAAGTGCTGCTGATGGACGAGCCGTGTTCTTCGCTTGATCCGATTGCGACAGCACAGGTTGAGGAACTGATCGACGAGCTAAAGCAAAATTACTCGGTGGTGATTGTCACCCATTCGATGCAGCAG
>CAXMNX010000013.1:0-2984 GCA_964194845.1 uncultured Boseongicola sp.
ATTAGGCGGTTAATGCCTCAACTCCCGCCCGGATCGTCGGCAGCAAGGCGAAATCTTTTTCCAATTCGTAACCGTCGTCGATCAGGTCGAATGCGAAGTCGATTTCTGTCGCAGTTTCACCAGCGAAACCTCTGGGTCTACCGGGGGTTTCGCGACAAGTTGGCGCATTATTCCGCGCCTCCCACAAATCGTTTCGCTTGGCGATGTGTCCAGCTTTGTGCCACGGATCAATTCTCGGGCTTCGTCGGAAACTCCCTCGGCGCGGGCGACTGCGCGGTTGATCGCGCGCTTACTCATGCTCTGGACCTATTAAAACTCTCCAGCGTCAATGGCCGCTTCGGTGCAGAGCAGACACTGACGAAAAATGCGGCAATGACCGTGTTGCGGGACAAGGACGAAGCCGCTGCCGCGGCAATGGCGCTTGTTTCGGGTGTTGTGCGCTGACTTTGGCCGTGTGCATTTTGAGATCTGACAAACCTGTTTGACGATTGGGGCCTTCTCAATCGTCAGACAGGAGGATCTTATGACACATGAGAAGATGACCCCGCTGCGTGAGCGGATGATCGAAGACATGCGCATCCACGGGATGGGCGACAAAGCCCAGAAGGCGCACATTCGGGCGGTCAAGGATTTTGCTGGGTTCCTGAAGCGTTCGCCGGACACCGCGACACCGGATGATCTTCGTGCTTACCAACTGCACATGACCGATACTGGCGTGACGCCGACGACATATAACGTGCGGATCATGGCGCTGCGGTTTCTGTTTGGGAAGACCTGCGGGCGCGAGGGGATGAAGAAGTACATGCAGTTCCGCACCCAGCCGCGCAAACTGCCAACGGTACTGAGTATCGAAGATGTCTCGGAGATTCTCGCGGCGGCCCCCGGGCCTGGTCTGAAGTATCGTGCTGCACTCAGTATTTCCTATGGTGCCGGGCTGCGGGCGTCTGAGGTCTGCAATCTCAAGGTCAGCAATATCGACAGCGACCGCATGCTGATCCATGTCGATGAGGGCAAGGGGCGCAAAGACCGCAAGGTGATGTTGTCGCCGGGTCTGAGGGACCTGTTGCGGGATTACTGGCGTGAGGCGCGGCCCGAGGGCTGGCTCTTTCCTGGCAAACCGAAGATCAACCCGGTCTCCTCGCGGCAATTGAACCGGGCGTTCAACTCGGCCAAACATCTGGTCGGGATTTCCAAGCCCGCCACGCTGCATACATTGCGACACAGCTTTGCGACGCATCTGCTGGAAGCCGGTACGGACATCCGCGTCATCCAGGTGCTTTTGGGCCATGCCAAACTGACGACCACCGCCCAGTACACCAAGGTCGCTACGAAGACGATCCGGGACACGGTGAGCCCGTTTGAAGCCCTCAAAAGGCTGAACCTGCGGATCCGCAAGCGCAGAAAGAAATAACCGGAGCCGGGGTGTCCCGGCCCGAACTGGAGATCGCTGACATTTTCCGAAAGTTTGGTCCCGCGTGGCGGCGCGCCAATGCGGGGCATGTCAGCCTGAGCCAGCTCAAAGTCATGTCAGCCATTGAAGCCTGCCGAACCGAGGTGCTCGGCGGGCATGTAGCAGCCTGCACCAAATGCGGCCACAAGCATATCGGCTATAACTCGTGCAAGAACCGGCATTGTCCTAAATGCCAGGGACCAGCAGCACGCGACTGGATGGCGGCCCGGGCCGAAGACTTGCTGCCCGTGGAATATTTCCATGTCGTCTTTACCCTGCCAGCCGAGATCGCCCGGATCGCCTACTGGAACAACAAGGCGGTCTATGGGCTGTTGTTCAAAGCATCCGCCGAAACAGTTACGACCATCGCAGCGGATCCAAAACGCTTGGGCGCCAGGGTCGGCATGACCAGCGTTCTCCATACTTGGGGCTCCGCTCTCACCCATCACCCGCACATCCACATGATCGTCCCCGGTGGTGGCATGTCGCGCGACGACACAAAGTGGATCAGCTGCAAGCCAGGGTTCTTTTTGCATGTGCGAGTGCTGTCACGCTTGTTTCGGCGCGTGTTCATCGAAGGCCTGCTGGCGTTGCATCGCGCGGGTGAACTGGCTTTCTTCGGTGACCTGATCGGGTTGTCGGAGGTACAGGCCTTCGCCGCGTATCTCGCCCCGCTGCGCAATACAGAATGGGTGGTCTATGCCAAACCACCCTTCGGCGGGCCAGAGGCGGTGTTGGCCTATCTGAGCCGCTACACTCATCGGGTTGCGATCTCGAACAGTCGCCTGATCAGTGCGGATGCCGAGACGGTGGTCTTCCGTTGGAAAGACTACCGCGTCAAATCAGGCGACCGCCAGAAGACAATGCGCCTGGCCACCGACGAGTTCATCCGACGCTTTCTCATGCATGTACTCCCCGACGGCTTCCACCGCATTCGCCACTATGGCTTGCTGGCCAGCGCAGGTCGAAAGGCCAATATAGCAAAGGTTCGCGCTCTACTTGGGGCGGAACAACCCGGACAGGAACCACAAGAGGATGCGGAGATTATCCCGCTCACACTCCGAGAACCATGCCCGGACTGCGGCGGGGTCATGCGCATCATCGAGACCTTCCGGCGCGGCCAGAAACCACAATCCCGCGCACCACCCAGAAAGGCCGCCGCTTGATGAGATGCACGTCATTATCCCACAGCTACATTCCGAACAGCATCGCGTTTAGGAACGATACCGGCTTGTCTGCAACGGAATTTACGATGGCAAATGCGTCTGAATTGCACGAAACGCGTCTCGTGAACGGTAGTGAAAGTCGTTCAGATCAGCGCCAGAACCAGACAACTTCAACTCCTTGGATCAATCACCGCAGGGTTCACTCAACGCTTTCCCCATAGGGCCCAACCAGACCCCACGGCTTCCTCCTAGTCAGGTTTCCCAACGCGGGCCACGCTCAGCCCAACCCGAAAAGTTGCGCCCTGGCCCGCATCGAAAAACCTAAAACAAGGACGAAGCCGCTGCCGCGGCAATGGCGCTTGTTTCGG
>CAXMNX010000014.1:0-75497 GCA_964194845.1 uncultured Boseongicola sp.
GAAGTTTGGAATCTTCCTGACGCAGCATTGTTCAACGCTACCAGGGCGATAAGAGCCTCACTTGAAGGGATTAAGCGTGGTCTTACACCTCTAGAGGGGGTGACAGACGCCCAAGAACCTGAAGTCGCTGACGCGCCCGAGGGGGCTCTGGTAACGCGACTCCACCGTTATCGAGAGCGCAATCGGAAAATCGTAGACGACAAGAAGAAACAGTTCCTGAAGAAGCACGGTAGCCTGCATTGTGAAGCCTGTGGTTTTGATTTTGCAAAGACCTATGGTGAACGCGGGCAAGGATTTATTGAGTGCCATCACACTGTACCAGTCTCGGAAATGGAACCGGGAGCCAAGACTAAACTGTCTGATCTTGCCCTTGTCTGCGCCAATTGCCACCGCATGATCCATGGGAAGAGACCATGGCTGAAGATTGACGGCGTACGGGAGCTCTTGAATGGCGATAAGCCGGGATGAACGAATGACTGAAATTAAATGCGATTGTGGCGCTGTCTACGGCCAAACAAGTAAAAAATTGCCTTGGCGCGATCAAGACAAATTTAACTGACAGATTTGTGGTGCTCTGCTAAAGTCATGGAGTAGCACGACTTTATATTCCTTTGAGCTGTTGTCCAAGCCACACTAGGATTTCTGTCTGATCGCAACCTTCATATAGTGAAGATCAGACAGGAATCCGGAACTGGGTGATCGGCCATATGGTATATTTATCGCGTTCCACGCTCCTGAGAGCTGTTTGCGAGAGAGGTTAGCCGAAAATCTGGGTTGTTTTCGGATACACGCTCGATTTCTGGGTGCCTTGCGAGGCGCAAGCGATCAGTCCCGATGCAATAGGGGTTTAGTTCTTCTGTTTGTTGTCGCAGATGGAGTATCTATATCGGTATCAAGTGGAGTATCCGACATTTCATAACATATTGATATATAAATAGGAATTTGATCTTGATGACAGTTCGAGCCTCTCATCACCCACCAAAAACCTCCCATATCCAATCTAGCGGGTTCGAATTCAGGGCCGACAGCGGATTGGCACGGTCATCGGTCCACACGCGCCCGCCATCGCCCGAAACGATGACCCATCGCGGATCGTCGGTAATTTCGGGATGAATGCCATTTGGCCCGATCATTGCGAACACTATACTTGGCCTGAACCCCGGATCATCGGACGCGGCATAGGTTTGCCGCTGAACACGCGCTTCAAGACCAATCGCATCGGCGATGCGCGCCAGCGGCGGCACCAGATCGTAGTAACGGTTCGAGATGTGAAAGATCAGCAGGCCGCCGGACCTTAACCGCGCGCGATAAAGCGCCACGGCTTCAATCGTCGTCAGGTGCATCGGCACCGCGTCGGACGAGTAGGCATCAATCACCAGAATGTCGAAACGCATATCCGCCTGGTCGGCCAAAACGACCCGCGCGTCGCCGATATGCGTCGGAACATCTGGCGCGCATTGCGACATGAACGTAAATAATGTCGGATCGCGCGCGACCTGATCGACCATTCTGTCGATCTCGTAGAAGTGCCAGTCCTGGCCGGGCCGCGCATAGCAGGCCAGCGAACCGACGCCTAAGCCGACGATGCCAACTCTTTCCGCCCGCGCGCCGATGCCCGACTGCATAATCTGCCCCATTGGGCCGACAGGATGGTAATATGACGACGGTGTGGGTCGATCGGCATCCAAATCCGCAATCGCTTCCGCACCGTGAACCGTCGTTCCGTTCGAATAAAGCCGCGCTCCGTTCTGGTCGAGCACGCGGTGCAGGCCAAAGAAGCTTCGGTCGCGGAAATGATGCCCGTCCGGGGCCACCAGTGTCGGTATCCCAATCATGACGGCGATGCCAAGCGCTGCGGCGGATATATTGGGACGAAACGCGACCAAAAGGAAAATCGATGGAACGGCGACCGCCGTCATTCTCAAGCTTGCCGCATCCGGCGCGATGCGCGCCAGGAGAAACACCAGACACGCCGCCAGCCCCAGCCCCACCCCAAGCGCCAGCAGTAGTGGCCTGGCGCGAAAATCGAGCCGCTTGCGCAGCAGGATCAGAAAAATCAGTCCGATAGTTAGCGGGCCTTCAATGAGGCCGGAAAACAGTGCGGGCGCAAGGATCGAGTTGAAAAGTCCCCCCAATGCCCCGCCAACCGACATGACAACATAGAAAACGGTCAGATTATTCGCGGCGGGGCGCGTCTCATAAAGCGTCCGGTGCGCCCAAAGTGCAATGATGAAGAACGCAGCCGTCAAAAGCCCGATATCGAGCGGAGCAAGGTGTGGTCCGCGCATACCAAGAAACAGGCTGATGGCCAGCGTTGCGCTGAGTAGTGCCGCCATTTCCAGCCACTTGCCCTTGAAGATCGTCCGGTTCGTGAACGTCAGCACAAAAGTCAGCAGGTAAAGCGCCAGCGGGATCACCCAGACCATGGGTATCGCGCCCACATCGGTGCTGATCTTCGATGTCACTGCCAGCATCAGCGATGACGGCAGAAACGCCAGCAGCGCCCAAAAGCCGATGGTTGATATCTCAGGGCTTTTGATCTGCGCCGGAGTTGCGGCCGACCTCACCGCGCTCAATCCTCGCCACGCCAGGCCGCCACTGGCAACCAGACCAATGCCCAATGCGACAAATCCCATCGCGAACCCATAGGAGATCGCGAGTGCCCCAAAAAATGGCTCCGCCACCAACGGGAACGCCAGCAGCGCGATCAGCGATCCGAGGTTGGAAGCGCCGTAAAGAAAATAGGGGTCGTCTGCCGATGGGCCACCGGATTTTTCGTACCAGGATTGGATCAGCGGTGCGTTGGCCGACAGAAGTGCGAACGGCGCGCCGATCCCCAGCGCAAAAAGTCCAAGCGTTTGCAGCGCGACACTTCCATCGCCATCCAGCCGCCAGCCCTCGGGTAGTTCAGGTGGTAAAAACCACAACGCGGTCGCCCAAAGCGCCATATGCAAAGCAAGTTGCGCAGGCACCGGAAGCAAACGGGTTGAAAGGTGGGCGTATAGGTAGCCGCCGATCAGAACCGTCTGAAAGAACAGCATCGCCGTGGTCCAGACCGCTGGCGCGCCGCCGATGACTGGAAGCGCGATCTTTGCAAACAGCGGTTGGACAAAAAACAACAGCGACGCGCTCAGGAAAATGGTCGCCGTGAATAACACGGGCGCCAAAAGCCGCGCGGGGCGGCGAGGCAATTCGCTGACCATCGACACTATGCTTGGGCCTCAATCGCTGCTCTTCCTCTCGGAACACCATGAAAATATGGTTCGAATAAGGCACAGGATTGTCGCGAAAGTTGAATTTCAGGCGGTTATTTTGGGCCGGTTACGTCTTCCTTGCCACCACAAAGCGGCTTGGCGACTTGGGCGGAAAAAGCCCGGTCTCGACAATTTCAAATCCAGCGGCCCGGATCAGCGCGTCGTATTCAGCGACCTTCAGATAACGAAGGTAGGGCGCTTTACCGACCAGTTGCATCGCACCGATAATCGGCCGGAAATACCATTTGCCGCCAATGCAGGGCGTCTTCGTGATGAAAAGCCCGCCGGGCTTCAAGCGGGCGCGCGCACGCGTCAGCGCGCCCTCCAGATCCGGCACGAGGTGAAAGAGATTGAAGCCAAGAACTGCGTCAAACTGCTCGTCGCCCAAATCGCGGGCTTGGGCATCCGTTACTGCAAAACTCAGTCCTTCAACCGGGGTTTCAGCAAGTTTCTCCTGTGCGATCTCGATCATTCCAGGTGATACGTCGGTGCCAACATAACTGCTAACCGAGTTTCCCAGCAAAAGCGCGGTTGATCCCGTCCCGCACCCCAGTTCAACCACTCTGTCATCTGCTCCAAGGTGCGTGCGAACGCGCGCAAGCGTCTTCTCATAGACATCCAAGTCCGCAATCGGACGCAGTGCATATTTGCGGGCCATTTTGTCCCAAAAATGTGTATCGGTCATAGGTAAGTCTCCTTTGCGTGACCGTCTTTCACAAACAAGAACGCATGGGAATTGCGGAAATTCGTGTGCATGATATACAAAAATGCATGAATTGGCAGGCGATAAACTTTGACTGGAACCAGGTGCGCGCATTCCTTGCGACGCTTGAAGAAGGCACGCTGTCAGCCGCCGGGCGCGAACTTGGGCTGACGCAACCAACGCTCGGGCGGCAGGTGGCAGCGCTTGAAGCGCATCTCGATGTGACGCTTTTCGAACGCGCCGGCCGCCAGCTTATTCCGACCCCGGCGGCGATCGAGCTTGCCGAGCACGTACGCGCCATGGCCGCGGCGGCGACGCGCCTGTCACTGGCCGCGACAGGTCAGTCAAAATCCGTCGAAGGCATCGTCAAGATCACCGCGACCGAGATGTATTCAGCCGCCGTTCTGCCTGGCTTCATCGCCCGCCTGCGCGAGACCTATCCGGGCATTGTCATTGATATTGTCGCGACAAATACGCTGAGCGACCTTCGAAACCGCGAGGCCGACATTGCAATCCGGAATACCGAACCAACCGATCCCGATCTGATCGCACGCCGCGTGCGCATGGAATCAGGTGGGCTTTACGCGACGCCGGAATACATCGCCCGGCACGGTCCGTTTCACAGCCTCAGCGATTTGAAACATGCCCATTTCATAGGCATGGCACAAAATTCCTCTTATCTGGACGCCTTAAAGCAACGTGGCGTCCCCATCACCGACGCCAATTTCGTTGTCTATTCCGAGAACCATCTGGTCCACTGGGAACTGGCAAAACGCGGTATCGGGCTGGCGGCGAACGGATCGGTCTTCACGACAACAGGCATGGTGCCGGTTCTGGAAGACGAGCTAAACTTTGAGTTTCCGGTCTGGCTGGTTGCCCCGCAAGAACTGAAAACCAGCCGCCGTGTTCGCGTTGTTTATGATGCTTTGGTCGAACACCTGCGGCGAAAAATCCGAACCGGTGATATGCCCAGAAGGCACGAAGAATCCGCCGCCAAATCCGCTTGACCTGCACGCGACCTGCGCCTAGAAGCGGCGCGTTGTCTGCGCGGTTGTAGCTCAGCTGGTTAGAGTGCCGGCCTGTCACGCCGGAGGTCGCGGGTTCGAGCCCCGTCAACCGCGCCACAACGCCCCAAATAATTCCCCGCTATTTCGTCAGCGCGTCGATGACCCGCGCCCAGCTTCGCGTTCCTTTGTGAAAGCTGCGCACGTCGTATTTTTCGTTCGGGCTGTGGATCAGATCATCGTCGCAGCCAAAGCCGATCAGCATGGAATCAAGTCCCAGAATATCCTTGAAATACCCCGCAATCGGGATCGAACCGCCGCTGCCGATAAACGCCGCCGGTTTCGGCCACTCATCGCTCAGCGCCAGCCGCGCTTTTTCAAAAGCCGGGTCATCCGTCGCCATGACACTGGCGGGCGCGGCGCTGTGGCTTCCGAATTCAACCGAACAATCGGCAGGCAGGGCGTCTTGCACCATCGCCCGAAAACTGTCGCGGATTTTCAGCGGATCCTGCGTGCCGACCAACCGGAACGATATCTTGGCGCTCGCATTCGACGGCAACACGGTCTTGAACCCATCCCCCGCATAACCACCCGCAATCCCGTTCACCTCGCAAGTTGGCCGCGACCAGATCATTTCCAGAACCGAACGCCCGTCTTCGCCTGCCGGATCTGACAAGCCCACGTCGCCCAAAAATCCAGTGTCGTCAAAGCCAAGTGCCGTCCATTGCGCCATAATGTCATCGGAAATTTCGGGAACACCATCATAGAACCCTGGGACAGTAACCCGGCCGGCCTCGTCATGCAGGCCCGCGATGATCTTCGAAAGCACCCTGATCGGGTTAATTGCCGCGCCGCCGTAGATGCCGGAATGCAGATCAATCCTTGGTCCGGTGATGGTGACCTCTTCGCGCAGAAGCCCCCGCAGCATCGTCGTTATCGCAGGCGTGTCGCGGTCGAAAAGACCGGTATCGCAGATCAGCGCCAGATCAGGTTCCGAAAGTTCCCTCGCATGTTCGGTCAAGAACGGCACAAGCGACGGCGAGCCCGACTCTTCCTCACCCTCGAACAGAAACGTGATCCGGCAGGGCCAGTTGCCGGTCACCGATTTCCAGGCGCGGCACGCCTCGACAAACGTCATCAACTGACCTTTGTCGTCAGCAGATCCGCGACCGCGAATGACCTTGCCCTTGGGCGTTTCATCTATGATCGGATCAAACGGATCGCGGTGCCAGAGATCCAGCGGATCGACAGGTTGAACATCATAGTGCCCGTAAAACAAGACATGCGGCGCGCCTTCGCCAACATGGCCAACAACCATCGGATGCCCCGCCGTGGCACGCGCTTCCGCCGCAACCCCCATCGAACGAAGATCATTCACCAACCAGTCCGCAGCATTTTGGCAATCATCCGAATACGCAGGATCGGTCGAGATCGACTTTATCCGCAAAAGTTCCTTAAGCCGGTCCAAAGCCGGGTCCAGATTGTCGTCGATTTTGGCCAATACAGCGTCGAGGGTCATGGCGGTCTCCGCTTTTGTTTGCCGGACGTTAGCAGTCCCTGCGGTAAGGTCCAGACTGGCGCCTCGATCGGACAAGCGGTAGACTGCCCTCAGCGGAAAAGGGAGGGGGCATGCGGGTCTTAAGCCTGGTGTTATTAAGTTTATCGTTGGCGATGCCTGCGCGGGCCGAGGTGATCGACACGAAATCGGCGCGAAAGCTGCTATTCCCGATCAAGGGGCAAAACACGCAACTCGCCGGCGCACTGACCGATCCGGAACGAGCCACGATAATTGCGCTTATTCCCCTGATGGAACAACAGCTGCGGACACCGGTGAAATATTATTCCTCGATCGCCTATTCGCCCGACGAAGGACTTGTCAGCGACGCGCTTCAGGGTGCGTTCAATTTCCACACGACCGATGCCTCGGACGCCGCCGCGATCGCTGCCTGCAACAACGCGCGAAAGAAAGAATCAAATCCCTGCCAATTGGCGGCGCGCATTTTGCCAAGGAAATACAAACCTCGGGCGCTGACACTGTCTTATGATGCGACCACAGTTTTCACCCGGTCGTTTCGCCGCGAAAAAGCACCTAAATCTTTCGCGATATCAAGTGCATCCGGGGCGTGGGGCAGCGGAAAAAACGATACCGCGGCAATCGCAGAGTGTGAAAAAGCAGCGGCAGGCGCGCAAGATTGCGAAGTTGTCATTCGTGATTAATCTATATCATCGCGGCAATTTGTACTGTTTTGTCAAATCGCCATGTTATCCAGTTATGGCCCGATAAACGATGGAGTTCGACTCGTTGGATTTTGACGCAAAAATTGATGCCGCACTCGCGCGCCTTCATGAAGAAGGCCGCTATCGGACGTTCTTTGATATTGTACGCAAACGTGGCCATTACCCGCATGCCACGTGGCGTCGCCCGGACGGATCAGAACAGGATATCACGGTCTGGTGTGGCAACGATTATCTTGGCATGGGGCAAAACCCGGATGTATTGGCGGCAATGCACGCGGCGCTGGATACCACGGGTGCGGGCTCCGGCGGTACGCGCAATATCTCCGGCACAACCGTATATCACAAGGCGCTGGAAGCTGAACTTGCCGACCTGCACCAAAAGGATGCGGCCCTTCTTTTCACATCCGCCTATATTGCCAATGACGCCACGTTATCGACGTTGCCGAAGCTTTTCCCCGGGCTGATCGTCTATTCGGACGAGCTAAATCATGCCTCGATGATCGAAGGCATCCGGCGGAATGGCGGTGAAAAGCGGGTATTCAGGCACAACGATCTGGATCATCTGCGCGCGCTTTTGGAAGCGGACGACGCCGAGGCACCCAAAATGATCGCCTTTGAATCGCTGTATTCGATGGATGGTGATTTCGCGCCGGTTTCCAAGATCTGCGACATCGCCCAGGAATTTGGCGCATTGACTTATCTCGACGAAGTTCATGCGGTCGGCATGTATGGTCCGCGTGGCGGTGGCATCGCTGAACGGGACGGCATTATGGACCGGATCGACATTGTGAACGGAACGCTTGCCAAGGCATTTGGCGTCCATGGCGGATATATATCGTCAAGCGCGAAAATGTGTGACGCAATAAGATCTTACGCGCCGGGGTTCATCTTCACGACGTCGCTGCCGCCGTCTGTTGTAGCAGGCGCGACGGCCAGTATTCGCATCCTGAAAACCGATCAGGAACGCCGTGATGTTCATCAAACACAGGCGAAAATCCTCAAAACCCGGCTCAAGGCATTGGGCCTGCCAATCATTGACCATGGTTCGCATATCGTTCCGGTGATTGTCGGTGACCCGATACACACAAAACAACTTTGCGACATGCTTCTCGAAGAACATGGTATTTACGTGCAACCCATTAATTTTCCAACGGTTCCTCGCGGGACCGAGCGGCTGCGTTTCACGCCTTCGCCGGTACACGGACCTAAGGAAATGGATGCACTGGTCAAGGCGCTCGACGAACTTTGGTCGCATTGTGCGCTCAATCGCGCCGAACTCTCGGCCTAAGAGTTATCCACAAGTGACCGCTCGGCAGGGCTGTGTTAACGTTTAAGTGATTAATCCTGTAACTGATTCTGCCGGTTGCAGGCTGGGGACAGCGGTGAGTTTTACATGGGGCAGGACACATGAGCAAGCGTCCCGAGACGTCTAAACAACCCGAAGCCTCGAACCTGAAAGGGTTCGACGATTTTGAGTTGTTGCTCGGCGACATTATGCGCGGCGAACGGGCGACCTTGGGAAAGTCGCTTCTGGACGTCCAGCGCGAGCTTAAGATCAAAGCCAATTACATCGCAGCGATCGAAAATTCCGACCCGGCTGCATTCGACACGCCCGGCTTTATCGCCGGTTACGTGCGGTCTTATGGCCGTTATCTGGGGCTCGATCCCGAATGGGCCTTTAAGACATTTTGCGACGAGGGCAATTTCACCGTTGCCCATGGCATGTCCGCGGATGCTTCGGTACGTCGTACGGCGCGAAATTCGGCCAGGGCCAACGCACACGGAGGTAAAGTACCGGCGCATTTACGCGATCCGTTTACGGAACCAAGTGTCAGCTATTTGCCCAAGGCCGAAGCGGTATTCGCCGGGTTCGAGCCTCGGGCCATCGGATCAATCATCGTTCTTCTCGTGCTAATCACCGGGATTGGCTACGGCGGCTGGGCCGTGTTGCAAGAAGTGCAAAAGGTTCGCTTTACGCCGATTGAGCAAACGCCTGAGGTTCTGGCCGAGCTTGACCCGCTTGCCGGCGCGTCGGCACCACTGGACGGCGCTGACGATGCTGGCGCGACCCCGCCGATATCGATCGACGCGTTTGACCGCTTGTACCGTCCCGAAGCACTGGATGTGCCGGTGATGGTCGCACGCGACGGCCCCATTGCCGCAATTGATCCCGACACAATCGGTGCGCTGGCGCCATCCGGTGATGCGCGCTTCCTTGCGGGCACCGAGCCACCACGACCCGACAACCTGCCGTTCGCGGTTCCCGGCGGCGAACGCGAAAACCGCGCGCTTGCAACACTGGACGCCGAAACGCTGCTGCCTCCGGTGCAAGTCGTTGGGGTCGCATCGCCAACCGTCGCACTTTTTGCTGTGCGTCCTTCCTGGGTCCGCGTAACGGGTGCCGACGGCACCGTGATCTTCGAGAAAATACTGAATGCGGGCGAACAATTTGACGTGCCATTGACCGAGGCTCCGGCAATGCTTCGCGCCGGCAACGCGGGATCGCTTTACTTTGCGGTCAACGGTGCGACTTACGGACCGGCAGGCACAGGCCCGGACGTGATCAAAAACGTTGTCCTCGCGCCCGAAGCCTTGCAGCAAAATTACGCGGTCGCGGATCTGGAACGGGATTCCGATCTTGCGCGTTTTGTGGCTGTCGCGGAAGCAAATGCGTCGGATTGATTGGCCCCAGTGATTGCCACCGAGAAAGCCTGCACCTATTTAATCAACGATGCGACCTGAATAGGGCGGGAGCCATGTCTCTCAATCACGTTCGACCCTGGCGAAATATCTACCGGCGGAAGTCCCGGCAAATTCACGTCGGCTCGGTTCCGGTCGGTGGCGACGCGCCCATCACCGTACAGACGATGACAAACACCGACACAAGTGACGTGCGCGCGACAGTTGGTCAGGTTTTGCAAGCGGTCGAGGCGGGCGCGGACATCGTGCGGATCTCAACGCCCGACGCCGCGTCGACCAAGGCGCTGGCCGAGATTGTCCGCGAAAGCCCGGTGCCGATCGTTGCCGATATCCACTTCCACTACAAACGCGCCATCGAAGCGGCCGAGGCTGGTGCTGCCTGCCTTCGCATCAACCCGGGCAACATCGGCGACGCGACGCGGGTTAAAGAGGTCATCAAGGCCGCCCGCGATCACGGCTGTTCGATGCGCATTGGTGTAAATGCAGGCTCGCTTGAAAAGGACCTGCTCGAAAAATACCGCGAGCCTTGCCCCGAAGCGATGGTCGAAAGCGGGCTCGACCATATCAAGCTTTTGGAAGACAACGACTTTCACGAGTTCAAGATCAGCTGCAAAGCCTCTGACGTGTTCCTTGCCGCCGCCGCCTATCAGGCACTCGCCGAGGCGACCGATGCGCCCATCCATCTGGGAATTACCGAGGCGGGCGGATTTGTCAGCGGCACGATCAAATCCGCAATAGGGCTCGGCAACCTGCTTTGGATGGGTATCGGCGACACGATACGCGTTTCGCTGTCGGCTGATCCGGTGGAAGAGGTGAAGGTTGGCTTTGAAATACTCAAGTCGCTTGGTCTGCGCCATCGGGGTATCAACATCATCTCGTGTCCGTCCTGCGCCCGGCAGGGTTTTGATGTGATCAGAACGGTCGAAAAACTGGAAAAGCGGTTGGAGCATATCAAAACGCCGATGAGCCTGTCGATCATCGGTTGCGTCGTTAACGGACCCGGCGAAGCCCTGATGACCGACATCGGTTTCACCGGCGGTGGTGCGGGCCACGGCATGGTCTATCTGGCGGGCAAGCAAAGCCACAAGCTTTCAAACGACGAAATGATCGAACACATCGTCGCGCATGTGGAAAGAAGGGCCGAAGAGATCGAGGCTGCGGCAGCGCCCGAAGCAGCAGAGTAACGCTACTCGTTCGGGTCAGAATTCAGCTCTGATCCAGGCGGACCGCCTCGACAATCGCCCGCATCTGATCCAGCTCAACAAAGCCGCGCACGAAATTGTCACCCATCACAAAGCTTGGTGTGCCTTGAATTTCCAACCGACTTCCAAGCGCCCGATTTGAAGCGATAATCTCTGTTATCTCGTCCGAGTCCATTTCGGCCAGGATGGCGTCGTGATCAAAACCATTCTGACCCGAGATCCGAACCAATGCCGGATGGTTCAGCTCGCCCCTCAGGATCATCAATGTATCGTGGGCAACCTTGTAAGCATCGTCGCCCTCGATACGCTTCGTCGCGATCGCATACCGCGAGCCCAAAACGGAAGCCTCTCCCAGTATCGGGAATTCCTTCACGATAAAGCGGATATTTCCGTCGCTTGCGATCAGCTCCTGCACCGCCGGAAAAGCGCGTTTACAAAAGCTGCATCGATAGTCCAGAAATTCAACGATTGTGACGTCGCCATCGGGGTTGCCGTCAACATAGCTATAGCCGTCGTTGAAAATATCCTCGCGGTTGTCTTCCAGCATCGCGACTTCCGCGTGCTGGGCGTCCTGATTGCGGCGCTCCTCAAGGACGGCGATGGCCTCCATCAGAACTTCGGGGCTTTCAAGAAGATACGCGCGTATTTCCGACCGAAACGCTTCGCGCTCGGCATCTGTCATCGCGTCAATATCCAGGGCCGCCGCAGGCACCGCCGCAAACAAACCCATGATTCCGATCAAAATAGACAAACGACGCATCATCACGCTCCAAATTACTTCAGCGGCCATCATCGCGCGCAATACGGCGAAAGCAAGAACATCACCAAGAATTGTAGTGCGCCGGGGCATTGAAGTCACGCGCCGCGAGCGGCAGTGAAAGTGAACGTTCAGGAGGTTCAGGATGCGCTTGTCGAAGAGATCCAAGGTTGATCCTTTCATCGTTATGGATGTGATGGAAGCCGCCGCGCGGGCAGAGGCCACCGGTCGCCGCATTATCCATATGGAAGTTGGTCAACCGGGCACGCCAGCACCGCTGGGCGCACGCGAAGCACTGTCAAAGGCAATGGGGGCGGGGGCCTTGGGCTACACCGTCGCCCTTGGCATTCCCGAATTGCGTGCAAGGATCGCAAAACACTATGGCGACACTTATAGCGTCGATCTGTCGCCGTCGCGAGTCGTCGTAACTTCCGGTTCTTCAGCCGGATTTATTCTTGCATTCACGGCACTTTTCGACGCCGGTGATCGCGTCGCACTTGGCGCACCAGGATACCCGTCCTACCGGCAGATACTATCCGCACTCAGCCTTCAACCCGTCGACATCGAGACGCAAGCGGAAGACAGATTTCAGCCCATTGCTTGGGCATTGCCGGATGACATTCGGGGTCTGATCGTGGCCTCACCGGCAAATCCGTCCGGCACGATGCTCGACAGATCGGCACTTGGTTCATTGATGGCAGCGGCTAAAGACAGGGCGGCGGCCTTCGTCTCGGACGAGATTTACCACGGCATCGAATATGACCGAAATGCAGTCACCGCGCTTGAGATCAGCGAGGACGCCTATGTGATCAATTCATTTTCCAAGTATTTCTCTATGACCGGCTGGCGGGTTGGCTGGATGGTTGTGCCGGAAGCCCACGTTCGCACGATCGAACGGCTTGCGCAGAATATGTTCATCTGCGCGCCGCACGCCAGCCAGATCGCCGCACTTGCCGCGATGGATTGTCGGGATGAACTTGAAGCCAACGTCGCGGTTTACACAAAAAACCGCGCGCTCATGCTTAAGGGATTGCCCGCCGCCGAGATCCAAAACGTCGCGCCGCCTGATGGCGCATTCTATGTTTACGCGGACGTTTCCGAATTCACCGATGACGCCCACGCAATGTCGCGCGATATTCTTGATAAAGCCGGCGTTGCGGTGACGCCGGGGCTCGACTTTGACAAGGCCAGGGGGCACCGAACGCTCAGGTTCTCCTATGCGCGGTCCACCGAAGACATCAAAGAGGGTCTGCTCAGGCTGAAAGAATACATGCGGTCGCGAAGCTGAACTTCGGAGAATCCGTTGGCCCCCGTGTCGGGGCTGCTGTAGGCTGTGGTCAAAAGAAAAGATCGAGGCAATGTCGAGACCCCTTATATTGGTGTGCGTCGCAGTGGCGGCGCTGTTTACTGTCGCCGCGCAGGTGATGGCCGAAAGTCATGAGCGCGTGATCGCACGACTTTCGGGCGAAGGTGCTGTATTTTCTGACGAAGGAGCGCATGTCGAATTAACCATCGGATTGACCCAGCCGTTGCCATGGCGGGTCTATACGTTGGACCGCCCAGCGCGGCTTGTCGTTGAATTTTCAGAACTTCTTTGGGACATAAAGCCCAAAGCCAACTCAAGCAGTATCGCAAAGCTTGATGTCGGGCACCACCGCCCGGGGTGGTCCAGCCTTGTCGCCGTATTGCGGGAACCGTTGATTGTTGACACGGCGGAAATGTCCGCGAACGGCGACATCACGCAGTTAAAAATCAGATTGCTGGCGGCTTCTGCCGGCGTGTTCCGCAAGACTGTGCTGGTTGAACCCCGGGGCGGCGAGCCTTTCCTGCCCTCAAAACTCAGAAATGACGGCCGCCTGCGGGTTGCAATTGACCCAGGCCACGGCGGCATAGACCCCGGCGCGGAAGTGAGCGAACTGGTCGAGGCGGCGGTGATGCTTCGGTTTGCGCGCCAGCTTAAGGAAACCCTGCTCAGAAGCGGTCGGTTCGATGTCGTTCTGACCCGCGATGACGATGAATTCGTCCCGCTTGAAGAACGCATGACGCTGGCCCGGGCTGCCGGGGCGGACGTTTTTCTGTCACTTCACGCCGACGCGCTCGAGCCCGACGCAGGCTCGGCGTCGGGCATGGCAGTCTATACGCTTTCGGAAGATGTCACCGACGTGGCCGCACTTCGACTGGCAGAACGCCATGCGCCAGACGATATCCTTGCAGGCGTCGATCTTGGGCCCGCCGAGGACGACATCACAATCGCACTTCTGGACCTCGCGCGCCGGGAAACCACACCGCGATCCCAGGCGCTGGCCGTTGCTTTGGTCGAAGGTTTTGCGATGAAATCACTGGCCATCAACTCAAAACCCCACCGCCACGGCGCGTTCGCGGTCTTAAAAGCCGCCGAAATGCCCTCGGCCCTAATTGAACTGGGGTTTCTGTCCAGCGCCAAGGACCGGAAACGCCTCGCATCAGAAAATTGGTCCGCCGATGCGGCCGACGCAATCCGGCTGGCCCTTGAACTTTGGGCTGACGTTGATTTTCTCATAGAACAGGAATTGCGTCGTTGAACAATGATGGCTCAGCCGCGGTTTTGCCGTCTGGCTGGTTCCAGCCGACATGGCGCAACAGCGATTTTGACCCTGCCTGGGCCAGCCGATATATGAAGATCAACGAGTGAGAGCAAATCTGTGACCCGGTTCATTTTTTCCTTCTTCGGCTCAATATTCAGCAATCTCACGCTGGGCCTGGTCATGGCCGCAGTGACCATCGGCGCGGTCTTCTGGGTTTTCGGCCAGGATTTGCCGGATCACGAGCGTCTGGCCAATTACCTGCCGCCGACGATCAGCCGGATCTATTCCACCGAAGGCCGGATCATCGACGAATTCGCCGAAGAACGCCGCATTTACGCGCCCGCCGAGGAAATCCCCGATCTGGTCAAGCACGCCTTCATCTCGGCAGAGGACAAGAATTTCTACCTTCATCAGGGCTTCGACCTCAGGGGCATCGCGGCGGCAATCTACGAAGCGATTGAAAGCCGCGGCGCGTCGATCAGGGGTGCCTCCACAATCCCGCAGCAGGTGGCGAAGATCAGCTTCCTTGGCGGTGAACGCACCGTTGATCGAAAGCTGAAAGAGATTATTCTCGCCAACCGGATGGTCAATTCGCTCGATCGCGAAAAAATTCTCGAAATCTATCTCAACGAGATCGACCTTGGTTTCCGTTCGTTTGGCGTCGCCGCTGCCGCGCAGAGCTATTTCAACAAAACTCTGGCAGAGCTTCAGCCGCAGGACGCCGCATACCTCGCTGCCTTGCCGAAAGCGCCCTACGATTATCATCCCGTATTGCAGCAGGAACGCGCGATCGAGCGGCGTAATTTCGTTCTGCGCGAGATGCGTCAGAACGGCTACCTAAGCGAGGCCGAATACGAGACCGCACGGGTCGCGCCGCTGTTGACCGTTCAGGCAGGCGATTTTGACGCGTTCCGAAAGCAGCTTCCGCCGCGCGATTACTTTACGGATGAGATTCGGCGGCAACTTAGCCGCGATTTTGGCGACACCGGTTTCAAAAGTGCCGGTCTGACCGTCCGCGCAACCGTCGACCCGGATATGCAGGCAATTGCAGCGAAGGCGCTCCGCGATGCCTTGGAAAAATACGACCGCGCCACCGGCGAATGGCGTGGAACCGGCGTCAGCCTCGATCCCGAAAGTCTGACCGGCGAGATTGAAGGCCAGGCCGCCTGGCGCGCGGCGCTGTCCGGGGCCAGCGTCTCGCGCGATGTGCCGGACTGGTTTCCCGCTGTGGTGATCGAGGTTGGCGGCAGTTCGGCCCGCATCGGCGTCGAAGGCTTTGCGGACGGAACCGACGGGCATTGGATAACACCGGATGATCTTGGCTGGATCCGGGGTGCGCGCCGCGCTGCCGATATTCTGGGTGTCGGCGATGTCATCCATGCTCGCCATGATGGCGGGTCGGAACAGGATCCGGTCTTCTCGCTCAGGCAAATACCCGAAGTGCAGGGTGCTTTTATGGCGATGGACGTGAACAATGGCCGCGTCATCGCGATGCAGGGCGGGTTTTCTTATCAGCACTCGGTTTTCAATCGCGCAACGCAAGCCACGCGGCAGCCGGGGTCGTCGTTCAAACCCTTTGTCTATGCAGCCGCGCTCGACAGCGGCTTCACGCCCGCGACGATCATCATTGATGCGCCAATTGAGGTGGATGTCGGTGGTGGCCGGGTCTGGCGACCGCGGAATGCGTCAAACCAGTTCTATGGGCCAACGCCACTCAGAACGGGAATTGAGCGGTCAAGAAACCTGATGACCGTTCGGCTGGCCGAAGAGGTCGGTATGCGCGTTGTCGCGGCCTACGCCGAACGCTTTGGGGTTTACGACCGGATGCAGCCCTACCTCGCCAACGCCCTTGGCAGCCAGGAAACCACGTTGTTTCGCATGGTCGCGGCCTATTCGATGTTCGCCAACGGTGGCGAGCGTGTTCAGCCGACGCTGGTTGACCGGGTCCAGGATCGCTGGGGAACAACGGTCTATCGCCATGACGAGCGTATTTGCGACAATTGCGACCAGCCAGAGCTTGCCGCCGGAAAACTGCCTGCCATCACGTCTGACCGGCGCCGTGTGATGAACGGCATTACCGCCTATCAGCTTACGTCGATGTTGCGAGGCGTCGTCGAGCGCGGCACAGCGTCGGGTGCTGTTCGCTTGCCAGTACCAACCGCGGGCAAGACCGGCACCACCAACGACGCCAAGGATGTCTGGTTCGTCGGCTTCACATCGAACATCGCGGCTGGCTGCTATATTGGATACGATCTGCCAGAACCGCTTGGACGCGGTGCCTCGGGCGGCCGGATGTGTGGCCCGGTCTTTCAGCAGTTCATGACCGAAGCGGTCGAAAAATACGGCGGCGGCAGGTTCAAGATCCCACCCGGCGGGCGGTTCATCAAGATTGACCGGTTTAACGGCGCGCGGCTTCCCGATGATGCGTTCGGCGAACATGTGGTGGCCGAATATTTTCGCGAAGGCGAACAGCCGATTTTCGGTATCACCTTCGATGGCGGCTTCGCGATGGGCGCGAACCTGCCGTTGTTCACTGACGCCGAACTTGGTCGCAACACGCAACGCATCGACCCGCAAACCGGGCAGACTATCATCTTGCCCGATCAGGCGACTGCGGGTGAAATTTCTTCTGGTGGTCTGTATTAGCCAGATGGAAAACGAGGCCAGCCGCCGCCAGCAGAAAAGCGCGATGGCGCATACGCGGCTTGAGCTGGCCCATACGCAAAACTGCGCACTGCTGCCTGACCGTCTGCACTTGCTGGACCGATTGCCAAAGGGCGCCAAAGTTGCCGAAATTGGCGTCGGTTTTGGTGATTTTTCGCAAGAAATACTTGCACGATGCGTGCCCGAAAAACTCTTTCTCATCGACGCCTGGGACTCGCCCCGATACCGCGACGGTATTGAAACGATTAAGCAGGCGCTCGCTGAAAATATCGAAAACGGCAAGGTTGAAGTCCGTCGCGGCCCCTCTATCGAGATATTATGCGCGATGCCTTCCGGCTCGTTTGACTGGGCCTATATCGACACCAATCACACCTATGAAACGACGCTGGAAGAGCTTCAGTTGTGCGACGGTATCGTCGGCGATGCGGGGCGAGTATCCGGTCATGACTTTTGCACCGGCAACATCGTGCGCCCCGTGATTTATGGCGTTGTCGAGGCCGTAACCAAGTTCTGCAAGGATTGTGACTGGCAGTTCGAATTTCTGACCGCCGAAAGCAACGGTCACTTCTCATTTTGTCTGAAACGACTGCGCCGGGCTTAGCGCGCGATGCCGCCGCCGGTCATTTGCGGCGAAATCTTGAAAAAATTTAGGCAAAAATAAGTCAACGTCCTAAAATAGTCCCCGGTTACCGAGTTCAAGAATTTGGTGTGGGGTTATGAGTATATTTTTCTCTTTAGATACTGGCGTTTCTGCCTATTCTAATTCTGACGATCCGCTTTCACTGCTCGCCTTTGGTGCCCGATACTCAAGCTATCGAAACGTTGATCGTTTCCTGGATCAAACCGATGATGCCAATCTGGGGCTGATTGTTTGGCCAGGCGGAACACTCGCGGAAACTCGCGATGACCGCTACGGGTTCGAGTTCGACGGGCTTTACAATCCCGACACCGGCAAACCGACACTCACCGAAATGATGCAGATCGCAATCGACGAAGGCGCGGCACTGTCGATCGTATTACCGACGGCCCGCTATGCAGATGATCCGGACGGGCTGGTCACAGAGTTGTGCGCCTTTCTTATGGATTTGCTTGCCGGTGATCTGGGTCCGCTGCCCGATACGCTGATCTTCGAGATCGGCAGCGAATACTACGCAAATTTCTCGGACGGCGCTTCGGGAAGTGCGGCGACGCAATATGGTTCCATCGCCGAATTGATGGTGTCCGAAATTTCAGCTGCACTCGGCGATCCCGCGATCAATCTTGTGGAAGCCGACATCGACATCGCCGTGCAGGCCGGCAAGACCCTGGAAGACGATGCGGCGATCCGGGCAGAACTTTCGGCCGAGACAATTCAAGACACCGACATGGTGATCCACCACCGTTTTGCATATTCCGCCGAAGGCATCGACCCGCGCATCGCCGACCTTGAACTGATACTGGATGCCTGGGCCAATGATGCAAACGCAGTCGAGCCTGATTTGTTTGTGTCGGCCTGGAACACCGTCACACTGACCCGCGCGGGCGTGCTTCAGGATTACATCGCTGAAGAAGCGCAAGCAGGAAACCAAATCACAGCCGAAGACGTCGATCTTGAAGGACGAACGACGACCGCGTTCGAGACCTACTGGCAATCACGGCTCGACGAAGTGTCGTATGGCCAGGAACACGCGGCTTACACGCTTGAAAGCTTCGCCAGCTATGCCGAGGCCGGCATGGATGCCGGGGCAATCTATGGCGTCGACCTGATCCATCCCGGCCGCCTGAGTTTCATGGGTGACGACCAGACGAACTACGACTTTGCTGGCGCCGAGATGATGAAGATGATCTACGAAAGCGTCGGCGACACCCATGTTCTGTCAAGCAGCGGGGATTATTCGCGGGACGATCCCGTTACTGCTTATGCATTTGAAAACGACGACAAACTGATCGTATTTCTATCGTCAGGTGCCGCTGCCGCAGGCGACGTTGAATTGCAGATCGACGGATTTGGCGACACCTACATAGGTGTCTGGGGCGACCGGTTGACGTCCGAGACGCTGGACGACTGGATGACGATCTTCGCAGTTCCAGACAATCCTGATGTCGACGAGGCCGCGGAGGCTGAAACCTATGCCATCGGCGTCCGCGAGGCCGCCGGCGTCGAACAACAGGGCGACACAGTGACAGTGGCATTGAACGAGCCGTTTGAAGTGGTTCGTCTGGCGTTTGCCAAAACCGAAGCCGGCGCGGCCGAGATCGCGTCTTGGTCGGACGGCGCGGAACTTGATCTTGATCTGCCGATGATTCCGCCAGTTACCGGCACGGATGATGGCATGGATGATGAAGGCGACGGCACCATTGACGATTTCGCGATGGTCGCCGAAGCGGCATCAATGGGGGGTGGCGGAATATTCCTGCTGCTCTTGTTGCTTCTGGTCTGATCCATCCCAAAGGTCGCCTTGAAGCATACTCACGGCGTTGCTAGACCCGGGCCTGAATTACGTCCGTTCCGGAGAGGCCGATGCGCGCCGATGTCGAAAATCGAGTGGCCGCGATTGAAAAGTCGCTGAACCTGCTTGCCCAGCGGATGGATTGGGACACAGCTGCGCACCGGCTGGAAGAGTTCAACGCCATGACCGAGGATCCAAAACTTTGGGATGACCCGGAAAAAGCGCAAATACTGATGCGCGACCGGCAGATGCTTGTTGACGCCATGGATCGCTACTCTGGGATGAGCCAGGAACTTTCCGACAGCGTGGAACTCATCGAGCTGGGCGAAGCAGAAGCCGACGCTGATGTCGTGACCGAGGCCGAAGCCGCGATCGCAGCACTCCAAGACCGCGCCGCGCAGGCCGAACTTGAAGCGCTCCTCGACGGCGAAGCCGATGGCAACGACACATTTCTCGAGATCAATGCAGGTGCGGGTGGAACGGAATCCTGCGACTGGGCCTCGATGCTGGCGCGCATGTATGTCCGTTGGGCCGAACAACACGGCTATTCCGTTGAATTGCAGTCAGAAAGTTCTGGCGAAGAAGCTGGCATAAAATCTGCCGCCTACAAGATCAGTGGGCCGAACGCCTACGGCTGGCTGAAATCGGAATCCGGCGTTCACCGGCTGGTGCGGATCAGCCCCTATGACAGCGCGTCCCGGCGACACACCTCATTTTCGTCAGTCTGGGTCTATCCGGTCGTGGACGACAACATCGACATTGACATCAACCCAAGCGACATCCGCACCGACACCTATCGGTCATCGGGTGCGGGCGGGCAGCACGTCAACACCACAGACTCGGCCGTTCGCATGACCCATATTCCCACCGGCATCGTCGTCACATCATCCGAGAAATCACAGCACCAGAACCGCGACATCGCGATGAAGGCGCTGAAATCCCGGCTCTACCAGATGGAACTGGAAAGGCGCACCGCCAGCATCCAGGAAGCACACGAAAACAAGGGCGACGCAGGTTGGGGCAACCAGATCCGGTCGTACGTGCTTCAACCCTACCAGATGGTGAAGGACCTGCGGACAAACTTCGAGACCAGCGACACCCAAGGCGTGCTTGATGGCGATCTGGATGGATTTATGGCCGCAACGCTTGCCCTAGGAGTGTCCGGCATGAAACGTGACGAAGCGCGGGCCGAAGACTAACGGGTAAGCCCACGTTGGCGTTCAGTAATTCAGGAGCGAAATCAAAAGGGCCCGAATGCCACGCCGCAAACGAGCCCGATCAATTACTCAGAAGTCGGTGACGGTCAGGCTTTCGCTTCTGCCGGTTTCGGCGCGCCTGGCGGTGTTGCCGCGGGCGATATCGGCGAAGACGTCGACAATGGCGGCATAGTCTTGTTTCCGTTCAACGGATCCTCTTGCCGCTGAACCGAACCTTCGAAATGCGCACCGCTTTCGATCGCGATTGTTTTGTGGATGATGTCGCCCTCGACCTTGGCGGTCGACGTTAGGCGAACCTTAAGCCCGCGGACCTTGCCCACGACGCGGCCGTTGACCACAACATCGTCGGCAATGCACTCGCCCTTGACCGTGGCATGTTCGCCAACGGTCAGAAGATGGGCACGGATATCGCCTTCGATATTGCCTTCGATATTGATGTCGCCGGTCGTCTTGATGTTGCCGGTAATATTCAGATCAGCCGACAGAACCGACGCCGGTGGCTTTGCCTTTGGCGAAGAAGGTGTGAGGTCGCTGCTCGCTTTGCTATCGCTCATATTCGGGGCCTTTGTGGTTTCGGCCTCATCCCCGTTTTTGGGGCCAGGCTCGTTGATTTTGCTCTTAGAAAACATCTCTGGCTGCCTTGATGTATTTCATCGGGTTGGTGGATTTCCCGCCGACGCGCACTTCGTAATGGAGGTGGGTGCCCGTCGAGCGTCCGGTGTTTCCCATATCACCGATGCGGTCCCCGCGCGAGACCCTTTGGCCGACCTTGACACGAATTCTTGAAAGATGTGCGTATCGTGTCTCAAACCCAAATTCGTGTTGGATCTTGATCAAAATGCCATAACCGGCCAGTCGACCCGCGTGCTTAACCACGCCATCGGCGGTGGCGTGGATCGGCGATCCGGTGGATCCGGCGAAATCGTGACCCTCGTGCTGCCGCCCCCAGCGCTGGCCAAAACCACTTGTCGACCGATAGTTGCCGCGCACCGGAAAGCCAAACGGCAGTTTCTCGGCGGCAATACGATAAAGGTTCAGCGTGTCAAGCTGTCCAAGCACATCGTTCGCGCGATCGGTCAACGGATCAACTTCGGTATCACCGGATGTCGAAAACCGGATCGGCGTAAGCGGGCCGCCCTGACCTGAATAATTGCGTCGCACCTGCTCTAGTATGCTGTCGGTGGGCAGGCCAACGGCGGAAAACATCTTGTCGATGGGCTCCAGCGACGTGGTGACGGCATCCTCGATCTGACTGAAAATGCGTTCGTTCCGCTCGGCCTCAAGACGCGCGTCCATGCTGATGCGATCCATCGCGTTCTCGGCCTGATCGACATAATCGCGCATCGAGTCTCGTTCGACTGCCAGATCGCCCAATGCAGAGGTCATGAAATTCAGTGTCGTCTCAAGATCGCCAACCCGCGTCGTGTCAGGGCTTGCGGCTTCGGTCTCGGCCAGCTTGGCGGTCAGAACTTCGTTTTCACCGCGCTCCGCGTCACGCTCTTTCATGACATCGCGAAGCGTGGTTTGAATGACGTCTATGCCGGTTTCCAACTCGCGGCGGCGGTCTTCGGACGACAACAGCCGCGATTGCATCGCCGACACCTCGGCGAGTGCCACCGTAAAGCGTTCCTGCGCCTGGGAAGCCTCGTGCGCGCGGGCGTCTCGCTCGGTTGCAATGATATTCAGGCGCGATTCGTAAACCGCCTGATCCCGCAGCGCCTGTTCACGAAGATCACCCGCCCCAAGGCTGTGCATCAGCAGAATGGCCGACGAGATGATCGTCCAGCCAACTAAAAGCGCGGATCCGGTCAGCCCGACAAACTGGGTCATCGGGCTTAAGCGAATAAAACGAGTTTCGGTGTCCGAACGCAGAAAAAGACGCTGCTCAGGAAAAGAGCGTTCAAAAGACGCGCGCAATTTCATCGCGAAAGTCTGCCTCAAACCGTCTGTCCCGTGGCCTTGTCCCGTGCAGATGGCCCTTCTGTCCTAGAAACGCCACGGGCAAATGTTAACGGCTGTGGAAAAGTCTGGCAACCTTGCAGACCCCGCGCAGCGCCGTCCGCCCGCGGCATTCGCGCAATTGGCGAATAATTGCCGATACTCAGAGCTTTTCAGTCAGCGGCCAGTAAAAGTCGGGCGGCAGTCCGGCCTCGGCGCGTTTTTCCTCATTAAACGGCGGTTTTAACACACCGTGAAAGTATTGCCGAACCAATCGGTGGAATACCGGTTTCGGATCCAGTTCGTCGCGCCCGCATAGAAAATGAAACCACTTTGAGCCATATGCGACATGCGCGACCTCTTCGGCGTAAATTGTTTCGAGAGCGGAAACCGTTTGGTCGTCACGGGCGGATTTGAATATATTGATCATCCCCGGTGTCACATCCAGACCGCGCGCCTCCAGCACCATCGGTACCACCGCAAGCCGACCCAAAATATCATCTGCGGTATCGTTTGCCGCGCGCCACATTCCAGCATGGGCAGCAAGCGCACCATAGTGGCTTCCGTGAGCTTCAAGACAATCGCTTATCAGGTTGAAATGCTTTGATTCTTCGTCTGCGGCTTTGACCCAGTCATCATAGAATCCAGGCGGCATTGAAACATGCCGGAACCGCGCAATAAGGTCCCAATGAAGATCGACCGCATTCAACTCGATATGCGCAACCGCGTGCAACAACGCAATTCGTCCCTCCGGTGTGCCGGGCCGCCGTTTCGGAACATTGCGCGGGCCTAAAAGCTCGGGCCGCACCGGCCGGGATGGTTGTGCGGGTGGGCGCGCATCTCCAACAGCGATCGACGCGTTTGTCTCGCGCGCGGCGAACCAGCGCGCCGCATGGGCGTGACTGCGCGCCGTCTTTTCGCGCCCGTCCGCAGTGGTCAGGACATCGACTGCCATATCTGTCAGGGTTTCGGGCAAATCTGCGCACTCCGATCAAGATCTATAACGCCAATTTCCACCGGCGGTGAAACGGTTGAGCGCGAAAACCACGGTCGCGCGCGCTGTTGTGTCACACACATCTGTTGGGTTTTAGTGCAGCGCGTTCGAGAGTAAACATCGAATAAAGAGTAAATGGGTCCGACGATGACCGAAGCCGAAACCGGCACCGAGAAACCAAAGCGAAGTAAGCGCCCCAAAAAGCACCGTGCCGGATCCGGCATGGTCTGGTCGCTGACATTGGCGACAATTATTCTGATGCTATTGGCGCTTGCGCTCAGCGGACGTGCGATGCCACTGCCGAACTGGGCGCTCGGTCGGATTGAAGCCGCTGTCAGCGAACGGCTGCCTGAAGGTGCCATAGAAATTGGAAAAGTCGCGGTGGCGCTTGGTCGTGATGGCGTGCCGCGCGTGAAATTCTCGGACATTACAATTGGTAACACCGGTGGCGGCGCTGCCGCGGTTCTGAATACCATCCAGGCCCGGATTTCGACCGGCGCGCTGCTTCAGGGCCGCCTGGCGCCGGAACGGATCGAACTTGATGGCGCGCAGGTGACCTTGCGGCGATCGACCAATGGCCGGTTCACATTTGCCACCGCCGATGCCGAACCGGGCAACACACGCAGCCTTTCCGACTTGCTGGCGCTATTGGATGACGCGCTTTCGGCCGATGCCCTGAAATCGATCATGGAGGTTGAAGCGCGCGGTGTGGTTATTTCGGTCGAAGACGCGCGCACCGGGCGAATTTGGCAGGCCACCAACGCCAATCTGATATTGCGCCGCTCGGAAGACGGCCTCGCGCTGTCGGTTGCGTCCGACGTATTCAACGGCACCGACGACGTCGCCGAAGTGCAGTTGTCGTTCCAGTTCGACCACGACACCCGCGACACGACACTTGGTGTCAATGTCGTCGATATGCCGGCTGTCGATATTGCAGTTCAATCCCCGGCGCTGGCCTGGCTCGGCGTTCTTGACGCACCCATCTCGGGTGCGGTTCGGGCTGAATATAACGGCGAAGATGGGCTAAGATCGCTGGCGGGCACGCTTGATATTGCAGCTGGCGCGCTTAATCCGGTCGAGGGTTCGGAACCGCTTCAGTTCACGTCGGCGCGGGCATACTTCGATTTTGACCACGCCCGGCAACGCATCGATTTTTCTGAACTTGCGGTGAATTCAGCCCGCCTCGCGCTGACCGCCACCGGCCAAACCTATCTAAGCGACACCAAAGACGGCTGGCCCGACGCATATCTGGGTCAGATTGTCGTGTCTGACGTCCGTTTCGAAGATAGCGATCGGTTCGAGGTGCCGCTGGAGCTTTCCGATATCCGCACCGATCTCAGACTCAAGCTGGATCCCTTTTCGGTCGAGATTGCCCAGATAACCGTCGATAATGCGGGCGAGCCGATCCGCGGTCGCGGGCGGATCGAGGCGCGATCGGATGGGTGGCATGTGTCAGTTGATGCCCAGACCGCGCAAATACTACTCGAAACGGTTAAGGCGCACTGGCCGATCAACGTCTCACCGATTACGCAGCGCTGGTTGAAAAAGAATGTACTTGAAGGTGTCTTACACGACGCCTCGGTTGCTGTTCGCAAAATCCCCGGCCAGGAGCCGGACATCGCGATGAGTTTCGAATATCGCGACACTGTGGTGCGGTTTCTTCAAAACATGCCGCCGATCAGCGCCGCTTCGGGGCGCGCTACCATGAACGACCGCCAGTTTGCGCTGTTTGTGCGTGAAGGCAATGTTGTGGCCGAACATGGTGGCGCGCTGGACGGGGCAGGGTCTGTGTTTATCGTTCCCGATGTTAGCGCCGAGCCCTCGCGCGGCGAATTGACCATTGCCGCCCAGGGCACGATCCTGGCCGGGCTTTCAATTCTGAACAATCCGCCCATTCGCCTGATGGAACGGGCCAGTCGCGGCATCGACATTGCAGACGGCAACGCCGCGATTGTTGCGGTCGTTCGCCTGCCGCTGAAGGACGGGATGAAAAATGACGACGTTGAGTATTTTGTCGCAGGCGATCTGACGTCCGTTTCGTCGGAAAAAATCGTTACAGGCAGAACGCTCGCGTCCCAAAGCATCTCGCTTGATGCAACGCCAGAGCGCATTCGCCTAAGCGGGCCTGCAACACTTGATGGCGTTGCGTTGGACCTGGAATGGGAACAACCGCTTGGGCCGCGATCCGCGCTTGGCAGCCGGGTCGACGGCACAGTAGAGCTGGGCCCCAATACAATCGCGGCTTTTGATCTGCCGCTTCCGGCGTCGCTGGTATCCGGCCGCGGGTCCGGGGAATTTTCGCTGGCGCTTTTGCCCGATGCGCCGCCGCAACTATCGCTGACGTCTGATCTGGTTGGCCTCGGAATTAATGTCGAAGGTCTGGCATGGGCCAAGTCGCGCGATGCCTCCGGAAAAATGGAGCTAGAGGCCACTCTGGGCGAGGTGCCGGACGTCAGTCATCTGTCGGTCACGGCACCGGGATTGACGCTGGACGGACAGCTAAAATTCAAAGACGATGGCGATCTCGAAATGGCCAGGTTCAACAGCCTGAAGGTTGGCCAATGGCTGGACGCCGCTGTCAGGTTAACGCCCCGAGGTCGCGGTAAATCCCCCGCTGTAACCATCGAAAGCGGCACATTCGATCTGCGCGCCATGCCATTGGAACGCAACAACAGCGGAAATGACCGCGCGCCGATTGCCGTGAACCTGGATAGATTTATTGTATCCGACAGCATCCAGCTCGCGCCTGTGATCGGCCAGATTGACGCCGGGCGCGCCGGACTGTCTGGCAAATTCGAAGGCCGACTGGGCGGAAGAACACCGGTTCGCGGAACGCTTGCACCAACGAATGGCGGAACAGGCGTTCGCGTTCAGTCGGCTGATGCCGGTGGCGCCATTCGCGACGCCGGGCTAACGCCGAACGCGCAAAAAGGCACGCTCGATATCGTTCTGACACCGGTTGTTGGCGCACCAACCGGCACCTACGACGGCGAATTTCTGATCGAAGGACTGCACTTACGAAAAGCGCCTGTTTTGGCTGATCTTCTGGATGCAATCAGCGTTGTCGGGCTTCTCGATCAACTTGCCGGTCCGGGGATACGGTTTGGCGCGGTTGACGGAAAATTTCGCCTGACGCCCGACGCACTATTTCTTCGTGACGCGGCCGCCGTCGGCCCGTCGCTCGGCATCTCAGCAAACGGCGTCTACGACCTCAACAGCAAAAATATGGATTTCGTGGGCGTCATATCACCGGTGTATTTCGTCAATGCAATCGGGCGGGTGGTCTCGCGGCGGGGTGAGGGGTTATTTGGATTTAACTATCGTATGACCGGTCCGACCAGCGATCCGTCAATTGGTGTCAATCCGCTGTCGATCCTGACGCCTGGGTTTTTGCGCGAGATATTCCGAAGACCGCCGCGAACACAGTGACGCGATGAAACTCAGCGAATTTAACTTCGATCTGCCCGAACGGTTGATCGCAACACGGCCCGCGCGGCCGCGTTCTTCATCGCGGCTGCTGGTCGCAACGCCAAACGCGATCACCGATGCACATTCAGTTGATCTGCCGAATTTTCTCCGGCCCGGCGACCGCCTGGTTCTGAACGACACCAAAGTCATCCCGGCGCGGCTTTCCGGCATTCGGCACAGGAATGGCCCGGACGGGGCGAGCGAAGCAAAAATCGGGGCGACGCTGCTGGCACCAACCGCCAAGGGCAACTGGACGGCCCTGGTCAAACCGATGAAAAAAATCAGGGACGGCGAAACGATTACTTTTGCCGGCGATCTCATCGCATTGCTCATCGGGCGCAACGAAGAAACAGCGACCCTTCGGTTCAACCTCGAGGGTCAGGACTTCGACGCCGCTTTAAATGCCACAGGTGCTATGCCGCTGCCGCCCTATATCGAAGGCAAACGCAAAGCCGACGAAAAGGACCGTGTCGATTATCAGACCATCTGGGCGCGCGCGTCTGGTGCCGTTGCCGCACCCACAGCGTCGCTTCATTTCGACGACGCACTTCTAGGAGCCCTTTCGAACGCGGGCGTTGAGACAACCCATGTCACGCTTCATGTCGGGGCGGGCACGTTTCTGCCTGTAAAGGCGGACGATATTCGCGAACACAAGATGCACGCCGAAAGGGGCGAAATTACGCCTCGCGCGGCCAAAGAGATAAACGCGACCCGCGCCGCAGGCGGCCGCATCATCCCTGTCGGCACGACCGCGCTTCGCCTGATCGAAACCGCCGCAGGCGAATACGGCGCGCTGACGGCCTGGTCGGGTGCCACCGATATCTTCATCACACCCGGTTATCGCTTTCGCATCGCTGATGCGCTGATTACAAATTTCCACCTGCCAAAATCGACTTTGATGATGCTTGTTTCTGCCTTCATCGGCACCAACCGTGTCCGCGATATATACGCCCATGCCATTGCCGGTAATTATCGCTTTTTTTCCTATGGCGATGCCTCGCTACTTCTGCCAAAGGACTGAAAACGACCATGGGTGAGTCGCGGCAAAGCGCGTAACTTCATCAGCCCAGGGTTAGAGGCAGAAATTAGATCTAGGCGGAGACTGCAAATGTTGCGGGTTCTGAGCGGTACATGGGCACTCCTTCTTGGTGTGTTGTTGCTGATGATCGGCAACGGCCTTCAGGGTTCGCTGATCGGCATTCGCGGGTCAATTGAACAGTTTTCCACCACCGAACTGTCGGTCGTCACATCGGCGTATTTCGCCGGATTTCTGATCGGATCGCGGGTCGCACCGCACCTGATCCATCGGGTCGGGCATGTACGCGTTTTCGCCGCACTGGGGTCGTTCGTTTCCGCCGTGCTGATCCTTTATCCGATGTTCACCGATCCCTGGGCATGGATCGCCCTCAGGGTCGTGTTCGGCTTTTCATTCTCGGGCGTCTATGTCACCGCCGAAAGCTGGCTGAACAACGCCTCGAGCAATGAAAACCGGGGTAAGTCGCTGTCGCTCTATGTGATGGCGCAGATGCTTGGCATCGTTCTCAGCCAGGCGTTGCTGAACGTTGCTGATCCTGCCGGCTTTGTTCTGTTTGTTATTCCGTCGGTTCTTGTCTCGCTATCGTTCGCTCCGATTTTGCTATCTGCGTCAAAATCTCCGGCGTTTGAAACCATCAAACCGATGAGCCTGCGCCAGTTATATGTCGTCTCGCCTCTCGGCTTTGTCGGCATTTTTCTTCTTGGCGCGGTATTTGCCGCGCAGTTTGGTATGGCCTCGATTTATGGGACCGAGGCCGGATTTTCGGTTGCCGAAATTTCGATATTTGTATCCGCAATCTTTCTGGGCGGGATGGTCCTGCAGTATCCTTTTGGTTGGCTAAGCGACCGCATGGATCGCCGAGTGCTCATATTTGCCGCAGCGGTTGGTGGTGGTGTGGCCGGAACGATTGGCATTCTATTTGGGGACGTTTTCGAAGTTGTACTCGTCGCAGCCTTCTTCATGGGCGGCATGTCAAATCCGCTCTACGCGCTGCTGATCGCCTACACCAACGACTACCTCGCAACTGATGACATGGCAGCTGCATCGGGCGGACTTATCTTTGTGAGCGGATTGGGTGCAATTCTAGGCCCGGTGCTTACTGGCTGGGTGATGACCAGGGTCGGACCCGTCGGCTTTTGGATTTATCTCTCAATCATCATGCTGGTTATGGCGGCATATGCGGCCTACCGGATGACCCAACGCGCCTCGGCCTATAACGAGGAAGACGATTACGACGCGGTCAAATACGCACACATTTCTCCCACTGGGACACACGTCGCGGCCGAAGCCGCACAGGAATACTATGCTGAAAATGTCGATACCGAAGATGAACCTTCAACACCCGACACAGAAACTCTTGATCCTCAATGAAAGTTGGGTCACGATTCGTTTTATCTGGGGAGTATTTGGGTGGAGTGGGACGTGTAACGATGACCAACCCTGAGGATATTCTGGCCTTTTGGCTGGACGAGGTTGGCCCTGAAGGCTGGTATGCCGGGGGCGAAGACCTGGACGTGAAAATCCGCGATCGTTTCGAGGATACTTACAATCGTGCCTGCGGCGGCGCATTGTCGCTTTGGCTGACATATCCGTCGGGGACGTTGGCCTACATAATTCTGGTCGACCAATTTGCCCGAAATATGTTTCGCGATACACCTCGGGCTTTTTCCGGGGATCGCATGGCGCGCGCCGCGGCCAAGGCAGCGATTGCGCGCGGCTGGGACCTGCGTATCGCCGAACCGGCGCGGCAGTTTTTCTACATGCCGCTTGTGCATTCTGAATGCCTTGTCGATCAGGACCGCGCCGTCCGGCTGATCATGAAGCGCATGCCGGAATTGGGCGCGAAAAATCTTCTGAGCGCGAAAGCACATCGCGAGGTGATTCGGCGATTCGGTCGTTTCCCGAACAGGAACGTGGCGGTCGGGCGCGACACGCCGTCGGCAGAAGCAAAGTTTCTTGAAGGCGGCGGATACGCTGGCGTGGTCCGCGCCCTTAAGGAAAAAGAGGCCGCCTGAGGCGCACCGCTTTCTCCGCCAATATTCTGATAGGGACAGAGGTCCATGTCATCTCATGACCTGACGGCGGATGTCGTCATTGTCGGCGGCGGCACTGCGGGATTTGGTGCAGCCGTTGCCGCAGGCCGTCTTGGTCTGAATGTGCGCCTTCTCGAAGCCAGCAGCAAAGTCGGTGGCGTGATGGCATTTTGCCCCGGAATGCCCTGGGGTGCGGGCTATCCCCGCGGCACCTCGGTTGGCGGAATTATGAGCGAACTTGCGGGCAGGCTTTTTTCCATGGCACCACCTGCTGCCGAAAAACGTCCCTGCCCACTGGATAATTTCGGCCCGGAAATACAATACGACCACGACATTGCCACGCTCACCATGTTCGACATGCTGGAAGAAGCAGGCGTCCGGGTCCACCTGAACGCCACCGCTACCGACCTGACCCTTGACGGCCATCGCATCGCGGGCATTTCCTATTTCGACCGCCGCGGCCCGCATGACGTGTCGCCGCGCATCGTGATCGACTGTTCGGGCGACGGCGATATATCCGCCAAGGCGGGGGTGCCGTTCACCCTTGGCGACGGGCAGGGCAACATGATGGGCGTGACCGTGTCCTTCATGATGATCCACGCGGACCAGGCGAAAATCTTTGCCAATGACGATCCCTATTTCCGCCGCTTCGCCGCGAAAGGCATTGCCGAGGGCCGACTGCACCCCGACCTGCATCAGCTCTATCTTATGAAGGGCTTTTATCCGGATGTGGTCTTTTGCAACTCGGTAGTCATCCGGGGTGTCAATGGCACCGATCCGATGGAAGCCGCGCGCGCCGCGCAGGAAGGCAGGCGGCGTTGCCACCAACTGTCCGAATTCCTCCGGTCCGATATCCCCGGATTTGAAAACGCCCGGATGACGCAACTTGGCCCCACGGTTGGGGTGCGAGAAACCCGGAAACTCGAAGGGATGCACTGGATCACCGGGGCCGAACTGGCAGAGGCCACAAAGTTCGCGGACGGCATTGTCGCCTGCGACAACCCCATCGACGACGTGATGCGCGGCGGTGAGATGACCCACGACGCCATCGTGGGCGAGGGGCGCTATTATACCATCCCATTTCGCGCGCTGGTGCCAAAAACCGTCGAAAACCTCATGTTTGCAGGTCGGATCGTCTCCGCCGATCCTGTGGCCTTCGCTTCGGTGCGCGGTATGCCCCAGTGTATGATCATGGGTCAGGCAACTGGCACAGCGGCAGCACTCGCCATTCGTCGGGGCCAAACCGTCCAACAGATTGACCCTGCGGACGTTGTCGCATCACTGCAACGACAGGGCGTCAATGGCATTGGTGGCCAGCCGCTGGTCGAATGACAATCGTCGAGTTTCAGAGTCGCACGTGACGCATTGCGGCAATTCGCATTTCGCACGCACCGGAGGGTGACAGCACCGGTATCCTGTGCCAAATAGTTTAGCGTCAAACAATCTCGCCCGAGGAGGAAGCCCAATGGCTGCAAGGACATTTGATGTTGTCGTGATCGGCGCTGGCCCCGGTGGCTATGTCTCAGCTATCCGCGCCAGCCAACTGGGGCTCAAAACCGCCATCGTCGAACGCGAACACATGGGGGGCATCTGTTTGAACTGGGGATGTATCCCGACCAAGGCGTTGCTTCGCTCGTCCGAGGTGTTTCACCTGATGCACCGCGCCAAGGAATTTGGCCTGAAGGCCGAAGGCATCGGCTACGATCTGGATGCGGTGGTCAAACGGTCGCGCAATGTCGCAAAACAGCTGAACTCCGGCGTCGGCCACCTGATGAAGAAAAACAAGATCGAAGTGGTCATGGGCGCGGCGTCATTGCACGCCAAAGGCAAGGTCAGCGTTAAGACAGACAAAGGTACCGAAGAACTTCAGGCGAAAAACATTATCATCGCGACCGGTGCGCGCGCCCGCGAATTACCGGGGCTGGAAGCTGACGGCGATCTGGTCTGGACCTACAAACACGCATTGCTGCCGCCCCGGATGCCCAAGAAACTGCTTGTGATCGGTTCCGGCGCCATCGGCATCGAATTTGCCAGCTTTTACAACACCCTCGGCGCCGACACCACGGTAGTCGAGGTTCTGGATCGCGTGCTGCCGGTTGAAGATGCTGAGATTAGCGCATTCGCGAAGAAAAGTTTTGAAAAGCAAGGCATGAAGCTCATGCAGAAAGCGATGGTCAAGAAGCTTGACCGCGCCAAAGGCAAAGTCACCGCGCATATCGAAGCGGGCGGCAAGGTCGAAAAGCACGACTTCGATAGCGTGATTTCGGCAGTCGGGATTGTCGGCAATACCGAAGGGCTGGGACTGGAAGCGCTCGGCGTCAAAATCGACCGCACGCATGTCGTGACAGATGAGTTCTGCCGCACTGGCGTCGATGGCATCTTCGCCATCGGCGACATCGCTGGCGCACCCTGGCTTGCCCACAAGGCAAGCCACGAGGGCGTCATGGTGGCCGAACTGATCGCGGGGAAAAACAATGTGCATCCGGTCAAGCCTGAAAGCATCGCAGGCTGCACCTATTGCCATCCTCAGGTCGCCAGCGTCGGCTATACCGAAGCGCAGGCCCAGGAAAAGGGCTACAAGATCAAGGTCGGTCGCTTCCCCTTTATCGGCAACGGCAAGGCGATTGCTTTGGGCGAAGCCGAGGGGCTGGTGAAAACCATTTTCGACGAAAAAACCGGCGAGCTTCTTGGCGCGCACATGATCGGCGCGGAAGTTACCGAGCTCATTCAGGGCTATGTCGTCGGGCGTCAGCTGGAAACCACCGAAGAAGATCTGATGCACGCGGTCTTCCCGCATCCGACATTAAGCGAAATGATGCACGAAAGCGTGCTGGATGCCTACGACCGGGTTATTCACCTCTAAAATTCGGGCCGCGCCTATGGCCCGACCGTCCGATAGCCCGCAATGATCGTCTGATCGGGTTCATTGTCCCGCCCCAGGCGCCACGACTTTTGGCACATTGTGTGATTGCGCCCGGCGCGCGTAATTCTAAATAGAAGAAACAAGCCGTTGCTTCTTCTTTTGTGTGTGCGCAAGATCTTCGATTGACCCCAGTTGGGAGAAATCGCGAGAAATCGCGTGTTCTTGAAACGTTCTCATTTTTCGATTGGAGAATGCGGCGCTATCCACTATCTCTTATCCATTCCTTTTCGGGACTGTCATGGCCGAGTTAAAAAACATAGAAGTGCGGGGCGCCCGCGAGCACAATCTGAAGAACGTGGATGTCGATATTCCGCGCGACCAGCTTGTTGTGATCACCGGTCTCAGCGGTTCCGGCAAGTCGTCGCTCGCCTTCGATACGATCTATGCCGAGGGCCAGCGGCGCTATGTCGAATCGCTCAGCGCCTATGCGCGCCAGTTCCTCGATATGATGGAAAAGCCCGACGTCGATCACATCAGCGGTCTAAGCCCGGCAATTTCTATCGAACAAAGAACAACCTCGAAAAACCCGCGTTCCACGGTCGGAACGGTCACTGAAATTTATGACTATATGCGCTTGCTCTTTGCCCGCGCAGGAACACCCTTCAGCCCCGCAACCGGCCTGCCCATCGAGGCGCAGCAGGTGCAGGACATGGTCGATCGTGTGATGACGATGAAGGAGGGGACGCGCGCGTTTCTTCTGGCCCCCATCGTGCGCGACCGGAAGGGCGAATACCGCAAGGAATTCCTGGAACTCCGCAAGCAGGGTTTTCAGCGGGTCAAGGTTGACGGGCAGTTTTACGATCTCGACGAACCGCCAACGCTCGACAAGAAATTTCGCCACGACATTGATGTGGTTGTCGATCGCATCGTGATCCGCGAAGGGCTGGAAACCCGGCTGGCCGACAGCTTTAGAACCGCGCTCGACCTGGCCGATGGCATCACATTTCTTGAGACCACCGACGACGACCCCGAACGGATTACATTTTCCGAAAAATTCGCCTGTCCGGTCAGCGGCTTCACTATCCCCGAAATTGAACCGCGGCTTTTCTCGTTCAACGCGCCCTTCGGTGCCTGCCCGGATTGCGACGGTCTGGGGGTCGAGTTGTTCTTTGACGAACGCCTGATTGTGCCAGACCAGAACCTTAAGGTCTATGACGGCGCGCTTGCACCATGGCGAAAGGGCAAGTCGCCCTATTTCCTGCAAACCATCGAATCCATCGCGCGCCACTACGAGTTCGACAGGAACGAAAAGTGGAAGGACTTGCCCGCGCACGTGCAGCAGGTATTCCTTTACGGCTCAGGCGACGAGGAGATCCAGTTCCGCTATGACGAAGGCGGCCGCGTCTATCAGGTTTCGCGCCCTTTCGAAGGCGTCATTCCAAACATGGAACGCCGCTATCGCGAAACCGACTCGAACTGGATCCGGGAAGAATTTGAACGCTATCAGAACAACCGGCCCTGCGGCGTTTGCAATGGGTATCGGCTTCGCCCAGAAGCATTGGCCGTCAAGATCGCCGGTCTGCACGCGGGCGAAGTTGTGCAGATGTCGATCAGCGAGGCGTTAAGCTGGATCGAGGCAGCCCCTGACAGCCTGACGCAACAAAAGAATGAGATTGCCCGCGCGATCTTGAAGGAAATTCGTGAACGCCTCGGCTTTTTGAACAACGTCGGGTTGGAGTATCTGACGCTCAGTCGCAACGCCGGAACGCTCTCGGGCGGCGAATCGCAACGCATCCGCCTTGCCAGCCAGATCGGATCAGGTCTGACGGGCGTCCTATATGTGCTGGACGAGCCATCCATCGGCCTTCACCAGCGCGACAATGACCGCCTGCTTCAGACGCTGAAAAACCTGCGCGATCAGGGCAATACCGTGATCGTGGTCGAACACGACGAGGAAGCTATCCGCGAAGCCGACTATGTGTTCGACATCGGACCCGGCGCAGGTGTCCACGGCGGTTACATCGTCGCCCACGGTACCCCGGACAAGATTGCCGCGAACAAGAAATCCATTACCGGACAATACCTTGCCGGAACCCGCGAAATTCCGGTGCCCGCCCAGCGCCGATCGGGCAAAGGCAAGTCGGTCACTGTCGTCAAGGCAACCGGCAACAACCTGAAAGACATGACCGCCGAATTCCCGCTCGGGCGTTTTACCTGCGTGACCGGCGTGTCGGGTGGCGGCAAGTCGACGCTGACGATCGAGACTCTGTTCAAGACCGCCTCGATGCGTCTGAATGGCGCCCGGCAAACCCCGGCGCCTTGTGAGACCATCAAGGGACTCGAACACCTCGACAAGGTGATCGACATTGACCAGCGCCCGATCGGGCGGACGCCGCGATCCAATCCGGCGACCTACACCGGTGCATTCACGCCGATCCGTGACTGGTTTGCCGGTCTGCCGGAAGCAAAGGCGCGCGGCTATAAGCCCGGTCGGTTCAGCTTCAACGTCAAGGGCGGGCGCTGCGAGGCGTGCCAGGGCGATGGCCTGATCAAGATCGAGATGCATTTTTTACCGGACGTCTACGTCACCTGCGAAACCTGTCAGGGCGCGCGCTATAACCGCGAAACATTGGAAATCAGGTTCAAAGGCAAAAGCATAGCCGACGTTCTTGATACGACCGTCGAAGACGCACAGGAGTTCTTCAAGGCCGTTCCGTCGATCCGCGAGAAGATGGATGCGCTGGTTCGGGTGGGCCTTGGATATATCAAGGTCGGCCAGCAGGCGACCACGCTTTCTGGCGGCGAAGCACAGCGGGTGAAGCTCTCGAAAGAGCTTTCGAAACGCTCAACCGGCCGAACGCTCTACATCCTCGACGAACCCACCACCGGGCTGCATTTCGAGGACGTTCGCAAACTGATGGAGGTGCTGCACGAGCTGGTCGAGCAGGGCAACACCGTGATCGTGATCGAACACAACCTCGACGTCATCAAAACCGCCGACTGGATCATCGACATCGGCCCCGAAGGCGGTGACGGCGGTGGTCGGATCGTTGCGACGGGAACGCCGGAGGATGTCGCCAAAGCGGCCTCGAGCCATACCGGGCGCTATCTGGCAGCGATGCTGGGGGGCGCGCGGGTCGCGGCGGAGTGAAGATTGGCAAGATGAATTTGGCTCGGAACGCCCCGCAATGTGCAGAGGATCGTGTCTGCCCGGGCGGGGGCGATCCGGGGCTGATGCCCCGGTAAGTGTCCGGAATTAGGCGAGTTCACCCGACGTCATCTTGCCCCTGAAGCCAGTCCAGATGCGCGCTTGTGTAATTCGCAAACCCAGCCGCGACCAAAAGATCGCGCCAGTCGGTCTGGGCGAGCGCAATGGCGTCGACAAGCCCCTCCAGCGTTCCGCCCGAGCACTTGAGCGCCGCCGCATTGACACGCACTAGGTCGTTATCCGAAGCGGTCACCGGAAGGTTCGGACCGCAATCTTCGGTAAGCAGTAGTAATGCCTCGGCTCTGTTATCGGCACCAAACAGCGCATCAAGGCGCGCGCGGACCAGCTCGTCACCGGACTTTCCCGTCACGAAAAGATAAGATCGGCCAGCTGGATCAATTCGATGATTTCCTGCGTTTCCTGATCAACCCGGATCAGTTCATCGCCGATGCGCACATATCCCGACCCGTCATCGTGCCGTGGCAGGCGGTAAAATTCGTCGTCGCGCCTTAGGACCACGCCATTGTCGGTGTTAATGACAACATATTCAGTGCCATCGATGTCGATCCGATCCCCGGTCTCA
The DNA here is from genome assembly GCA_964194845.1 of uncultured Boseongicola sp. Taxonomy (GTDB): domain Bacteria; phylum Pseudomonadota; class Alphaproteobacteria; order Rhodobacterales; family Rhodobacteraceae; genus CAXMNX01. The sequence goes on from CAXMNX010000014.1 coordinate 36,856, forward strand.
AGGATCAGGTAATCGTCGCGATCAAGCCGGTCGCCAATATCGTATTCATAATCACCGTCATCGCGATCACGATTGGTTTGCCACTCCTCGGATGTGACACCCTTTTTCGCCAAACCCGGCGGAACGCAGGGCGGATTTTTCTTGGAGAGCCCCGGCGGGCAATTCTTCGCGCCCCTGTCTTTGGCAAAGGCGAAATCCGGTGCCGCTGAGATGCCCAGCCCAATGGCGAGGACGAGAATGACCAGGTTTTTCATGCGCGCTACTCCTTTCGGACTACCTAGCGGTTTGGTACGGCAATAATACGGCACGTTGTCTGGATTAATTTATCGACATTACATCAACGCTTTATGATCAAAACTTGATGAGGAGTCCCGCCGCGCTGGCACCTGCCTTCAGATAAACGGGGCCGCCGCCTCGACGCGTTCCTCGCAAACGGCAATGGCCTGATCAAGATCAATGCTTCGATCAAACAAGGCATTCCCGACCATCGCGCCGGCGATATTTGGCACGTATTTCAGACGAGAAATGTCGTCGAGCGACCGCGCCAGTCCGCGCGCGATAATCTGATGCCGGGTCCGACCCGCCAGGTCAGTGACCAGCGCCAGCGCATCTTCGGCGTCTTCGACGTTTGCGTCGATGTCCGTCACAATTATCGCGGCCAAAGGATCAACTTCAAAATTGCGAATAAAATCCGCCGGGTGGTAAAGGCTGGGTTTGCGCCAGCCGTTTGTCACGACCTTGCCTCGAAACACGTCCACCGCCAGAACGATCTGATCGGGATGATATTTTGCGGCCGCTTTCAGCATATTGGGCGACAGAACCGCCGCTGTGCCAATCACGACCCTGCCGACGCCGCGGTCAATCCATTGCGACACACCCTCCAGCGAGCGGAACCCACCGCCCAGTTGCACAGGAATGCCGCAGGTGCGGATGATCTCGGAAATCAGGTCAACCTGCCACGGTCCCATTTCCACCGCATCAAAATCGGTGATGGCCAGCCACGACGCACCCGCTTCGGCAAAAGCGGCGGCTTTTTCCACCGGATCGACGTGCCAGATCTTCGCATCTGCCAGCCGTCCGCGAAAAAGGCTCACGCAGCGGCCCTTCTGTAGTTCGATTGTCGGATAAATAATCATGGCCGCACCATAGCAGAAAAATAGCTTTCGCGACAGGTGGTGCAGGCGCGTTCAAACTTCGCGACTGAAAACGACCGTCGCTGCGCCGAAGGCGTCAGGCGTCAAGTTCGACCCAGACTGGCACATGATCCGAAGGCCTAACGCGCCCGCGAACCGCGCTTTCAATCCAGCAATCCTTCAACAGATCAGCGGCCTGCGGTGTGAGCAGATGATGGTCAATCCGGATGCCGTCGTTGCGGTCCCAGGCCCCGCCCTGAAAATCCCAGAACGAATAGTGACCGGCCGCGGAAGTGCGCACGCGAAACGCCTCGGTAAATCCCAGATTGAGGATTTCGCGAAATGCGGCGCGGCTTTCCGGTCGCGCCAGCGCGTCTTCCCGCCAGGCCTCGGGCCGTGCGGCGTCTTCGTCCTGGGGGATGATGTTGTAATCTCCGCACATCACCGCAGGCTCCTCCGCATCCAGAAGCGCATGCGCGCGCGCCTTCAGGCGCTTCATCCACGCAAGCTTATACTCATACTTTGGCCCCGGCACGGGGTTGCCGTTCGGCAGATAAAGCCCGCAAACCCGCACTGCCTTTTCACCCAGGGCGGTCGCTTCAATCCACCGAGCCTGCTCGTCACTGTCGTCTCCGGGCAGCCCGCGCGAAACATCCTCAAGCGGCAGCTTCGACAGGATCGCGACGCCGTTGAAGCCCTTTTGCCCGTGGGTTTCAACGGTGTATCCCATGTCCTCAAAATGCTGACGCGGAAAATTTTCGTCCACCGACTTAATTTCCTGCAACAGCGCAACGTCTGGCTGGCTTTCATTTAGCCAATCCGTCAGCGCATCAATTCGGGCCTTAATGCCGTTGATATTGAACGTCGCGATGCGCATAAATTGCCCCCTCCGATCCTCCGGTTCTGGGGCAATCCGCGTAAACTCGCAAGTTCAGATCGAAAAGCTCGTCCCGCAGCCGCAGCTCGAGGTCGCGTTGGGGTTGTCGACGACAAACCGCGCCCCGATCAGTTCGTCGGAAAAGTCGATCACAGCGTTCGACAAAAACGGCAGCGACACTTCGTCCACGACCACTTTCTGGCCTTCACCCTCCAGCACCAGATCGCCTTTCGACGGTTCATCCAGGTCGATGTTATACTGAAAGCCGGAACAGCCGCCGCCCTCGACAGCCACGCGCAATGCCTTGGGCGCTTGCGCACCGTCATTGATCTCGACCAACCGCGCGAAGGCACGCGAAGTAACACGAGGTGGCAGGTTCAGATCCATAGCCGACATTCCAACGTTTCAATTCAAGACGTTCCTGAATATATGACTCTTGGGACAGGCGGACAAGACGGGCAATCACATGCGCGCGCCATACGCATCGGATCCGGGTGATAGCCGGGGTCGGCTCTATCCAGAGGATGAGAGCACATTTCGGTCGTGTTTTCAACGCGACCGGGACCGGATCATTCACGCCAGTGCGTTTCGTCGCCTCAAGCACAAGACCCAGGTATTTATCGAACACGAGGGCGATTATTTCCGCACGCGGCTCACTCATTCGATCGAGGTGGCACAGGTCGCAAGGACAATCGCGGGCGCTTTGGGCCTAAATGCCGAACTGACCGAGGCCGTCGCACTCGCCCATGATCTGGGCCACACACCCTTTGGCCATACCGGCGAAGATGCACTCGCGGCCTTGATGGAGCGCTACGGCGGTTTCGACCATAATGCCCAGGCGATCCGTATCGTGACTTCGCTTGAGCGACACTATGCGGATTTCGATGGCCTGAACCTCACATGGGAAACGCTCGAGGGCATCGCCAAGCACAACGGCCCGGTGACGGAGGCGCCACCTTGGGCGCTTGCAGCCTATCAAACCGAGCACGACCTCGAACTTGATACCTACGCCAGCGCCGAAGCCCAGGTTGCAGCAATCTCCGACGATGTCGCCTATAACCACCACGATCTCCACGATGGGCTCCGCGCCGAGCTGTTCTCGACCGACGAACTGGCCCAGCTTCCGCTGTTAAACGCGTGTTTCAACCGTGTGGATCAGCGTTACCCAGGACTGAACTATTACCGCCGCCGACACGAAGCCCTTCGCCGGTTCTTCGGCCTGCTTGTCGAGGACGTTATCGGCGTCGCTCGTCAAAGCCTTCTTGAGATCGGCCCAAAATCGGCAGACGACATACGCCGTGCCGGTTTCCAGATCATCCGTTTCTCAGACGACGTATTTGCCGATCTCAAGCAGATCCGCGCGTTTCTCTTTGAGCGTATGTATCGCGCGCCCTCGGTGATCGAGATGCGCAAGCAGGTGACCTGCGTTGTCGAAGAACTGTTCCCCTTCTTCATGGCGCACCCCAAGAAACTACCAAAGCAATGGCGCAAGGACGTTGAAGACGCGGCCGGTGAAACCGCACTTGCGCGCATCGTCAGTGACTATATTGCCGGAATGACGGATCGTTTCGCGATCCAGTGTCATGACCGCTTTATCGGTGGCGGTTCATTGACGAACCGGCCCGCAAATTAACCAACGGAATATATTCATGCACCGGCTTCTCGATTTCCCTCTGAAAGACCTCGCTGAAATTTCTGACCTCCGAGGCCTGCTAGATACCGATGAACGGCGCGTCGCACTTGGCCTTGCGTTGGCCCGCACCGGTTGCAGCTTTGAGGCTTCATATTATCTGCGGCCAACCCGCAAGCTCTGGTCAGGCGGCGAGGATGCGCGCGATGCTAAGTCAGCGCTCGAAGCCCAAACGTGGTGGAACAAAACCTGGCGCGACATTGCACGGGCGATGCAGGACGGGCAGGCAAAAGAAGCAATGACGCTAATCGGCGACAACGCAGTTCGCCAATGGGATCGGCCCGCGCTTTTGCTGCATCTTGCCTCAATCGCTCGCGACAATGACGATCTGGCACTGGCAAAGCATCTGCTGGAACGGGTCGGTTATCTGGCGGATCGGGGATTGCCGAAATCGGATATGTCGGCCTTCTATTATGTCGCGCGCGCCGGACTGATAGATGTATTGGCGGCATCGGGAGATCCGATTGCGGCATTGGCCGAATATGACAAAACGTCGCCTACACACGGAAATGCGATGGCGCATGAACTGCTCGGCGCGCGGCTTCTTTCCTTCGCGGGCCAAGATGACGCAGCAATGGCGGCCCTGGCGGCGATCCTGATCACAGCCCGAACCGGGCGCAAAGGCTATAGCCGCGACATTCGCGAGGACTTCGTTGCCCGAGCCCCCGAGCTGGCGACATTGCGAAATCGCCCGGATTGGGCCAATCTTCTGCGCGATCCCGCAGGACATTCAACGCGACGGGCGCATTAATTCTGCGGCATTAGACCTGCAAAAAAGGGACCCCGGCGGCGACTTCTTATGGCCACCAACCGGGGATTTGCCTTCGTATCCGCTCCGTGAGTGGTTTTCCCCGACGGTCGATTGCAAATGCACTTTCGCTCCACGCTTCGTTTTTGCATTCTGTAGCCACTACAGAATCAACAGGGAATTTTCGTTTTGTTGACAATAGGTGCTGCATCCCGCCTGAGCGGGGTAAATGTTGAAACCATTCGGTACTACGAAAAGCGTGGTCTGGTGACCAAACCAGATCGCTCAGCGTCGGGCCGCAGGCTTTTTTCAGATGGTTTGATCGCCGAGCTTAGGTTTGTCAGGCGCTGTCGGGATATGGGATTTCCGATTGCCGACATCGAAGATATTCTCTCGACGGCAAGATCGGGTTCCCCGGAATGCCGCGAGGTTTCAAATGTTGGACGCCGCCACTTGAATGCGATCAGGGACAAAATCGAAACACTGAAAAAGCTTGAGACTGAACTTGGCGCGCTCCTCGAACAGTGTTGCGAGGATAATCATTGTTCTTGCCCAATATTGGATACAATGCTTCGTGACCCTTTGACTTAGGCGCGCGGCTTCCTTGCCAGCGCGCGTTGACGCGGGGCGTCAGGGTGATAAATCGCGCTGAAGCCAGAGGCAGACATGAATATTTTTGCAGACATCCGCACGTCGATTATCGAAACGCTTGACGCCATGGTGGCCGATGGTGCGCTGCCGACGGGGCTTTCCTGGGGCAATATAACAGTTGAACCGCCGCGCGACCCCGCCCACGGCGATATGGCAACGAACGCCGCCATGGTTCTTGCCAAGCTCGCGGGGATTCCGCCGCGCGACATTGCGACCGAAATTGCGTCGCGCCTGACATCCGACAACCGGATCACCACCGCCCAGATCGCAGGCCCCGGCTTTCTGAACCTACGTCTTGATCCCGCCGTCTGGCACGATGTCGTCGCCGAGGCCGTCGATGCCGCCGCGTCGTTCGGTCATTCCGGCATGGGTGCGGGCGTCAAGGTCAACGTCGAATACGTCTCCGCCAACCCAACCGGGCCGCTTCATGTCGGCCACACCCGAGGCGCTGTCTTTGGTGACGCGCTCGCGTCGCTTCTGGATTTTGCTGGCTACGACGTCACGCGCGAATATTACATCAACGATGGCGGCGCTCAGGTCGATGTGCTCGCCCGGTCGGTCTACCTCCGCTACCTCGAAGCGCACGGGCAGGATGTGGCCTTCGAAGACGGCACCTATCCCGGCGACTATCTGATCCCGGTCGGACTGGCGCTGAAGGACAAGGTCGGCGACGCATTTGTCGGCAAGGGCGAAGATCAATGGCTGGTCGAGGTACGCAACTTTGCGAGCGACGCAATGATGGACCTGATCCGCGATGATCTGGATGCCATCGGCGTTAAGATGGACCGCTTCTTCAGTGAAAAGTCGCTCTATGATACCGGCCGGATCGAAGAAGCGATTGACGAACTTCGCAAGAAAGACCTGATCTACAGCGGCACGCTCGAGCCACCCAAAGGCAAAACGCCCGAAGACTGGGAACCCCGCGAACAGACGCTTTTCCGCTCGACTGCGCACGGCGATGACGTTGACCGCCCGATCATGAAATCCGATGGCTCGTGGACCTATTTCGCTCCCGACATCGCCTATCACTGGGACAAGATTGATCGCGGCTTTGACGAATTGATCGACGTTTTCGGAGCCGACCACGGCGGCTATGTAAAGCGCATGAATGCCGCCGTTTCAGCCCTTTCCGATGGCCGCGTGCCACTGGATGTCAAGCTCACGCAGCTCGTGAAACTCTACAAAAACGGCCAACCCTTTAAAATGTCCAAGCGGGCGGGCACGTTCGTAACGCTCCGCGATGTGGTCGATCAGGTCGGCCAGGACGTCGCCCGGTTCGTGATGCTGACGCGCAAAAACGATGCGCCGCTCGACTTTGATTTCGACAGGGCGATCGAGCAGTCGAAAGACAACCCGGTCTTTTATGTGCAATACGCCCACGCGCGGATCCGTTCGGTGATGCGCAAGGCCGAAGCGCTGCACCTCGATTATTCCGACGACGCCAAGCTTGAAGACGACGCCGAATTTGCGGTCGCGAAGAAAATCGCCGAATGGCCGCGTCTGGTCGAGATCGCAGCCCGGAATCACGAGCCTCACAAGGTTGCCTTCTTTCTCTACGAACTGGCCGCCGAGTTCCACGCGCTCTGGAATAAGGGCAACGAAAAACCGACGCTGCGGTTCCTTCACGAAGATGATCCGCAAGCGACAGCGGCGAAAATTGCCCTACCACGTGCGGTTGCCGTTGTTATTTCTACCGGATTGAGTATCCTTGGCGTGACACCGGCTGAAGAAATGCGCTGAAGTAAAGAGCGCCGCAGTCGGCAGTCGAGAGCAGTTGAGCACGCCGGACCAACCGGTGGCGACAGTGAGGCAAATGATATGGCGGCAATCAATTTTGACGGCTACGGCGGGGATCCCGACAGTGGCACCCTGCAAGCGATCATCAACTGGGCAGGTGCAATTCTGTCGGTTTTGTTGATCGCGGGACTTGCGACCTGGGGCTGGAAGCTCTGGCAGCGCGATGTGACCGGGGTTCCGGTCGTTCGTGCTCTGGAAGGGCCGATGCGCGTGGCACCGGACGATCCGGGCGGTCTGGCGAGCGAATATCAGGGTCTGGCGGTCAACCGGATCGCGGAAGAGCGCGTTGAAGATATCGTGAACAGCGTGGTCCTGGCACCCGCACCCTCGACATTGAACGCCGATGAAGACCTGCCAATGGCCCAGTTGGCACCGGCTACACTACCCGACGCACTGCCCGAGGTTGTGTTGGATCAATCGCCTTCGTTCGTTGGAAACAATGATTCGAAGCTGACCGGGGCACCGGCCAGAGAACCATCGGCAACCGATCTTGCTGTGGCTGCCGCACTTGCTGACATTGTCGAGTTGGAACCGACGCTGGCGAGCCTGTCGGTTGAGGCATTTCCCGGTGTTCCAAAGACCACGCCGCGCCCCATTGGCCGACCCGCCGAACGCCGGGTTGCAAGCCTTGGCCCGGTGATGAACGACACCACCGGCGACATTGAGGCGGCAACGATCCCGCCTGGAACCCGTCTGGTGCAACTTGGCGCCTATGGCAGCGCCGAGGTTGCGCGCGCCGAGTGGGCCAACGCCACCGCAAAGTTCGGCGACTATATGGTTGGCAAGAACCGGGTAATTCAGGAAGCCGAAACCGGCGGTCGCAAGTTCTGGCGGCTACGGGCGCTCGGATTTGAAAGCCTCGCCGATTCGCGGCGCTTCTGCGCGGTTCTGGTCTCAGACGGCACAAATTGCATTCCGGTCGTGCAGGAATGATGTGAAGGGCGCGGGCGCCTATATCCTTGCGCCCGCCGGACCGGATCTGAGCCCCAACGAGGCCGCATTCTTTCGCGAAGCGGACCCGTGGGGGTTTATCCTATTTCAGCGCAATTGCGTGTCCCCGGACCAGCTTCGACGCCTGTCGTCCGGCCTGCGAGACGCCGTTGGCCGCGCGGCACCGATTCTGATTGATCAGGAAGGCGGGCGCGTGCAGCGGATGCGCGCACCCCACTGGCGCGAATGGGCCCCACCGCTCGATCAGGTGCAGCGTGCGCCATCTAAACGCACCATGTATCTGCGCGGGTTGCTGATCGGCACCGAGCTTATGGCCCACGGAATTGACGTCAATTGCGCCCCCTCGGCGGATATCGCCTGGCCCGATACGCACGCTTTTCTAAGAAATCGCTGCTACGGCACCGACGCTACGACAGTAGTGAAAATGGCTCGCGCCTGCGCCGATGGGCTGATGGATGCAGGTTGCCTGCCAGTGCTGAAACACGCCCCCGGCCACGGTCGCGCGGTGACAGACAGCCACGAAGGGCTGCCGCGGATTGATGCGCCCTTGGCACAGCTCAGAAACGAAGACTTCGCGCCGTTTGTGAAACTCAACAATCTCCCAATGTTCATGACCGCGCACATCGTCCTGCCGGAAATTGATCCTGCAGCGCCGATCACGCAATCGCCCGAGGGTGTTGCGTTTCTGCGCGACGAGTTGGGCCTTAGCGGGCTCTTGATAACGGACGATATCTCGATGGGTGCATTGTCCGGCAGTCTGGCCGATCGGGCAGGCCGCGCGCTCGCTGCCGGTTGCGATTTGGTACTCCATTGCAATGGCGACCTGGCCGAGATGGAAACGCTCGCGCGCGCAACCGGACAAATGTCGTCGCAAGCCATTGAAAGGGCAGATATAGTGTTTCGCGCCCGTCGAACCCCTATAGATATTGACATTTCGGCCTCCGAGGTCGAGTTTAAGGCCCTAATTGAGGGAGCAGAAAATGCCTGACGGCGACCCGGGCATCGGCGATGTCGAAGCCCGCCTTGCAAGCGAGGCATTGATTGTCGACGTCGACGGGTATGAAGGCCCGCTCGACCTGCTTTTGATGCTCAGCCGCACGCAAAAGGTTGATCTCAGAAAGATCAGCGTGTTGGCGCTGGCCGAGCAGTATTTGTCTTTCATCAACCGCGCCAAGTCCCTTCGCATCGAACTTGCCGCCGACTACCTTGTCATGGCGGCCTGGCTTGCTTTCCTGAAATCCCGGCTGCTGCTGCCGCCCGACCCCAATGACGATGGCCCAAGCGGCGAAGAACTGGCCGCACACCTGGCCTTTCAGCTTGAACGCTTGCAGGCGATGCGCGAGGCGGCCGCGAAACTTATGGCGCGCGACCAGAAGGGCCGAGATTTCTTTGGGCGCGGTATTCCCGAAGACGTGACTCGGGTTCGTCAAATTCGCTATACCGCGACCCTGCTGGATCTGATGCAGGGCTATGCGCGCATTCGCACCCGGGATGATTTCCGTCCCTATTCGATGGAACGCGAACACGTCATGACGCTGGAACAGGCACTGGAACGGATGCGCGGGTTGATCGGTTTTGCCGGCGAATGGACGGATCTGCTGTCATGGCTTCCCGATGGCTGGGAAACCGACCCGGCGCGCCGACGCTCGGCAACCGCGTCACATTTTGCCGCCTCGCTCGAACTGGCGAAACTTGGCGTCATAAAAATCCGGCAGGCAGAAACCTTTGCACCCGTGCAGATCAAGGCGGTCACCAATGGTTGAAGCGGAAGCGGGAATTGAAAGCCTATTCGAGGCCCCGCCGCTTGCCGAACAGGAACGGATGGTCGAGGCAATTCTGTTCGCCTCGGCTGAACCGGTCACGGACGCCGAATTGAACGCGCGAATGCCCCACGGTGCCAACGCCGCCGAGGCGGTTCAGCTTTTGCAAAAACGCTACGATGGCCGTGGTGTCGCAGTTGTGAAAGTTGGCGATGCCTGGGCGATCCGCACCGCGCAAGACCTCGGGTTCCTGATGCGAAAGGAAACGGTCGAGACCCGAAAACTCAGTCGCGCCGCGATCGAAACACTTGCAATTATCGCTTATCATCAACCGGTTACCCGCGCCGAGATCGAAGAGATACGCGGTGTCAGCGTCAGCCGCGGCACCGTCGATCAGCTGCTCGAGCTGGAATGGGTGCGTTTTGGTCGACGCCGAATGACGCCGGGGCGACCCGTTACTTACGTCGTCACACAGGGTTTTTTGGATCATTTCGGCCTTGAAAGCGCACGCGACTTGCCAGGTCTGAAAGAGCTTCGCGCCGCCGGGCTCCTTGAAAACCGACCACCGCCGGGCGAGGCCCTGGTCGACCAAGACGCCGACGACGACGCTCAAGACGAACTATTCGTGGACGAGGATTAGGGCATGAATGTCGACGGACTTATTCGGATGCTTTTTCGCATGTTCATGCGGCGGGGAATGAAGCACCTGGCCAAGCGGGCAGGCGGCAACAATGATCCTCGCCTGAAAAACGCAAAACGCGCAGCGAAGGTCGCTCGGCGCGCGGGCCGGATGTAGGCCCGACAGGACTAGTCGGACGGCTAAGCGGATTGCGTTTTCAAAGAGACATCGTGCATCAATCTTTGCGTTCGAAATCAGTGGTATGCTGATTGAGAGGCCGCGAAATTTGGTTCAATTTGAATGCAAACCGAGCTAAGCGGCGCGAAAATGCTTCGAAAGCTTAAGTCCCTGACCCTGATAATTCGACGCGATACCCCGGCCATAAAGCGCATCCGGCACCGCCGCCATTTTCTCGTAGACTAGCCGCCCGACAATCTGACCGTGTTCCAACACGAACGGCGCTTCGTGGCACCGCACCTCCAGCACACCGCGTGATCCAGCCCCGCCAGCCTCGGCCCATCCGAATCCCGGATCAAAAAACCCGGCATAATGCACGCGAAATTCTCCGACCATGGCCAAGTATGGCGCCATTTCAGCCGCGTGGTCCGGCGGGATCGTCACCGCCTCGCGGCTGACGAGGATATAAAACGCACCGGGGTCGAGGACGATCCGACCACTGTCGCTGTGAACGTCTTCCCAATATTTCGATGAGTCATAATGACTTATTTTATCCAAATCAATCAAGCCGGTATGCGGTTTTGCGCGATATCCAACCAACGTCCCCGAAGCTGGGCGAAGGTCAACTGAAAACCCCAGCCCTTCCGAGATAACCGCCTGACCCGAAACAAGGCCCACCTCGTCGTGCAGGGCCTTCAGCGCCTGATCTTCAAGAACCGTCTGCCCGCGGCGAAATCGAACCTGGTTCAAACGCATCCCCGGTCGCACCAGCACCGAAAACGAGCGCGGACAGATCTCGGCATAAAGCGGGCCGGAATAACCCTTTGGAATGCGATCAAACTCTGTCCCGCCGTCTATGATCGTGCGGGTCAAAAGGTCCAACCGCCCGGTCGAGCTTTTGGCGTTGGCGACGGCGTTTACATCCTCGGGCAACGCCAGCCGCTCCATCAGCGGCACCACATAGACACAGCCCTTTTCCAGCACCGCCCCGTCGCTCAGGTCGATCCGGTGCATTTCAAAATCGGCCAGACGATCAGTAACCGTGCTGCCACCAGCGGCAAGAAACGACGCGCGCACCCGATAGGCGACGGTCCCCAACCGAAGGTCAAGCGAGGCGGGTTGCAATTGCTCGGGGATAATGACCGGATCCGCAGTAATCTGCCCGGTCTCGATCATCGCTTTTAGCGCGCTGTCGGGAAGAACGCCGGTCATCTGTCCCCCACGATATTGATCTGATTGGTCGGGCTAGCAGGATTTGAACCTGCGACCTTCCGTCCCCCAGACGGACGCGCTAACCAGGCTGCGCCATAGCCCGACGGGCCGGGTTCTGACCGAATTTCCATGCGGGGGCAAGTGCGGAAGTGAGGCTTCGGTCGGTCACGAATACTATCAACCGTCCGCATAGCTCAGTGAAGCCGCTCCCGAAGTGAAAGAAGCCGCGCTTTCGCATCGGTAAGTGTCGAACGATGCTTTGCAAGTTCTGTTGATCGCACACCGGCCAGTCGCGCCGCAATTCCGGGCTGGCTTGGATATCCCGGTGCATCGTCCTCGACATCCTCGGACGGAACATCAGGTGTATCGGGAATTGTCGTGCTCGGCCTTTCCTCGCCATCTGCTGCCACAGATGCGTCATCGGTGGCTTCCTGCCCGGGTTCGGGAAATATATCCGGTTGATCATCGTCGCTGTCTTCGCCAGCCGCCGCGTCGCTGGCGTCATCGTCGACGGTGCGTGCCGCAGGTGCCGCGACGTGCGTCCCTCGTGCTGCCGATGCCGGTGCCGCCGCGTCCGCCAGGCTTGCCTCGTGTTCGATCACGTCTGCATCGTCGATCTCGCTATCCAGCGCCTTCGAGAATGAAGAAACGTGCTTAATGCCTTGCTCACGCAAGACTTTCTGCACAGCGCGAATGGTCATCCCTTGGTCGTGCAAAAGCGATTTGACACCACCGATCAGCCGCATATCGGCGGGGCGGTAATATCTGCGCCCGCCTGCGCGCTTTACGGGTTTGATCTGGCTGAAGCGGCTTTCCCAAAACCGCAGAACATGGGTCGGGATATCAAGCCACTCGGCCACTTCCGAGATTGTGCGGAAGGCGTCGGGCGATTTTTCCATCGGATTTGGTTTTACCGTTTGTTGCCAGCGGCCACGCGGTCCTTCATCAGATGCGAGGGCCGAAATGTCAAAACGCGACGCGGAAGGATCGGGACTTCTTCGCCGGTCTTCGGGTTGCGACCAACGCGAGCAGCCTTGTCACGGACAGAAAAAGTTCCAAACGACGAAATTTTCACCTGCTGGCCGGAAACAAGCGCATCCGACATATGTTGCAGCACGCTTTCAACCAGTTGCGCGGATTCGTTGCGGCTCAATCCGACCTCGCGAAATACCGATTCGCTCAGGTCCATGCGGGTCAGTGTCTTTTCGCTCATGCTCTCCCCCTATTCATAATTTCGGAAAGCATGGTCGTGTTGATTTTCCGAGTCAATAACAAGCCCTTAAGAAAAGAGGTTAAAGGCGGTTACCAGCGCAAAACAACCGACCCCCAGGCCAGTCCGCCGCCAATTGCCTCGGTTACCAGCAGATCTCCGGGCTTAATCTGCCCGCGCGCGACCCCGACCGACAGCGCCAGGGGAATCGATGCCGCCGATGTGTTGCCGTGGTCCTGAACGGTCACAACAACGCGGTCCATGCCAACACCCACCTTTTGCGAAGTGGCCTTGATGATCCTCAGGTTCGCTTGATGCGGAACGATCCAGTCAACGTCGACCGCCGCCAGCCCCACCTTTGCCAAAGCCGTCTCTGCCGTCGACGCCAGCTTTTCGACAGCGTGGCGAAAAACTTCCTTACCTTGCATTCGAAGCTGCCCGGTTGTCTGGGTGGAAACACCGCCATCGACGAATAGAATGTCCCGATAGCGACCATCAGAATTCAGGTCAGTCGCCAAAACGCCCCGGTCGGCGTTTGTGCCGTCGCCGGACGCCGCCTCGAGCACCAGCGCCCCGGCACCATCACCAAACAGAACGCAAGTACCGCGATCGTCCCAGTCCAGGATGCGGCTGAACGTCTCGGCGCCGATCACCATCACGCGCGTGGCCTGACCGGAAACGATCAGCGCATTCGCATTTGCCAGCGCAAATACAAACCCGGCACAAACTGCCTGAACATCAAATGCAAACCCCCTGGTCATTCCAAGGCGGCACTGGACCATAGTGGCGGCGGACGGAAAGGTCAGATCGGCGGTCGAGGTCGCAACGATTATCGCGTCTATGTCATCGGCAGAAAGCCCGGCCGCCGATAGTGCATTTTCCGCAGCATTCGCGGCCATATCCGACGTTGTTTCGCCTTCCGCCGCAAAATGGCGCCGTTCAATCCCCGATCTTGATCGTATCCAATCGTCCGAGGTGTCGATTTTGTCTTCGAACCAGCTGTTAGGGACCACGCGGTCCGGCAGATAGTGCCCGACGCCTCGCACCTGGGCACGTGTTGTCATCCGATCTGCTCGTTTTCTTGTTCTGAACCGCCGTCGTCCTGCCGTGGCACCGGTGCGGCCGCGACCCGCGCGGCAAGCCTCTCGGTGAACCCGCCTTCGGCCAGACGAAACGCAAGTTTGATGGCGGATGCAACGCCGGTTGCATCGGCTGATCCGTGCGATTTCACCACCGTGCCGTTCAATCCAAGAAAGACGCCGCCGTTCACTCTGCGCGGATCAATCCGCATGGAAAGACGCTTCAAAGACGTCAACGCAATCAACGCCGCAATCCGGCTCAGCGGCGTGGCGCGGAACGCTTGGCTCAGAAATTCCCGGATCAGTGAGGCCGTGCCTTCACCCGTCTTCAGCGCCACATTCCCAGTGAAACCATCGGTGACAATCACGTCCACCCGGCTTGAGGGGATATCGCTGCCTTCGACAAAGCCAATAAAGTCCAGCTCGGCCAGCGGGGCGGCCTTTGTGATCAGATCGAAGGCCTCTCTGATCTCGCTCCGGCCCTTGTGCTCTTCGGTGCCGACATTCAGAAGCCCGATCCGGGGCCGCTCGATCCCCAGACCGTTCCGTGCGTAAGAGCCGCCCATCAAGGCGTATTGCAGCAGGTCTTTTTCATCGGCGCGAATGTCGGCGCCGACATCCAGCATCACATTGAAGCCGCCGGCGTTTCGCGACGGCCAAAGAATTGCTATTGCGGGCCGGTCGACGCCGGGCAGTTTGCGCAGCAGCAGCATCGATACTGCCATCAAAGCGCCGGTGTTCCCGCACGAGATCACCGCCCCGGCCTCACCGCGCTTCACCGCCTCGACGGCGGACCACATCGACGTGCCTTTTCCGTTCCGCATCACGTAGCTGGGCTTGGCGTCCATCGTGACGACCTCGGCCACGTCGCGCACCTCGCAGCGGTCGCCCAGTCCGCTACGTTCGGTCAAAGGCGTCAGCGTGGTCGCTGGCCCATGCACAAGAAATCCGACGTTCGGGTTCTTCTCTGCACTATGCGTGATGCCAGCGATAACGGCCTTTGGCCCCAGATCGCCGCCCATTGCGTCAACAGAGATGATTATGCGCTGGCCGCCGGTGTCGCTGGTCTGCTCGGTCGTTGCCGTCATTACCGGGCCGGGGCGCGCGCGGGCGCTCAGGCCGCGTCGTCGTCTAGGTCGATCTCGCCAACCTGGGCGACCACTTCACGGGCGGCGTAGTGACCGCAGGCCCCGCAAACATGGTGCGGACGCTTCAACTCTCCGCAATTCGGACATTCTGCCGGATTTGCAGCGACTAAAGCATCGTGCGCGCGGCGCATGTTGCGGCGCGACTTGGTAATCTTATTCTGGGGGACTGCCATGTCACATCCTAAATATCATGCGGGGCGCGCGTGCTGCCCCTGTTAGCGGTGGGTCGCCGCGGTCATACGCTTTGCCGTAGCCCGTGTCCAACCCAATCATCCGAACGAGGCCGGGAACATACCCGGATTCCCTTCAAACGCAAGCGCGATTTCAGCCACCGTTTGACCCGCTGTCCGAACCGCCATCGCTCAGGCGATCCTTTAAGGATTTTAACGAAGAAAATGGCTTTGCATCTTCATTGGACATCGGCTCGGTTCCCGGTGCTGCGACACGCAATTCAACAGGATCAACACCCTCGGCGCGCGGCCATGCAGGCAGCGCCAGTGCAAGCGCTTCTTCCATCACCTGAAGCAAATCGACCGCATCGGGCATTGGCTCGACCGTATCGTCGTCGGGCATCTCGATCTCTTCACCCTCCGGCAACGGTGCGGTCGCTGCCAGATAGCGTCGGATCACCGGCTCGTCGATACGTGTCGTGACCGGTTCAAATGTCACCACGCATGGCTGCGTCACCGTCGCGCCCAGCGTGCCATTCAGGCGCCAGTCCCTGTCGCCATCGGGTGATAACGACCCGGCAAAGCGCAGTTTCTTAAGCGCCAGCAGACCAAGCGTCTCGGTCAGGGCCGCTCGCGCGTTGCTGTCCGGCCGCAGATCAAAGTCGGTCGTTCTTGCCAAATCGGCCAACCGCAGTCGCGTTTCTGCCATCGGCTCACTCCTTGATCCGGTGAAATTCTGTCGCTATGCCGACTAGGCGGCGATGCGCCGCTTGGCAAGAGGTGGGCACGTTGAGCGAATTTGGGCGCGCGATCAGGCGAGCGGCACTGGTATTGGCAGTTTTAAGCGTTGCGCCAGCGTGCGCGCGCCTAAGCGACAGCCACGGCTATATCCCCGAGCAGACAGCACTTGATGACATCGTCGTCGGCCAGGACACCGTTGCGACCGCGTCGCTCATCCTCGGCCGCCCAAGCACCAGCGGCATCGTCGATGAACGCGGTTGGTACTATGTCCGGTCCGACTACGAGCGATTTCTCTGGCGCGCGCCCGAGGAGGTGAACCGCCAGGTTGTCGCGGTGACTTTCGACGAAGCTGGCGTGATTGAAAATGTTGAGCGGTTTGGGCTCGAGGAAGGTCAGGTCGTCGTTCTGTCGCGGCGCGTGACGACATCCAACACCCAGGGCGTGAGCTTCCTGCGACAGCTTTTCTCGAACCTCGGCAATTTCGACGCCGGGCAGTTGTTTGGCCAGGGCGGTTAACGAACGATCCGCTCCGGTCAGCGCAACAGACATTATTAGGGCGACCGTCAAGAACGGCCGCCCGTGCCTCCGGCGGGAGTGTTTGAGCCAGGAAGAAGGCACAATTTAAGCCAATTTGTCTTTCATCTTTTCAAAAATACGCATGGCCAACCCCGCGAGTCAGTCCAAGGCGCATACCTGATCAGCCGTCGTCGTCCGCAGCTTCAAACGCCAGCGAAACGCCATTGATGCAATACCGCAATCCGGTTGGCTGCGGGCCATCGGGAAACACATGGCCCAAATGCCCGTCGCAGCGATTGCAATGCACTTCAGTCCGCCGCATGAAAAGGCTCCGGTCATCGGTTTCGCCGACCATTTCCCCCTCCATTGGCTGATAAAACGACGGCCAGCCAGTGCCGCTATCGAACTTATGCGCCTGATCGAACAAAGGCGCACCGCAGCCTTTACAGCTAAACTTGCCCGGATCCTTGGGAAAATCGTCGTTGGTAAACGCGCGTTCTGTCCCGTGTTTGCGCAGAACCTTATATTCAAGATCATCAAGTTCGGCGCGCCAGTCCTGGTCTGATTTGACGATTTTTTCCATGGCTTTCCCCTCAAGTCGTGAATGTGCTGCGGATTGCGCCGCTGCCGGTCGTCGCACATATAGGGGCGGAAGCCTCTGCAACCAACAACGGGCGGGCTCTTAGAATGCAATTGCAATCCAAATCACGATATCTTGCACGTTGGGCTGAAAGTTTAACCGATCTAAAGGCCGCCCAGTCTCTTCGTTACCGCGCCTTTGTCGCGCATGCAGGTGCAGACAATCGCCCGGATGGCCGCGACAGCGACCGCTTTGATGAAATGTGCAACCATCTGCTGATCGAAGACGTGACCACAAGCCAATTGGTTGCCACTTGCCGCATCCTGTCGCTGGCGTCGGGTGCCGATATCGGGCGGAGCTATTCCGCGCAACACTACGCCCTTGATGCGTTGGAGGCATTCGATGCCCCAATGGCCGAGATGGGCCGCTTTTGTATTGAACCCGGTGTGACCGATCCCGATATTCTTCGCGTCGCCTGGGGCGCGCTGACAGCGTTTGTTGACCGGGAAGACGTGGGGATGCTCTTTGGGTGCTCTTCCTTCAAGGGGACAAAAACCTCGATTTATGCCGACGCCTTCGCCGTTCTCCGCGACCGGCATCTGGCCCCGAACCGCTGGTGGCCCAAGGTCAAAGCGCCCGACGTGTTTCGGTTTGCCCAGAAACTCCGCCGCGTGCCTGACCGGGCAAAAGCGTTCAAAACCATGCCGCCGTTGTTGCGCACATATTTGCGGATGGGTGGCTGGGTCAGCGACCATGCGGTGGTCGACCGCGATCTGAATACGCTCCATGTGTTCACCGGGCTCGAAATCAGCGCGATCCCCGCCGCGCGCGCCAAAGCGCTCCGGGCAATCGCGGGATAGCGACAGCTTACGGCGTTGACGCCCGGTGGCCACCGGGCTAGCTCGCGCCCATGGCCCGCGCACCGCTTCTGCAACTGACCGATATCTCGCTGACATTCGGCGGCGATCCGGTTTTCGACGCACTGTCGCTGACGGTGCAACCGGGTGATCGGCTGGCGCTTGTCGGACGCAACGGATCGGGCAAGTCGACCCTGATGAAAGTTATGGCCAGTTTGCAGGAGGTCGATCACGGCGCCCGAGTGGTTTCGCCGGGGATGAGCGTCGGTTACATGGCGCAGGAACCCGAGATGCGCGGATGCGCAACGCTCGGTGATTTTGCCATTCGCGATCTGGACGCATCCGAGCTTTGGCGTGTTGAAGCCGTCGCGCAGGGCCTGAAATTTGACCTCACCACCAGTGTCGATGCCGCCTCGGGCGGCGAACGCCGCCGCGCCGCTCTGGCCAAACTGATCGCCGAAGCGCCCGATCTCATGCTTCTTGATGAGCCGACCAATCACCTGGATATCGAGGCGACGCTCTGGCTGGAAAATCACCTGAAGTCAGCAAAATCGGCGTTCATCATCATCAGCCACGACCGCGCCTTCCTGCGGGCACTGACCCGTGGAACCCTTTGGATCGACAGGGGCCGGGTTCATCGCCAGGACAAGGGTTTTGACGCATTCGAGGCCTGGCGTGACAAGGTCTGGGAAGAAGAGGACGACGCGCGGCATAAGCTGAACCGCAAGATAAAGGCGGAAGCCCAATGGGCGGTCGAAGGGATTTCCGCCCGTCGGAAACGAAACCAGGGCCGCCTGCGCGCGCTCCATTCGATGCGGTCAGACCGCGCCGCGCAAATTCGTCGATCCGGCACTGCGGCGATGGTGCTGGATGCCGGGCTCAAATCGGGAAAGCGCGTCATCGAAGCGGTCGGTCTTGCCAAAACGCTTGATGCCAAGCCCATAGTCCACGAATTTTCGCTGCGCATCGCGCGCGGTGATCGGGTCGCATTCGTTGGCCCCAACGGCGTTGGTAAAACGACGCTCATCGGAATGCTGACCGGGCAGATCACCCCCGACGCAGGCAACGTAACGCTCGGCACCGGCATCGAGATGGCCGTATTTGATCAACGCCGCGAAGCGCTTAACCCGGACGCGTCGCTTTGGGAAAACTTGACCGGCGACAAGGCGATGCGGGTCTCAGGCAAAGCCGATCAGATCATGGTGCGCGGCACGCCCCGCCATGTTGTGAGCTACCTGAAAGACTTTCTCTTTGACGAAGCACAAGCGCGCCAGCCGGTTCGCGCACTCTCGGGCGGCGAAAAGGCCCGGCTGTTGCTCGCCAAACTCATGGCAAAGCCCTCGAACCTTCTGGTCCTTGATGAGCCGACCAATGATCTGGACATCGAAACGCTCGATCTTCTGCAAGAACTGCTCGATGACTATGATGGCACCGTCCTGCTCGTCAGCCACGACCGCGATTTTCTGGACCGGGTGGCGACAACGACGGTGGCAATGGAAGGCGGCGGGCGGAACACTGTCCATGCCGGTGGCTGGTCCGACTACGCGCCGAAAAGGCGGATCGCCGAGTCGCCGTCCGCAAAACCTGCCTCGACGCCCAGGTCGCAGCCTGAGAAAGCAAAACCGGAAACATCTGGCCTCAGCTTCACCGAAAAACACCGCTTGAACGCATTACCCGGCCTGATCGAGGCAACAGTGGCAGAGATCGCCAAACTGGAAGCGCTACTTGCAGTCCCCGATCTATTCGCGCGCGACCCGACGAAGTTTGCGAAAGCGACCGAGGCGTTGACCCAGCGTCAGCGCAAATTGTCCGCCGCCGAAAACGAATGGTTGACGCTAGAGGACAAAGCCACCGGCTGAGGCGTGCAGCACAGGCCGATAACCCTCGCGCAGCGCCCCAAGCGTTGGCGGCGGGGTCAATACAGTCACGACGCCGGATCTCGGGCGCAACTCGGGTGGCCCATATCCTTCGGGCTTCACTGGTCTCAGCGCGTCGGCACGAACAAGTTTCGGCTCGCCCATCCAGACTATCGCGCCATCCGGCAGCGCACCGATATCCAACTCATGTCGCCGCTGTTCAAATCGGCGCGGGATCGCACGGGCCGCGTGCAACACGTTGTCCATTGCCTTCGCCGTGACTTTGAAACCGGCAGCATCACGATAGGAATTATACGCGTCCCATCGACACATGGCACAGGGCCGATGACCAGCGGCCATCGCAACCGCCTCGTCCAAAAAGAAAAGCTCGGTATAATTCCCCGGCTGCATCACATCGCGGTGCCAATCCTTGTGGCGCAGCACGCAGATTATCCAAGCCTTGTGCCGCCAAAGCGCAGCACCAAGTCGTTGATCTGTATCGTGCAATATCCCGCGATTGCCCATGAAAAGGCCGCGCGCGGGATCGGCAATTATTTCGCCTGTAGCAAGCAATCGGTTCTGAAGCGGCATCGTGACAACCTTTGTCCGCGCTCAGCTTTCCATTGCACTATTTTCGACGGAAGTCTGCCGTTGCGCCGTATAATCCAAACCAGGAAGTTAATTAGGCCAACTAATGGTTCGACGAAGCACAATCGCGGCTATCCGATTCGGATACGGACTTCGGCCCGAAGAAACGCCGGACGCCGACCTAAATGTCCTGCTCGACGGGATTGGCCGGGTTGATCGCGCGGAACGCACCTTTCCAGTTGCACCGATAAAGGCCCGCGCCGCACTGATGGCGGAACGCCGCGAGGCGCGAATGGAGGCACGCGATGGAAAGTCGGGCAATGATGCCGCTAAGAAAAAAATAGACCGCAAACTTCGCACGCAGGCAATGGTGGACATCAAAACCGTCTTCCAGCGCGTATTGGACAGCCAAACTGGCCTTCGCGAACGCCTGACCGCCTTCTGGACCGATCACTTCACCGTCGCCGCGAACGGCCCGGTTCTTTCGGCCCTGGTCCCCGACCTTATCGAAAACGCGATCCGACCCCACGTTGCAGGCAATTTCGGCGACATGCTGGTCGCGGTCAGCACCCATCCTGCGATGCTGGTCTATCTGAACCAGGTCCAGTCCGTCGGGCCAGCGTCGCGGGCCGGTAAACGCCGGGGCAGGGGCCTGAATGAAAACCTCGCCCGCGAGATACTCGAGCTTCATACACTGGGCGTCGGCGGCGCTTACAGCCAGAATGACGTGCGCCAGCTCGCCGAGCTGCTGACCGGTCTCTCGGTCGACAATACCGGCTTCGTCTTTCGCCGCGCCATGGTCGAACCCGGGCCCGAGACCGTGCTTGGAAAACGCTACGGCGGCGGCAGCCCATCGTTGAACGACATCCACGAAGCGCTCCATGACATTGCAAATCATCCCGACTCCGCCCGCCATCTGGCGGGCAAACTGATCACGCATTTTGTCGGCGGCAAACCACCGGAAGATTGGGTGGAAAAAATGGCGTTCACCTACAGGCAGACGGGCGGCGATCTCATGGCACTTTACAAAGTGCTGCTGGAAGACCAGCGCGCCTGGGAAATGCCGCTCAGGAAGGTAAAATTGCCATTTGAATTCGTCGTCTCAGCCCTGCGCGCCGCTGGCGTGACGGGTAAGGGGCTTGATGCTCTAAGCCCGCGGGATATTCGTAACGAACTGATGGAACCGCTTGCTGCTATGGGCCAGCCGCTTTTCCGCGCCGGTGGCCCCGATGGCTGGCCGGAAGCACCCGAAGCCTGGATCACACCCGCCACACTGGCCGCGCGGCTCCGGTGGAGCGGCAAACTTGTCGATGACCTTCTGAAAGACACCGACCCGCGCCAATTTCTCCAAACCGCCCTCGGCGATGCCGCATCGGATCTGCTGAAGTTCGCCGTTGACGGGTCGGAAAGCCGCACCGAAGGCGTCGCATTGGTTCTCGTCTCACCAGATTTCAACCGCCGGTAAGGAGCTGACCCCCATGACCCTTTCGCGCCGAGCGCTTCTTGGCCGCAGCCTCGCACTTGGTTGCTCTGCCGCCGCCAGCCCGCTGGTGACACCGGTCACCTTTGCTGCAGCGCCCGGCGATGCCCGCCTTGTCGTCATCGTCCTGCGCGGCGCATTG
The DNA here is from genome assembly GCA_964194845.1 of uncultured Boseongicola sp. GTDB lineage: Bacteria > Pseudomonadota > Alphaproteobacteria > Rhodobacterales > Rhodobacteraceae > CAXMNX01. The sequence goes on from CAXMNX010000014.1 coordinate 58,838, forward strand.
GCGGATATTCCCGGCACACACACCCGCACCGCTTTCGCAGTCGGATGCGAAAAGCTGCTTTTGCTCAGCGGAGATGCGGAATTTTCCAGCTGGTCGCCGGACAGCGCGCTCAACCTTTCGCCGCAGGCGGAACTGCTTTTGAATGTCATCTACGAAAGCGATCCGCTTTTCCAGAAGGCCGCCATGCAGGCGATGGAGCTTTCGGATCTGACCGACAACCGGGGAATGTCCACCCGCCGTGGAGCGCGTGCCGAGGCGCTCGCGTCTTTTGCCGCGGCACGGTTGACCGAGGACAGTCGGATCGCCGCGTTCTCGCTCAACGGCTGGGATACCCACGCCAATCAGGCAAACGCCCTGCCGCGCGCCTTGACAGAGCTTCGCGTGGCGATCGAGACCCTGAAATCCGGCCTTGGCGGAAACTGGGAAAAGACGCTGGTGCTGGGACTGACAGAATTTGGCCGAACCGTGCGCGAAAACGGCTCGCGCGGCACAGATCACGGCACGGGCGGGGCGGCAATATTCGCAGGCGGGGCACTAAACGGTAAACGCGTGTTCGCCGATTGGCCTGGATTGGGCAAGCATGAACTATATCGCGACCGCGATCTCATGCCGACAGCAGATGTGCGAGCATATGCAGGATGGGCGCTGCGAGGCTTATTCGGTCTCAGCGCGTCGAAAATCGAACGCGATGTATTTCCGGGTCTGGATTTGGGCCGCGACCCGGGATTTTTGGCCTAGTCCTTAAAAACCGACACTGACGAGGCCCAGCGCAAACGCGCCAATTCCAATGCCGGCGGCAACATTAGCCAGAAAAAACACGCGTACCATACCAAAATCCATTCACTAACTACGAACTCACGGTTCAAACCTGCGCCCCAAAGACGGCGCAGACAAGTTTTGATCGGGGAATTGTCGTGAATATTCTGTTTCGAATTGTGAAACAGGTATGGAGATTTTCATGGGGTAAAATAATACCTAAATCATAACATACTGAAAAGCCGAGTAAAAACGAAATTTTTGGACCTTGACTGTGCGGCTAATTCCTTTAGACACCGCGCATCCAACGTATCCCTCAAGGATCTGACCGATGAAGACTTATTCCGCAACACCGGCGGAGATCGACAAAAGCTGGGTGCTGATCGACGCTGAAGGCGTCGTTCTGGGCCGCCTGGCTTCGATCGTCGCCACCCGCCTGCGCGGCAAACACAAGGCGACATTCACGCCGCACATGGATATGGGCGACAACGTGATCGTCATCAATGCCGACAAAATCCAGCTGACCGGCAACAAGCGCGACAAGCCGAATTACTGGCACACCGGCTATCCCGGCGGCATCAAATCGCGCACGACGGGGCAGATCCTCGAAGGCGCGCACCCCGAACGCGTGGTGATGCAGGCCGTCAAGCGCATGTTGCCAGGCAACAAGCTCAGCCGCAGCGTGATGACCAATCTTCGCGTCTATGCAAGTGCTGAACACCCGCACGAAGCACAGAAACCCGAAGTTCTGGATGTTGCGTCCATGAACAAGAAAAACACCCGGAGCTAAGCCCATGGCAGAAGACATCAAATCGCTCGACGAGCTGAAAGACGTCGTCGCCGAAGCGGACGGCGAAGAGGCCACCGCGGCGCCCGAGGTTGTCACCGAAGCCGCCATCGTGCGCGACCCGGTGCGCGACGATCTGGGGCGTGCCTATGCCACTGGCAAGCGGAAGGACGCGGTTGCCCGCGTCTGGATCAAGCCGGGGTCGGGCAAGGTCGTGGTGAATGGCAAGGAACTGAACGCGTATTTTGCGCGCCCGGTTTTGCAGATGATTCTGCGCCAGCCATTTCAGGTCGCCGGCGTTGACGGCCAGTTCGACGTTATGGCAACCGTCAAGGGCGGTGGCCTTTCGGGTCAGGCTGGTGCGGTCAAGCACGGCATCTCAAAAGCGCTCCAGCTTTACGACCCGTCCTTGCGTGCAGCGCTGAAAGCCGCCGGTTTCCTAACCCGCGACAGCCGCGTGGTCGAGCGGAAGAAATACGGCAAAGCCAAAGCCCGGAAAAGCTTCCAGTTCTCGAAGCGCTAAAGCTGCCGGGAAATGTCATGCAAAAGGCCGCGTCAGTGCGGCCTTTTTCGTGGGTCGGTGCAGCCTTGTGTGTCGACATTGCGCGACATAGCGGACTTCGGATTACAGTGAGTAGTGACAACGCTTACAACATAAATGCGACGGAAATGCAGGAGAAGACCAACCTTGTCGCGATACCCAGCGCTTGGGCGACAACGACATTTCCAGTGCCTCTCTGGTATGGTAAATAGCAAAAGGACAGCTACTCGATCAGGTGATTTTGATGGACGCTATCGGCCGATTTCTCCTGGTTCGTCCCTACTGGCTGTTTGTCATGGTTGCGGCGGCATTGGTGGCGCTTCCAGTTGCGGTCTGGTTAGATCTCAAAAATCTTTCAGACCAAAATATGCGTCGGCAGGCAAGTAGTCTGAACAATATAATTACGAGTGTTAGATCCTATTACGCTCAAAATGTCGTCGGCAGAATTTTGGCCGCTGACGGACAAACTCAATTATTGCACAATTATGAAGAAGTTAACGGTGCAATCCCCATCCCTGCCACGCTTTCCATCGAATTGGGAGATGCCATCGGCAACGCGGAAGGCGCGGTAAAATATCGGTTTGTTTCCGATTTCCCTTTCAAAAACCGTCCACCTCACCGGCTCGATCCATTTGAGTCTCTGGCTCTGGAAAGTTTTCGATCCGATGCAGTGACTGACAACACGCTGATACAAACAACCGGTAATTTGTGGGATCAGGAAATTACACTAGCGACACCTGTTATTATGTCAGGCTCCTGCGTTTCTTGCCACAACGGCCACGCTGAAAGCATAAAGACTAACTGGGAAGTGGGCGATGTCCGAGGCATACAAACCGTAACTGTGCGCCAACCCATAGCTTTGAACATCTGGTCTTTCAAATGGTTGCTCGGGTATCTGGCTATCGCCGGAACTATTGGATTGTTTTTTTCCATCATACAGTACCGTCTGGCTAATGGTTTTTCCCGCGTGAATGACGAATTGACTGCGAACAATGCCTTTTTGGCTGACATTTCCATTAAAATTTCAAAGTATCTCTCGCCCCAAGTCTACAAATCGATCTTCTCTGGCGAAAAGGACGCATCAATCTCGACCGACCGAAAAAAGCTGACAGTGTTCTTTTCGGACATCAAGGATTTCACCTCGACAACCGAGCGACTGCAACCAGAAGAATTGACCGATTTACTGAATAACTATTTTACGGAAATGGCCCATATCGCCGAAGCCCATGGCGCGACAATCGACAAATTCATTGGCGACGCCATTGTGGCTTTTTTCGGGGACCCGGAGACCAAGGGAACGGCCGAGGATGCGCGTGCGTGTGTGCGTATGGCGCTGGATATGCAAAAACGCTTGCAAGAACTGGAAGTAACTTGGCACGACAAAGGCTTTGAACATCCCTTCCGCGCCCGCATGGGCATCAATACCGGTTACTGCAACGTCGGTAATTTTGGCTCTGAGGACCGGATGGATTACACCATCATCGGCGCTGAGGCTAACTTGGCCGCTCGATTAGAAAGTATCGCAGAGCCAGGTGGGATTGTGCTAAGTTTTGAAACATATGCTCATGTGCAAGACATCGTTAACGCGACACCGCTTGAACCGGTCGCATTCAAGGGTATCGCGCGCAAAATAGTGCCCTATCAGGTTAAGTTTGAAGACCCGGCACCACTTGCAAATGCAGTTCAGGAAGCGCCAGACGGTACTAGGCTAACTGTTGATCTGAAAATTCTGGACGAGAGCACCCGCCAAAAGCTGCGTGAGGCAGTACTTGCCGTATTGGGCGACGCATCGCCATCCAGAAAGCAGTGATCAGCCACATCTCTGAAGACACTTTGGGCTCAATGCCGCCCGAACCCGCCACCCAACTCAAAGGTCGCCACAATCGTGGCGACCCTGAGGAGCATCTCGATGACGCATTTACCCATGAGCTATACCTGAATGTGAAGCGTATCAGACTGGCTCCATGGCTTCAGTCTAACACATTTTGCCCCAAGTGGCCCCATCAAATTTTGGATTGCTTCGCCGAACGGCGTTAACTCTATCCGATCAGGGAATAAAACGACGCCTCACTCGTCCGATGCAATCAGACCCAATCCGCGCAGATAGATCCCGATGCCGCTTTCCAGCAAATCTTCCGGCGGGAAGGGCGATTTGGTGCCAGGCGATCCGCGCGCGAACAGCTCAACCACCCCATGGCTCATCGCCCAGATATGGGCCGAGAACATCTGCGGCGGCGGGCGCTTATCGGGTGCGATATGCTCGGATAATCGCGTCGCGGCCCTCTCCAGAACCGCGAACGCGCGCGCCGCGACCAGCGCCAATTCCGGTGTCCGCTGGATCGAGATCCCGCTTTCGAACATCGCCACGTAATGGCCCGGATAACGCCGGGCAAAGGCAAGATAAGCCCGTCCCGTCGCCTCGAACGAGGCCAGGTCCGATGGCTGGCCGGTCTCGTAGGCGTATTCCATCAGATCGGCGAATATTTCATAGCCCTGCCGCGCCGCTTCGGCGATCAGATCCTCGCGGCCGTCGAAATGCCGATAAACCGCCGCCGGGGTCACGCCTGCCTGCTTTGCCGCCTCTGACAGCGTGAAACCGGTCGGACCCTTGACCTCGACCAGCCGAAGTGCCGCATCGACCAGCGCCTGGCGAAGGTTGCCGTGATGGTAACCGCGTTTAGCCATTCCAGATGTCGGGGCCGCCGCAGATACTGGGATCCGGCGCGGCAATCGCGCCTTTCCCGACAAAATCCATATCCGAAAGCACAGCGCGTATCGCCGCAAGTCGGGCGCGTTTTTTGTCGTCCGAACGCACGATCGTCCAGGGTGCCTCTTCGCTGTGCGTGCGCGCGAACGTCTCGCCAATTGCGTCGGTATAAGCGTCCCACCGCTTTAACCCTTCAACGTCGATCCAGCTCAGCTTCCACTGCTTCAGCGGATCCTTTTCACGTTTCAGAAACCGGCGGAGCTGCTCGGCACGCCCGACGTTCAGCCAGAGCTTTTTCAGGATGATGCCTTCGTCTTTGAGCATTCTTTCAAAGTCCGGCGCTTGGGTGAAAAAATGCTGCCGATCTTCCGGCTCGCAAAACCCGAACACATGTTCCACCACACCGCGATTATACCAGCTGCGGTCGAACAAGACGATCTCGCCTGCGGTTGGCAGGTGTTGAATATAGCGCTGGAAATACCATTGACCGGTCTCACGATCCGACGGCTTGGAAAGTGCCACCGTTCGCGCAACGCGCTGATTAAGGTTCTCGCGGAAACGCTTGATTGTGCCACCTTTTCCGGCCGCGTCACGCCCTTCAAATACGACCACCACGCGCTTGCCCGTTTCCTTTACATCCGCCTGAAACCGCACCAACTCGTGCTGAAGTCCTGCAATCTCGTCCTCGTAATCATCCCCGCTCATGTTGCTTTCATAGGGATAGCTGTCCGACAGAATATCTCGCTTACTCGCATCACGAATGGCATCGCGCACCGTGTCCGGGGCCTCATCTTCAAAAAAAGCACTGATCGCACCGTCGAAGGGAAGGTCCATGTTATTCGCCTTTACTTTTACCTGAACCTAGGCACGACAGGCACTTAGCGCAATCCGGCGCGCGCTGCTGCCCGGTCGATTGCGGCCAGAATGTCGTCCGCGACAACATGGTGCGGCATGTGGCCCACGCCTTCGAGGACTGTCAGGTTGGCGTCTTTCACCATCGCCGCCAATGGCTTGGCGTGGATGTCCAGGTAAACCGTTGTGTCATCAGTTCCGTGCAGGATCTCGACCGGTAAAGCGATCTCCCCATAACGCGCCGATTGCGCCACGATAAAAGGCAACAGTGCCCGAACCTGGCGATTGTTCGCGCGAAGTGCGCCGGTGCGCGTCGCAAGCGGGACACCGCCGCGCGTGTAGTAACCCGCCGGGGGAGTTTGTGGGGCAAATGCCGTGTTCATAATTTTTCTGACATAGTCCTCATGGACAAAGGCCGACCCAACTGGCGCCAAGACCGCACCACCCAGCGCCGACCCGATAACGCGATACGAGATGTCGATGCCGCCGGGCCAGGGCAGGGTGACGCCCGAGACAATAACTATGGCCGAGGCCGGTTCTTCCAGCGCCCAGGCCATCGCAACCGCGCCGCCGAACGAATGGCCCAATACAATGGGATTCTCCGCCCCCAATTGCCGAACCGCCGCTGACAGCGCGCGCGCCTGCTCAATCGGACTTTCGGCAGCAGTCGTGAATGCGCCTTCAAACTCGGGGCCAAGACGCTCTGACCAGCCGTGGCCCGGGCGATCAACGATGAACAAGCGGAACCGGTCGGTCATCCTGTCAGCCAGTGCGACATCCAGATCGCGCCCGTTCGCACCGGCACCGTGGATCAAAACCAGGTCCGGTCCTGTGCCTCTGACCACAACGTGAATTTTGCGCCCGTTTACTTCAACAAGCTCACCAAGTGCCGGATAGGCGGCCTCGACGCTGGCTTCGCGCAGATCGGCAAACCGGATGGTCGTCAGCACGAATAACATTGCCAATGCTGCAATTATCAGGCCGGTCGTCATCACTGAACGATGCATATTTCGCGCCCACGCAGAATTGTCGTTGCTTTGCCTATGTGCTGTCTCTCGGTTGCGAAACCCAAGGTCATTTCCGCCAATCCGTCGACGCCTCACCGATCAGAGCCATATCATAGGGCGTCGTCAGATAAATCTCGCTGATCCAGTTGCCGTAAAGAAGATGCCCGTGGCTGCGCCATCGGTTCTGCGGCTCACTGCTTGGATCATCACCCGGATAATAATTCATCGGCACGTTGATCGGTGCCCCCGCGCTCACATCGCGGTCATATTCTTCCTTTAACGTGCCGCTGTCGTATTCAAAGTGGTTGAATATATAAAGCGCGCGGTGTGCCGCATCTTCGACCAGACAAGGCCCAACGTCGTTCGAACCAAGAAGTGTCACCAACCCATCCGCGCCGTCAATTTCACCCTGCTTCATCTCGGTCCAGCGGCTGACCGGAATCACGCAATCGTCGGAAAACCCTCTAAGATAAGGACTTTGCGCGTCTAGGTTCATGTGCCGAAAACATCCAAACGCCTTGGCATCCAGCATGTATTTATCGACGCCGTGGAAATGGTTAATCATCGCCATCCCGCCCCAGCAGACGCCAAAGGTCGAATGCACGTGGGTCTGAGTCCAGTCCATGACCTCTTTCAATTCATCCCAATAGGTCACTTCGTGGAACGGCAGATGCTCGATCGGCGCGCCGGTGATAATCAACCCGTCGAACTTCTCGTTCTTCACCTCCTGAAACGGCCGGTAAAATTCGGCCATATGCTCGGACGCGGTGTTCCGGGTCCGATGCTCGGACATCCGGATCAGGTGCAGGTCAATCTGCAATGGCGTCGCTCCGATCAGCCGGGCAAACTGGCTTTCGGTCTGAATTTTCTTCGGCATCAGGTTCAAAAGGCCGATCTTCAGGGGCCGGATATCCTGATGCGCCGCTGCGTCCTCGGGCATCACCATCACGCCCTCGCGGGTCAGCACGTCAAAGGCAGGAAGGTTGGAAGGCAGCTTTATCGGCATCTGGAGACGTGTCCTTGATTGAACGCCCGAAATAGTCGCTTCAGCCGCGGGCCTCAAGGGCGCGCGCGACCAGCTGGACCATATCGGCTTCGCTTTGCACCCGCGCAACTTCGTCGGCGGCCAGTGTGATGCCCCAGCGTTCGGCCATCGCGCGGTATCGTGGCTGGCGGTGAGCAAGTGCCCGCGCGTATGCCCAGCGGACAAAGGCATCCGGATCGACCTCGCCCGCACCGACCTCCGCGCAATACCCGGCCCATGCGCTTTTCAAAAACTCAGGCTGATAGCACATCGGTTTTGGCGCGCGATCAAACCGGCGGATCAGCTCCTTGGTGTGATCCTCGGATCCCTCGATCCAGACCGGCAGAAGCACATCCGCCAGGGCCACCATCACCGGATCACCGGGATCGTCCGGGTCCACGACCTCGCAGATCGACCCCGAACTGTCGCAGACGAAATTCTCGTATCCATAGATATCCCGCGCCCGCGTCGCGAAATGCGCGGTGTCGTGCATCGCAGAAACTTCAGCGGACCGGTGCAATGCCTGTCGCCGACAATATTCGTCAAAGGGCAGGCCACCAAGTTGCGCGCTGCCCGGCTTGCCCAGATACGTCGACAATGGGGCGAGGTTTTCGAATGTGATATTCGAGGCGATATAGACCGAGTCCGTTCCCAGCAAGTCCCGCAAAAGCGGCACCCGCATCGCCTCGCGCTTGAAATTGTCAGCGATGTGTTCGCCCATATACCGCGTGCCGATCCGGTAATCGACCGAGTAGTGGAACCACCCGCCCGACGCGCGCAAAAGGTTCGAGATATGGGTTTTCCCAAGCCCCGACATGCCGAAAAGCATGATCCGCTTTTCGGGCGCGTCGCGCCACGCGTCTGCGCTGGCATAAAGCATATCGTGCCTCGCGGATTACCTTGCCCGCATTGGGTAAGGCCGGGCGGATAGGCGGTCAATCATGGGGCAGGGGATTTTCGCAAGCCGTGGCTCTGTGGCCCGCAAAAGTCAAAGTGAATATTGATCGAAACGCCCCGCAATGCACGAAGGATCGTGTCTGCCCGAGCGGGATCTATCCGGGGCAGAGTCCCCGGTAAGTTTTAGGATTGGCGCTGTCAGTCGCCTCAGAAACTAAAGCCGACCTTCACGCCCACTCCGATTGCCGAGTTTCCGGTGAAGATGCCACCCGGAAAGACCGCACCTACAATCGTATCCGCATTACCGACGTCCACATAGCTGACGCCTGCGGTGATCTTCATATTGTCTTTTGTGTAAACCGCCGCCAGCGTCGCCCCGAGCCGCCCATCAGTCGGCCCCAGGTTTCCGGTCGGGTCCCCGTGGTGCTTTTCGTAGTTGACCGAACCGGCGACTGCCCACATTTCATTCAGGCGGCGGCCAAGCCCTAGGGTGTACGTGACAACGTCATTGGGATAACTCACCAACGGTGTGCCGCCAGTCAAAAGAATATAATCCGCCGGGCTAATGTCGAAGCTAGACCAGTCCACCCAGCGAACACCACCAAACACAAGGGTTCCCTCCGCAACGCCTGTCTGGAAATCCAGATTTATCGACTGGGGTGTGGTTATCGTGGTGCTGGAGGAATTTGGACCACCAAGACCCGCCGAAGTCTCGGTCGTTGCAAGGTTATGTTCGATATCGGAATTGTAGGTCAGTGCGACCCTGAGCGCGATCTCGGGCTTTTCGTACGCCGCGCCGACGACATACCCAACACCCCAGTCTTTCGAGGTCGTCGCCGAGTAAAGCGAAACAAACGGCACCACCGCCTCCGCTTCAAGAGATTGTGCGCGAACGCCGCCATAGACGCTGATATTCTGATCAGTCGTGTATTTGAGTATGCCGGTCATCGCCAAGGCGGTAAGCTCGGCGCTCGAACCGCCAGCAAAATATCCCGTCCCGGTCGCGTAGTCGACAGCCGCACCAAACTGCTGATCAATAATCAGCGCGTAGGACAAGTTCTCGTTGATATCTGCTTTATAGGCGCCGCTGAACTGAAGATAGGAATCTGTCATATCCCCCGATATCCCGCCGCCGAGCGCTGGAACGGCAACGCCTGAAACCGAAGGCGACACCGCCCCGAAAGACAATTCCAAATACCTGCCGTCTTCAAAGATTATCCAATCGGTTGACCTGACCGATCAAGTCCCCCCGCGTAAGCACCACTTGCGCCCGCAGCTACCACCGCTGCAGCCAAAAATACCCGTTTCATGCTATCCAGCCCCCACTGTGCCGCATTCCTGATGTGCGAACCTAGAAAATCGCCGCCTGACCGGTCAATTCTTTACCCGACGTAAGCTTATTGCGCGTGCCGTAGCGTCACAAATGCGTCACGCCGGTTTTCGGCGCGCTTCGGCCCAGATATTCAGGTAATTGCCTGCAAATATCAGCGCCGCCCCCACAAATACCAACCCGTCCAGTGGCTCCTGATACCAAATCATCCCGACGAGTGCGATCACCGGAAGGCGCAGAAAATCCATTGGTGTGACCAGCGTCACCGGGGCAACCGCAAGCGCGTTGGTCAGACAGGTATGCGCAAGAAGCCCTCCCAGCGCGACCAAAAGAACCCAAGGCAATATTTCCGCTGTCGGAACCGCAATATCGCCGTCCCAACCGGCGGTGATCAGCCCCAGAACCAGCTGAATCAACGCCATCCAGAATAGGATGCCAAGGATCGTCTCGGTCCGTGTCAGCATTTTCGTCGCTACGATGGAGCCGGCAAAGCCAACCGCCGATGCGGCAGCAACCATCAACCCGACCGGATCACCAACGCCGCCCGGCCGCGCAACGATCAGCGCGCCTGCAAACCCCAGTGCAACCGCGAAAAGTCGCGCCCGCGACAATCGCTCGCCCAAAAGCACGACCGCCAGCACCATCACCCAGATCGGTGATGTAAATTCCAGTGCGAAAACTTGGCTAAGTGTCACCAGCGTCAGCGCATAGAACCAAAGGTTCTGCCCGGCGAAATGGCAAATGTTCCGAATGAAATGCAACCCCAGACGCGCGCGCCGGACTTCGGTGATCTTGCCAGTTGCAAAGCCAAAGGCGATGACAACCACAAGCCCGATCAACGAACGATACATCATCAATTCGAATGTATCCAACTCATGGGCAACAGCGCGGCCGGCCACGGCCATGGACGAAAAGGAAACGATGGCCCCCGTCATCCAGGCCGCGGCCAGTAAAGGCCGCGACCGGTCGTTCATTCGAGGTATTTGATGAATTTCTCGCGCGGCACGTCACCTGCCATCGCAGCACTTGCAGCCGCGGCGCGCACGACGTTCAAGGGCCATTTGACGCTTTCCCAAAGCAATCCAGCCGTCAGTTGAAAGCCGCCTTCGGGGTCCGCCGCAACGTTTGTAATGTCGCCGAAACCTGCCCATCGAAACGATGCGTTGGCGCGCGGCAGATGATACCTGTGGCTCACCAGCAGGATCGGTGCGCCTTTCTCAAGGTCGTCGATGTCGGCTGAAAACAATGCGTTCTGAAGCGTCGAATGCGATGTGCTTTCGACCGTGATTGCCTCCTCGGGCACGCCTGCGGCAATTGCCGCTTCCTTCATGGCGTCGGCCACTGTGCCGCCATTGCCAACTGTGCCACCCGAAACGACTAATCGTGGGGCCTTGCCGTCGTTGTAAAGCGCGATGGCGCGGTCCAGCCGAACCCTGGCTTCACCGACCAACCCGCCCGAATTGGCGGCGTTCCCCGATACCACCACAATCGCGTCACCGTTCGGCACTGTCTCGGGGGCCTCGTATAGTGCCACATAAAGCGCTGTACCAATCAATGCGGCCCAAACCGAAATAATAGCGGCGGCAACAATCCAGCGAATAAATCTCATGCTCGAACCTCTTGTACTTTTACCCAGTTCAGCGCGAATATTGCACGCTTGGGCAAGTGTTAATTCATGCGTCTCTCTGCCCCAAGCCTACGGCGAAATTCGGGAGAAACTGTCCAGAAACCGTGGCAGAAAGGGCGACAATGTGGCGGTCAGTGTCGAATTGTTTCCAGATCGCCTTAGTTCCTTCGCAACTATTCCATCTCAATTGTGCCGGGCGGCTTAGACGTCACATCGTAAAAGACCCGGTTAATGCCTTTGACCTCATTTATTATACGTGTCGCCGTCTCGCCCAGAAACTCTTGCGCAAACGGGTAATAATCCGCCGTCATCCCATCGACCGACGTAACGGCACGCAGCGCGCAGGCAAAATCATACGTTCGCCCGTCGCCCATAACGCCGACCGTGCGCACCGGTAAGATCGCGGCAAAAGCCTGCCATATTTCGTCGTAAAGACCGTGGCGGCGGATCTGGTCGATATAAACCGCGTCGGCGTGGCGAAGAATTTCCAGTTTCTCGCGCGTGATTTCGCCGGGACACCGGATCGCCAGCCCGGGGCCGGGAAAAGGATGGCGGCCAATAAATGCAGGCGGCAAGCCAAGCTCGCGGCCCAGCGCGCGCACTTCATCCTTGAAAAGCTCGCGCAAGGGCTCAACCAGCTTCAACCCCATCTTTTCCGGCAGACCGCCGACGTTGTGGTGCGACTTGATCGTGACCGACGGCCCGCCGGAAAAGCTGACGCTCTCGATCACATCGGGATAAAGCGTTCCCTGCGCCAGAAACTCGGCGCCATCAATTTCGTGTGCATATTTCTGAAAGACATCAATAAAGAGTTTGCCAATCGTCTTGCGCTTGGTCTCAGGATCAGACTGACCATCAAGTGCCCCCAGAAACAGCTCGCTTTCGTCGGCGTGAATAAGCGGAATGTTGTAATGATCGCGAAACATCGTGATCACTTCGTCGGCTTCGTTCAGGCGCAAAAGCCCGTGGTCGACGAACACACACGTCAGCCGGTCGCCAATCGCCTCGTGGATCAGGACCGCCGCAACCGACGAATCAACGCCACCCGACAGCCCGCAGATGACGCGCTTGTCGCCAACCTGCGCGCGTATCTTGGCGATCGCCTCTTCGCGGTAAGCCCCCATCGTCCAATCGCCCTGAAATCCGGCCATTCGCACGAAATTTTCATAAAGCCGCGCGCCCATCGGCGTGTGATGTACCTCGGGGTGAAACTGAACCGCATAGAAATTGCGCGCCTCGTCGGCAGTGATCGCATACGGCGCCCCCGGCGATGTCGCATAAACCTCAAATCCCGGCGCGACCTTTGCCACGTGATCGCCATGGCTCATCCAGACCTGCTCGCGGCCATCCCCGAACCATCCCTTAAGAAGCGGCAATTGTCGCGTTTCGGGCTCAACGAACGCGCGCCCAAACTCCGCCGTCCCATGCCCGCGCTCGACGTGTCCGCCCAGCATCTGCATCATCACCTGCTGGCCGTAGCAAATCCCAAGGATCGGCACGCCAAGGTCGAAGACCTCACGCGGAGGATGCGGCGATCCGTCGTCGATCACACTTGCAGGCCCGCCTGAGAAAATCACGGCTTTCGGGTCGAAGGCTTTCAAAAAAGCGTCCGTGACGCTCTGAAAGGGATGGATCTCGCAATACACATTCAGCTCGCGCAAACGCCGCGCGATCAGCTGCGTCACTTGTGATCCGAAGTCGATAATAAGAAGGCGGTCGTGAATTTGGCTGCTCATGGGCTTCTGCTAGACCGGGCAGGCGCGCGCTGCAAGCCAGCGCGGCGTCGGGTGCAAAGCCTGCGGCCCGGGTCGACATCTGCCAGACCGCTGGATACATCGACCGCTCCAGCTATGGAGATTCCCATGAAGCCAAGAATAAGCATGATCGCGTTGGCGGTGAATGATCTTGAACTGTCGCGGAAGTTTTACGAAGACGGTCTTGGTTTGCCCCGCGCTGATGGCCCACCCGGCGTGATCTTTTTCGACCTGCATGGGACCTGGCTTGGCCTGTCGCCACGCAAAGCGCTGGCAATGGACTCCGGAGTATCAAGCAAAGGTAGCGGATATTCCGGCATCAACCTGGCACACAACGTTGCGACCAAAACCGAAGTCGACCGGGTACTGGCCCAGGCGGTTGCCGCAGGGGCCTCGGTCGTCAAGTCACCGACAAAAGCCGATTGGGGTGGCTACCATGCCTATTTCAGCGACCCCGACGGACATCTTTGGGAGGTTGCCCACAATCCCTTCGCCTGGATTGGTCCCCCGGACACTTGACCGTCGCGATATCCCTTGTGGTGGCACCAGCCAAAAGCGCATTCGCCCCTTGTCGAATGATGTCGCATTCGCGCCGCAAAGGACGCAATTCGCCTCAGGCACGCCAACGCCTGGTGTAAAAGATGGGCAACGCAGTTTCGGAGGTCGGGACCATGGCTGAAGCCACAGAACAGCGGCGGACGCGCGGCGGCGGCGGTGCCGCGCGGCGGGCAGAACGAACGGCCGTGAAAATCGAGGCGGCGCGTTTCATCGAACGCAACATCCCAAACTTTGAGATCCTGAACGAAGAAGCACTGGAAATCATCGAAGCCAACGCCGATACCTTGCTCGAAGAAATTGGCGTAAATTTCGTTGATAATCCCACGGCACTTGATCGCTGGAAAGCCGCTGGTGCCGACATCGACGGCGAACGAGTGCGGCTGCCCAAGGGGCTTGCGCGCCAACTTTGTTCAACGGCACCTTCGTCTTATGTCCAGCACGCGCGCAACCCGGAACGCTCGGTCACAATTGGTGGCAAGAACCTGGTCCTGGCGCCAGTTTACGGCCCGCCCTTCGTGCGCGACCTTGCCGGTGGCCGCCGCTACGCCACGATCGAGGATTTCCGTAATTTCGTGAAACTCACATTTATGTCGAAGTGGCTTCACCATTCCGGCGGCACCGTCTGCGAACCGACCGATATCGCTGTGAACAAGCGTCACCTCGATATGCTGCTTGCCCATATGACGCTTTCGGACAAGCCCTTCATGGGATCGGTGACCGAGCCCGAACGCGCTGCCGACAGTGTCGAGATGTGTGAGATCCTTTTCGGCAAAGACTACGTGGCCGAGAACACCGTGATGACATCGCTCATCAACATCAACTCACCACTTACGTTCGATTCCACAATGATGGGTTCTCTTGAAGTTTACGCCGCGGCCAATCAGGCAGCGATCATTTCTCCCTTTATCGTCGGCGGCGCGATGGCGCCGGTCAGCGTCGCGGGCACGCTCACACAGGTGTTGGCCGAGGTTCTGGCCGGCGTCGCCTACAGCCAGTTGATCCGCCCGGGTGCTCCGGTGATTGCAGGCGCTTTCGTCACTTCGATCGACATGAACTCCGGCGCGCCGACCTTCGGCACTCCCGAGGCGGCAAAAATCACATTTGGCATGGGCCAGATCGCGCGCCGCCTTGGCTTGCCATATCGTTCGGCCGGGTCATTCTGCGGCTCGAAATTACCCGATGCTCAGGCCGCTTACGAGACCGCAAACAGCCTGAATGCCGGGCTTCTGGCCGGGGTCAATTTCATGCTGCATTCCGCCGGTTGGCTGGAAGGCGGTCTTGTCTCAAGCTTTGAGAAGTTCGTGATGGACGCCGATCAGCTGGGTATTTTGCACCGCCTCGCCGAAGGTGTTGATGTTTCTGAAAACGGCCAGGCGATGGACGCAATCCGCGAAGTCGGTCCCGGCGCCCATTATCTTGGTTGCGCCCACACCCAGGCAAATTTCAAAGAGGCGTTCTGGCGCACTGACGTTCTGGACTACAAACCCTATGAAACATGGGCCGAAGAAGGTGAGCGGGACACCGTTCAGTTTGCCGCCGCCCGCGTTAAGAAATTGCTGGACAACTATCAGGCGCCGGACCTGGATATCGCCAAGCGCGACGCGCTTAACGACTATGTTGCGCGCAAAAAGGCATCCGTTCCAGACGCGTTCGGCTAAAGCGGTTTGCGTTTTCAATCGGTCACAGGGCATCAGTATTTGCGTTCGAGACCGGCAGAATGCTGATCGAGAGGCGGCGAAATTTGATTCATATTTAGCGCAATCCGCTCTAAGCCCGATCGCTTTCGCGCATTGGTCTGACAAGCATCCGCGCTTCGGCCATCAGCGCGATCAACAGCTCGATATGCCGGGCGACGGAATATGTGCCGTCACCCTTTTGACGATCGATTTCAATGCGCGCTTCCACCTGCATAAGCTTTTGAACCGCAGCTTCGGGCGCAATGCTATGCCCCGCCTCGATCAGCCTCATCAATGTCCGGTCGCGGCTATAGTCTGCAAGGCCATGCCGGGCGGCACGAATGAGCAAACGCGGGCGGCGAAGCGCCCCGAGGGCGGACAAAATTTCGGACATTATGCAGGCTCCTAAAAGATCAACACGCCCAAACTATGCAACCTGAACGTGTGTTGCGCGTAGCTGTTTCAAACCGAACGCAGATCTTTTCGTTTGTTTACAATTTGTGGATCATTCTCTGTTTCAGCCGCGATTGTTAAGAATCTGGTAACAATTGCAACTCAAGGTTGTTGCGTTGTTTCAATCAAAACTGATCAGTCCAGGCATTAAGGAGGACCGTCATGCACACGGGGGCAGATACCAATCGCGCGATTATCGTTCCGGATTGGATACCGGACGAGGTGAAGCGCTACCTGGCCCATACCGAACACGGACGGTCGATCCGCTGTTGGGGCTTCGATTCCGATGCCCGCCGCCAAGTAAAATCAATGGCTTAAAAGAAAAATCGCCACAATCAATTTGAAGCGTTTGTAGTTTGGGGGACATATGGGGGACAAATGCTTTGGGCATCGCGTCATTTCGTGCAGTTGGCCGCAACGAGCACCAAGGTCTGATTTGCGGACTTTGCTGCTTTCCAGATTTGAACGTTTTAACGGCGTTGTCACATTAACTCAGAAATCGGCAGATTTCGTCTTTTTGATGGGACTTGAAATCTTGTAAGTCATTGAAATGCAGCAACACGTATTTTTAAAAACTTCGATATTTCGACTTAGAAAAGTTAATGTGACAAAGCCATCAAGATGTCGAAAGAGAAGCCAGCTAAACTGAATTCGCGGACACTGCCACGCCCAACAATTGAATGGACAGGCA
>CAXMNX010000015.1:0-3543 GCA_964194845.1 uncultured Boseongicola sp.
CGACCTCGCTAATTTGTCACGGCAATTTTCCGCCGCGGGGGGTTCCATCTTTGCGCGCGAATACGCTATTCAGGGCGCATTGGTAAGGGGCATTTCCGGTCCTCCGGTGCCTGCAATGACAGGGAAGCGGGCGGGGCCGAGGCAAAAGGCAGGACGATGACAGCAAGGGCGACAGCAGTTTTTTTGATGGCAGCGAGCGCTGCCGGAATGGTGAGCGCGCAAGAGGTCACCAACCGGGTGGCGGCGGACACTGACTGGGCGGTTTTCGAGGGCAGCGAACCCAAGGAATGCTGGGCGGTCACAGCGCCGAAGGAAAGCGCGAACACCCGCGACGGTCGTTCGGTCTCGGTCCGGCGCGGGGATGTTTTGCTGTTCGTGACCTATCGGCCCGCGCAAAGTGTCGTGGGCGAGATCAGTTTTACCGGCGGTTATCCGTTCGCTGAAGGGTCGACCGTGACGATGGAAGTCAGTGGCACGACCTATGAACTTTTCACCGAAGGCGAATACGCCTGGCCCGCTACCCCGGCGGAAGATCTGAAGGTCGTCACCGCGATAAAGCGCGGGGCAAATGCGGTTCTGACGGCCCGGTCTTCGCGGGGGACGGAAACCAAGGATACGTTCTCGCTTCTTGGGGCAACCGCAATGATCGAAGACGCCGAAAAACGCTGCGCGGGTTAGAGCCTCAACCGCCTTGCAAGAAAAACAGAAGCGGAAACGGCGCAACCGCGATCAGAACGCTGATCAGATACGGCCAAAACCTGTAAAGCCCAGATATACCGGCGATAAACGCAAGGCCTCCGCCACCGCCGAGAACTGAATTCCCCGGTGCATTCAAAAGCAATACAAGAACTACATATTTGTTCCGCAGCATCGCTTGGCCAAGCCTGCCGGTTACCTTGCTTGCAACCAATTCGGCGCGGTCCTGCGCCGGGGAGGTTTCGATCTCCGTGACAAAACTGGTAATTCGTTTCAACCTTAACCAGCGCGTAATTTCTGAGATGGCACGGAGCGGTACAAAGCGTGCGATGCAAAAAGAGAGAAGAAGCGCACAGACCATACCCGCGTACACGACTAGCGATGCCTTTCCGCCAAAGATCAGCAGAAGTGCAAAGCCGATTTCGGCCCCAGGCACAAAAGGTATTGCGGCGGCGAAAACAAAAACCAAAAGCGCGCTCATCACTATGCGATGGATAAACGGTTCGCTCATTGGACGCATTTCAGGGATGGCGATATCGCGCAGCATCTCTCCCGCCATCCAACCCACGGCAAGAACTATGAAATATAGACCAATGGCTCTTCTGGCCGCCCAAGTGCGCTTCAGAATCGCGCACACAGTGGGTTTGCTCCGGGGTTTACGGTGTCCATCTTAATGCGAATTTTCATCAGGGAAAGAGGTGCTTCGTTTCTGGTTTCCGCTCCCTGAAACACAATTTTGCGGCTTGATGTCCAGTACCAACGCTTTCGCTCCCATTGGATCGAAACGCCAATTGTGCCGTCATCGCGGGCAAGTCCCTCGTATTCGAAGCGGCCTCGGCTGTTGCTCTCAAGAACACCCCTAAAATCGATCCCTTCGTCCGTTTCTTTTGCGCTGTAGGAACCGGGTAAAAAACCGCAGCGGGTACAGATGTCCGACCAAAAGTACCCGTCATTGAAGTACAGAGTGTCGGCCAAATCTGGGTTTTCGCTTGGTCCGATCATCCCCGTAAAGACGCGACCATCCAGCAGGCCCTCTGCAAATGCGTAACTACCGCACCAGAACCACAAAAGGACCGTGAGTGCGCCGAACGTTTTCGGTCTGAATGCGATCATTTCCTGCCTCATCACTTACACCTTGCAAATCCAAACTGGCCAAATAGGAATCATATGTTTGCGATTTTCTCAATCGTTCCAAGGTCCGCTGCAAGTTCTAAGCTGCCATTTCCGTGTTGCGGAATCAATTGGGCCAAGACTCCCGCACCGATTCCAGCGCGGAATTCCTTTGGCAAAAGCGCCCCTATCCCCTATATCCCCGGTCTGATCAGGAATTCGAACCCATGAGCGCCAGCGCACCCATCACTCAGGACGTCGTGACGATCCCCCGGAAATTGCCGGAGGGGCCAATGAACCTTGTCGGTCTGACCCGCGACCAGTTGAAAGCGGCGTTGATCGAGGCCGGGACGCCGGAAAAGCAGGCGCGAATGCGGGTCGGGCAGATCTGGCAGTGGATTTACTATTGGGGCGTGCGTGACTTCGCCGCGATGACCAATCTTGCGAAAGATTACCGCGCAATGCTGGCCGATACGTTCGTGATTGCGTTGCCCGAGGTTGTGACCCGTGAGGTCAGCAAAGACGGCACTCGCAAATATCTGGTCAGGATAGCCGGCGGGCACGAGGTCGAAACGGTTTACATCCCTGAGACCGATCGCGGCACGCTTTGCATCTCATCCCAAGTCGGATGCACGCTGACCTGTTCATTTTGCCACACCGGTACGCAGAAACTTGTGCGCAACCTGACGGCAGCCGAGATTGTCGGCCAAGTCATGGTGGCCCGCGACGATCTGGGCGAATGGCCGGAGCCTGGGCAAGGGTCGGGCGTCACAGGGCCGCGATTGCTGTCCAACATCGTGCTGATGGGCATGGGCGAGCCGCTTTACAATTTCGAGGCGGTGCGCGACGCGATGCTGATTGCGATGGATGGCGAGGGCATCAGCCTTAGCCGCCGCCGGATAACTCTTTCCACCAGCGGTGTGGTATCCGAAATTGCCCGGACCGCGACCGAGATTGGCTGCATGTTGGCTGTGAGTTTTCACGCAACGACAGACGAAGTGCGAAATGGCCTTGTGCCGATCAACAAGCGGTGGCCGATTGCCGAACTGCTGGACGCGCTTCGGACTTATCCGAAGCTGTCAAACTCGGAACGGATCACGTTCGAATACGTGATGATCAAGGGTGTGAACGACAGCGACGAAGACGCACGGCGGCTGGTGAAGCTGATCCAGGGCATACCGGCGAAGATCAACCTGATCCCATTCAACGAATGGCCGGGCGCGCCTTACGAAAGGTCTGATTGGGACCGGATCGAGGCGTTTGCCGACATCGTTCACAATGCAGGTTATGCCTCGCCCATTCGAAAACCGCGCGGCGAGGATATCATGGCGGCGTGCGGTCAATTGAAATCGGCGAGCGAGCGGGCGCGGAAATCAAGGGCGAAGATTGCGGCAGAGGCGGGGATTTCGAGCTGATTGCGTTCTTTTCGATGCAATGGATTTTCGCGGAAGTTCTGATAGGACCGACGTCATGCGACAGATTAAAAAACCTGAAGATTTCGAAAAGTTTTACTACCGCTATGTTGGCAAGGGCGAAGCCTGCGGCTGTGCGGAAAAAATCATTGATGTGCATGAATTTAATCGCCTGGCAGGGCGCCACGGGCAGGAACCGGCACGGCAGCCACGGCTGTTTGGCTTACTGAAATGGCTCGTTCGGCGACGCGCCTAAATCGTCTCGGCATTAGGGGCTATATAAAATTGGCCAGACTGCGCTAGTCTTCCGGAATTGCAGGGAGGA
>CAXMNX010000016.1:0-3965 GCA_964194845.1 uncultured Boseongicola sp.
CACTTCAAGACCTTCGAGGGGGACATTGGCGGGCCACGCGGTCGCGACAAGCCGCATGTCGCCCGCGACGACGTTCCGGGCGATGCGGCGGTCTTCGCCGGAATAAAGACCGGGCTGCAAATTCGGTCCCAAAGGTGCTTCAGCCAGGTCTTCGCCCGGAACACCCGCTAGCGATCCGGCGTCCACGATCTGGCCGGTTGCGGTGAGTATCTGATCTGGAACCCAGGTTGTTCCCGCCAGGTCTTCTGCGGTGGCAATGTCTGACCGTGTCGATATGGAAAGGCGTTCCAGCATCTGTACAAACAGCCCGGATAGCGGCAGCGTCGACCATTCAGCGTTTGCGGTGACGTGGAACAAGACCACCTGGCCCGCGTCCAGCCGTTTGCGGGTCACCAGCGGTGTTCCGTCGGCCAAAGTTGCGATTGTGCGCTGCGAAAGCTGCGGATCGGGCTGCGCCATCACCTGCGCGCTGACTGTGACATCCGGCGGGACAGAAAGCCCGAAAAACGGGCTTTCGGCGGAAAATGCGCGAAGGGTCTTGGGCTCGCCCCAGCTCATCGCGCCGCCGATATTGCGGCCACCGGCGCGCAGGCGAACGGGCATCAAAACGGTTTCTTCATCGCGTCCGATATCGGATGCGGCCAGCCTGGGGCCAGCGAACCTTAGAAGGATGCCACCGTTGCGCACCCAAGCTTCGAGCGCTTGTGCTTCGCCTTCCGCAAGCGTTGCGATGTCCGCCAGGACGATCACATCAGGATTGGCTAGCACCAGGTCTGGAATTGCACCGTTGATCATTTCGGCGTTGGGAAGAAGCGCCTGTTCAAGGTAGTGGGTCGGCGAAAGCAGCCGCAGCCCTTCGCGTTCGTCGCGTGCGGCGACAATTGCAACCTCGCGGCGGCGAAGCGCGTCGTCAGTCAGCGCGACGGCACCGGCAGACCGCTGGCCGGTAATTTCGAACCTTGTGACCCGATTTCGCAGCTCGGGCGGTAGCGACAGTTGAACGATTGCGCTTTGTTCACCGGCGGCGAAGGAAAGCGTGGCGCTGGCAAGCTGGCGCGGTGTGCCGCTGGGGTCGAGGCCGTGCGCGGCGACGGTGGCCTCGGCCGCACCGAATGAACGGCTGCGCAGCGCTTCAACTGAAATGACGCCATCCTGAACCCGCGCGGGTTTTAGCCCGTAGACAGGGCGCGGCGATTCAAAAACTGATACGGCACCGTGCGTTTGGAGTTCTGCAAGAAGCGTCGCGCGCCAGTCCCAATCGAGCCCGTCCGACAGCCAGAATGTGTCAAAACGACCCTCCAGTGCCTGCGACCAGGTTTCAACATCATCGGTTCCGGGCGACCAGGGTTGCGGCTTTAGCCCGGCAAGTTCGGGCACCCAACTGTCTGCTGCACGGAACGTCAGGGGCGTATCGGGCGGCAAATCTGTGGCAACAACAACGCTGGTTTCACGGCCCGCGCGTGCGGCATCGCCCAGTGCCGCCTCGGTCCGCTCCATTCGACGCGCCCAGTCCGGGGCATCGGCCCAGGTGCCGTCGATCAGGATCAGAAGCGGGCCATTATCGCGCTGATTGGCCTCGGGGTTCAGGACCGGCCCGGCAAAGCCGATTATGGCAGCAGATATCGCCAGCATCCGCAGAAGCAAAAGCCACCAGGGTGTGCGGTCGGTCTGGCTTTCGTCATCCTTGAGACCCAAAAGCAAGGCCACGCCGGGGAAGCGCCGCCTGATCGGCGCGGGCGGCACCGCGCGCAGCAAGAGCCACAGAACCGGCAAAAGAATAAGCCCCAAAAGGAGCAAAGGGGCGGTAAAACCTATGGGGCCAACGCTGAACATCAGTGGGCCCGCTCCATCGCGCCATATAGCCACAGCAAGGCGGAAGCGGCGGAGCGATCGGTGTGAAGGCATTGATACTGCCAGCCGGTCGCGCGGGTCAGTGATTTCAGCGCCGCTTTGCGCTCGGCTAGTCGGTCGAGATACCGGTCGCGCAGATCGCTGGCTTTCAGTGTTTCATGTGCCAGCGAGCCACCGACGCTTTCGAAGATCGTGCGCCCGTTGAAGGGAAACGCTTCCTCTTGCGGGTCCAGTATCTGCACCAGCGCGCCGTCGATGCCGCGATCTGCGGCCTGCGTCAGCGAAGCCTCGACCGCGTTGAGATCGCCAAGGAAATCTGAGAAAAACACCGCGCGCGACCGGGGTGGTACGCCGCGCAGTTCAGGTGCGATGTATTCCCGGGCGTCCGCTTTTTCCGCCAGACTTTCCGTCAATCGCAAAAGCTGAACCTGACCCGAGCGCGGCGCGAGGCCGATGTTCGACAGTCCGACGCGTTCGCCACCGCGGATCAACAGGATTGACATGGCCAGCGCGAGGCGGCGCGCGGTGTTGGCTTTGGTTGGAATATCCTTGGCCGAGCTGAATTCCATTGATTGTCCGGTATCGAGCCAGAGCATGACAGATTGCGCTGCCTGCCATTCCTTTTCGCGCACGAACAGACCATCCGACCGGGCCGAACGCCGCCAGTCAATTGCGCGGGCCTCGTCGCCCGGATGACTGGGCCGGTATTGCCAGAACTGATCGCCCTGCCCGACGCGGCGCCGCCCGTGTTCGCCCGCCATCACGCTCGCCGCGAGATGCTCGGCTGCCGCCAACAAGGGCGGCAGCGGACCAGCGAGGGTCTCGGCGTCTTGGCGGAGGCGGGAGGGTGTTCTCACGCAGCAACCTCGGCCCTTGTTGTCGCTTCCGTAACCTGGGCGATGACGTCATTCAGCTCGAGCCCGCGGGCGCGGGCTGCGAAGGTGAGCGCCATGCGGTGGGTCAAGACCGGCTTTGCAAGGATCGCGACATCTTCGACCGATGGGGCAAGACGTCCCTCCAGCAACGCGCGCGCGCGAACCGTCAGCATCAAGGCTTGCGCGGCCCTTGGCCCGGGGCCCCAGCCGACGTTTTCGCGGATGACATCGCTTGACGCCGGATCATCGGGCCGACAGGCGCGGACCAGATCGAGGATCGCTTCAAGAACCGCTTCGCCCACCGGCATCTGCCGGACGAGCGCTTGCGCGGCCATAAGTTCGTCAGCCGTGAAAACTTCCGTCGACTTGGCTTCCGTTAGTCCGGTCGTCGCCAGCAAAATGTCACGCTCGGTATCGCGGTCGGGGTGTGGCACGTCAATCTGGACCAGAAACCGGTCAAGCTGAGCTTCGGGCAACGGATAGGTGCCCTCCTGCTCGATTGGGTTTTGGGTGGCGAGCACGTGGAACGGCTGTGGTAGGTCGTGCAGTTCACCCGCGACGGTGACCGATTTCTCCTGCATCGCCTGCAAAAGTGCCGATTGGGTGCGGGGGCTGGCGCGGTTTATTTCGTCCGCCATCAAAAGCTGACAAAAGACCGGGCCGCTGATAAATTTGAAGGCCCGGCTGCCGTCGGCACCGGTTTCCAGCACTTCCGAACCCAGAATATCGGCGGGCATCAGGTCTGGCGTGAACTGCACGCGTTTGCCGTTCAGACCCAGGACAGTGGAAAGCGTGTCGACCAGACGGGTTTTCCCCAGCCCCGGCAAACCCACCAAAAGCCCGTGTCCGCCACAGAGAATAGCCGACAAAACAAGGTCCACGACCCGTTCCTGGCCAATGAAACGCTGGGTTATGCTGGCTTTGGTCGAGCCAAGCTTTTCGCCCAGCGCTTCGATGTCAGACACAAGGTCCGGGGCTTCCGTCATGGCAAAGACCTCCAAAAGGCGTATGCTTTCTATAGACCGAACTATGCGTCCGGGCACAAATGACAAAATCAGATATGGCACAAAACATTGTGAAACCGTCTGCGGAAGGCATCGCGGCAAGCGCGCGCGTCGCGTCCAAACGCGGTTTGCCGCCGGTACACTTATGGAATCCGCCCGATTGCGGCGATCTGGACATGCGCATCGCGCGGGACGGTACCTGGTTTTACCTTGGAACGCCAATCGGACGGCCCGA
>CAXMNX010000017.1:0-131115 GCA_964194845.1 uncultured Boseongicola sp.
CCCCCCTCGGGCACCAGAGATCCATCCAGAAAGACTGACCTGCTTGCCGCAACGTGCATCCTTGGTCTTGCAAAATCCGCGCCATCATGTCCTGAAAGCATCATGAAAAGATTAATCGCAATCATAGCGGTCAGTGCTGCCCTTTGCCGGGCCGCACTAGCAGGCGAAGTCGCGGTCGCCGTTGCGGCAAATTTTCTGCCGACCGCGGCAACTCTTGCCGAAAGTTTTGAGACCGAGACCGAACATGACGTGGTTCTGACCCATGGCTCAACCGGCCAGCTCTACGCTCAGATCGCGTCGGGTGCGCCAATGGACATCTATCTCGCAGCCGACCGCGAACGGCCGCGCGCTCTGAAAGCGGACGGATTGGCGACGGATGTGGCAACCTATGCCTATGGGCGCTTGGTGCTTGTTTCGCGCGAAGGCGTTGATCCGACGAATGCCGCGCAGGCGTTCGCGGGCAAGCGCGTCGGGCTGGCGGATCCGACTGTCGCGCCTTATGGGCTGGCCGCAACCGCTGCCATGGAACGATTGAACCTGGATACGGCGGAATTTCAGCCGCTGTTGGTTGCGAATGTGGGGCAAGTGGCGACGCTTTTTGCCACCGGAAATGTTGACCACGCATTTGTATCCGCGTCGCTGCTGCCGCGACTGGATGCGCCGCATGTTTTGCCACTTGGGGAACTCCATCGGCCCATTCGGCAGGACGCTGCGTTGTTGGCGCGGGCCGAGGGGAACGAAGCCGCCACCGCATTCTGGTCGTATCTTTTGTCGGACCGGGCGCGGGTGTTGATCGAGGCAGGCGGCCACGGCGCACCGGAATGACCGCCTGGGCGGCAATATCGCTGTCGCTGCAACTGGCAGTCGTTACAACGGTCATATTGCTGGCGCTGGCAGTTCCGCTGGCGTGGTGGCTGGCAAATACCCGCACCCGGCTCAGACCGCTGATCGAGGCCGCAGTGACCATGCCTTTGGTCTTGCCGCCAACGGTGCTGGGATTTTACCTGTTGATCCTGATGAGCCCAAATTCGTGGTTTGGCGGCATCTGGGTGCGGGTGACCGGCGACACGCTGGCGTTTTCTTTCACCGGGCTTGTGATTGCCTCGCTGATCTACTCGCTGCCGTTCGCCGTGCAACCGCTGCAAACCGGTTTCGCAAGTGTGCCCAAGGGCGCGCTTGAAGCGGCCCGAACGCTGGGCGCGACCTCGCGGGATGCGTTCGTGTCGATTGCCATCCCGCTGGCACGGCGCGGCTTTTTGACGGCTGGCGTTCTGACTTTCGCGCACACCATCGGCGAATTTGGCGTTGTGTTGATGGTTGGCGGGAATATCCCCGGAAAAACCCGTGTGATCTCGATAGAAATTTTTTCCGCGGTCGAGACTCTGGATTACGCAACCGCGCACCTGTTGTCGGCCGGTTTGCTGGTATTTTCCTTTGCCATCCTGACCACGGTATTTCTGATCAACCGGAGCGGGGGAATGCGCGTTGCCTGATCAGCTGCATTTCCGGCTGAAGTTGCGGCGGGGGCCGACGTTCAGACTGGACGCCGAAGAAACCGTGCCGCTGGACGGCGTGACCGCGATCTCGGGGCCATCCGGCAGCGGAAAGACAACGCTTTTGCGGGCTCTTGCGGGGCTTGATATACGCGCCGGCGGTGATCGGCTGGTGACATTTGCGGGTCAGGAGTGGGACCGGTCGCCGCAACATATGCCCACCGAGGAAAGGCGAATTGGCTTCGTGTTTCAGGACCCAAGCCTGTTTTCGCATCTGACGGTCGGCGGGAATTTGAATTATGGCGCCAAGCGGCGGGGCGTGACGTCGATGGACGCCATCGTCGAGGCGCTGGACCTTGGGCCACTTCTGGATCGGGCTGTTCACGGGCTTTCGGGCGGTGAAGTGCGACGTGTCGCACTGGGCCGCGCGCTTTCCGCCAATCCTGCGGTTCTGTTTCTTGACGAGCCAATGGCGGGATTGGACGCGGCGCGAAAAGCCGAGTTTCTTCCCTACATAGCGCGCGCAGTTTCGCAGGCGCGCGTGCCGGCGCTTTATGTCAGCCACGCCACGGATGAGATCGTCGCCCTTGCCGACCGGGTGCTCGAGATCAGCGGCGGCCACATAACCGGGTGGCGCACGCCGCCGATGCGGTTATCAGCACGGGTCCTGGCCGAGGTTTCCGGCGGTGTCGAGGTTAGGGTCGATAGCCCGGACGGCACGGATGTGGACGCGGTTCTGCAAATACCACTCAGAGCAATGCCAGGTGAAGCGGTCGGTCTGGGGTTGCCGCCGGAAAGCGTGCTTTTAAGCCCCGACCATCCCGGCAATGGGTCGGCACTTGCGGTTTTGCCAGCCCGTGTGATCCGGCCCTCGGGCGCGACTGAGCGTCCGATGCTGGAGGTTCTGGGACAAACGGTAACACTGCCAGGTCGTTTTCGTGTGCCTGCGGGTGATCGGCTTTGGATGTCGATCCTGCGGGTTTTGCCGCGACCTGAACCGACCGATTCGGAGCTGTAAGCGGAAATCCGCTCATCAATCCTTACCAATGGACAGGGATTGGTTCGGATTGGAAAACGCCGGGCGGCACCGCGCAGCTGACATATTCCGGCCATTTTGCCGACACACGCCGTTCCCGATTGGTTCGCGAGACTGAACAATGAGACGACGCGACGACAGATGGCCAAGGCCGGGTATCCGCCTGCAACTCACTGTCAGGGCGTATTAAAGCCGCCACGACCTTACGTTTCCCATTTAGAAACAATACCTTGGAAATGGGTGTGGATAGCCGCATTCGCAATGCCACAATTCGGGTTGGCCACGACACCATCGGTCAAATTTCTGCCTTTTTTGCTTTGGGACCGGGCAGGCGTTGGTTAAATTATTGCTACCTCGCTGGGGGGTAGTGATGCGGCAAAGGGGGTGTCGCACACGCTTTGCGGACAAGTCCGCAAAGGTGGGTATCGAGTGCTGCCAGTTTGGCGGCGGGGATCGATGCGCCCCGTGTGATTAAAACGCCCTGGGTGGAGGGCTTCACGGATAGCGCGTTGATCCCCGCATCTTACCCGGCCCAACGTCACCCCCCCGAACGGGGGCTTTGTTGCGCCATGTATCCTACTTCTGCCACGCCTTGTTTTACACCGGGGACGCGCATCGCGACCGACCGTGGCCTGCACCTGGTCGAGCGCCTTCGTCGCGGAATGCGCGTAGTCACCCGCGACAATGGTCTGGCCCGGATCGAATGGGTCGGTCGGCGAACCGTGAGTTACGACGAACTGGAACTTGATACCGAATTGCGGCCCATCTTCATTCGCGCTCACGCCTTGGGCGACGGCAGGCCAACCCGTGACATGCTGGTCAGTCCGTCGCACCGGTTTCTGGTCAACCCCGAGCAGGCGTTTCTGGCAATCGACGAAGACGAAGCGTTAGTTGCCGCGCGCCATCTGGTCGATCACTGGCATATACATCCAGCCGAGATGCTGGGCGTCAGCTACATTCACATCCTTTGCGATCAGCACCAGGTTATTATGGCGGATGGCGTCTGGACGGAAACCTTCCATCCCGACGATCAGATCATGCGCGGGCTTTGCAATTCGCAGCGGCGCGAACTGACTGAATTGTTCCCCGAGATCGAAACCATCGGCGCAAGCCGCCGTTTTCCCGCCGCACGGCCAGTGCTGAAACAGGGGTTCACGCGCGGGTTTCGCGGCTGAGCACCTCTTTGCGCGATCACCGTTCCGGGATCAGGCCACGCGGGCTGAAACGCAGTACAAGCAGCAAAATCAACCCCATAGTTAGAAGTCGCATGTGGGCCGCGCTGTCGAGCAGATGGTCCTTGATCGCTGAATCGTCAGCAAGGCCCGAGGTCGCGAATTCAAGCAGCGTGAGCCCGATCGGTTCGACCATGATCCAGAGAAACCAGATCAGAAATCCGCCCAGTACCGCGCCCAGATTGTTCCCCGAGCCACCGACGATCACCATCACCCAGACCAGGAACGTGAAGCGAAGCGGTTGATAACTCGAAGGCGTCAATTGCCCGTCGAGCGTCGTCATCATCGCGCCCGCAAGACCGCATACTGCCGACCCGAGGATGAAGATCTGCAAGTGCCGTTTGGTGACGTCCTTGCCCATCGCCTCGGCGGCAATCTCGTTGTCGCGGATCGCCCGCATCATCCGGCCCCAGGGTGAGTTCAACGCGGTTTGCGCAAGCCAGAGCAATATCAGAAGCACGACCAGGAAGAGCCCGCTATAGGCGAGTTTCACGGTAATCGAAGAGCTGGCGACCGGATCGAACCCCCAGCTTGTCATCCGGGCGACGAAGCTTTCGGAATTTTGGAGATCAATCTCATAAGGCACCGGGCGCGGGATGCCGATCACGTTCTTCACGCCGCGAGTGAGCCAGTCCTCGTTCTTGAGTACGGCGATGATAATCTCGGCAATTCCAAGCGTCGCAATCGCCAGATAGTCTGAACGCAGGCCAAGCGCGGTCTTGCCAACGATCCACGCCGCACCGGCGGCCAGAACAGCGCCGACCGGCCAGCCAAACAGGACCGGAAGCCCAAGCCCGCCAAGGTATCCGGTTCCGGCCGGGTTAACCTTTTCGATGGCGGCGACGGCTGGGTCGAAAACCCAGCGAAAAACAAAAAACCCGATGACCATAACTGCCGCGGTGGCCAGGGCGCTTTGGCGTCCGCGCGCGAGGCGTTTCCAGGCCTGAATGGCACCAACAATGGTTGCGAGACCGATAAGCAGTGCCAGAATGACGCGCAGCCCGCCGGCCGCCCAGGCCTCGTTCACAGGCGGCATTGAGACGATTACCGCGCCCAGACCGCCAAGCGCGACAAAGCCCATGACACCGATGTTGAAAAGCCCCGCATAGCCCCACTGCATATTCACGCCAAGCGCCATGATGGCCGAGATCAGTCCCATGTTCAGAATGCCAAGCGCCACGTTCCAGCTTTGCATGAACCCGGTTGCAATAATCAGACCGAAAACCAAAAGAAACAGCGTTGCGTCGCGAAGGGTCATGGTCATAACGCTTTCCCCTGGAAAAGCCCCGTCGGTCGGAACAGCAGAACGATAACAAGGATCGCAAAACTGACCGCGAATTTATAGTCGGTGGATATCAGTTGAACGAGGCCATCTGGTTGCAGACTTTCAGGCATCACGTAGCCCAACACTTTCTTGAAAGCGTATGTGAACGTGACCTCGGAAAACGCAATCACGAAGCCGCCCGCGATCGCGCCCAGGGGGTTACCAAGCCCGCCAACAATCGCACTGGCAAATATCGGCAGAAGCAACTGGAAATATGTGAAGGGCTTGAACGATTTGTCGAGGCCATAAAGCACGCCCGCGGTGGTGGCGAGTGCGGCGACAATGATCCATGTGATCATCACCACGCGTTCGGGGTTGATGCCCGAAAGCAGTGCGAGGTCTTCGTTGTCGGAGAACGCGCGCATGGATTTGCCGGTGCGGGTCTTGTTCAGAAACCAGAACAAAAGTGCCACCGCGATCGCGGCGACAACAAGCGTCAGAACGGCGGTTGATTTGATCGCAAGACCTTCCTGCAGGCCAGTCATGGTCTTGAAATCACGTGCG
This sequence comes from uncultured Boseongicola sp., assembly GCA_964194845.1. Classification (GTDB taxonomy): domain Bacteria; phylum Pseudomonadota; class Alphaproteobacteria; order Rhodobacterales; family Rhodobacteraceae; genus CAXMNX01. Next base: position 5,590 of record CAXMNX010000017.1, read on the forward strand.
GAAATTATGAATCGCTCACCGTCGGCAAAACGCTGATCATTGGGCCCGATGATGAACCGCACAAGCCCGTTCATGATGAACATGACGCCCATCGAGACGATCACAAGGATCACAGGCGCGGCCTTCTGTTCGCGATAGAACTGGTAGACCATTTTGTCCGTTGCAAGCACCAGAAGTGCCGTTGCCGCAATTCCAAATGGCAGCGCGAGCAGCGCAGTAGGTAGTGGTCCGAGCGATACGCCAAGACCCTGCAACCACCAGGTGACCAACACCACCACCATGGCACCAAAAGCCATCGTATCGCCGTGGGCGAAGTTCGAAAATCGAAGGATGCCGTAGATCAACGTGACACCCAGAGCGCCGAGCGCCAGCTGCGCCCCATACGAGGTCGCAGGGACAATGACGAAATTGGCAAGCGCGACGATTGCGTTCAGGAAATCCATGCGTTTTCTTTCGTCATCCGCCCAAAAATGATTTTCGAACTTCGGGGTCTGCCAGAAGCGCCTTGCCGGTTTCAGTGAAAGCGTTCCGGCCCTGGACCAGCACGTATCCCTTGTCGGCAATGGCCAGCGCCTGCCGTGCGTTTTGTTCGACCATCAGGATCGAGATGCCGGTGCGGGCGACCTCGATGATCCGGTCGAATAGTTCGTCCATGACGATGGGGGACACGCCCGCGGTCGGTTCGTCCAGCATCAGAACCCGGGGCTGGGTCATCAATGCGCGCCCCACCGCAACCTGCTGTCGCTGGCCGCCGCTAAGCTCGCCTGCGGCCTGGCGGCGTTTGTCTTTCAGGATCGGAAACAGCTCGTAAACCTGCTCCATCGTGGCAGCGATGTCGTCGCGGCGCAGAAACGCGCCCATTTCGAGATTCTCCTCGACCGTCATCGACGTGAAGATATTCGACGTCTGCGGCACGAAAGCCATGCCTTCGGCGACCCGCGCCTGCGGGGTCAGGTGTGTGATGTCCTGGCCGTTCAGCCGCACTGCACCTTCGCGCAGGTTCAGCATCCCGAAAACCGCTTTCATGGCGGTGGATTTGCCAGCGCCATTGGGGCCGACGATAACGGCGATCTGGCCTTCCTCAACGGCAATTGTGCAGCCGTGAAGAATGTCAGCGCCGGTGCCATAGCCGCCCGTCATATCATCGCCGATCAGAAACGGATTACCGGGGTGGCGGTTTCCAATTGGTCGAGTTTGGGTGCCGTAACTTCTGAGTCTGCCTGCGCGATCAGGGTCGGTGATCGAGCGGTCTTTGTTGCCGCGGTCATCCTGATACGGAGATCGGGTCAAGGCTCGGCCCCTTCCTTGACTTTGTTTTTCAGGCCAGTGCCGAGATAGGCTTCGATAACCTGTTCGTTGGCTTTGATCTCGTCGATTGTGCCTTCGGCCAAGACTTTGCCCTCGGCCATGCAAATGACCGGGTCACAAAGCTTGCCGATGAAATCCATGTCGTGCTCGATGACGCAGAACGTATAGCCGCGTTCGTTATTAAGGCGGAGGATGGCATCGGCGATGGTGTTCAAAAGCGTGCGGTTCACGCCCGCACCAACTTCGTCAAGAAAGACGATGCGCGCATCGACCATCATTGTGCGGCCAAGCTCCAGAAGCTTTTTCTGACCGCCGGAAAGATTACCGGCCCTTTCGTTCTTCAAGTGATCAATCGTAAGGAACTCAAGGACTTCGTCGGCTTTCTTAAGAAGATCGCGTTCTTCGCTGGCAATTACGCCGCGCCCGAACCAGCTGTTCCAAATTGCTTCGCCAGACTGGTCGCCCGGCACCATCATCAGGTTCTCGCGCACGCTCATCGACGAAAATTCGTGCGCGATCTGAAATGTGCGCAGAAGGCCTTTGTGAAACAGATCGTGCGGCGGAAGGCCGGTGATATCTTCGCCATTCATCAAGACCCTGCCGCTGGTCGGCGGCAGACGCCCCGCAATGACATTGAAAAGCGTCGTTTTCCCAGCACCGTTCGGGCCGATCAGCCCGGTGATCGAGCCTTCTTTGATCTCAAGCGTTGAACCATCAACAGCGCGAAAGCCACCGAAATGCTTGTGGAGATCTTCTACAATTATCATAGGCTTATGCCTGTCCCACCCCAACGTATGCGCGCAACGGCCCGGACGACGCCGGGCCGCTGCAATATTCTCGTCGCTTAGCGGAACTTAACGGTTGAGATTTCGCCGCCTTTGATCTCGATCTGACGATAGTTACCCGCGCTTTCGCCCGCTCCGATCAGTTCGACAGCCGTGGCGCCAACATAGTCAATTTCACCGCCATCAGCGAGGATCTGGAGCGCCTTGGCCAATTCGCCGGGGAAAATCTGTTCCCCTGGTGCGTTGGCCACGTCCATGACTTTGCCTTTGAAATCAGCAGAATCCGATGAACCAGCTGCCTGCATCGCCAACATGATCAGTGCTGCGGCATCATAACTTTCAGCGGCAAATGGTGAGGTCGCGTCAAACGCATCGCCCACCATAGACACATAAATCGCTGCGCCTTCGCTATCGGTGCCCGGAACCTGACCCGACGAGCCTTCGATCTCGGTTCCGAAATTTGCTGACAGACTGTCCCCGATCATCCCGTCCGGGAAGTGGAAGGTGTCGAAAGCGCCTGTATCAAGAGCCGCGCGCACAATGCCCGCGCCGCCCTGATCGACATATCCAGCAACAACTAGGCGGTCGCCGCCTGCCGCTGCCAACGCGCCGATCTCTGCCGAGTAATCAGCCTTGCCGTCTTCGTGTGCTGCGTTAATCGTAACGCTACCACCGGCGGACTCATAGGCCGCCTGGAAGGCGTCGGCGAGCCCTTTGCCATAGTCGTTGTTGGTGTAGGTGACGGCAACTTCCTTGATGCCAGCTTCCATCAACACTTCTGTCATCACAACGCCCTGACGCGCATCGGATGGCGAGGTGCGGAAAAACAGGCCATTGTCTTCAGCGGTCGAAAGCCCGGGCGAGGTTGCCGAAGGCGAAACCATCACGACACCGTTTGGCAGCGCGACATTCTGAAGGATCGCGCCGGTCACGCCCGAGCAATCCGCACCCATGATCGCCTTAACACCGTCGCCGGTAATTTGTTGTTCAGCGACCGAGGTTGCAGCCCCGGCATCGACGCAGGTCGAATCGCCACGCACCGGAGTGACCGTGGAACCGCCAAGCAGCAATCCGGAGGCGCTGACTTCCGACATCGCAAGTTCGGCACCATCCGCCATCGCTGGCGTCAGCGATTCAATCGGGCCGGTAAAGCCCAGGATGATCCCGATCTTGATATCTTCAGCGCTGGCCGATGTCGCGCAAAGCGCGGTCACGGCGACGCCTGTGAGTAATTTTCTCATAAATAGTCTCCCTGTCTGGATCTTTTTGTCCGGCTTGAACTCTAAATCGTGACAAACAGAAAGAAAAGCGGTTTGGCAGGCTTCCCCATGGTCACAAATGGGCGAGTTGACTGGACCGGGCGTGTTCGATGATTAAATTTCAGCCAAGGAATTTCAGGGAGATCCGGTGCTCAGAACACTGATTATTGTCGTTGGCCTTGTCTGGCCGACAATTGCCTTGGCGCTTGAAACGTCCGAAGGCGAAGTTGCCATTACACCCGTTGTTACTGGTTTGGAGCAGCCCTGGGCGATTGGATTTCTGCCGGACGGCGGCATGTTGATCACCGAGCGCGAAGGCCGGCTGCTTTATGTTCTGGATGGCAAAAGACACGCGATTTCGGGCTTGCCCCCAATCGCGGTGGTTGGGCAGGGCGGTTTGATGGATGTTCTGGTTCCGAAAGATTTCGCCGACAGTCGCGAGGTTTTCCTGAGCTACGCCAAGCCGCAATCCGGCAGCGCCGGAACAGCGCTTATGCGTGCGACACTGTCAAAGGACAACGCCAAGCTGACAAATGTCGAGACGATCTTCGAGATGACACGCGGGTCGTCAGGCGGGCGGCATTTCGGGTCGCGGATCGCCGAGGCACCGGACGGGTCGCTGTTTTTGACGGTCGGGGATCGGACCGACCGACCCTCGGCCCAGGATCTAAGCCGCGAAAATGGCACTGTTATTCGTGTCAATCGCGACGGCACGGTTCCCAACGACAATCCATTCGTCGGGCAAGCCGACGCGCGGTCGAGCATCTGGAGCTATGGGCACCGCAACGCGCAAGGCATGGCGCTAGATGAAGGTGGGCAACTTTGGGTGGTTGAACACGGCGCGATGGGTGGCGACGAGGTGAACCTTATTCGCAAGGGCGCAAATTTCGGCTGGCCGGTCATTGCCTATGGGCAACATTATTCCGGTGGCCGGATCGGCGAGGGGACGTCTAAGCCGGGAATGGAGCAGCCGGAGTTTTTCTGGGATCCCTCGATAGCGCCATCGGGGCTGATGATTTATTCTGGCAAGCTTTGGCCCGAATGGCGCGGCCATTTGTTCGTGGGCGCTTTGAAACTTGACTATATATCCCGGCTGACCGGTCGTCCGCTGCGCGAGGTTGAGAAGATCGCAGCGGACGAAACATGGCGGGTCAGGGATATCCGCGAGGGTCCGGCGGGTGCAATCTGGTTTCTAAGTGTCGGAAACGGCACGCTTTACCGGATGACGCCTGCTGAATGAGAGGTCAAACCGACAGCCGCGCCGCCTGTGCGCCACGTTCGCGGTAAGGGGTCGTGTTGTATTGCGCGCGATAGCATTTCGAAAAATGCGACGGCGACGCGAACCCGCACGCAAGTGCCACATTGATCACGCTCATATCCGTCTGCATCAGAAGATTGCGCGCCTTCTGAAGCCTGAGTTCCATATAATAGCGCTTTGGGCTGCGGTTGAGATACCGCCGGAAGAGCCGTTCAAGCTGCCGCGTCGACATGCCCACATCCTTGGCCAGGATCGAGGGGCTGATCGGTTCTTCGATATTGGCTTCCATCATCTGGATGACGGCAGAAAGTTTCGGATGCCGGACACCGATCCGTGTCGGAACGCTGAGCCGTTGGGTGTCCTGGTCGGTGCGGATCGTAGTGTAGATCAGTTGGTCGGCGACGGCATTCGCCAGCGTCTCGCCATGATCGTCGGCGATAAACTTCAGCATCAAGTCAATCGACGCCGTGCCGCCTGCGGTCGTAAACGTTTTTCCGTCGGTGACGAAAACCGATTTAGTCAGCGTAACCGCTTCAAATTCTTCGACAAAGCTGTCCTGGTTTTCCCAATGAATTGTCGCGCGCTTGCCATCCAGAAGACCCGCCTTGGCAAGCGCATAGCCTGCCGTGCAAAGCCCGCCGACGGTGGCACCGCGCCGCGCCTCGCGACGGACCCAATTCAGAAGTTTCTTAGTTGTCGCCGAGGCGACGTCGAGGCCGCCACACAGAACAATCACCTCGTCGCGGGCAACTTCGTTCAGGTCGCTGTCGAGGCGAAAAGACGTGCCCGCCGAACAGCTGACAGTATCGCCGCCTTCGCCTATTACGCGCCAGTCATAAAGTTCCTGTCCGGCCATCCGATTGGCGATGCGCAGGCTTTCGACCGCACAGGCATAGCAAAGCAGCGTAAACTTATTGAGCAAAACAAAAACAAAGCGCCGCGGCTTTCTGCCGCTCGCTTCGACCTCGATGGTTTGCACGAAACTGTCGGACATTTTCCGATCCGGAAAGCTGCTTTGGTTCAGTCACCGAAACACGATTTCGAAAGGAACGGCAAGGGATCGCGGTATTGTTTGCGGTAGCAATTTTTACGAAAGCGCGGCTTCGGTCCGTAAATCGCGGTTTTCAACCCAAGCTCTGTGCCTTATAACCGCGCCTCGCAACATTATTTTTGGCTGAGGGCATAGCAATGAGCAAGTGGCAGAAATCCGGGTGGAGAGCAAAACCCAGGGTGCAGATGCCGGATTATATCGACGCCGCCGCATTGGCGGCAGTCGAGGCAAGGCTTGCAAAGTATCCGCCGCTTGTTTTTGCCGGCGAGGCCCGAAAGCTTAAACGTGCGCTGGGTGCTGCCAGCCGAGGCGAGGCGTTCCTGCTGCAAGGCGGCGATTGCGCCGAGAGCTTTGCGGAATTTTCCGCCGACAATATTCGCGACACCTTCAAGGTGATGCTTCAGATGGCGATGGTGCTGACGTATGGCGCGAAAGTGCCGGTTGTGAAAGTTGGCCGGATGGCCGGGCAGTTTGCCAAACCGCGATCCGCGCCCACCGAGGTGATAAACGGCATCGAACTGCCGTCCTATCGCGGCGACATCGTCAACGAGCTGGAATTCAGCGAGGCGTCGCGGATACCGAACCCGGAAAAGATGCTGCGCGCCTACACCCAGGCAGCGGCGACGCTTAATCTTCTGCGCGCATTTTCCACCGGGGGCTTTGCCGACATCCACCGGGTGCATTCCTGGACGCTTGGCTTCACCGACCAGGGCGACGCCGCGCTTTACCGCGATATGGCCAACCGTATTCAGGACACGATCGACTTCATGGCGGCGGCCGGACTGACGGGCGAGACCAATCACCAGTTAAGCCAGGTTGATTTCTATACCAGTCATGAGGCGCTTTTGCTGGAATACGAAGAGGCGCTTTGCCGGGTCGACTCGACATCCGGCAACTGGCTGGCCGGTTCCGGCCATATGATCTGGATCGGCGACCGGACGCGGCAACCGGACGGGGCGCATGTGGAGTTTGCAAGTGGTGTGCAAAACCCGATTGGCATGAAGTGCGGCCCATCGACAACGGCTGAGGACCTGAAGGTTCTTATGAAAAAACTGAACCCCGAGAACGAGGCCGGACGTCTGACGCTGATTGCCCGTTTCGGTGCGGGAAGCGTCGGCGATCATCTGCCGCGTCTGATCAGTGCGGTGCGCGAAGAGGGTGGACAGGTGCTTTGGTGCTGCGATCCGATGCACGGAAATACCATTAAATCGTCCACCGGCTATAAGACCCGTCCGTTTGAAAGTGTCCTGCGCGAGGTGCGGGAATTTTTCGAAATTCACACCGCCGAGGGCACCGTGCCGGGTGGAGTGCATTTTGAAATGACCGGTCAGGATGTGACGGAATGCACCGGCGGCGTTCGCGCCGTGACGGACGAAGATCTGTCCGACCGCTATCACACGGCCTGCGACCCGCGGCTGAACGCGACGCAATCGCTTGAGCTGGCGTTTCTTGTTGCCGAGGAATTGTCGACACGGCGATCCGCGACGCCGGATGCCGCCGTGGTCTGACAGGCCAGAAAACTATGGAAATTGGCCCGCCTGATGGCGGGCCTTTGCTTTATAGCTCAATCGACCACGGTGTTGTCAGCGACAAGTTTGAGATAGTGGGACGCCGATATTTCGCGCGTTGTCGTGCCATTTAGTATGTTTTCGGTTGGGCGAATCGCTTCGGTGCCGCGCTCATCCAGTTCCGAATTTCCGCGAGCGGGCAGGGCCGAGCCATCGGCGTATCCGGTCAGGCCCCGGTGCAACTTGTTTGTGATACCAAGCCGCCGCGGCGCGCGACCGATGTCGCCGGCCATCACAACGGCACCTAAGATCCGGCTAACCTCTCCCAGATCACTTCTGAGCGGCATCAGGATCATGTCGCCACGAATGGCAGGGCGGCCAAATCCGGTTTGTGCGTCAAGTTCAAGTCGCACGACCGCTGGATCGTCAAAGACTGCTTCAATTGCGTCGGAAAGCGGCTCGCGTGCTTCGGGTTGAAAAATCGCCGAAAGCGGCATTCCCCGGACTTCGAGCCCCATCAATTCAGTCAAATGCGCTCCGGCAATTCGAAATCGCGCCAGACCTTTTGCGATGCGTTCCAGAACAAACACTTGCCTAAGCGCGCCTTCGAGGCCCTTTGGATCAATCTCGGCCCTGCTTGGAACCAACCTCTGCCCACGCACCTGGTCCCAGTAGGCCTCGACCTGGGCCAATGCGGGTCGAACGCCAGCATCTCTGAAACCAGTCAATTCGATAACGTGCGCACCAATACCGTTGTCAATACAATCTGACATTACCTTCACCTTGCCGGTCGAATAGTTGTCCGACCCGACCCTCTCTGTTACCCACAATTTGACAATGCCATAATTTGGCCTCGAAAACCGCTCCATTCTTACCAAAAGGTTAATGCCGATGGCGTCAGGGACATCTGCACCGAAGGCGAAAAACGGCGTCGGTCTTAAGTCGATGACCGGGTTTGCCAGCTTTCAGGGCGGCTTCGAGACCTGGCGGGTTTCGGGCGATATCCGGTCGGTCAATGGGCGCGGGCTGGACCTTAGAATTCGGGCTCCGGACTGGGTCGAGGGGCTGGAGCCGGAAATTCGCAAACGCCTTCAGGCCGCGATAGGACGCGGGTCAGTGGCGTTGAACGTGCGCGTCGCGCGCGATGATGCGACACCAGAGGCGTCCATCAACGCCGAACAGCTGAACGCGGCGCTAACTATGCTTGCCGACATCGAAGCTGCCGCAAAAACAAATGGCGTGGCACTCGCCCCAAGCCGGGCCTCCGAAATCGCATCGATGCGCGGCGTCATTGATCAGGACAGCCCTGATGCTGGCGACACATCGGCGCTTAGAAATGCGGTATTGGCTGAGGTCGATACTTTAATTGCGGAATTTGACGCTGACCGGGCGCGGGAGGGCAACGCTTTGGCCGGGGTCTTGAGCGGGCAGGTTGACCAGGTCGAGGCCTTGGCCCGGCGCGCCGCCGAGGCCGCCGGAGACCGCGCCCGGGCATCGCGCGCGGCGTTGGAGCGGTCGCTGGCCCGGCTTCTGGACGCAACGGAGGTTCAGGACGAAGCACGGCTTTTGCAGGAATTGGCTTTGATCGCGGTGAAAACCGATGTGACCGAAGAACTGGACAGGCTAACGGCACATATTTCCGCCGCGCGAGGACTTCTGGCATTAAGCGGTCCGGTTGGACGCAAGCTTGATTTTCTGATGCAGGAATTTAACCGCGAGGCCAACACGCTTTGTTCAAAGGCGCAATCAACCGAGCTGACATCGCTTGGACTTGACCTGAAGGCGGTCATTGATCAGATGCGCGAGCAAGTCCAGAACGTGGAATGACGGGCGGAAGCGACATGGGGGCGGAGCGGGCATGAACCGACGCGGATTGCTGATAATCTTGTCCTCGCCATCGGGTGCCGGAAAATCCACCTTGGCGCGCCGCTTGCGCGACTGGGACGGCGACATTCGATTTTCCGTGTCGGCGACCACAAGGACGACACGGCCAAACGAGGTTGACGGGCGTGATTACCACTTTATCGACGAGGCCGCGTTTAAGCAGATGGTGCATGACCGCCAGATGCTGGAGCACGCCCATGTGTTCGGCAATTTCTACGGCTCGCCACTGGCGCCAGTGACGGAAGCGATTGAGGCCGGTCACGATGTGCTTTTCGATATTGACTGGCAGGGCGCGCAACAAATTCAGAAAAGCCCGCTCGCGACGAATGTTTTGTCGGTATTTCTATTGCCGCCCTCAATCGGTGAACTGCGGCGCAGGTTGGAAGCCCGCGGCCAAGACAGCGAAGACGTCGTCGTGAAGCGCATGAACCGAAGCTGGGACGAGATAAGCCACTGGGATGGTTACGACTATGTGCTGATCAACGACGATCTGGATGCCACCGAAGAGCGGCTGCGAACCATCGTGACCGCCGAGCGGCTTCGCGCCAGCCAGCAACCCGGATTGGTCGACTATGTTCGGCGTTTGCAGTCCGAGTTCGAAGGCGACAAATGACGATCTATACGCTCGACCAAGTTGCACCTTCGCTTCCTGACGGAGACGATTTCTGGATTGCGCCGGATGCAAATCTGATCGCGGACGTGACCATTGAAAGCGGGGTGTCAATTTGGTTTGGCGCGACGCTCAGAGGCGACACCGAACCGATAAGCGTCGGCGCTGGCAGCAATATTCAGGAAAACGCGGTGGTCCACACCGATCCGGGTTTTCCGGTGGTGATTGGCGCGGATTGCACAATCGGCCACAAGGCAATGATTCACGGTTGCGTCATCGGGGATGGCACGCTTGTCGGCATGGGAGCGACGATCCTGAACGGCGCGGTGATCGGGCGCGGCTGTCTGATTGGTGCCGGCGCTTTGGTGACCGAAGGCAAGGTTATCCCCGACGGCAGCCTGGTGATGGGGATGCCGGGCCGGGTTGTGCGCGACCTGGACGAGGACGCAATGGCCCGGAACCTGGCATCGGCGTCGGGCTATCGAAAGCGATTGCGCCAATACAAGGCCGGGCTATCCGAGACAGGCAGCCAATGACCGACCACAGCAAAACTCGCCTGCGCGCGCGCTGGCCCGAAAGCGCCAGCCGCCCGGTCGCGACGCCGCTCCAGCCATCGGTCGTCTACGCCTCTGCTGACCCGGACGCACTTGATCGCCAATACCAAGGCATCGACAAAGGCTACACCTATGCCCGCGAGGGTCATCCGAACGCCGAAGTTCTGGCCGGGCTTATCGACGGGATGGAAAGTGCCTCAGGCGGCACCATCACAGGTTCCGGCATGGCGGCGGTTACGTTGGCGCTGTTGGCGGTTTTGAAAGCCGGTGATCACGCGATTGGCGCAGACCAGCTATACGGCCGTTCGCTAAAGCTGATGACCGAAGAATTGCCCGCGTTGGGCATTGAGACCTCGCTGATTGATCCCACCGATCTGGCGGCGGCAGAGGCGGCGATCCGGCCAAACACCAAACTGATCCTGGTTGAGACTGTATCAAACCCCACGCTCCGGATCGCCGATCTTGACGGGTTGATTGAACTTGCACGCGCGAAGGGAATTCTGGTTGCGGTGGACAACACCTTTCCAACGCCGCGCGGCGTTCGGCCTTTGGAGCGCGGCGCAGATATCGTCTTGCATTCGGTGACAAAACTGCTGGCCGGGCATTCCGATGCGACGCTTGGATATGTTGCGGCGCGCGATCCCGCGCTGAACGAGCGGATCGCGGGGCTGGCAGCAACGTTGGGCGTAACACCATCGCCATTTGACTGCTGGCTGGCCGAGCGCGGGCTTTATTCGTTTGACATGCGATACGACCGCGCGTCAGCCAACGCGCGCGTTTTGGCGGACATGCTGGCCGAAGCGGCGTCCGTGAAACGTGTGCTTTACCCGGGCCGCCACGATCACCCGGATCACAACCGCGCCGCCCAGCTGCTTGGGCGAGAAAGCGGCAATATGGTCAGTTTCGAGATCGACGGCGGACGCGATGCGGCAAATGCGTTCGTTCGCGCGGCAAGTGGCCTGAATTTTGCGCCGACATTGGGCGACATCGCGACCACCATCAGCCATCCGGCGTCTTCGTCGCACCGCAGATTGACCGAAGCCGACCGCGAGGCGGTCGGCATTACCCAGGGGTTTTTCCGGGTGTCGGTAGGTTGCGAAGCGAGTGAAGGTCTTCTGGAAGAGTTCACGTCCGCGCTGAAAAGTGTTTCGCGTTAATGCGCAATTAGCACCGCAGAATCGAGACCCGGGCAAAGGTGGCCAATCTCACGTTTAACCATTTCTGGGTTCGGCAATTCCGTTGACACGGCGCGATAACGACCTTTGAAGCCGATGCGCTGCAATATTTGCGCCAGATCAATACAGTCAAAGCGATGCGACAATGCTGGTGAGATAACCACGGTTGGGCGCAATCGGCCAACAAGCGAAGCCGTGACTTCTTCGACGGAAACAAAAACAATCGACCCTTCTGTCAAAAGACAATTGCCCTGACGCAGCCATTCCTCGGAATCACCGACCGCAAGAACTGCGACAGTCTGGTCGTCGGCGCCACCCAGCGACGCAACATCATACATCGACAGCGTTGTTTCTTCCCGGCTCATAGCTCATCCCGTTAAGTGGCCAGCGAAGTAGTTTATCTTGGTGCTCGACTTTTATTGTAGCCAAACAAGTCCAGTCTAGATTGAGAAATGGCTATTGAAAATCCCCTTTAAGGCGAAAAGGGACATTATTACTCGCCTTTGCATAACATCCTGTTGAACTTGTTCTTTACAAACCACGAGCGGGCTTGGACAACCAAGGCCATTGGCCATGGAATTGCCCTATGATCCAGGACACTATTGATGCCATGCCGTTGCCCGCGATTGTCGTGAGCCGCGATGAGCGAATTGAGGCATCAAATGCGGGTGCGGGTCGACTTCTTGGATCGGCGTCTGTCGGGCGTCACTATATCGCGATCATCCGCCAGCCGCCGCTTCTGGACGCGATCGAGGTTTCGCTACGCACCGGCGCGCGCAAATCCGCAAAATTCCTATCAACAGAAGCGCAAAAGGACATGACCTGGAACGCGCAGGTCGCGCCCATTGGTGACACCGGGTCGGCTTTGGTCACGTTCGAGGATCAGACCGCGACGGAGGAAGCGGGCGAGATGCGGCGGGATTTTGTGGCGAATGTCAGCCATGAATTGCGGACGCCACTGACGGCACTGCTTGGATTTATAGAAACGCTGCGCGGTGCCGCGCGCGACGACGCCGACGCGCGGGCGCGTTTCCTGGGGATCATGGAACGCGAGGCGTCGCGCATGAACCGTCTGGTGCAGGATTTGCTGTCACTGAACCGGGTGGAGTCCGAAGAACGCGTTCGACCGGTTGGTGAGGTTGATCTGGCAGCCCTTTTGGGATCGGTTTTGAATGCCCTGGCACCTGTGGCGGATGAAAGCGGCATTGAAATTACAACAAGCGGCCTTGATATCCCCGGGCTGGTTTCCGGCGACGCCGATCAATTGGCGCAGGTCGCAACAAATCTGGTCGAGAACGCGATCAAATATGCGGGCCGTGGGCGCAGTGTCCGCGTGTCAATCGACAAGGTTGATCGCCACCCTATGTTGCGCGGCCCGGCGGTACTGCTCGTCGTTGCCGACACGGGCGACGGCATCGACGCAATTCACATCCCGCGACTGACCGAACGATTTTATCGTATCGACAATCACCGATCCCGTGAAATGGGCGGGACCGGGTTGGGGCTGGCGATTGTGAAACATATCGTCAATCGCCATCGGGGGCGTTTGCGGATCGAAAGCAAGCCAGGTGCAGGCACGCAGTTTCAGGTCATATTGCCCACATCGCAGTAACTTAATCAGCCCGTTTCGCGGCAGGACGCCCGTGGGCATGATAAATAATCCGGACAGCAACGGGCTGTCATACGGCTGTTACAGAACTGGCGCAGAAGTATCCACGCAGCCTTCGGGAATGCCTTTGAAGTTGCAGGCAGCGCAAACGAATGCGCGGGAGATGGTTCATGGTTCGGGCAAAGTTGACGGCAACGCTGGCGGTGCTTGTTTCGGTATCGGGCTTACCTGCCGCCGCGCGCGATCAGGTTCAGGTTGCCGGGTCTTCAACGGTGCTTCCCTACGCATCCATCGTCGCCGAAGCCTTTGGCGAAAATTTCGATTTTCTGACGCCTGTTGTCGAATCGGGCGGTTCGTCGGCGGGCCTTAAACGTTTCTGCGAAGGCGTCGGCGAAAACACAATCGACATCGCGAACGCGTCCCGCAAAATTCGCGAAAAAGAACTCATCGCCTGTTCGGACGCAGGCGTCACCGACATCATCGAAGTGCGCATCGGTTACGACGGCATCGTTTTTGCCAGCCGGATCGGCGGCCCTGCATTCGCAGCCTTAGAGCCTGCCGATATCTTCAATGCGCTGAGCGATCAGGTGTTAATAGATGGCGAATTGTCCGAAAACCCGTATTCCAACTGGTCAGAACTCAACTCAAACCTGCCGGAGGCCGATATCATCGCTTTCGTCCCCGGCACCAAACACGGAACCCGCGAAGTATTCGAAGACAAGGTCGTTCTGACCGGCTGCAAGATGGTTGGTGCGTTCGACAAATACACCGAGTTGAATGGTGGTGACAAAAAAGCCGCCGCGAAGGCCTGCATCAGGCTTCGATCCGACGGTCGTTCTGTGGATATTGACGGCGATTATACCGAAACACTGGCCCGCGTGGACGCCAACCCATATGGCGTCGGCATCTTCGGGCTGGCGTTTTTTGAGAACAATCAGGACAAACTTAAAGTCGCAACGATCGGCGGCGTGCCTCCTTCAACCGCCACGATTGCCAGCGGCGAATACCCGGTTTCTCGCCCACTCTATTTCTACATCAAGGCCGCGCACCTTGGCGTCATTCCGGGCCTGAAGGAATTTGCGCAGTTCTTCGTGGCCGACCAGGTGGCCGGGCCAAGCGGACCTTTGGCCGAATACGGGTTGGTTAGCGATCCCGAGCTGATCGACACGCAGATGCAGATCGAGGCAGAAGCAAAAATGGCGTTGGGCGGTTGATTAAGATCCTTTGCAGGGCAGGGGCACCATGCCACTTCACTGGTTGATTTCAGCAATCCTAGCCCTCGCCGCCATTGGCTTTGGCATGGGGCGGCGCCGTGCGTTGGCCTCGGCCAGTGGCAATCCCCGAAATCTGCATTCGCTGCCGAATTTCTATGGCTGGAATGTCGCGTTTAGCGTGATGACACCGGCCTTGGGAATTCTGGCGCTTTGGCTGCTGGTGCAGCCGGCTTGGATTAACAGCCAGATATCGTCGGAACTGCCGGAAAGCGCTATTTCAGAAGGGTCCAGCCGCGACCTGGTGATGAGCGATGTGCGACGAATTGCCGAGGGGCTGGAGCGGCTAAAAATTCCATTTCTGATAACTGAGCCAGCTGAGGAGTCTGATGAGGCCGCGCTTACCGACCTGCGCGAACAACTCCGTTCGGTCGGAATTGCAATTGGTTCAAATATTAGGCCTGAACACCTTGTGGCTGCGCGGCATTTTAGGGCTGCGACGTTTTCTGCACGGCTGTGGATGACGCTCGCGGTAGTTCTTGTCGCGGCGGGCGGTTTTGCGGTGTCGTATCTAGCAACGCACAAAGATTTCCGCGCCAGAAATACCGTCGAAAATGGCATAATGCTGGTGCTGATCGGTGCGGCATCCATCGCCGTTCTGACGACGCTTGGAATTGTGCTGTCCATGCTGTTTGAGACGCGGAACTTCTTCGCAGGGCACCCCTGGCAGGACTTCTTTCTCGGGCTGAAATGGTCGCCGGATTTTCGCGGCGACAGCGAGCTGGCTATCCTGCCGCTTTTGTGGGGCACGCTATATATCTCGATCATTGCGCTTTTGGTGGCCGTTCCTATAGGCCTTTTTGCCGCGATATATCTGTCGGAATATGCGTCGAACCGGGTCCGCTTGGTCGCCAAACCAGCGATTGAAATACTCGCCGGAATACCGACCATCGTTTACGGGCTTTTTGCGCTGATCACCGTCGGGCCGATGCTGCGCGACTATTTCGCCACGCCACTGGGCCTGGGACAAAGTGCGTCCAGCGTGATGACCGCCGGCCTTGTGATGGGGGTCATGCTGATCCCGTTCGTTTCTTCGCTGTCCGATGATATCATCAACGCTGTACCACAGGCCTTGCGCGACGGGTCTTACGGGCTTGGAGCCACACAATCCGAAACCATTCGACAGGTCGTATTCCCGGCGGCGTTGCCGGGGATTGTTGGTGCCATACTTTTGGCGGCAAGCCGGGCGATTGGCGAGACGATGATCGTCGTGCTTGGGGCAGGGGCGGCGGCAGCACAATTTGATCGCGGGCTTGGACAGCTGGTAAATCCGTTCGAGGCGATGACGACGGTCACCGTCAAAATCGTCAGCCAGTTGACCGGTGATACCGATTTCGCCTCGCCCGAAACGCTGGTCGCCTTTGCGCTGGGGCTGACGCTTTTTGCAATCACGCTGGCGCTTAATATTTTCGCGCTTTGGATCGTGCGGCGGTATCAGGAGCAATACGAATGACCGACCTGGCAGCCGAACGGCATAACAAAGGTTCGCTTCTGGAACCGGACGACCGCACGCGACGGCGAAATGCGGCCGAGCGTCGGTTTCAAATCTACGGCATGATCGCGGTCGGGCTTGCGATTATTGCGCTGGTGATTTTGCTGACGTCGATCATTCGAAACGGTGCTGGCGCGTTCATGCAGACTTTTATCACGCTGGAGGTCACACTGGACGAAGCGACGCTGGACCCTGGCGGAGATCGCGACCGCGCGGAAATGGCGAGCGTTTTCACTTTCGGCTATGCGCCCCTGATCAGAACAGCGATCCAGGACAGGATTGAGGCTGAAGGCATTTCAATTGATGGGCTGGAAAGACCTGAAGCTCTGATATCGAAAGAAGCAGCGGCAAAACTTCGGAACTTTGTGCTGGACGACCCTCAAATGGTTGGCGAAA
The DNA here is from genome assembly GCA_964194845.1 of uncultured Boseongicola sp. Classification (GTDB taxonomy): domain Bacteria; phylum Pseudomonadota; class Alphaproteobacteria; order Rhodobacterales; family Rhodobacteraceae; genus CAXMNX01. The sequence continues at coordinate 21,750 of CAXMNX010000017.1, forward strand.
CGCACACATTTCGCTTCCTCGCCTCGGGCCGTATCGACGGCTATTACAAAGGCCGCGTGACGATGCAGTCGGCGGAACTCGACAGCAATATTTCGCCCGAACAATTGATGCTTGCCGACGCGCTGAAGGCTGCCGGCGCGCTTAAGACGCGCTTCAACTGGGGTTTCGTCACCCGGCCCGACGCCTCGGAGAACCGCCCCGAGGCTTCGGGGCTGGGCGTCGCGATCATTGGGTCGTTTTACATGATGATCGTCGTTCTTGGCCTTGCACTTCCCATTGGCGTCGCGGCGTCGATCTATCTGGAAGAATTCGCGCCCAAGAACCGGTTTACCGACATCATCGAGGTTAACATCTCGAACCTGGCCGCGGTGCCGTCGATTGTGTTCGGCATTTTGGGGCTGGCAATATTCATCAATTTCGGGGGCCTGCCGCAATCCGCACCAATCGTCGGCGGGCTGGTGCTGTCGCTTATGACGCTGCCGCGGATCATCATCCCGGCGCGCGCAGCGCTTCAGGCGGTGCCACCGTCAATCCGCGAGGCCGCGTTTGGCGTCGGTGCGTCGAAAATGCAGACTGTCTTTCATCACGTTCTGCCGCTGGCGGCACCGGGCATTCTGACCGGCCTGATCATCGGCCTGGGACAAGCTTTGGGTGAAACAGCACCGCTGCTGCTGATCGGTATGGTTGCCTTCGTGCGCGAATACCCGGCGGCGTCGCCCGAGGGGTTCTTTGATCCGGCGACGGCGTTGCCGGTTCAGGTATTCAACTGGACCCAGCGCGCTGATCCGGCGTTTGTCGAACGCGCGTCGGGGGCGATTATTGTGTTGCTGGTGTTTCTAATCGCCATGAATGCGGCGGCAATCCTTCTTCGAAGCCGCTTTGAGCGGCGCTGGTAGAGCGTTCGAAAATGAACGATATGCAAATCATCAACCGGACGGCGGCCATGAACGAGAACAAGATCGCGGCAAGAGGTGTCAACGTCTTTTATGGCGACAACCATGCCATCAAGGATGTCAACGTGGACATCGAGCATAAAACCGTCACGGCATTCATTGGTCCGTCCGGTTGCGGTAAATCCACCTTTCTTCGCTGCCTGAACCGGATGAACGACACGATCCCAATTGCAAGGGTCGAGGGCGACATCAGGTTGGATGGCGAAAACATCTATGATCCCAAAGTGGACCCGGTTCAGTTGCGGGCCAAGGTCGGCATGGTATTCCAGAAGCCCAACCCATTTCCGAAGTCGATTTATGACAATGTCGCATATGGGCCGCGCATCCACGGGCTTGCACGGAACAAGTCGGAACTTGATGAGATTGTTGAGAAATCTCTGCAGCGTGGCGCGATCTGGGGCGAAGTTAAGGATCGTTTGAGCGAGCCTGGCACCGGGCTATCGGGCGGCCAACAGCAAAGGCTTTGCATCGCGCGCGCCATTGCGACCGAGCCGGAAGTTCTGTTGATGGACGAACCGTGTTCGTCGCTTGATCCCATTGCAACCGCTCAGGTCGAGGAGCTGATCGACGAGCTGAAGCAAAATTATTCGGTGGTGATTGTCACGCATTCGATGCAGCAGGCGGCGCGGGTCAGTCAAAAAACCGCGTTCTTTCACCTAGGCGATCTGGTGGAGTTCGGCGAAACCGGCAAAATTTTTACAACACCTGAGGACAGTCGGACCGAAAGCTATATCACCGGACGGATCGGGTAGGGAGTTGGCAGAGATGAGCGAACAACACATAGCCTCGGCGTTCGATCGCGATCTGGAGGCGATCCAGGCGGTGCTGATGAAAATGGGCGGCATGGTCGAAGCCGGCATTCTGGACAGCGCCAGATCGCTGGAAGATCGCGACGTTGAACTGGCCGAAAAGGTGCGCGCGAACGACAAAGCAATTGATGCACTGGAAGAAAAGGTGAACGAGGAGGCCGCGCGGGTGATCGCTCTTCGAGCCCCGACGGCAGGTGATTTGCGCACGGTTCTGACGGTGATCAAAATCAGCGCCAACCTTGAGCGATGTGGAGATTATGCCAAGAACCTGGCGAAACGCACGTCGGTTCTGGCCGAAGCGCAACTGGTCGGTGGCACGGTCGCGTCGATCCGGCGAATGTCGCGCGAAGTGCAGATGATGCTGAATGACGCACTTGATGCTTATGTGCAGCGCGACGAGGAACTTGCGCACCAGGTGATCCTGCGCGATGAAGACGTGGATCAGATGTATACGGCACTTTTTCGCGAATTGCTGACCCATATGATGGAAGATCCGCGCAATATAACACCCGCGATGCACTTACATTTTATCGCCAAAAACATCGAACGCATGGGCGACCATGTGACCTCGATCGCCGAGCAGGTGATTTACCTTGTGTCCGGGCATATGCCAGACGACGCGCGGCCCAAGCACGACAATACGTCATTCATGACCGAAAAAGGCTAGGCGATGTCGGCTGAAGCACCGAACGTTCTGGTGGTCGAAGACGAAGCGTCGCAACTTGAGGTTTTGGCCTATAATCTCGAGGCCGAGGGTTTTCGCGTGACAAAAGCAGCAACCGGCGATGAAGCGCTGATGCTAGTCGACGAAGTTCAACCTGATCTCATTTTGTTAGACTGGATGCTGCCCGGATTGTCCGGCATCGAAGTGTGTCGGCAATTGAAAGCAAGATCAGTCACCCGGAAAGTTCCGGTGATTATGTTAAGTGCGCGAAGCGAAGAAGTTGATAAAATCAGGGGCCTGGAAACCGGCGCTGACGACTACATGGTTAAACCATATTCGGTGGCCGAATTGTTGGCGCGGGTCAGGACACAGTTGCGCCGCACGCGCCCGTCTTCGGTGGGTGAGAGGCTCGAACATGATGATATTGCACTCGATTCCGAGACCCACCGCGTGACGCGGGCCGGTGCGCCGATCAAACTCGGGCCGACCGAATTTCGGCTGCTGGCGATGTTCATGGAAAAGCCCGGGCGTGTCTGGACGCGCGAACAGCTTCTGGACCGTGTCTGGGGCCGCGATGTTTACGTGGACACACGCACTGTGGATGTCCATGTTGGCCGTTTGCGGAAGGCATTGTGCCAGGGCGGTGGGGCAGATCCGGTTCGAACCGTGCGCGGGTCGGGCTATGGGTTTGGGTGATTTTGGTGATTAGTCGCATAATGGTTATTATGTTAATAATTTGATATACGACCCCAGTGACGTGAAAACCTGGCCCTTTCAGAACCTTGTCCCGGCTTCTTAATGCTTCGACCTGCGCCTGCATACCCTGATCCGTTTATTTCGGGCTTTTCTGCATCAGGTGCGCGGCCCGAATTCACTTTGCCAACTGTGCGTGCATTGAACTCGCTGCCCTAAGCTTGATAAGGACACGTCACCGGGGGATCCGGCATTGGTGACGGAGCGAGGAAATTAAGTATGACGTCACTTCTGGTGATCAACGGGCCAAATCTGAACTTGCTGGGCACGCGACAGCCGCATGTCTATGGCGGCGCCACATTGGCCGATGTGGAAGCGCTCTGCCGTGAAACGTCCGACGAAATTGGCTGTAGCGTGGAATTTTTCCAATCAAACCACGAAGGCGCGCTGATCGACGCGCTGCACACGGCGCGCGGGCAGCAGCACGGAATTGTACTTAACGCTGGGGCCTATTCGCACACCTCGATCGCGCTTTGTGACGCAGTATCGTCTATCGAGGTACCGACGGTCGAGGTCCATGTGTCGAATATCCACGCGCGCGAGCCGTTTCGGCACAAAAGCTTCATCACGCCGGTCGCGCTTGGGATAATCTCCGGGTTCGGGGTCACGGGTTACACGTTGGCGATGCGCGCCCTGATGTCGCATCTTGGTGTTTGATCATGGAAAAAGTGCTGAAGCACTTGGTCGAGGCCACGAGCGTCGAGGCGGTCTGGAAAATCCTGACAAATGAAATGCTGCAGCACGGTTTTGACCGACTGCTTTATGGATTTACCCGATTTAGAACCGCGACGGGCCTTGGCAGCCGCGATGACATGATGGTCCTGGCGAACCACTCCGACGACTAAGTTGAAAAATTCTTTACCCCCGACATCCTTGCCGTCGCCCCAATGGTAATATGGGCGTCAAAGAATGTTGGTGCGATGTCTTGGTCCTGGATCAGCGATCACAACGATGAATTGACCGAGCGCCAGCAGCGCGTTCTGGAATTTAATCGCCAGTATGGCGTTATTGCAGGTTACACAATTTCTTTTCCTGATAGTTCGTCCAGACAAAAAGCCGCGATCGCGCTTACAGCGCACGAAGGGCTGTCGCAAACCGAGGTTGACGCGCTGTGGCAGCAAAAGGGTGAAGCGATCCATCTTTTCTGTCAGGTGGCGCACCTTAAAATGGCGTCCCTGCCCATTCCTGAGGCGTTGCGGCGCCTGTCAAAGCGCCAACGCGAAGTTCTGGAATGGGTCAGCGACGGCAAGACAACGCAGGATACTGCCTCCATCTTGGGACTGACCGCCGCGACGGTTGAAAAGCATCTTCGCAAGGCGCGCGATGCGTTGCAGGTTGATACTACGGCGCAGGCGGTCATGAAAGCCTCGCTGCAAAGGCAACTTTTCGTTCTTGAAGTGTAAACGTTCACGCTTGCGCGCTGTTATTGAACAAAATTTCACGGTCCATTCACGCAATCGTGAGCCGGTATGGAATACCTTACTTCCCTGGGGTCAATTTCCGCGCCATAAGGAAAGCGTTCCGTGAGTGGTGGCATTAGCCAAGGGAACATCCCTCGGATATCTCCCGTAATACCGGGTGTCACCGAGAGGGGTTCGGGAAACCGAAGCCGGCTGGAAGGCGCATATTCCGTCTGAGGGTCGGCACCTACAAGAACGAGTTGTGCCCGCGCCAGTTCCTCATCCCCATTGGTCGCGCGCAGGGTGGGTATTAGTTCAAGGCGGTGCTGCGTCCCGGCAGCACCGCCTTTTCTTTTAGCTAGTTTCAGGTCTCAAAAAAATGCCCTTATCGAAATGCGCGCTCGAGCCGTAGGCGAGAGGCAGCGTATTTCGCAACCAGTCCAAGAGAAAATGCACTAGCTTTGAGCGACCTTGGCGACCTCGGCAGCGAAGTCTTCGGTTTTTTTCTCGATGCCTTCGCCAACTTCCAGCCGGACAAAGCCGGTGATCTCAATCCCGGCTTCTTTGGCGGCCGCACCCACAGTCAGATCTGGATTGACGACAAACGACTGGTTCAGAAGCGTCGCCTCGGCGATGAACTTTTTCATCCGGCCTTCGATCATCTTCTCGATGACCTGTTCGGGCTTGCCGCTTTCGCGGGCGATATCCATCTGGATTTTTTTCTCGTGCGCGACAACCGCGGCGTCCATATCCGCTTCGCCAAGTGCCGCGGGGTTCACGGCGGCAATGTGCATCGCGACCTGCCTGGCGGTTCCCGCGTCATCACCGGAATATGCGACCAGCACGCCGATTTTGCCCATATCTATTGCGACCGCGTTGTGAACATACTTGGCAATATTCTCACCTGCGAGGGTTTCCATCCGACGGACTGACATGTTCTCGCCAATGGTGGCCACCATATCGATCACGTACTGCGCGACCGTTTTATTTTCGACCATGGCACTACGAAGCGCCTCAACGTCCGAGACACCAAGCGCTGCCTGCGTAATCCTCTGGACCATGGTTTGAAACTCTGCATTCCGTGCAACAAAGTCAGTTTCCGAATTCACCTCGACTGCGACACCGATGCTCCCCGAAACGGCAACGCCAACCAGCCCTTCAGCCGTCGTGCGCCCTGATTTTTTGTCGGCCTTGGCAAGACCCTTGGTGCGCAGCCAGTCAACCGCGGCTTCCATGTCGCCGTCGGTTTCGGTCAGTGCTTTTTTCGCGTCCATCATGCCAGCGCCGGTGCTGTCGCGCAGCTGTTTCACAAGTGAAGCTGTAATTGCCATCTCGGGCATCTCCCCAATATTCGGTAACTCAGGCGCGGCTTTGGCCGCGCCCGTTGTCTGAAAAATTGCTGCGCCTTACTCGGCGTTTTCTTCGGTGATATCTTCAGCCGAGGCTTTCTTGGCAGCGGTTTTCTTCTTTGCCGGTGCCTTTTTTGCCGGGGTCTCTTCCGTTGCTACGGGCTCTTCCGTTGCCGCCGCCTCTTCCGTTGCCGTAACCTCACCCTCGGGCGCAGCCACTTCCTCGGGCGCAGCCTCTTCCTTTGCCGCAACCTCACTCTCTGGCGCAGCCACTTCCTCTGGCGCAGCCGCTTCCTTTGGCGCTGCCGCTTCGGTAGGCTTTTCTTCAATTACCGCCGCTGCCGGTTCAATCGCCTCTTCGGCGGCATCTTCCAGCGCACCGACATCGACGCCAGCAGCGCCAAGCTGAGCGCTCATGCCGTCAAGTGCGGCACGAGCGGCCAGATCGCAGTAAAGCGCAATCGCTCGGGCTGCATCATCGTTGCCGGGAATGGCGAACTCAACGCCTGCCGGAGAACAATTCGTGTCAACCACGGCAACCACGGGAATACCCAGTTTCTTGGCTTCAGCAATCGCCAGATCTTCTTTGTTGACGTCGATCACAAAAATAAGGTCCGGCACGCCGCCCATTTCGCGGATGCCGCCAAGCGAAGCCTGAAGTTTTCCCTGCTCGCGCTCCATGCCCAAGCGTTCTTTCTTGGTCAGACCTTCCGCGCCATCGACCAGTTGTTCATCAATCGCTTTAAGGCGGTTGATCGACTGGCTGACGGTTTTCCAGTTGGTCAGCGTGCCACCAAGCCAGCGGTGGTTCATGTAATATTGCGCGCAGCGTTCGGCGGCGTCGGCTATCGGCTTTTGCGCCTGCCGCTTGGTGCCGACAAAGAGAACGCGGCCGCCCTTGGCCACGGTTTCGCGGACCGCGCTCAGTGCGGCGTCCAGCATTGGAACCGTCTGGGTCAGGTCGATGATATGAATGCCGTTGCGGTCGCCATAGATGAATTCACCCATTTTGGGGTTCCACCGCTGGGTCTGGTGACCAAAGTGTACACCAGCTTCTAAAAGCTGGCGCATAGAAAATTCAGGGAGCGCCATGTCCAAGTTCCTTTCCGGTTTCGCGCCTCGGCAAGGCCATCAAGGGATTGCTCCCAACCGGCGGACCAAACGGGGATGTCTCTCCCGAAGGCCCAAGCCCTGCCTGTGAAGTGCGCGCGATGTAGTCGGGATTGGCATTCAATGCAAGGGCATGTTTCGCCAACAAGAAGGGGTGACGTCCGCCCGCCCGCGCGGTAAGACACCGCGCGCAAGCTAGGAGCCCGGGCATGAGCCGCATTCTGATAACCTCGGCAATCCCCTACATCAACGGGATCAAGCATCTGGGGAACCTCGTGGGGTCCCAACTGCCTGCCGATCTGTATGCGCGATATATGCGGGCGCGCGGTAATGAGGTGCTGTATCTCTGCGCAACGGATGAACACGGCACACCGGCCGAACTGGCCGCCGCGAAAGCTGGCAAGCCGGTTGCCGAATTTTGCGCCGAGATGTGGCAGGTTCAGAAGGAACTGAGCGACGGTTTTCGTCTGTCGTTCGACAAGTTTGGCCGGTCCTCGTCGCCACAGAACCATGCGCTGACCCAGCATTTCGCGGGGCGGTTGGCGGACGCCGGGCTGATCGACGAAGTGGTTGAAAAACAGGTTTATTCGAACGCCGATGGCCGGTTTTTGCCAGACCGCTATATCGAAGGCACCTGCCCTAACTGCGGATACGACCGCGCACGGGGCGATCAATGCGAAAACTGCACCAAACAGCTTGACCCCACCGATCTGATCGAGCCCCGGTCGGCGATTTCGGGGTCGACGGACCTTGAGGAGCGGGAAACGCGGCACCTTTACCTGAAGCAACGCACGCTTCGCCAAGAGCTGTCAGACTGGATCGACAGCAAGAAAGACTGGCCGATCCTGACAACTTCCATTGCAAAAAAATGGTTAAACGACGGCGATGGACTTCAGGACCGGGGGATCACGCGCGATCTGGACTGGGGCGTGCCGGTTAAACGGGGCGACGAAGTTTGGCCGGGGATGGAGGACAAGGTTTTCTATGTCTGGTTTGATGCGCCAATTGAATACATCGCCTGCGCAAAGGAATGGACCGATGCGACGGGTCGCCCGGATGCCGAATGGGAACGGTGGTGGCGGACCGACAAGGGTGCCGACAATGTTCGCTACGTCCAGTTCATGGGTAAAGACAACGTGCCGTTTCACACGCTAAGCTTTCCCGCGACGATCATCGGTTCCGGCGAGCCCTGGAAGCTGGTCGATTACATCAAGTCTTTCAATTTCCTGAATTATGACGGCGGGCAGTTTTCCACCAGCCAGGGTCGCGGCGTTTTCATGGATCAAGCGCTGGAAATATTGCCATCGGATTACTGGCGCTGGTGGCTTTTGAGCCATGCACCGGAAAATTCGGACAGCGAGTTCACCTGGGAAAACTTCCAGGTTTCGGTCAACAAGGATCTGGCGGATGTTTTGGGCAACTTCGTCAGCCGCGTGACTAAGTTTTGCCGCTCGAAATGGGGTGAAGTTGTCCCACGCGCAAAACATATGACGCTAACGAATCTTGAACAGGAACTCTTCTCAGGTCTTGAAGGAAAATTGCGCCAATATGAATTTTACATGGAAGCTATCGAAGTTCGAAAGGCAGCAGGCGAATTGCGGTCTATTTGGGCGCTCGGGAACGAGTATCTCCAATCTGCCGCACCGTGGACGGCATACAAGGACGACCCAGACCGCGCTGCACATCAAATTCGCATCGCACTGAACCTGATCAGGGTTTACGCGGTCATATCGGCTCCGTTCATTCCGGATGCGGCGGCTAAAATGCTGTCGGCGATGAATACGTTGGATACCACTTGGCCTGGTGAAATCGTGCCGGCCCTTTCCGCGTTGCCTGAAGGGCATGACTTTGCGGTGCCGGACGTACTTTTCCGCAAGATCAGCGATGAAGAGCGTGAAGAATGGCAGGAAAAATTTGCGGGGCAACGCTGATAACCGCCCTGCCCCGCAGATATCAGTGCGAATTGCGCCGGTCAGGCATTGAGCCAACGGATCAGTGGCATCAGCGCTTTTGTCGTCTGAAGCACCCATTTCCTGGCATCATCTCCCAAAATAACATCCTTCGGCGCGGGATCGCTATAAGTGCGCGCAACGAAGGATTTTCGCCGGAGCAGGTTTGCCCGCGCGCCCGTCGCGTCATAGCCTTTTGGAAGTCGCGCAAGTTCCGGCTCGCCCATCGTGCAACCAACCGACGCCGCACTTTCAATGGCGGACAAAAGCGCGTCGCCGTCTGAGTTATTCAAGATCCGATTGCGAATGTACGACAGCGCCTTGGGATCAATGCCAAAGAGCCCTGCGCCATAGCCGACGCCATCGGGCTGAAGGACAATGTGCATTCCGGGCGAGCGGTTCGGATGGGCCCCGGCCCAGAAAATCATGTGAAGACGCGCATTGTATGGCGACTTGTCCTTTGAAAAGCGCACGTCGCGATTGATCCGTCGAAGCGATCCGTTGAGCCGCGCCTCGGCTTTGAGTGGCGGCGTCAAACGAGCCATGTCTGCGGCAATGTCGGATATAAAATCAAACGCCGCAAATTTCCACGATGCTTCGTAACGATGCCGGTTTGCGTCGAACCAATCCTTGGCGTTGTTCTTTTCCAGGTCACCAAGGAATGCGAGTGTTTCTTTGGAAAAGCCCATTTGGCCCTCGTTTCATTAGACTGCACCGCCAAAACAGCAGGCCCATCGAGGTTATGATCATTTTGCTAAGCAAAACAGTGTTTGGTCGTTTTGTCGCCTGTCAGATGACGCGAATTGAATTGGCGGTTACCCAGGCCGGCGGTTAGGCTTTCGCCAAGTCGGATCAATGAAAGTCAATGCGATGGAAGATGTTACCAAGCTGGAACGACGCGGGCTTCACGCTGATCCGTTCGCGTTTGTGCTGCAAACTTCGACGGCTGAAATTCCCGACGCGACCCGCCGCCGTGCAGCACTTTTGTTGCTGGACACGATCGGCGTCTGCATTGCCGCATCACGGCTAGAGGCGGGCCGCATCGCTCGTGAAACCGCCGTGCGATTTTACGCCGCCTCGTCGCCCGAAGCCGAGGCGACGCTGTTGTTCGACGGCAGGAAAGCCAGCATTCCGGGTGCCGCCTTTGCTGCCGCCAGCCAGATCGACAATTTGGACGCGCACGACGGGTTCAATCCTGTGAAAGGACACATCGGTGTCGCGGTTGTGCCCGCGCTAACTGCCGTTGCCGAAAATATTCCTGACCTTTTCGGGGATGACGCGCTTGCCGCACTTGTCATCGGGTATGAGTTTGCGGGACGTGCCGGTCTCGCGCTGCACGCAACGGTCAGCGAATACCATACATCAGGCGCCTGGAACGCGCTGGGCGTTGCCGCCATCGCGGCCCGGCTGCGCGGGGCGTCGGGCGAAACGCTTAGACAGGCGCTGGGCATCGCGGAGTATCACGGGCCGCGCAGCCAGATGATGCGCGAGATCGCTAACCCGACGATGCTTCACGATGGCTCGGGAATGGGCGCGTTTGTGGGTCTTTCGTCGCTGCTAATGGCGGAAATGGGATTTATCGGGGGCCCGGCCATCACGGTCGAGGCTGAAGATGCCGCCGGATACTGGGCCGATCTGGGCTCGGTCTGGCAAACCGACGTTCAATATATCAAGCCCTACCCGATTTGCCGTTGGGCACATGCCGCAATCGACGCGGCACGCGAACTTTGTCTTGAACATAGTCTTTCATCAGACGATATCGCGGGCGTCCGTATCGCCAGTTTCCACAATGCGGTGCAGTTGTTTCCGGGGATGCCGGCAACCACGTCGCAGGCGCAGTATTCGCTGCCCTTCGCGGTCGCCAAGATGATTGCCAACGGGCGGGTTGGCGTTGAGGACATTGCCGGTGATGCGCTGAGCGACCCGGTTGCTGCGAGGTTGGTCGCCGCGACCGAGATGGTGACCGCGCCCGAGCACGAAGCGCGCTTTCCGGCGGGTCGAAGCGCGGATGTGACGCTGACGCTCAATTCGGGGGCAACGGTTGCGTCAGGGTTTGTCGAGGCGCGCGGCGGGCCCGAGCGACCATATTCTGAAGGCGATATTGTCGAGAAGTTCATGGACTTTGCGACACCAGTGGCGGGAAAAAGCCGCGCTTCGGCGATCCGTGACGCCACTTTGGGTCTTTCAGAGGCAAACAGTCGATTTTCGGATTTGGCAAGGCATCTGACCGAGCCGCCGGAACCGGTATGAGAAAGCCGGTCGCCCTCGTTCACAATGATCGTGTCGAAGATCTTGTGGAAGCGGTGCGTCGCGCGCTTGATATCTTTGACGATCTTCTCGCCAGGGCTCATTCGGGTTCCAGTTGTCTGTCTCATCTTCCACTCCTCAGCGGTTACGATGAGCCAAGAGCACTCTCTAATCAAACAACGCTATTTGGACCCATAAGCGCTGACCTCAGACACACCAGATCGCAGGCAGTTTCGCGGCGGCTCATCGGATCAGGAAACCTTGCCATCGTTATCGCTCAAACCGCTGCATGGATCGTGATCTGGATGCGACCTTGCGACGGATTTGCCAATTATCCAAATCCCTTCCGGTCGCGGTTTTGCCTTCAACGGGTCTTGCCAAGAAACCCGCATCCGGCCACACCGGCCAAATGACTGAAACCCGCGAAGTTCTTTGTATCGGGTCGGTGCTTTGGGACGTGATCGGTCGCTCAAGCGCGGTCATGCGTGTCGGCACGGACGTTCCGGGGCGCATAACACGCCTGCCGGGCGGCGTTGCACTGAACATTGCGATGACGCTTAGGCGGTTTTCCATGACGCCGGTTTTGTTGACGGCCGTTGGCCGCGACGCGGAAGGTGATGAGTTGGTTGCCGCTGTCGCGGACCTGGGGATTGTCACCCGGCACATCTATCGGTCAATTGACCTTCCCACGGATCGCTACATGGCCGTCGAAGGCGCCAACGGCCTGATCGCGGCCATAGCGGATGCGCATACGTTAGAGGCTGCCGACGACAAGATATTGAAGCCACTGAGCGACGGAAGCCTGGGGTCTGTCGACGCACCGTACGGTGGCTTGATCGCGCTCGATGGAAACCTGACGGAACGGCTTTTGGCCAAGATTGCGGTTAATCCACTTTTCGCCGCTTCTGACTTGCGTGTTGCACCTGCCTCACCCGGCAAGGCCGAACGGCTTTTGGCGCTTCTTGGCTGCGCGAACGCGACAGTTTACGTCAATCTGGAAGAGGCCGGAATTCTTTGTCACACAACGTTTTCATCTGCCCCGTCGGCGGCTGAGGCCCTGTTTGCCAAAAGCGCCGCGCGGTGCCTGGTGACCAACGGCGGCGAGGATGCCGCTTTCGCGAGCGCAGCGGGTATAATCACTGCGACCCCACCGGAAGTTTTGGTCACCCGCGTCACCGGGGCCGGAGATACATTCATGGCAGCCCACATCGCGGCCGAGGCGCGCAATGAGGACGATCAAGGCGCGCTTGAGGCTGCCTTGCGGGCCGCCGCAGCCTATGTGTCCGGGGATGTGCCTTCATGAGCGCCAACTTCGATCTCGCGCCAGAGGTCCGCGCCGCCAAGGCATCCGGTGACCCCGTTGTCGCCTTGGAATCGACGATCATCACCCACGGCATGCCTTTTCCGCAGAATGTTGAAACGGCAAAAACAGTCGAAGCAGCAATCAGGGAGATGGGTGCAACACCAGCGACGATCGCGGTCATCGAAGGGCGGCTGAAAATTGGTCTGGACGCGCACCAGCTTGATGCACTTGGCCACGCCAAAAACGTTGCCAAACTGTCGCGCGCCGACTTGGCGACCTGTATGGCGACCGGTGGAACTGGTGCGACGACCGTTGCCGCGACCATGATCGCGGCGCATGTCGCGCATATCGAGGTTTTCGCCACCGGCGGCATTGGTGGCGTTCACAAAGGCGCTGAAGCCAGCTTCGATATATCCGCTGACCTGCACGAACTTGCAGAGACGCCGGTGACGGTCGTGGCGGCCGGCGCCAAGGCCATCCTGGATATACCCAAGACACTTGAGGTGCTGGAAACCCTGGGCGTTCCGGTGATTGCCTATAGGCAGGATATGTTCCCGGCCTTCTGGACACAAAGCTCTGGGATCGCCGCACCGATCCGAATGGATGATCCAAGGACCATTGCTGAAGCGCACCGCGCCCGCGCAGCGCTGGGATTGTCCGGTGGCCAGCTGGTCGCGAACCCGATCCCGGCAGCGGATGAAATTTCGGCGAGTGAACTGAACCCGTTCATTGCGCAAGCTACCCGCGAAGCCCACGAGCAAGGCGTTACCGGCAAAGACGTCACGCCATTTTTGCTGGACCGTATAGTCGAGCTGACCGACGGCGCGTCGCTTGTCGCCAACATCGCTTTGGTTAAGAACAACGCCCGCCTTGGCGCTGAAATTGCTGCGAATTTATGTTCGCTTAATCGAAACACATGATTTCTGGGGATGGGCATTGTTCCGCGCGCCCAAGATCTTTAGATTGTAGCTGTTCTGCCGGAAGCGCCACATGACCAAACCTTTTGACGACGACACAGACAGCCCAAAAAAACGCCGCGGACCATTCAGTTCAATGCGCGGGTCCTTTCTGACCGGACTTGTCGTCATTGCGCCAATTGCTCTGACGCTTTGGTTGATATGGACGGTCGCCGGCTGGGTGGACAGCTGGGTCCTTCCGTTCGTTCCGGTCTGGCTGCGCCCCGATCAATATGTTGGCCTGAACATACGCGGCATCGGTGTGTTCGTGTTTCTGATTTTCACGATCATTATCGGCTGGATTGCCAAGGGTCTTATCGGTCGTTCGCTCATCAATTGGGCCGAAGGGCTGGTGCAGGGGCTGCCGGTGGTACGCTCGATCTATAACGGATTGAAACAGATCGCCGAGACGGTCTTTGCGCAATCCGAAGCGTCATTCGAAAAAGCTTGTCTGGTGGAATATCCGCGCAAAGGCATCTGGGCGATTGCGTTCATATCAACCTCGGCCAAGGGCGAGGTTGCCGATAAGATCAAGCTGGATGACGACAAGACGGCGGTTTTTCTGCCGACAACGCCCAACCCGACATCGGGGTTTTTGCTGTTCGTTCCCACGCGCGACGTGATCGAGCTGGATATGACGGTTGAAGATGCGGCCAAGCTGGTCATCTCGGCGGGGCTTGTTTATCCAAACGGCGACAAATCCATGCCGACGCCAATCGGCGAAGTTCGACAACCGCCTGCGCGCGCCTCTTGATATCGCGGCAATGCCCGGTATCTTTCCGTAAATTCGGGCAGATGGGGCCGAGATCCGATGAATAAACAACTTTTGAACGTGAACCCGCTGGTCGCGATTTTTGATGACGTTTTTGACCAGGCGGTCGCGGATGCCGCGATTGCGGCTGGCAGGGACCGGCTCGAACAACCGACCTATAGTACGACTGACGGGCGCACGACTGGCGAACAAAGAACCAATCAGGCCGCACTGGTTGATCAATGGTCGGTGCCGGTTCTGGCCGATCTCATGACCACGATTTCCGGGATTGTCAGACTGCCGCCCGAACACGCCGAAACGTCCAAATTGCTGCGCTACGAAGGCGAGCAACTTTTCGACCTGCACTTTGACGGCTATGAAGAAGATGGTGCCAGCCATGAGGATTTTCAGAAGGGCGGACAGCGGCTTTTTACCACGCTTTGCTATCTCAACGACGTTGAAGAAGAAGGGCAAACCGCGTTTCCACATTTGAAGATCGCGGTTAGGCCAAAATTGGGGCGCGTATTGCTATTTGCCAACAATTTGCCCGGACAGAACACCACCCATCCCGACAGTGCGCACGTTGGATTTGGTCCAGGCGACGGCGTTAAGTGGGTATTGTCAGTGTGGTGGCGAGAACACCATTTTCATATTCCGCGCTCGTTCCCCTCTGCCGAAGGCGAATTTCTGCTATACTAATAGGCAGATAGGAGCCGATCCTTGTGATTGGCAGCATAATTGTGGTGACCTTATGAAGTACCTCAGACCTGCCGCAGCGGCTGCTGCGGCTTTGTCAATGGCCGCAGCGCCACTGCACGCCGGTGGTGCCGCTGAACCGCGGATGGAACCCGAAGTGCTGGCACCCGAAGTTGTCGCCGAGGGCGCAGCTTCTTCGGGGGGCTTCATTTTGCCGTTGATATTTCTCGTGATAATTGCGGGTGCCGCATCGGGCGGATTGCCGCGCGAATAGCTCATTATTACTGAGGGGGGAGTTATGCGGGGTCAGCTGCTGAACCTAAACCCGCTGGTTGCGGTACACGACGATGTCTTTGGTGCGGCGACCGCCGAGGCAGCGATCAAAGCGGGCAAAGGCGATCTTGCGCCTGCGGCATACGGAACCGAAGACGGCATCGTCGTTGGCGAAAAACGCACGAACTTGCAGGCAACGCTTGACCAGTGGGCAGTGCCGGAGTTGACCGAACTGATGACGCAGCTTTCGTCAATCGTTCGCATACCGCCCGAAAACACTGAAGGCGTTAAACTTCTCAAATACGAGGGCGAACAGTTCTTTGATGTTCACGTCGATGGCTTTCACGACATACCTACCTTTGCTGACGAATTGGCAAAGGGCGGGCAACGGCTGTTCACGACGCTTTGCTATCTTAGCGATGTCGAAGGCGAGGGCCAGACGGCTTTCCCAAACGTCAAGATCGCCGTGAAGCCGAAATTGGGCCGTGTATTGGTCTTTTCGAACACACTGCCAGGCAAGGATGTTCCTCACCCGGATTCGACTCACGCCGGATTTTCCGCGTCATCAGGGCTGAAATGGGTGCTTAGCGTCTGGTGGCGGGAAAGAAATTTCCACATTCCGAGGACATTTCCCACCGTTGAGGGCGATTACGCACAATTCTGACTTCAATTAGTCTGGAACCTATGCTTCCATTGCGCGCACAGGCACGGAGCAAGGAATCCAATATGAAATATCTGAAACCAGCAACAGCGGTTGCGGCTGCAATTGCGATGACTGCCTCCCAGGTCAGCGCCGGTGGCTTGGCCGAACCAATGATGGAACCCGAAGTGATCGAGGAGGCGTCGGCGAGTTCGGGTGGCTTTATCATCCCGCTTCTGCTTTTGGTAATCATCGCAGCGATTGCCAGCGGTTCCAGCGGTGGTAGCTCGCCAATGGCACCGGCAGGTTGATCCGCGTTTTCTGAGGAGTACTAATATGAAATATCTGAAACCAGCAGCAGCGATTGCTGCCTCGATTGCACTGACAGCATCGCAGGTTAGCGCCGGTGGTCTGGCCGAACCAATGATGGAACCGGAAGTTATCGAGGAAGCCTCGGCAACTTCGGGCGGCTTTATTATTCCGCTCGTGATTCTCGCGATCATCGTGGCTGTTGCAAGCAGCTCGAGCGGCGGTCCGACGCCTTGTGTTGAATGCAGTCCATTGTAGACTAAAATAAAGCGCCAGATTTGGCTCGCCATCGCATTTCAATGACCGACCCGTCCGACGGGCGCGTCGGTCATTTTTTCCTCCGGCAATGGAATACCCGGATTGCTAAAGCGCCGTCCAGCCACCGTCGACGCTGATCGTGGTGCCGGTAATCTGGGCAGCCGCGGCTGAGCAAAGGAATGTCACGGTCCCGCCTATTTGCTCGACAGTGGCAAATTCCTTGGAAGGCTGGCGCGACAGCATGACGTCACGGATCACCTGATCCCGCTCCATGTTATGGGTCTTCATCTGGTCGGGGATCTGCGCTTCGACCAGCGGCGTCAAAACATACCCCGGACAGATGGCGTTTGCTGTGATCGGCTCTTTCGCTGTTTCCAGCGCCGTTGTTTTCGTCAGGCCGACGATCCCATGTTTGGCCGCGATATAGGCGGATTTGAAGGGCGAGGCCGTCAACCCGTGCGCAGATGCGATATTGACCACCCTGCCCCAACCCGCGTCCCGCATATTTGGCAGCGCGGCGGCAGTAGTGTGAAAAGCGGACGACAGGTTGATCGCGATAATACTATCCCATTTTTCGACCGGAAATTGATCAATCGGTGCCACATGCTGAATGCCAGCGTTGTTCACCAGAATATCGCAGGCGCCCGCAATTTTGATCAGCGCGCGGCATTCATCGCCGTTTGCCATGTCGGCCTTGATATAGCGCGCCGCGACACCGGTTTCAGATGAAATGCTGTCTGCCAACGCATGGTCTTCGTCGCGTTCGGTGAATGAATTCAAAACAACATTCGCGCCCGCCCGCGCAAGTTCCCAGGCGATGCCCAGTCCAATGCCGGAGTTTGATCCGGTGATGACGGCGGTTTTACTCTTTAGAGGCATATCGACACTTCCGCTTCATATTGCATTGCAGCGAATTGCTGTTGCGGCGCAGCATAACGGCTTGGTTTCTATGTGCCAGTCAGATTTTCCGGCGCATTCTTTCGCAGTTCAGAGGACGTGATCAAGGGCAGTGATCAAGCGGTCCACTTCTTGTTCGGTTGTGTAGTGCGTAAGGCTAAGGCGCACAACGCCGTGTGCCGTTTCTATACCCATCGACGTCAAAGGTCGGACACCGTAAAAATCGCCACCGCCCGCCAAGGCCCGGCTTATTGACCGATGTGGCTTCCAAATCAAGGGCCGGGGTGGGTGGAAATGGTTGGGGCTGGCCATCGATCGGGCGAGCCGGGCCGGCGCCAGTTGAGGGCATGAATTGGCTTCCAAGAATAGCTTCCTACCGTCCTGACACTGGCCGACACGGAGAAACCAATGGCCCCAAAAGCACCGTTTACCGATCTTGAGATCGCGAAAGCAGAATCGGGATTTTATGAAAGCTACAGCCTTCCAATCGCTCTTATTTCGAAGGGCATTATGGTTGTCCTCGTGTTGTGGGCATTAATATTTCCTATCAGTGCCAATGGCTTTGTCGGCCACGCCGTCGATGTGATGGGCGTTGTCGCACCATTTTGGGTGTGTCCGTGACAATCGGCTTTGGCGTCAGCCAGTTCGTCTATGCCGTCACCGGTCAGGAATGGCTGATGGGCGATGCCGCAGCGCTTCCACCGGAAGTACAAGTCGCGGCCTACGAGGCCGGCACTGAGGGCCGTCTATTTGGTTGGCAGTCCGGTTGGACCACCTTCTACTGGGCCTGGTGGATCGCGTTCTCGCCATTGGTGGGATTGTTCCTGGCGCGTATTTCGAAGGGCGGCACTGTTCGCGAGTTCATCCCTGGATGTGTCTTCGCACCCGCGTTGGTCTGCTTTGCCTGGATGACCATCCTGGGTGCCACTGCCGTCGACCTTGAGCTTTCGGCTGTCGCCGAGGGTGCGATCATCGGGGCCTCAAACACCAACAAGCTGTTCGTCACATTGGGCGCTATGTTGTCGGGCGGCTTACTGTCCGGCATTACGATCATGAGCGTGGTTTTGATCATGACATTCCTGGTGACTTCGGCTGTCTCAGGCATCCTGGTGATGAATACCATCATGTCGGGTGGCCAGCAGGAAACCGGCGTCAAGCACCGGATCATCTGGGGCTTGATCATGGCGCTTGTGATTGGTGCGTTGCTGGTTGCAGGGAACACCGGCCTGGCCGCCGATCCGATGGCGACGTTTCAGGATGCGATGATCATCGGCGCAATCAGGCTGGCCACGGCCCAGAGCGCTAGATTCACAATCGGGCCCATCGCCACAATCAGCTCTTGTTGGTGCCGCGAGGCGGCGGGCTCAACTGATCGCCGCCATAAAGCATAATGCGCGTCACCGGTATTCCCTGGATCAGACGTCCCCAGGCGTGCCCAAACTCGTGCAGAAAAATCGACCCAAACAAGATCAGCACAAA
Organism: uncultured Boseongicola sp.; assembly: GCA_964194845.1. Taxonomy (GTDB): domain Bacteria; phylum Pseudomonadota; class Alphaproteobacteria; order Rhodobacterales; family Rhodobacteraceae; genus CAXMNX01. The sequence goes on from CAXMNX010000017.1 coordinate 40,546, forward strand.
CATTATGTCGTACATTAATTACTTCGGTCCGCAGCTGAAATCGATCAGGAGGAAGATCAAGAGAGAGGATCGAGCCGCCTATCTGGACTGAAACGCACTAGGGGCCACGAAACTCGTAAATTGGATTCCTATCGCAAAACGTAACCGCAATCCCGTAATTCAATGAATTCAACCCACTACGGGATTTGGGCTAGTCCGCGGTACAGATTTGTCGGGAAGGCGGCAAATAGACTGTTAGGCAGCGACCGTCGGGCCGGATGACGTCATTTTCGCCGCCAGTCGTTCAGCCGCCGGGGTCACGTAATCGTCCATCCGTTTGCGGATCGCCTTGATCTCGTGTTCGGTCCCGGTTGCCAGACGCAACGGTTTCTGGCCGTTGATCAAATAAAGCAGGCAATGGCAATCGGGCCCATCGACCGACTTCGTCATGCCAATTCCGATGATCCGTTCAATGTCGATTGTTGCCAGCACTTCGCCGCGACCGCGAGGATTTCGCGAAACGAACCGGATTTCCTGCCGAGCGCGATCAACCTGAACTTCGGGTCGAAATCCGCGCGCAGAAATAGACAGGATCAATCCACCGCCCACGCCAAGCACGGCGGTGAGCATCAGCTTCATCGCGATCATATCGCCGCCGTAGATCGACCCGGGCAACACCCATTGGCCAAAAGCGCTTAAGAGCAACACGATGCCCAGGAACGTGAGCGCCCATTCGGTGATAGCTTCGCCTGCCTGCTCTGCCATGTCGGCGGGTCTGAGGCGAAAGCCCCAGGGCATATTGATCATTTCAAGACCCGGCTTATCTGGATCAACGTCAGCAATGCTTCTCATGGCGGTCATCTACCGTCCTTGTGCATCGGTATTGGTAAATATCGCGATAACGGCCAAAAACGGCAGCAATTGGACAGGGTTGCAACGGAAGTGTGGAGGTGTATAAGCGCGCGATCCGCCGCAAGATTGCTTGACCGGCGCAGCCTCTCGTGGACGAGAGCGGCGGATCAGAAATCGTCCTTTGAAGTGCGCCCGAACAGAACTGGAGTGAACATGCCGCTTTACGAGCATGTGATGATTGCGCGTCAGGACTTGTCCAACACGCAGGCCGAGGGGCTCATCGAACATTTTGGCACAATACTCAGCGACAACGGCGGAAACATCGTCGAGAGCGAGTATTGGGGCATTAAAACAATGGCCTACAAGATCAACAAGAACCGCAAAGGCCACTACGCCTTCCTGAAGACCAACGCGCCGGCACCTGCGGTTCAGGAAATGGAACGTCTGATGCGGCTGCACGACGACGTGATGCGGATACTGACGATTAAAGTCGATGCACACGAAGAAGGCCCGTCCGTCCAGATGCGCAAATCCGATGACCGCGACGGTCGTCGTGAACGACGTTAAGGAGGGAATGTAAGTCATGGCTTCAAAACCATTTTTTCGCCGCCGCAAGGTCTGCCCGTTCTCGAGCGATACTGCGCCAAAGATCGACTACAAGGACACGAAGCTGCTTCAGCGGTATATTTCCGAACGCGGAAAGATCGTGCCAAGCCGGATCACGGCTGTTTCAGCCAGGAAGCAACGCGATCTGGCCCGCGCAATCAAACGCGCGCGGTTTCTCGCGCTTTTGCCATATGCGGTTAGGTAAGGAGAACTGAAATGCAGGTAATCCTTCTGGAACGTGTGGCCAAATTGGGTCAGATGGGCGATGTCGTCACTGTCAAGGATGGCTATGCGCGCAACTTCCTTCTGCCGCAGAAAAAGGCACTTTGGGCGTCTGATACCAACATCAAACACTTCGAGTCCGAAAAGGCCCAGCTTGAAGCGCGGAGCCTGGAATCAAAAAGCGAAGCCGAGGCGCTTGCCGGAAAACTCGACGGCCAGCAATTCATCGTGATCCGGTCTGCTTCGGACGGCGGTTCACTTTATGGCTCGGTAACGACGCGCGATGCGTCCGATGCCGCGACGGAAAGCGGTTTTTCACTGGATCGCAAGCAAGTCGCACTTCTTGCACCGATCAAGGAACTGGGCATTCACAAGGTCAGCGTCATGCTGCACCCCGAGGTCGAAGCGACCATCGAACTGAACGTCGCACGCTCCGACGAAGAAGCCGGGCTTCAGGCCAAAGGTGTCAGCATCTCAGACCGAGCCGCCGAAGAAGATGCTCAGGCCGAGATCGAGATCTCCGAGCTATTCGAAGATATCGGTGCGGCCGAACTTGATGAGCTGTCGGTCATGGACGAAGACGTTTCTGCCGATGAACATGTGTCATCCGAAAGCGAAGACGGCACTGCTGTAGCACCCGACGAAGCACCAGCGGAAGACAGCAAGGACGACTAAGCCCGCTCGCACAGAACACGAAAAGGCCGCCCGGTTTGGCGGCCTTTTTTTTCGCGCGCCCGGGATTGTCAGCCGTTGTGTGCGCGAATTTTCTCGGCGGCGTCTTTGTCGTAGCTCACGCCCTTGTCGTCGAAAAGCTGGTCAAGCTCGCCCGAGATCGTCATTTCGGTGATGATATCGCAGCCACCGACGAATTCGCCTTTAACGTAAAGCTGCGGAACGGTCGGCCATTCGGAATAGTCTTTGATACCCTGACGGATCGCGTCATCGGCAAGAACATTCACATCCGCAAAATCCACGCCCATATAGGTCAACACACCCGCCACGCGGCTTGAAAATCCGCATTGGGGCATGGCCTTGGTGCCCTTCATAAATAGAACGACGTCGTTGGTGGTCACGGCGTCCTTAATTTGGTCCTGAGCCGTCATCGGCGTTTCCTCTCGGTCATTCTGGCACGCGCGTGGTCAGCGCCAAGGCATGAAGTTCGCCGTTCGGGCCGTCCATTCTGCCCTTCAAAGCGGCGTAGACTGCGCGTTGCTGCTGCACACGGTTCATCCCGCGAAATCCTTCGTCTTCCACCATCGCCGACATATGCACACCGTCATCGCCTTCGACGACGATCTTTGCCGCCGGAAATGTTTCCCGCAGAAGCTCTTCGATCTCGTGGGCCTGCATCGGCATTCGTGGCGTTCCCGCTATCGTTTTCCATGATGTAGAGACGCCGAGGCGTGCGTGCAAGGTAGAGATTTCGCTGCCCTTCGGCAGCGACCAACATGAAAGGCGCTGCCGCTGCCGACACCGCGAGCGTATTTTGAAAAGATGAAATCAGTTGGTAAGTACGTCCGCGAATGCACTTCGAAATAGCCGCGACATATCTGCCATCGGGGCAGTCTCACCTCCGAATTGTACATCCGAGCCGCCGAACTGGCCCACTGCAGCGACCGGCACGCCTTGGGCTTGGGCGGTTTCTGTCAACATGGGCAGGTTCTCCGCCGGGCAGGCAAGCAGGTATCGCGCCTGATCTTCGCCAAAAAGCGCCGGGATATCAGCTGTATCGAGCGTCACACCAATTCCCGCAGCCTCGGCAAGCTCGAACGCGGCCAGCGCAAGGCCGCCATCGGAGAGATCCGTGGCCGCACTCACCAGTTGCCCGACCGTTCGCACAAATTCGCCGTTCCGGCGCTCGGCGGCCAGATCCACTTCGGGTGCATCACCTTCTTCACTTCCCTGAAGTTCGGCCAGCAGCGCCGATTGTTCAAGATGGGTGCCGGTGCCGCCAATCAGGATCGCGGCATCACCCTTCGAAGCCTGGCCCGAGATCAGATCGCCCGGGCGGGAAATCAGACCCACCGCACCGATGGTCGGCGTCGGTAAAATGGCCTGGCCATCGGTTTCGTTGTAAAGGCTGACATTGCCCGACACGATGGGCATGTCGAGGGCCTTGCAGGCAGCACCTATACCCTGCACGGCGCCGACAAACTGCCCCATAATCTTGGGCTTTTCGGGATTCCCGAAGTTCAGGTTATCCGTCGCCGCGAGCGGCCTGGCGCCTACGGCACAAAGGTTGCGGAACGCCTCGGCGACCGCCTGTTTGCCACCCTCGACCGGATTAGCCTTTACATATCTGGGGGTTACGTCAGACGTGAAGGCCAGCATCTTGTCGGTGCCGTGGACGCGGACGATGCCTGCACCCAGACCCGAGGCCTTCACCGTGTCGGCCATGACCTGACTGTCGTATTGTTCCCAGACCCATTGCTTGCGTGCGTAATTGGGCGAGCCGATCAAGGCCCGCAACCCGTCAAGGGCCGAAATCGAAAGGTCGGCCCCACGCGGGCTATTGGCACGAGCGTCCGTTGCCTCAAACGGGCGATCATACTCCGGCGCGGCTGAAGACAGCTTGGAAAGCGGCAGGTCCGCCTTAACCTCGTTGCCGTGCAAGATTAGAAAACGATCTTCGGCAATGGTTTCGCCGACAATGGCGAAATCCAGATCCCATTTGTCGAATATCGCCTTCGCCGCCGCCTCATTCTCGGGCTTCAGCACCATGAGCATCCGCTCCTGGCTTTCGCTGAGCATCATCTCGTAGGCCGTCATTGCATCTTCGCGGACTGGAACAAGGTCCAGGTTCAAGCGAATGCCCAGCCCGCCTTTGTCGCCCATCTCGACTGCGGAACAGGTCAGCCCCGCCGCCCCCATATCCTGAATTGAGATCACCGCACCGGACGCCATCAGTTCGAGACACGCTTCCAGAAGTCGCTTTTCGGTGAAGGGATCGCCAACCTGCACGGTCGGGCGCTTTTCCTCGATCGTGTCGTCGAATTCGGCTGACGCCATCGTTGCACCGCCAACACCGTCGCGACCGGTCTTTGCGCCAAGGTAAACGACCGGCATCCCGACGCCAGATGCTGCGGAATAGAAAATCTTGTCGGTATCAACCAACCCGGCAGCGAAAGCATTCACCAGACAATTGCCGTTATATGCGCTGTGAAATCGGACCTCGCCGCCGACGGTCGGCACGCCGAAGGGATTACCATAGCCGCCGATGCCCTCGACCACCCCGGCAACAAGGCGCTTGGTCTTGGGGTGCGATAGTTCACCGAATGAAAGCGAATTCATCGCTGCAATCGGGCGGGCACCCATCGTGAACACGTCGCGCAGAATGCCGCCGACGCCGGTTGCGGCACCCTGATATGGCTCGATGTAACTTGGGTGGTTGTGGCTTTCCATCTTGAAGACCACGGCCTGCCCGTCGCCGATATCGACAATGCCGGCGTTTTCACCGGGGCCGCAAATGACCTGCGGGCCTTCGGTCGGCAGGGTCCGAAGCCATTTTTTGGAAGACTTGTAGGAACAATGTTCGTTCCACATCGCCGAGAATATTCCCAACTCGGTAAACGACGGCTCTCGGTTCAGGATGCGGATGATACTGGCGTATTCGTCGGGGGAAATCCCATGCGCGGCGATCAGGTCTTCGGTGATTGCTGGCTCGGTCATGTCCCTCGTCCCGGCTGCTCGCCGACCTAGTAGAAGACAGCGCGGGCGGGGGAAAGGGGCAATGGGCGTTAAATCAGCCGGTTTGGTCCCGGGCGTATTGTTGCAGGTCCCTGAGTGCCTCCATCGCGTCGTCAGCCTGGCGCGAGGGGACGAAAATATGGTCGTGCTGGGCCGCAGCAACGATATTGGCGGGAATACCCTTTTCGGCCAGCGCACCCGCCACCGTCGCCGGCAGCCCGACACCATCGTGAGCCGAATAAGCCATCAGCGTTATCTGACGCATTGTCATATCAAAGATCAGGCCCAATTGCACCGCTTCCGTTCGGGGCAGGATCAGCGACAGTCCCTCGTCTTCGACGAAACTGCCGACCGCGACGGCCATTGCGGCGTGCGAGTCTGCGTTATGCAGTACCGAGCAAAAGACGAAAGTACCGGGCTGAAGCACTGGTGCCAGGCTTGCGATCTGATCTGTCAGACTAAAATAGCCCGAAGAAGCGTCGTTCATCAATTTTTCCAAGACTTTGGCGGTTCGAAGGAATGTATATGCGCCCTAGAAGGGCAAATTATGGCGCTCTGTACCATAATTTGATGCCGCAGAACATAGATTTCCAAGGAGTTACGACGAAAATTACACGCTATAGGCGAGTTGCGGCATCCGTTAAATTTGGCCTGGGCGATCCAGCTTAATGTGCTTCGGCCCAGTTCGCGCCTTTTCCGGCATCGACAATAAGCGGCACGGCAAGGTCAACCGCCGGCACTGGCGCGCCCTCCATCACGTCTTTCGCCACGCCGATCAATTCGTCGACGGCTGTATCTTCGACCTCGAACAGAAGTTCGTCGTGAACCTGAAGCAGCATTTTTGCGGGCAATTTTGCGATTGCGTCGGGCATTCGGATCATCGCCCGGCGAATGACATCTGCGGCGGTTCCCTGAATTGGTGCGTTAATTGCTGCGCGGCGCGCAAATCCGGCGTGCGGCCCTCGATTGTTGATCTCGGGCGTGTTGATCTTGCGCCCAAACAACGTCTGCACAAACCCGTGCTCTTTGGCAAAAGCGACCGTATCATCCATGTATGTGCGAATGCCGGGGAACCGCTCGAAATAGCGGTCGATGAACCCTTGCGCTTCGTCTCGGGGAATCCTGAGGTTGCGAGCTAATCCAAAGCCCGAAATACCGTAAATGACGCCAAAATTGATGGCCTTGGCCTGACGGCGCACATCGGGCGTCATGTCTTCCAGTGGCACGTTGAACATCTCGGACGCGGTGGCGGCATGAATGTCCTGGCCTTCGCGGAACGCCTGCTTCAGCGCGTCTATTTCGGCAATATGGGCCAGTATTCGAAGTTCGATCTGGCTGTAGTCCAGGCTGACCAGCGTATGGCCTTGCGCGGCAATAAACGCCTCGCGAATGCGGCGACCTTCTTCGGTTCGCACAGGAATGTTCTGCAAGTTCGGGTCGGTCGAGGCGAGCCGCCCGGTGTTGGCCCCGGCAATGGAATAGGACGTGTGAACGCGGCCGGTATCGGTGTTGATGTGATCCTGAAGCGCGTCGGTGTAGGTCGATTTCAGCTTTTGAACCTGACGCCAGTCCAGAACGCGGCCCGGCAATTCGTGTTCGGTTGCCAGATCTTCCAGCACATCAGCGGGCGTGGAATATTTTCCCGTCTTGCCCTTTTTCCCGCCCGGCAAACCCATACGCTCAAAAAGGATCTCGCCAACCTGTGCGGGGCTGCCGACATTGAACTTTTCGCCCGTCAGCGCGTGAATATCATCCTCAAGTTCCGCCATCTTCTGCGCAAAGGCATTTGACATTCGCGCCAGCACCTCGCGGTCGACTTTGATGCCTGCCATTTCCATCTCAGCCAGCACTGGAATAAGCGGCCTCTCAAGTGTCTCGTAGACGGTCGTTACTTGCTTGGCATGAAGCTCGGGCTTGAAGGACTGCCAGAGCCTGAGTGTGATGTCCGCGTCTTCGGCGGCGTATTTTACCGCGTCGTCCAACGGCACACGGTCAAAGGTGATCTGGGATTTGCCGGTGCCCAGAAGTGATTTAATCTCAATAGGGTGATGGCTCAAATAGCGCTCTGAAAGCTGGTCCATCCCGTGATTGTGAAGCCCCGCATTCATCGCGTAAGACATCAGCATCGTGTCGTCGATCGGGTTAACGTCCACATCGTATCGGGCAAATATCTTGGCGTCATATTTCATGTTCTGACCGATCTTCAGAACGCTGGGATCTTTCAAAAGCGGCCTGAGTTTCGTGAGCACATCTCGGATCCCAAGCTGCCCTTCGGCCAGATCGTCGGAACCGAACAGATCGTCCGTTGCTGACGCCTTGTGGGCCAGCGGAATGTAACAGGCCGCGCCTGGCTCTACGCACATTGAAATGCCAACCAGATCGGCTGTCATTTCGTTCAGACCCGTGGTCTCGGTGTCAATTGCGACCCAACCTCGCGCGTGGGCTTGTTCAATCCACCTATCGAGGGCTGCCAGATCATTCACATTTTCATACTTGGCAGTATCAAATGGCACCGAGACGTCATTTGCCGCCTCGGGCTCGACGTCGGGAATAACCGGAACTTCAGCACCTAACGCTTCGGCAATCCGGCGCGTGATCGTGCGAAATTCCATTGATGTCAGGAATTCCAGCAAGTCGTTGGCAACGGGCTCTTTCACCTCAAGCGCCTCAAGCCCATAATCCAGCGCCATATCGCAATCGAGTGTGACCAGTCTCTTCGACAACAATATTTGTTCGACGTTGTCGATCAGCGTCTGGCGACGCTTTGGCTGGGTGATTTCATTGGCTCGCTCAAGAAGCGTCTCTAAGTCACCGTATTCATTTATCAAAAGTGCGGCGGTTTTGACTCCGATTCCGGGTGCGCCTGGCACATTGTCAGCGCTGTCACCGGCCAGTGCTTGCACATCAATCACCTTGTCGGGGCTAACGCCGAACTTCGCGACAACACCGTCGCTGTCGATCCGGGCGTTCTTCATTGCGTCGAACATTTCAACGCCGCCGCCGACCAGCTGCATCATGTCTTTATCGGATGAAATGATTGTCACGCGTCCACCGGCGTCGCGCGCGCGGCAGGCCAATGTCGCGATGATGTCGTCGGCCTCGAACCCTTCTTGCTCAAGGCAGGCGATGTTGAACGCCCGCGTTGCATCGCGCGTCAGTGGCATCTGCGGGCGCAAGTCTTCTGGCATCTCCTCGCGATTGGCTTTGTATAGATCGTAAAGGTCGTTGCGAAACGTGTGGCTGCCCTTGTCAAATACCACCGCGGCGTGGGTCGGCGCGTCCGCGCCAACGTTCGCCTCGACCGTTTTCCAAAGCATATTCACGAAACCGCTGACCGCACCCACGGGCAATCCGTCGGACGCGCGCGTGAGCGGTGGAAGCGCGTGATAAGCCCGGAAAATGAAGGCCGAGCCGTCGATCAGATGCAGGTGATGTCCCTTGCCGAAACCCATGGAGTGCCTCTCCTTTTCGCCTCCGGTGATGCCCGATCCAAAGTCTGCGTGCAACGCCGACGGTCGGCGCGCCTACCTGGGCTGCGCCCTTGGCAGCTCGGCAAGCTGTTTGCGCCGCCGCCATTCCAGAACGTCTTTTTGTGGCACCCAATTATACCGCGTATCCGCACGCGTTTCCGACCAGAAAAGCGTGCCGCCGAACCGCCAGGGGTCCAGAACCATTGCCTCGTCGATCGTTTTGCCCTTCGGCGCGACAAGCGCGGTCGAGTGATCTATTCTGAACGTCACGTCTGCGTTGGCGATCGCCCGTAGAACATCAAGGGTCTGGAATTTTTCGGCCAGCAGGCGCTTTTCCATATCCTCGGCCCAATGCCAGCAAAGCCCGCGCGGGCGCAGTCCCATGTTGACCTTGGTGTTGTGTATAAGCGGCGGATCAGTGATCTGATAGGCAATCGCAAGCTCGCGGGTATGCGCATAAGCAATCTCGGCCGCGCGCGCCGCCTCATTGGGGTCGATGCTGGTATCAAGCGCGACAATTGCCTTCTCCAGCGCCCGGATCTCGTCCACCGAGGCCATGGGACGGTTTTCGGGTGGCTGCCCGCAGGCTGCCAGAAACAACGTCGCCACCATCGCCAACCGGCGCAAAGTATCTCTCATGCCATTCTTCCTGGAATAAATACTTCGGGGGTCCGGGGGTAGCGCCCCCGACCGGTCACCTCCGACAGGAGGCGACTGTTACCGTCCCTTGAAAAGTCCACCAAGTATCCCGCGCACAATCCGCCGCCCGGTCGTACCTTTCAGTTCCTTGATAACCAAATTCGTCAATGTCTTGCCACAACCGTCCGACCGCGACGATTTCGTCGTGCGGCGCGACGAAGACCGCCCGACGCGCTCGCCTTTGTAGCGGCGCCCGGTGCGATATTCACGCTCAGCGGCCTCTGCCACCTCTTCCCGTTGCTCTGCTTCCTCGGCCTCGCGTCCGGCGGCCTCGGCGCGCGCGCTCAGCACTTCATAGGCGCTTTCGCGATCCTTAAGGGCTTCGTATTTGCCTGAGATTGGCGATCCGGCTATCACGCCCTGCCGCTCAGCCGCCGTGATCGGACCCAATTGCGATGATGGTGGTCGGATCAACGTGCGCTCAACAACGCCAGGCGCACCCTTTCGCTCAAGCATCGAGGTTACCGCCTCGCCGACACCGACCTCGCGGATCACCTCTTCGGTCGAAAATCGTGGGTTGTCTCGATATGTCTCAGACGCCTGGCGAAGTTCCCTTCTGTCTCTTGCTGTAAAGGCGCGTAAAGCGTGTTGCACCCGATTGCCCAGTTGGCCAAGAATGTCCTCGGGCACATCCGCCGGGTTCTGGGTCACAAAATAGACGCCCACGCCCTTCGACCGGATCAGCCGCGCCACCTGCTCGACCTTGTCCACAAGTGCCTTCGGTGCGCCGTCAAACAGCAAATGCGCTTCATCAAAGAAAAATACCAGCTTAGGCTTATCAGGGTCGCCGACCTCGGGAAGTTCTTCGAAAAGTTCGGACAGCAGCCACAGAAGCGACGTCGCATAAAGCCGGGGTGCGGCCATCAGCTTGTCGGCAGCCAGGATATTGATCCTTCCACGGCCCTGCGCGTCGGTCCGCATGATGTCGGACAGCTCAAGCGCCGGTTCGCCAAAAAACTGAGCCGCGCCCTGATTTTCCAGGACCAGCAACTGACGCTGAATTGCGCCAACCGACGCGACCGAAATATTTCCGTACCGAAGCGACACTTTATCCCGGTTCTGGCCCAGCCAGACCAGCATCGCTTGCAGATCCTTGAGATCAAGCAGCGGCAGCCCCTCTTCATCCGCCACGCGCACCGCGATATTCAGAATGCCTTCCTGTGGTTCGCTCAGTTCGAGAAGACGCGACAGCAGAAGTGGCCCCATCTCGGTGACAGTCGTGCGGATGGGATGGCCCTGCTTGCCGAACAGATCCCAGAACGTGACCGGGAACCCCTCGTAAGTATAGTCGTCAAAGCCGATCGTGCCAGCGCGCTTCGTGAAGGCGTCGTGCAGCTTGAACGCTTCTGACCCGGGTTTTGCCAACCCCGACAAGTCGCCTTTGACGTCCGACAGAAACACCGGAACACCAATGGACGAAAATCCTTCGGCCATGATCTGCAAGGTCACGGTTTTCCCGGTCCCGGTGGCGCCTGCCACCAATCCGTGCCGGTTGGCATACTTCAAAAGCAGCCCTTGTTTTTCGCGATATTCCGGCCCGCCGCCACCGATAAAAATCGTCTCAGACACGCTCTTCCCTTCGGTCTTCGGTTTCAGTCAGCGCGAGCATAGCTTGTTAACATATCTATGCCAGTCTGATCGTGTTCCGGGATGCAGATTGCAGGTCTGGAACGACTTCCTCCCTGTCGACTGGCCGCGCGCACCCCGCGCGGCCTTTTTCCCGTTTCATCTGAAAACTCAATGAAATTGTGATGGAATGCCTGTTGACGGATCGACGTCTCTCGCTTACTTTCACGCGCAAATGATAAGTCGGCCAGTCCGGCAGGGAGTGAATAGATGCAGGGCCCCTCGTGGGCCCTGTTTCTTTTTGTGAAGCGGGTGGCGGGAAATTGCCGTCGCGGCACGTCGCCCTGACACTGGAAATCCGGCATGATAGAGGGGCGCGACGGCAATTGGGCCCAAAGGAAATACGATGGTAAAAGTGATCAGAGCCTGGGCATTGCTGATGGCGGTTCTGTTGCCAGCCACGCTTTATGCGCAAGAGCAGCCGGCGACCGAGGAACCCGCGACAGAAACAGGAAGCGAAACCGAAGCGGCTGAAGAATCCGAAAGCGATCTGGCGATTGGCACCGAGGCCGGGCCGCGCGTTGGCGAGACTTACGTGGTTCGCGAGATCCAGGACTGGTCGATGCGCTGCGTGAAAATCGAAAATGGCGACGATCCGTGTCGGTTGCATCAGCTTCTGCGCGACGCACAGGGAACGCCGGTTGCCGAGATTAATTTCTTTACGGTTCCCGACGGCGGTCAGGTTGTTGCCGGTGCCAGCGTTGTGACCCCGCTGGAGACATTGCTGACGGAACAGATCCGTCTGTCCGTCGATGGCGGAACTGCGCGGGTTTATCCGTTCCGATTTTGCGGCCAAGTCGGCTGCGTTTCCCGCATGGGCTTCACCGCGGAAGACGTCGACCAGTTTAAGCGCGGCGTGCGGGCGCAGATTGTCATTGTGCCTTTGGCCGCACCCGACGCCGAAGTCGTGCTGGCAATTTCGCTTGCTGGGTTCACCGCAGGTTTCGACGCGCTAAGTGCGCCGCGCGCAGAATAATCCAATAATTTAGGGCGCAAAACGTCGAACAGCGGCCAGAAGCTGCGCTGTTGACCCGTCTTTGCTATCGGCAGGTTGGTCTCCAGCAACCATGAGTTCCAGCGTCAAAGCCAGTTCCTTGCCAAGCTCGACACCCCATTGGTCGAAGCTGTTGATGCCCAGCATTGCCCCTTCGACAAACACCCGGTGCTCGTACAAGGCCACGATCTGGCCGAGGATGAACGGTGTCAGTTTCGGATAGACGAGCGTGGTCGATGGCCGATTGCCCGGGAATACCCGGTGGCGCGCCTGACGGTCCAGTTCCGCGCCGCTGAATTTGCCCGCCAGCATGTCGCGGGCTTCGTCCAGATTGCGACCGCGCATAAGCGCTTCGGATTGCGCCAGACAGTTGGCCACCAATAGCCGGTGCTGGTGTTCGAGCCCGTCATCAAAGCCCTCTGCGCCCATCATAAACTCGCATGGAATGACCCGCGTTCCCTGATGGATCAGTTGGTAAAAGGCATGTTGGCCGTTGGTGCCGGGTTCGCCCCAGACAACCGGGCCCGATGGTGTGTCCAGCGCCGACCCGTCCATCGCGACGCGCTTGCCGTTCGATTCCATTTCAAGCTGTTGCAGATACGCAGGCAGCCTGGAAAGACGCTGCTCGTACGGCAAAACGGCGCGGGTTGAATACCCGAGGCCCTGATTGTGCCAAATCCCTGTCAGCGCCAGCATCACCGGCATGTTTTCCAACGGGTCGGCGGCGCGAAAATGCCGGTCCATCCATTGACCGCCGGAAAGAAATGACCGGAAAGCCTTGGGCCCGGTGGCGATCATCAGCGAAAGTCCTATCGGCCCCCAGACCGAATATCGCCCGCCCACCCAGTCTTCGAAACCAAAGACGCGGGCAGCGGCGATGCCAAAGGCCGCCGTTTTTTCGGTCGCCGACGAAAGCGCGGCGAACTGTGCTGCCGGATTTTCAACGCGCTCGCTCATCCACGCGCGTGCCGTGGCGGCGTTGGTCATGGTTTCGATTGTGGTGAAGGTTTTGGAGGCAACCACAACGAGCGTGGTCGCCGGGTCCAGCGGCCTTAATACATCGGCGATTTGCGCGCCATCGACGTTCGAGACAAAATGGCAGCGCGGCCCGTCGTGATAGGGTGCCAGCGCCAGCGTTGCCATGGCCGGTCCAAGGTCCGAACCACCGATGCCGATATTGACAACATCGGTGATGCGCCCGCCGCTACCCGAGAATGCCCCGTCCCGGACCGCGTCCGCGAATTCGCTCATCCGGGCAAGCGTTTCCAGAACCCCCGGCATGATATCGACGCCATCGACAACAACCGGGTCGCCGTCGAGGTTCCTGAGCGCTGTGTGCAGAACCGCGCGGCCTTCGGTCTCATTAATCTTTGCGCCAGCGAACATCGCTTCGCGGCGGTCGGGAACAAGTGCTTCGTTGAACATCTCGATCAACAGGGAACGGTCGTCTGCACCCATCGCAGTTTTCGAGTAGTCGAACAACAAATCCCCTGCGGACACGGAAAATTCTTGCGCGCGATTATCCTCGGCAAACTGGTCCAAAATCGGCGTCTCCGCGGCAGCCGTGGCCATTTTCTGAAGTCGCTTCCAATCCATACGGGCCTCCCTCAAGGTGCCCAATGCACAGATGCGGCGCCAAGCACGGTCGCGATTGGCGCTTCATGCGGTGAAAGCGTTCGCGCCTTTTCAACTGCGGCCCGCTTTTCGTCGCCGGTGATCAGTACATGCGTTGTCATTGCGTCGCGCAGGACCGGTGCCGTCAGCGTAATCCGCGGCTCGGGTGCGCCGGTCGCGGTGACTTGCATCAACGGCAGCGCGTCCGGCGCAAGTGCGGCATCCAGTTCGACCGATCCAGGGAAAAGCGACGCGGTGTGCATATCCGCCCCCATTCCAAGCAGCAGGATCGAGATCGGGCATTCTTGCTCAATCTTTTCGTCCAGATCACGAATATCCTGCCCATTTTCGGGAACCAGGCGAACAAAGGTGGCCTCTGCCGCGCGACTGGTCAAAAGCCGCTCGCGCACAAGGCGCTCGTTTGAGCGGGGATGGTCGGGCGGCACCAAGCGTTCGTCGGTCAGCAAAACGTGGACCCTTTTCCAATCGAGATCGGCAGCCGACAGCGCGTCGAAAATCGGGCCGGGCGTCGTTCCGCCAGGAACTGCAAGCGACGCCCATTCGTGCTCAAGAAGGCATGTGTTCAACTCGCCCGCGATGTGGCTGGCGAGGTCGATCATCATCATCTCGACGTCGGGATATTCGATCAGGTTCATTGCGTCCTACCCCTCGTTTCGCTTTCAGGACTTGATCTCAAGCCATTTTCGGTTCTCGCGGTGCATCAATACGGCGGCGTCTTCGGGGCCAGTTGAGCCGACATCGTATGGTTTTGGCCGCTCGCCTCGATCTTTCCATCCCTTGATGATCGGGTCGGTCCAGGCCCATGCCGCTTCAACCTCGTCGCCGCGCATAAACAGCGTCTGGTTGCCGCGGATCACATCCATGATCAGCCGCTCGTAGGCATCTGGCACGCCTTCGGCGTCCGGCCCCAGCGCCTCGGCGAAGGTCATGTCGAGCGGCACATCGACAAGCCGCATACCGCCCGGCCCCGGTTCCTTGATCGTCACGCCAAGCGTGATGCCCTCGTTCGGCTGCAATCGGATCGACAGGATATTGTTATGACGCCCTTTGTCCTGACCGAAGATTGAGTGTGGCGCGTCTTTGAAAATGATCGCAATTTCAGATTGCCGGGCCTTCATTCGCTTGCCGGTTCGCAAGTAGAACGGCACACCGGCCCATCGCCAGTTTGAGACTGCGAGTTTGATTGCGACAAAACTTTCCGTGGTGCTGTCCGGGTTTTCCACATCGTCGAGAAAGCTTTGGCCATCTTCGTTTGACGCATACTGGCCGCGCACGATGTCGTCGCGGCCAACAGGCTCCAGCGCGCGGATAACCTTCAGTTTCTCGTCGCGCACAGCATCGGGATCAAAGCGGCTGGGCGGCTCCATCGCGATCAGGCACAATAGCTGCATCAGGTGGTTCTGCACCATGTCCCGCATGGCACCCGATTTGTCGTAATACGCACCGCGCCCGTTGATACCCACCTTCTCGGCCACGGTGATCTGCACATGATCGACATATTGCGCGTTCCAAAGGGGTTCGAACAAAACATTGCCAAACCGGATCGCCATAAGGTTCTGCACGGTTTCCTTGCCGAGATAGTGGTCGATCCGGTAAATCTGGCCTTCATCGAAATGCTCGCGCAGGGTCGCGTTCAGCTTGCGCGCGCTTTCAAGATCCCGGCCAAAGGGTTTCTCGACAACGATCCGGGCATATGGTCCGGCGATATCGTTGGAGTGAAGACGTTCAGCCAGCGGCCCAAACAGACTGGGTGCCACCGAAAAATAGAAAGCCTGAACCACATCCTTGCGCACCAGCTTTTGCAAAGCTGGCCACCCATCGCTGCCCATCGCGTCGATTTTGACGTAACGCAGGCGGTCGAGAAACGCCTTGACCTGCTTGGCAGGTCGCTCGGCGCTATCAATAAACTCTTCAAACGCGTTTTCGATGGCGCTTCGATAGTCGGCGTCCGTAAGCTCGGATCGCGCCGCCGCGATAATGCGGGCGTTTTCCGGCATTTGCCCCGACAGATAACGCCGGAACAGCCCCGGCAGAATTTTCCGCCGCGCCAGATCGCCGGTGCCGCCAAAGATCACCAGATCAAAATCATCAACAGGAATAACCCGGCTGACCATCGCCCTGCCCCTTGTTTGTCGCCTCGATGTTACCGCTAACATACCCAATGCTCCGCGCGATAGCGTCAATTGCGACGCAAGTCCAGTATTGTCCTTTGAGACATCACAACTCTGTCACGAGCAATAGCTTTTTCTTTTCCCCTGTAGCGCCTGCGATTAGGTATTGTCGGACCGGTGCGGGCGAGAGACGTATGAAAGATCAGATAGAACGCGGCCTGGACCTTCAGAAGTTCAGTGATCCATTCGTGACCGCGACGGGAGAAGAACGTGCCGAGGTGCATCTGACGCACCCGGAAACGCTTTGGTTCAACACCGGCACGCTGTGCAATATCGAATGCGTAAATTGTTACATTGAATCGTCGCCCAGCAATGATCGTCTGGTTTACATCAGCGCGGACGAGGTAAGCGAATATCTCGACCAACTTGAGGCGCGTGAATGGGGCGCTCGCGAGATTGGGTTCACGGGCGGGGAACCGTTCATGAACCCCGATATGATCGAAATGGCGCGAAGATCGCTGGCGCGCGGCTATGACGTGCTGATCCTGACCAACGCGATGCGGCCAATGATGCGCGAAAGCGTGAAGGCTGGCCTCACGTCACTCGGCGACGAATTCGGGCAGAAATTGACGCTTCGGGTATCCGTCGATCACTGGCTGGCAAAGCACCACGACATCGAACGCGGTCGGGGCAGCTTTGAGAAAACCGTCGACGGGATGCGCTGGCTGCGCGACGCAGGCATTCGAACGGCCGTTGCCGGACGCACGATCTGGGGCGAGACAGAAGCCGACGCGCGCGCGGGTTACCACAATTTCTACCAGGCCGAAGGCTTTGACATCGACGCGCAAGACCCGGGGATGACGGTGCTATTCCCGGAAATGGACGCCAAGGTCGATGTGCCGGAAATTACCACCGCGTGCTGGGGCATTCTGAATAAATCGCCTGACGCGGTCATGTGTTCGTCGTCGCGGATGGTGGTCAAGCGCAAGGGCGCGAGAAACCCGGTGGTGCTGGCCTGCACGCTTTTGCCTTACGATAGCGAGTTTGAACTTGGTGCGACATTGGCAGATGCCGAAAAGCCGGTGCGCCTGAACCATCCGCACTGCGCGAAGTTTTGTGTCCTGGGCGGCGCAAGCTGTTCGGCCTGAATGGCCTCGAGGCTTCACGCGACCATCGCACAAAGTAGCTCGAACATGATCGACGCGCCAAGGAACGCCGTGGCACCGCTGGGATCGAAGGGCGGCGAAACCTCGACCAGATCAGCGCCGGATATATCCAGCCCGTGAAGATGACGACATACTTCCAACGCCTGAAAACTGGTCGGCCCGCCAACCTCGGGCGTGCCGGTTCCTGGCGCGAAGGCGGGATCGACAAAATCAATGTCATAACTCACGTAGATCGGGTCTGACCCGACGATGGCGCGTGCCTCGGCCATCACATCGTCGACACCGCGACCGAAAAACTCTTCGATCCGGATAACACGAACGCCGTTTGCAGTTGCAAAATCAAGGTCTTCGGCGTCGTACATCGTGCCACGGATACCAATCTGCACGACGCGCTTTGGATCGAGAAGACCCTCCTCGATAGCGCGCCTGAAAGGCGTGCCATGCGTATACATCTGGCCGCCGAAATAGCTGTGATAAAGATCAGTGTGGGCATCGAAATGTATCATACCCAGCGGCGCATCCTTCGCGATGCCCCGCAATACCGGAAGCGACGACAGGTGGTCGCCGCCGACCATCATCGGGCGAATACCATGACCCTTGATCGCCTTGAAGGCAGTGGAAACCCGTTCCAGCGTGTCGTCGATTGATGCGGGGTTTGGCCCGACATCGCCAAGATCGGCGCAATTCGCCTTCTCGAATGGGCGTATTCCGGTTGTCGGGTGTTCAGCCCGGATCATTGTTGACGCGTCGCGTAGCTGGCGTGGCCCGTGGCGCGGGCCCGGACGATTGGTTGTCCCGCTATCCCACGGCACACCAATCAGGCCAATATCGACGTCGCCGATCCGGCCATGATCCAGCGGGACATGCGGCAACCGCATGAACGTCGGCACACCGGCAAAGCGCGGCAGATCGAACCCGGAAACAGGTATGAAAAAATTATCGCTCATGGGCATGACCATGCCGATCCGACCACAGCTGGCAAGCCCAAACTACCGGCCCGGAACTACTCCGACTCAGCGAGCCAACCAGGCTACATCCGTCTTACGCCTGCAATTCGGCATCCCAGTAAAGGAAGTCCAGCCAGGTCTCGTGCAGGTGGTTCGGCGGAAACTTGCGCCCGCGATTGCGCAGTTCCTCGGCAGCCGGTTGGCGCGGCAGGCGACGAAGCGTCATGCCAACCCGCCTGAGCGACCTTGCCCCTTTACGCAAATTACAGCGTGCGCAGGCAGCCACGACGTTTTCCCAGCTTGTTTTTCCACCGCGAGCCCTCGGGACAACGTGATCGAAGGTCAGATCGCCCTTGGCACCGCAATACTGGCAGCAAAACCCGTCTCTCAGAAACAGATTGAAGCGGGTGAACGCGACCCGTTTTTGCGGATGCACATAGTCCTTCAGCACGACCACTGACGGTATTCTTATCGTGGTGGACGGGCTGCGCACCACGTCATCATATTCTGCAACTATATCAACACGTTCAAGCCAAGCGGCTTTCACAGCATCCTGCCAGCACCAAAGCGACAGCGGGTAGTATGAAAGCGGCCGATAATCAGCGTTCAGCACCAATGCCGGATTGTGCCTGAGGCCCGTCGGCTCACGCACAAAGTTGGTTCTGAACTCGACGTCCTTCAAAACAATTGTCTCCACACCTCGTCATCGCCCGCTAGGCGGAGCGAACCGCCCCGGGAATTTCCCGAACTATATATGGGTGCTGATTTCTGGCAATACCCATGATTGTGATCAAATGGGTGCCTGAAATGGCTAAAGTCCACAGACTTATCCACAATCGCGCCGCGCGACTGCTATTCGAGGTCCAGCCGCTCTTTCATAAACGTCAGCGCGACGCCGAGGCCATCTGGCCCAATCCCGTGGCCCGCGCCGTCCATCACATGGCCGTAGACCTGAAATCCAGCGGCCTTTAGTGCCTCGCCTGCGATCTGCATTTCGGCGAAGGGAACAACGTCGTCGGCATTTCCGTGAACCAGCAGAACCGGTGGTCTGGATAGGGCCTCGCCCGCCAATGCATCGGGAAACATCAAGCGCCCGGAAAATCCGACGATCCCCGCAATCGGCTCTGCCCGTCGCGGCGCGATATGCAGGCTCATCATTGTGCCCTGGCTGAAGCCAAAAAGGATCCCCCGATCCGGCGTCAGCCCTTCATCCGCCAGAACCTTGTCGACAAAATCGTTCAAAACTTTGGCCGATTGGCGCAGGCCTTCCGCCGCCGCAACTTCGGTCGAGCCATCAATCCAGGGGATGGGAAACCATTGAAACCCCATCGGGTTCGCCATCGACCGGTCTGGTGCATTGGGGGCGACAAAGACCGTGTCCGGCATGTGCGACACCAGCGGATCAGACAGGCCGAGAAGATCGGCACCGTCAGCGCCATAGCCGTGCAGAAAGATGACAACCGAGCTGTCGTCGCCGCTTGCCGAACCACGGCGTTTGAAGTCCAGTTCGCTCACCTGATACCCTCGCGTTCCTTCGCCACGCGGTAGTAAGCCCAAAGCAATCTTGCGGCAACGCCCCGCCAGGGCGACCAGGCTTCAGCCATTTCGCGCAGCGCTTTCTCCTTGGGGCGTTCCGGCAGTTCAAAAAGTACGCGCGCCGCCTCTTGCAAGGCCAGATCGCCCGGCGCGAAAACATCCGCGCGACCGAGCGAAAACATCGCATAGATCTCGGCCGTCCACGACCCGATGCCGGGCACCTCGACAAGTGTCGCAATCACTTCATCGGTCGGCATGGTTCTGAGCGTGCGGTAGCGAATACCCGAGGTCGCCAAAGCCCGCGCATAACGCGATTTCTGACGCGACAGACCGCAGGCGCGAAGGTCTTCATCCGTTGCGCTCAAAATCGTTCGCGGGCCTGTATAATTCGCCGATTTCAGGCGGCCCCAGATGGCGTCCGCAGCAGCGACCGAGACCTGTTGGCTGACAATCGCATCCAACAACGCAGAAAACCCGTCTTTTCGCCGCCTGAGCGGTAATTCACCCGTAAGTTCAACTGCATACGCAAATCGCGGTTCATTAGCCGCCAACCATGCGGCACCTTCGGCCACGCAGTTGGGCGTCTCGATCAAGCGTCCAACGTTCACAACCGGCGCCTGACCCAGTCGAGTGCTGCGTCGACGGTCTCGACCACCGGAACGGAAGGCATCGGCGGCCGCCGGATCATCGCCACCGACAGGCCCAGTTCTCGCGCCGCCGCAAGTTTCGGCCAGCTTCCGTCACCACCAGAATTTCGCGTCACGATCCAATCCACGTTTCTGCGCTCGAACAGCGCCCGTTCGCTTGCGACCGTAAACGGCCCGGCGGCATAAATGAAGCCGCCATTCGGGCATGGAAATTCCTCGGGCGCATTGGATTTCACCCGGCACAGAAGCCTACGATCCTTCAGCGCGCAGAAGCCACACAAATCGCGGCGTCCAGTGGCCAGAAAAACGCATGCGCCTTGCGGAAAATTCTTTGCTGCATCTGTCGCGTTTTCGACAAACGTCCACTTGTCATCGCAGCTCGCTGTCCATTCCGCCCTAAGCACCCGGACAACATCAATGTCCAGCCGCCGCAATGCCTGCGCCACCATTTGCGTCAGGTCGGATGCAAACGGATGCCGGGCATCGACAATCGACGCGATGCGCGACGCCCGCATCCAGTCCTCGAAATATTTTCCTGAGCCAAATCCGCCCACCCGAATTTCACGGCTTTCCGGCCATTGCCGTTGATCGTCGCGCGGGATCGAAAGAAAGAGCGAAACGCAGATGTCATCGGCAAGGCCGAGTGCAATCCCGTGCGCCTCGTGACTTCCGCCGAGCACCAGGATCTTCATCAGAGGCACGCGCATCCGGCGACGTGACGAAGTTCAAATTGCGACCAGATCATCCGTTGTCAAGACCCTGGATCCCGCCCGTTCATTAGGCGGTGGAACCATAAGCGAATGCGCCGCCATCGCAGGCAAGCGCCTGATCTGAATACGCCTTGTCGATATCAAATGTCGGGCGTAAGCCGGTGCCATGACAGACATTCGCGATGACCGGCGCGCGCGCCACAACGTTGGTGTACTGGTCGTCGTGCAGGCGACGCTGGGCTCGCAGATGCCGATGATATTTGTTGTCGCCGGGCTGGCCGGGCAGTCGCTGGCAAGCAATATCTGCTTTGCGACGCTGCCAATTTCACTGATCGTCCTCGGCTCGATGCTGAGTGCTACGCCAATGTCGGCACTTATGCACAGGTTCGGCCGGAAGGCCGGGTTTTTCGTCGGCGCGTTTGGTGGCGCGCTGGGTGCGACCATCGGGGCCGCCGGACTTTACTATGCCAGTTTCCCGCTTTTCCTGCTTGGATCACTTTTCACCGGCATCTATATGTCCGCCCAAGGTTTTTACCGGTTTACTGCAGCCGATGTGGCTACGGACGAATATCGGCCAAAGGCGATCAGTTACGTCATGGCTGGCGGTCTGGTCAGCGCCATCATCGGGCCCCAGTTGGTCAAAGTCACCGCAGAATCGATGGTCGTGCCATTCTTGGGCACTTACATTGCTGTAATCGCCCTAAACGTCTTCGGTTCGCTTTTGTTTCTATTCCTCGATGCGCCGCCACCATCGCGCGAGCATCGGTCGGCAAACGCCGGTCGCACAAGGATGCAGTTGCTCAAAACGCCACGAATTGCGGTATCCATCATCTGCGCGATGGTCGCCTATGCGCTGATGAACCTGGTGATGACGTCGACGCCGCTGGCCGTGGTCGGGTGCGGGTATACCGCCCACAATGCCGCCGATGTGGTCAGTGGACACGTCCTTGCGATGTTCGCGCCGTCGTTCTTCACCGGGCATCTGATCGCGCGATTTGGGGCCGAACGCATCGTCGCCACCGGCCTGGTCATTCTGGCAGCAGCGGGTGCGGTTGCGCTGGCAGGGATTGCGCTGCCGAATTTCTTCGTCGCGCTGATGCTTCTCGGACTTGGCTGGAATTTTGGCTTTATCGGTGCCACGACAATGCTCGCCGCCTCGCACACGGTCGAAGAACGCGGGCGCGTTCAGGGCATGAACGACATGATGGTATTTGGTTGTGTGACGTTCGCCTCGCTGGCCTCGGGCGGCTTAATGAACTGCTCGGGCGGGGACGCGGTTCAAAGGTGGTCGGCAGTCAACCTTGCCATGACGCCGTTTTTGCTGCTCGCGGGCAGCGCATTGATCTGGCTTGTGCTGCGTGGCGGTCCTGCGTCACGACCAGCGCAGTAGGCGCAGCTTTTTTCGAAACGGGCTGAGACCGACGCGGCCTTGCAAAACCCGCGCTGGGTCGCGGGCGATCTGTCGCAAAAGCGGATGAGTTTGCCAGCCCTCCAGTATGGCCGGTCGTGCCTCGCGTATCAGGCATCGCCTCAGCAGCTTTTCCGGCCCGGCCTCGATCAAATGAAACCTGGCGAGCTTGGAAATATTCGCCTCGCCGGGGTCGACAAAGGGATTGCGCCCGCGCGCCTTTAATTCGGCAGCTGCCTGCATAAAGCGCGTAAATGCCGTTGCCCGACCAAAGCGGCGAACGACATTTTCGGCGGTGTCATCCGGGTCATCCAAAAATTTATCAGCCTCAAGGGCGCGCGCTGCGACCCACATCAATCCGCCACCGGTCGCATCGAGATACTCGGCGAAATGGGCCTCATCTTCAAAGGCTTGCCTATAGATGTCCCAACGGCGCGCCTGCACCAGCTTGTCGAGGATTACCGCGCTCTCCGCATCAAGAACTTCGGCCAGCGGCGTCGTAACCTCGTGCTTTCGCACCTGCCCGCCCTGCCCGATCTCGGCCAGCGCATCGCGCCACCATTGCAGCCGCATCTCGGCGATCATCGGTTCCTGCGTTACCCAAGGCGCGCGGGCAATTTCGACGTTGAAGGCATAAAGCGGGAAGAGCACGCGGCGCGCCCCGACCGAGGCCGCCATCGCGGCGGCAAATCGGTCAGGATCGCCTTTCGCGACGATGTCGGCGCAGGCTTGCAGGTTCATGCCGGGCGCACGACATTTGAGACATAGCCGAGTTTGTGCGAATCCCGCCGCCTCATGGCAATCCCAGTTTCGGCGTCACTCTGCCGCCTCCGCCCCTTTGGCACTGTCGCGGACGAGCTTCCAGTTGATGGAATCGAGAAGCGCCTCGAACGACGCATCGACGATGTTCGGGCTGACGCCGACGGTCGACCACCGCCGGCCCGCGCCATCCTCGCTGTCGATGATCACCCGCGTGACCGCCTCGGTGCCGCCTTGGGTGATCCGGACCTTGAAGTCGACCAGCCTTAAATCATCAATAATGTCCTGATATGGACCCAGATCCTTGGCCAACGCCTTGGCCAGAGCGTTGACCGGGCCGCGATCAGAACCGCTTTCATCCATGCTTTCGCTGACCGACAGCATTTTGGCGTCGCCTATTTTTACGACGACGACAGCTTCGGATAGGCTGACCATCTTGTCGTATTTGTTTTTCCGCCGCTCAACCGTGACCTTGTAGCGCTTGACCTCGAAGAAATCCGGCAATTGGCCCAGCACGCGCCGCGCCAGAAGCTCGAACGAAGCCTGCGCGGTGTCGAAACTATATCCAACGGATTCGCGGCGCTTTACGGTCTCCAGGATCTCGGCCAGCCTAGGATCGCCCTTCTTGACCGCGAATCCCATTTCGCTCAGCCGTTTGATCAGGTTCGACTGACCCGCCTGGTTCGACATCGGAACGATGCGTTCGTTGCCGACAGCGGCAGGCTCGATGTGTTCATAGGTGCTTGGGTCTTTGACAATCGCGCTGGCGTGCAGACCGGCTTTGTGGGCAAAGGCGGAGGCCCCGACATAGGGCGCGCTGCGCAAAGGCACGCGGTTCAGGATATCGTCCAGCATCCGACTGACCCGCGTCAGCTCGGCAAGTGCTTGCGCTGAGACGCCGATGTCAAAACGGCTGGCATAGGGTTCTTTTAACAGCAGCGTCGGGATCAGCGTTGTCAGGTTGGCGTTGCCACAACGCTCGCCCAGCCCGTTCAGCGTGCCCTGGATTTGCCGCGCACCTGCATTGACCGCGGCCAGACTTCCTGCGACCGCGTTACCTGTGTCGTCATGGGTGTGGATGCCAAGGCGGTCGCCGGGGATGCCTGCGGCGATCACCTGTGCTGTGATGTCTCCCACGTCGTGGGGCAACGTGCCGCCGTTTGTGTCGCAAAGGACGACCCAACGCGCACCGGCATCGTAAGCCGCCTTCAGGCATTCCAGCGCGTATTCGGGGTTCGCTTTGTAACCATCAAAGAAATGTTCGGCGTCGAACAGCGCCTCGCGGTCCTGTTTTACAAGATGCGCAATCGAGTCGCGGATGTTCGTGACGTTTTCGTCTAGCGCGATGCCAAGGGCGGTTTCAACGTGAAAATCGTGCGTCTTTCCGACCAGACAGACCGCTGGCGTGTTCGCATTCAGAACGGCCGCCAGAACGTCGTCGTTTTCGGCCGACCGGCCTGCGCGTTTGGTCATGCCAAAGGCGGTAAACGTCGCTCGGGTTTCGGGCCGGTCGTCGAAAAAGGCGTTGTCGGTTGGATTGGCGCCAGGCCAGCCGCCTTCGATGTAGTCGAGACCGAGTTCATCGAGAGATTTTGCAATCTCGGTCTTTTCCAACGCAGAGAACTGGACGCCGTGGGTTTGCTGACCATCGCGGAGCGTGGTGTCGAATAGGGAAAGGCGTTCGCGGATCATTTCAGCGCCTCCAGCTTGGCGGGGTTGAAAGCCGATGTCATCTCGGCCTGAACAACGGTTTTCATGTCCCGGAGTAACAGTCCGGCCGCCTCGGCTGCGGCCTTCAGATTGTCGGCCTCTGGATAATTCTTTTCGATGCGCAGTCGCATCCACTTCGACCCGACATCGCGCGCCAGCGCCCCGTGTCGTTCGTCACCATCGCCGATGAACTGAACGACCCCATCCGAGGTCATAACCCTGCGCCAGTCCCAGTCCGACAGCGCGTCCCCTAACAAACCGAGAAGGCTGCCCGCAGCCTTCAGGCCAGACCTGTCGCCTACTTTTGCCAGTCGGCGCATCTCGGTCAGGACTTGGGGCGTGTTCAGATCTTCGGACACGGCGTCGACGACCGCCTTGGGAACTCTCCCATCATCGGCGCCCTCCGCGATGGCGCGCCACTTCCTAAGCGTCGCTTCTGCCTCCCGAGCCTTCCCTTTCGTCCAATCCATCGGCTTTCGGTAATGCGTCGACAGCATCACAAATCGGATCACCTCGCCCGGCACGCCCTGATCAAGCAAATCGCGAACGGTGAAGAAATTCCCCAGCGATTTCGACATCTTCTTGCCTTCGACCTGCAACATCTCGTTGTGCAACCAGACGCGCGCGAAATCGTGGCCCATGCAGCGTGACTGAGCGATCTCGTTTTCGTGGTGCGGGAACGTCAGATCATTGCCGCCCGCGTGTATGTCAAAGGACGAACCCAAAAGCTCATACGCCATTGCCGAGCATTCGATGTGCCACCCCGGACGGCCACGGCCCCACGGGCTGTCCCAACCCGGCAGGTCGTCGGTCGATGGCTTCCAAAGCACGAAATCCATCGGGTCTTCCTTGTAAGGTGCCACCTCGACCCGCGCGCCCGCGATCATGTCATCGACCGACCGACCGGAAAGCTTGCCATAATCGGCATAAGACCGGACGCGAAAGAGAACGTGGCCTTCCGCCTCATAGGCGTGGTCGCGCGCGATCAGCCCTTCGATCATCGCTTTCATTTCGTCGATATACTGCGTTGCCCGCGGCGAATGATCGGGCATCAGATTTCCAAGCGCCGCCATATCTTCCAGATACCAGGCCATCGTCTGATCTGAACGCTCGTGGACAAGCTCTTCCAGCGTGCCTTCAGCGCCTGCATTCTTGCGCGCCAAGGCGGTTGCATTAATTTTGTCGTCTATATCGGTGATATTGCGCACGTATTTCACGTGATCAGCACCGTAGGCATGCCGCAGATGCCGGTAGAGCACGTCAAACACAACCGCAGGCCGCGCGTTGCCCAGATGCGCCCGGTCATAGACCGTCGGTCCGCAGACATACATCCGCACGTTTGTCGGATCGAGCGGCTCGAACAGCTCCTTCCGGCGGGTGGCGGTGTTGTAAAGCGTGATCTCGGTCATAAAGCGGCCTTTCGGGCAAACGGGTCCCGCGCGGGATTTAGCAAGGTCATGGATGGGTGAAAAGGGACCGGCCCGCGCGACGATATGTCAGGCGGTAATAATGCAGCAGATAATGCAATCAGTCCGTATCATGGCGCGCAACCTACGCATATCGGGCTCATTTGCAAGGAAATTTCCACATCGCGCCCGGTGATCGCGCGGCGCATAAACATTGATTTGACAACGCCGCACGATCAATGCCCATTCGGCCCATGAAACTATCGAGACGGATCCAGGGGCTAACTGGCGGCGGTTCGGACGGCTGGGACATATATCGCAAGGCCCGTGCGATGCGCGCGGCGGGCCGCGATGTGGTTGAACTAACGATCGGCGAACATGACAGGCGAACCGAGCCTGAAATTCTGAACGCGATGCACGCCTCAGCGCTTTCGGGCCACACCGGCTATTCGGCAATGCCGGGAACGGACGCGCTGCGTGATGCCATCGCCCAGCGGATCAATGACCGGACGGGCGTGCCGACATCGCGTGGCAACGTCGTTGTGACACCCGGCGGTCAGGCGGCGTTGTTCGCCGCCCATGTGGCGGCCTGCGATCCCGGCGACAAAGCGCTTTTCATCGACCCCTATTACGCCACCTACCCCGGCACGATCCGTGGCGCCGGTGCTGTTGCTTGTCCGGTCGAGGCACGTGCTGAACTTGGTTTTCAACCATCTGCATCCGACCTGAGCGAGGCCGCGAATGGCGCGGTATCGCTTCTGATCAACTCGCCCAACAATCCCACCGGCGTTGTCTATGACCGCGACACGCTCGACGGCATCTCGGGCGTGTGCAAAGACAGCGATCTGTTGCTGATCTCGGACGAGGTTTATGACACTGAAGTCTGGCAAGGCCAGCATCTGAGTCCGCGCACGCTTCCGGGCATGGCAGATCGCACATTGGTTGCAGGATCATTGTCGAAAAGCCACTCAATGACCGGCAGCCGCCTTGGGTGGCTGGTGGGGCCGGAGAACGCCATTGATCATCTGATAAACCTTTCGACCCACACCACATACGGCGTGCCAGGGTTTATTCAGGACGCGGGGCTGTTTGCGTTGCAGCAGGGTATTGAGTTTGAGGCTCAAGTCGCCGAGCCGTTCCGGCGGCGTCACATAGCGGTGGCCGACTATTTTGCCAGACGCGGAATTCCAACCGTGCCATCGGAAGCGACGATGTATCTGATAGTGGATATTCGTGCGACCGGGCTTTCCGGCGACCAGTTTGCCAACCGATTGCTCGACGATCACGGCATCGCGGTTATGCCCGGTGAAAGTTTTGGCCGCGCCGCCACAGGCCATTTGCGCGTGGCGCTGACGGTTGAGGATCAGCGCCTTCTGGCCGCGGTCACAAAACTCGCCGATCTGGCCGACCAACTGATGGCGGCAGTGGCATGACATTTCGCGACATCCACAAGCCCGGTGATCCATTTGTATTGGCAAACGCCTGGGATGCCGGGTCGGCAAAAATGCTCGCGGCCCTTGGTGCCGAAGCGATTGCGACTTCGTCTGCCGCACATGCCTTTACGCTTGGCCGCCCCGACGGCGGGACGATCACCCGCGACGAGACTTTGGCCCATGCGCAGGATCTTATAGCCGCCGTCAACGTTCCCATATCCGGTGACTTTGAAGACGGTTTTGGGCAAGACCCTGAAACTGTTGCCGAAACCGTGCGATTAAGTGCCGAGATCGGTCTTGCTGGTATTGGCATCGAAGACGCGCTTTTTCCCGATGACAGGGCCTATGACTTCGATCTGGCGGTGGAACGTATCCGCGCGGCGGTGTCTGCCGCCCGCGCACTTCCCAACGACTTTGTTCTGGTCGCACGTGCCGACGGGATCATGAATGGCCACTATGAAATCGACGAGGCTCTGCGCCGAATTCGCGCTTTCGACGAAGCCGGTGCCGATTGTCTATATGTTCCGATGCCGAAAACAATCGGCGATCTGAAAGCGGTCATTGCGGCCACAAAGAAGCCTGTGAACGTGCTGGTCGCTGGCCAGTACGCCGGGCATTCGCGGGCCGAGTTCGCCGCGATGGGGGCTGCGCGACTGTCGCTGGGTTCGGCCTTGGCGCGGGCAACGCACAAGACGCTTCACGATGCGGCTCACGCGATTTTGGACCGTGGCGATTTTTCGATGCTGAAAAGGGCCCTGCCCGGCGATGTCGCCGACGCGCTGCTTGCCAAAGGGTCGCACGACTAAATTCAGGCGGGTACCACTGGATCGCCAACCTCAACAGCGCCGGGGCTGACGACTTCGCAATAGACACCACCGTGCCCCCGCATCGCGGTAAATCCACCGTGCCCAAGCTGCTTTTCCATGCGCGAACACGGCGGACAGGGGCCAATGATCTCAACGACTGACTGCCCGACGCGAAGGCGTGCCTTTCGATAGCCGAGCAAATTCAACCCCGACACAACCACGTTTCGCCGAAGCAACGCCGGATCAACATCATCCAGACCCGCCAGCGTGGCGATGACGGGCAGATGTTCGGCCTGGATAAGTGTCA
This sequence comes from uncultured Boseongicola sp., assembly GCA_964194845.1. Lineage (GTDB taxonomy): Bacteria > Pseudomonadota > Alphaproteobacteria > Rhodobacterales > Rhodobacteraceae > CAXMNX01. Next base: position 69,262 of record CAXMNX010000017.1, read on the forward strand.
CCGCGCGCTTGCCAGCTCGCGCATGATCACCGTCAAATCCGTCGATATTCAGCTGGCCACATAGCACCGATACCGGATCGACCAACCGTTCGGGACGCAGAAAAATTGCCTCGACCCGTCCGGGCCGGGCGTGGCGCGCCATCATTTCCGCAAGGCTCATAGCGCGGCCTAATCGTTGGTCTCGATCACCATCAAATCACGCTCGGACGCCGCTTTGGCAAGTTTGACAGCCTCCTGATAACGCGGGTCGTTGTAAGCCGCCTCTGCCGCTTCCACCGAGGGAAACCGCGCGACAACATTGCGTTTGCGCTCGCGCCCCTCGAATTGCACAAACCGCCCACCGCGTGCGATAAACTCGCCGCCGTGCTCGGGGATAACAACCGACGCGACCTTGACATACTCGCCATACTTGTCGGCGTCCGTCACATCGACATGCGCGATCCAAAGTGCACCCATTTAGCCCTCCATTAATTTCATTACCGCGGCGATTGCCGCATCCGCGTTGTCCGCGTTTTCGCCGCCGCCGCGTGCCATATCCGCGCGGCCACCGCCGCCCTTGCCGCCGAGTTCCGCGACCGCAGCGCGGACCATATCGACCGCCGATAGATCGTCGGTCAGATCACCGGTCACGCCCGCAGCGACCGCCGCTTTGTCACCGGTGTCAGCAATCAGAAGAACCGCCCCGGAACCCAGGCGCGCTTTGTGCTCGTCGATCAACGGCGGCAAATCCTTGCCGCTGACACCGCTAAGAACTTGGGCGTGAAAGGCAATCCCGTTGACCGACAGCGCGTCAATCTCGGCACCGCCGCCACCCATAGCAAGTTGTCGCCGCAAATCCGCAACTTCGCCAGCTAGCGCCTTTCGTTCATCTTGAAGCGCGCTAATTCGACCGATGACCTCGGCGGGCTGGGCTTTTAGTTGTAGCGCCACTTCAGACAGCCGATTGTCCTGATCCGAAAGATGTCGGAAAGCAGCCTCGCCGGTCAGCGCTTCGATCCGGCGCACGCCCGCCGACGACGCACTGTCGCCAAGGGCCACAAAGACACCAATATCGCCGGTGCGCTGCACATGAGTGCCACCGCAAAGCTCGATGGAATAGGTCCGACCATCCAGGCCCTTGCCAGTGTCCCCGGACCCCATCGAGACAACACGAACTTCATCGCCGTATTTCTCGCCAAAAAGCGCCTGCGCTCCGATCTCGCGCGCCTCATCCGGTGTCATAATCCGGGTCTCGACGGGGGTGTTTTGGCGTATAAAGGCATTCACCTCGCGCTCAATTCCCCTAAGCTCGTCACCCGACAGCGCCATGTTATGGCTGAAATCGAAGCGCAAACGATCCGGGGCGTTCAATGACCCACGCTGTGCCACGTGATCACCGAGCGCCTGCCTGAGTGCTTCGTGCAGCAGATGCGTGCCGGAATGGTTCGCGCGAATAGAAGTGCGGCGGCCATGATCAACTGCCAGTTCGGCCCCGTCGCCGACCGTAATTGTTCCTTCAAGAACCGTGCTGAAGTGTATGAAAACACCGGCAGATTTTTTGGTATCTGTAATGCGCGCAAAGCCGGTTTCGGACTTCAGCGTTCCGGTGTCGCCAACCTGACCACCCGCTTCAGCATAGAACGGTGTCTGGTTCACGACAATCTGTACCGCCTCGCCCTTCCCGGCAGATGAAACCGGCGCGCCGTCCTGCACCAGCGCAAGCACCTGACCCTCGGCAACTTCGGTGTCATAGCCCAAAAACTCGGTCGCCCCATGTTCTTCAGCCAGATCGAACCAGATCGTCGCATCCTTAGTCTCCCCCGATCCCGCCCAGGCCGCCCGTGCCTTTGCTTTTTGTTCAGCCATGGCCGCGTCAAACCCGGAAACATCCACCGAAAGCCCCTTCTCGCGCAACGCATCCTGGGTCAGATCAAGCGGGAAGCCGAAAGTGTCGTAAAGTTTGAATGCGGCCTCGCCCGGAAGATCGGTGCCGCCGGGAAGCTTTGCCAATTCATCGTCCAAAAGCCGCAAACCCCGATCCAGCGTTTCCAGGAACCGGCCTTCTTCTAGCCTGAGCGTCTCTTCGATCAGCGCCTGCGCGCGGCCAAGTTCAGGATAGGCCTGCCCCATCTCGGTCACCAGCGAAGGAACAAGCCGATACATGACCGGGTCTTTCGCGCCCAGAAGATGGGCGTGGCGCATCGCGCGCCGCATGATCCGCCTCAGCACATAACCACGGCCCTCGTTCGAGGGCATCACGCCATCGGCGATCAGAAACGAAGTCGAACGCAGGTGATCCGCGATCACGCGGTTATGCACCTTGCCGGGGCCGTCCGGATCGCTGGACGTGGCGTTTGCCGCAGCCTCGATCAGCGCCCGCATCAGGTCGGTATCATAATTGTCGTGCTTGCCTTGCAAAAGCGCGCCGACGCGTTCCAGCCCCATGCCGGTGTCGATGGATTGCGCCGCCAGTTCGCGGCGGCTGCCATCCTCAAGCTGCTCGAATTGCATGAAAACAAGGTTCCAGATCTCGATGAACCGGTCGCCGTGCTCGTCCGCGCTGCCCGGCGGGCCGCCCCAGATGTGATCGCCGTGGTCGTAGAAAATCTCGGAGGATGGCCCACAGGGACCCGTCGGTCCCATCATCCAGAAATTATCGTCCGTCGCGATGCGGATGATACGATCATCAGGCAGGCCCGCGTGCTTTTTCCAGATATCCGCCGCCTCGTCATCGGTGTGATAAACCGTGACCAGCAATTTCGATGCGTCGATGCCAAAGTCTTTGGTCAACAGATCCCAGGCGAACGGGATCGCGTCGTCCTTGAAATAATCTCCAAAGGAAAAATTGCCCAGCATCTCGAAAAACGTGTGGTGTCGCGCGGTGTATCCGACGTTATCCAGATCATTGTGTTTGCCACCCGCCCGCACGCAGCGCTGTGAAGTCGCGGCGCGTTTGTAGTCGCGATGTTCGACACCTGTGAAAAGATTTTTGAACTGCACCATCCCCGAATTCACGAACATCAGTGTTGGATCATTGCGCGGAACAAGCGGCGAGCTGTCGACGACGCGGTGGTCGTTCTGTTCAAAGAAGCTCAAAAAGGAAGAGCGGATCTCGTTGAGGCTGATCATGGAGCACGCAGGTTAGCTAAGGCCGAGCCTTCCGATACCGTTTTCGCAACAAGGGGTAAAGCGCAGTTCGCGACCGCGGTGAATGCGCCTTATGCAGAGCGGGGGTGCGAGGGGCCGACCCCTCGCGCTCCGCGGAGTATTTTCACCAGGAAGAATGGGAAAAGACGCCGCCTTCACAAGCAGCGCCTTGACGAAGAAGTTTCCTTCTTCCTGGGCGGTCATCGGCGCCCCCGCCTGTACGGCACCGACAATTTGAAACAATTTTTCTTTCTTCCTGGTTGAATTATGCCCACCGGAGGCGAAAACCGGCCGTCGATCCAGCGGCGACGCAAGGCAATGTAGAATTATGCCTCGATCAAACCGTCGTCGTCGTCGCTGACAACTTCTGCTTTTTTCTCGAAGTCCAGCCCATGGGCCGCGCGGATTTTGTCTTCGATTTCCCAGGCGGTATCGGCGTTTTCCTTCAGGAACACCTTGGCGTTTTCGCGTCCCTGCCCGATGCGTTCGTCGGCATAGCTATACCAGGACCCCGATTTCTCGACCACGCCCGCTTTGACCCCAAGATCAATAAGTTCGCCCGTTTTCGAGATACCTTCGCCATACATGATATCGAACTCGACCTGCTTGAAGGGTGGTGCGACCTTGTTCTTTACCACTTTCACGCGGGTCGCATTGCCGACAATCTCGTCACGATCCTTGATCGCGCCGATCCGGCGGATATCAAGGCGAACGGAGGAATAAAACTTCAGCGCATTGCCGCCCGTCGTCGTTTCGGGCGAACCAAACATCACACCGATCTTCATCCGGATCTGGTTGATGAAGATCACCATGCATTTCGAGCGCGCAATCGAACTGGTCAGTTTGCGCATCGCCTGGCTCATCAGACGGGCATGTACGCCGACGCTTGCGTCACCCATGTCGCCTTCCAGTTCCGACTTCGGGGTCAGGGCCGCAACTGAATCGATCACAACCATCGCCACCGCGCCCGAGCGCACCAGCGTATCAACAATCTCAAGCGCCTGTTCGCCAGTGTCGGGCTGCGAGATCAGCAGTTCTTCCAGGTTCACGCCCAGTTTCTTGGCATATTGCGGATCAAGCGCATGTTCGGCGTCGACAAAGGCGCAGACACCGCCGGTCTTCTGCTCTTCCGCCACGCAATGCAGCGTCAGTGTCGTCTTGCCGGATGATTCTGGCCCATAAATCTCAACGACCCGGCCCTTTGGCAGACCGCCGATGCCCAGCGCGATATCAAGGCCCAGTGACCCGGTCGAGGTTGCCTCGATCTCGGGGATCACGTTGTCGCCGCCGAGCTTCATGATCGAGCCCTTGCCGAACTGTCGTTCGATCTGTGCAAGTGCAGATTCGAGCGCTTTCGACTTGTCGCTTGTTTTTTTGTCGGTCATGTCCAGAATTTCAGCTGCACCCATTGGTCCTATTTCCTTATTCCATAGCCGCAGACCCGCGGCAATGATGCTCATGTTCGCTTCTTGTTCTTGTTTCGCGTGTATGGGACCAAAACGAGAACACTTCAACAACTTTATTCAAATACTCTGTACCCGGCGGATTAACAGGACGTTACCGCGCTAGGAGAGCTGGCGCTGAACCACGTTGGTCAGTTGCGTCAGGGAAAACGGCTTGGGCAGGAAGACCGAGTTTGGAACCCGCGCCTAATTTTCCGCCAGGCTTTCTTCGGCATATCCTGACACGAAGACAACGCGTGTATTGGGGCGATCTTTGAGAGCTTGGCGCACCCAGGTCGGGCCGTCCAGCCCGGGCATGATGACGTCGGTGACAAACACGTCTATCTCAAGCTCTTGATTTTCTAATATTTTCAATGCAGCTTCCGCATTTTCCGCTTCCAGGACGGTATAGCCGCGCATTCTGAGCGCCCGCGAAGCAAACGCCCGTACCGGCGCCTCATCTTCAACCAAAAGGATCACGCCTTCGCCGCGTGGGGTCGCGTAAGAGACCGGCTTTTCTTGTTCAGCAATTGGTGACGCGGGCCTGCGGTGCGCCGGAAAAAACAGCGTAAATCTGGTGCCCTTTCCAACCTCGCTTTCGGCAAAAATAAAGCCACCGGTTTGTTTGACGATGCCATAGGCGGTGGAAAGCCCCAGCCCGGTGCCCTCGCCGATTTTTTTGGTCGTGAAAAATGGTTCGAAGATCTTTGGCAGCTTGTCAGGGTCAATTCCCTGCCCGCGGTCGGAAATTTCAACGACAATGTAATCGCCAGGCGGCACTTTCGCGCGGTCACGTTCAAGTTCGGCTTTGACCGCCTTGGGCCGCACACGAATTTCGATCGGACCCCCATCGGGCATCGCATCGCGGGCGTTCACGACCAGGTTCATGACCACCTGCTCAAACTGCCGCCGATCGGCGCGAATGACCCGATCCGTGTCTTCGATCTTCAGATCCAGCGTGACTTTCTCGCCGACCAGCCGGTTCAAGAGGTGCGTGAGGTCGGACATCGTGTCGCGGAGGTCCAGCGGTTGTGGTTTCAGGTTTTGCTTTCGCGAAAAAGCCAGCAACTGGCCCACCAGGCTTGCAGCCCGATTGGCATTTTGACTGATCTGTACAAGATCGGAATAGTCGGGATCGCCCTCGTCGTGGCGCAAAAGCAGCAGATCGCAATGGCCGCTGATTGCGGTCAGCAGATTATTGAAATCATGCGCAACACCTCCTGCCAGCTGACCGATTGCCTGCATTTTCTGGCTTTGGACAAACTGCGCTTCGAGCGATTTAAGCTCGGTGGCGTCGTTCAGGATCCCGACCAGTCGCGTTTGGCCCTTCTCAACCACGCGCCCGACCGAGATTTGCAGATAAGGCTCTTTGCCCGGCAGCGTTGCCCGAACGAACTCTGATTTCAGCAGCCCGCGTCCCGCCGCCGCGTCGGCAAGCCATTCGCTGATCGGCCGCCCCATGCCTTCGACCAGATCGTAAAGCGGCGGCAGCGTGCCCTCTGTCAATGACAGCAATTGCCGCGCTGGCGCGTTGGCCGATGTGATTGATCCATCGACCGCGATCTCCAGAACCGGAACCGGCAACCCATCTAGTACACCGACTTCGGGCGCGGTTAGTGGCGCGCCGGGCAGATTTTCGACCGCGATAGACTGCTCTTGTGCAACATAGACAATGTCGCGACGGCCATTTTCAGGTGCCAAGGCAATTGCCCGATGGCCAGCGAGCTCAGGCGGCGATCTTCCGACGACGTCGATATCCTTGAATTTCTCCTGTGCCGATGCGTTGGCCTTTTCGATGGTTCCGTCCTCGGCAGCGACAATGTCGGCATTGATCCCGAAAACACGCTCAACGCCGCGCTCCGGTCAAAGGTCTCCAGACGCCAGGCAAGCAAATCCTCGGCGGCAAGGCGCACCCCGACCCGCATCAGGTGCAACCGTGTCTGAACATCCTCGAAGGCATCGCCGCCAAGCGAAGCGGCGATAATGAGCCGTTCAATCAGACCGTCGGCAGATGCAATTTGCGGCCTTAGAACTGCCGCCATGCTGCCCGCCGGTTCCGCCCCCAACGCAACCGCTTCGGCGTTCGCGAACAAAAGCCGCCCCTTTCGGTTTGTCAGCAATACCGGTGTCGCCGCAACTCCTGCATGTTTCCGCAACTGCCGGAGACTGAGAAATTGCGCGAATTTCTGTCGCAGTTGCGCCGCCCAGATCAATCCGCCCGCGGCGAACAATCCCGCCGCCGCGCCAAGTGCGACAATCCCCAAAGGCACCGAAGGCATCAACAGTGCGATGGCAAGCACCAACCCTGAGCTGCCAAACAGCGGCCATGGCCGCAGCACGCCCGTCAATGGCCCCGATACGGCACCGTTTGGTTCGACCGTTGATGTCATCCACGCCCCTTCGACATGCAGTCTGATTAAGGGTCGTAGAAAATCGTTAACCGGTTCTTAACGTCTGGCGTCAGGGGCCTTTAAAACAGCCAAATAAAAGCCGTCGCCACCGTCCAGCAGATTTGCCCGCCACGTGTCCATCTGCGTCCAATCCGGGTTACGCGCCAGGAAATCGTCGATGCGTTCGTCGTTTTCCTTGTTCAGAAGCGAACAGGTAATATAGGCCAGATGCCCGCCGGGCCGGACAAAATCCGTGGCCGCGGCAAGGATCGCGTCTTGTGTTGCCGCCAATTTATTCAGCATCCGGCTGTCCAGCCGCCACTTTGCCTCGGGCTGTCGCCGCCATGCGCCCGATCCAGAACATGGCGCATCGCAGACCACCAGATCGAATGTTCCGGCTGGCTTTGTCGTGATGGCAATCTGCGCGCCCGCACGCACCGCGCGCGGCTCAACGTCACCCATGCGGGCAGCGCTGATATCATGCGCCACAATTCGTGCCGGGGCATGGGCTGCCATCGCCAGCGCCTTTCCACCACCGCCCGCGCAATAATCCAGCACGCTGGCATCCGGCAGCAACGGCGAAATACGTTCAATCACGGCCTGCGATGAGACGTCCTGAAATTCAACCAATCCATCACGTACGGCAGCCGAGGCTGAAAGTTTTCGCGCATTTCCGTCGATGGCAATCGCGGTTTCCGCCAGCTCGTGCGGACGCGCGTCAAACCCCTCCGATATAAGGCGGTCCATTGCTTTGTCGCGCGTGCCTTTAAGAATGTTTGAACGCAGAAAAACCGGTGCTCTTTCGCGCAGGCGCAAAAGCACGACTTCGGCATCGCCGCCAAGGGCCTGTTCAAGCAGAGGCAACAGCCAATCCGGGACATCGCAGCGCACCGCCATCGGCGCCTCGGTCAGCGGTTTCGGCAATTGGCATTCCGGGTAGCTTAATGGTGGGGGCGCGTGGCGGCTGCCCGTAAAGACCGCTGTCGGATCAATACCGTGCGCGCGGCAGTACCCCAGCATCGCGGCGCGCCCGCTCGGGCCACCGCCAAGCCACGCAAACGACCTTCGGCACCGAACCGCTTCAAAGACCAGATCCCGGATGGCAGCGCGGTCGCCGGACCCTGCAAAGCGGCTGCGCCGCGCCCAGGTTGTCAGCGTCTTCTCAGCGGCTTCGCCTGCCAAAATTCGATCGGTAAGTTCGGCGGCCGTTTCAATTCGCGCAGCCGGTGTCACCTGCTACCCCTCTCCCGTGGATAGGCAGTCTGTCTCAAAGCGCGGCGAATTGCGCAAGACTTATTGAGTGAGCGGCACCAACACCGGACGCGGAACAGGTTGGATGGCGTCAAAAGACACGCCCGCAAGAACCGACGGCAGCGCGACAAGGCGCGTTGGGTCGCCCGAGATGCGTTCAATTACCGACAACGCCAATCGCGGCGCGGCTGGCGCTGTTTGCCGGGCATTTGGCAACGCCGTGGCTGCTGGCGGCAAATCGACACCAGCTGTTGGCGCGCCAGGCGGTAAGGCATCAAATGGCGCGATAATGCGCAAAAACGATGGGGGACGTGGCCGGTTCGCGGGCAAGCGAAGTTTGGGTGCAGTATCACTGGCCGGGCGCCGGTCGTTGGCTGAAGTGGCGCTTGGGAGCCCGATAAGCGGCGAGGTCAAACCGAGCGCCGGTTGAAGACCAAAGTATGGCGGCACAGGAATAACAGCTCTCGGCTGCCACGGCGAATAAACCACAAGCGGTCCCGTTCCAATGGCGATCAGAAACAGCGCCGCAAGGCCTATCCACGCCGGCACAAGCCGTTTTCTGTTCCTGGCTGTGCTGTCACTGGATGCGGTCGGCTTTGCGGCTTCTGGCGCGGCCAGCACTTCAAACTCGACCTTGTCCTTCTGCTGAAGCCAGGGTCGCGACGCGCTGGGCGGCGGCGGTGGATCGGTCAGCTGCAAAAGCAGGGAAACCGGAGCTTCAGGTACATCATAACCGAAATTTGGCTCGTCAAAAACTTTGTCAACCGGAGTTCGCGAACGGATTGTCGGACGCACGATGTCGTCTTCGACAATCGGGCTCTGAGTTGGTTCGTCGAGCGGCGTTGCGTCGTCTGGCTTTGCTTCTATCGCTGACGTTTCGTCCGCCCTTTCTCCAGCCCCTGGAAACCAGTTGCGCCCTGGCATCGGCTTTGACGCCGTTGGTTCAGCCTCCACATTTTTGTCCAAACCGGTCACGCGCTTCAGCACGTCCATGCGATCCAGAAAATCAAATTCCTTTTCGGCCTTCGCCGTAAGCTCTACCAAGACCTCCCGACCCTCGGTCGCTTCATCTTCCCATGGTTTTCTTGGTTGTCGGCGGGCACCGTCGTTGCGCCCCATCTCTTTCATAGCCTGCGCACGCCTTTCGCGCGCCTCGGAAAGCCGTTCCTGCCAGCGCACATCGCTTTGCAGGTCGACCACGCTCGGTCCCGCGTCACCAGATTTGGCGGCTTTTTCGGCCATTTCCCCTCGCAAACTCGCAACACATCTTCGGGCCGATTGCCCAAATACGACTGCTCGAGGGTCCTCAGGCCCTTATTACCCTAAGCGGTAATTTGGGCTTTCGCGCGTTATCTGGACGTCATGAACGTGGCTTTCTTTCAAGCCTGCGCCAGTTATCCGCACGAACTGACAATTTTTTCTCATATTTTCAATCGTTTCGCAACCGGTGTATCCCATCGCTGCCCGAAGACCGCCAATCAACTGGTGTACAACTGCCGCAGCGGATCCCTTGTATGGCACCTGGCCCTCGATCCCTTCAGGCACCAGTTTGTCGCTGGCCGCGTCTTTTTGGAAATACCGGTCGGCCGACCCGCGCGCCATCGCGCCGAGGCTGCCCATTCCGCGATAACTCTTATAGCTACGGCCTTGATATAGAATAACTTCTCCGGGGCTTTCGTCGGTCCCGGCAATCATTGAGCCCACCATCGCGCAGGACGCGCCAGCAGCGATCGCCTTGGCGAAATCGCCCGAATACTTGATCCCGCCATCGGCAATCACCGGCACGTCGCCTGCCGCCGCAGCCGCATCCATGATCGCCGTCATCTGCGGCATACCCACGCCCGCCACCATGCGGGTCGTGCAGATGGATCCGGGCCCGATGCCGACCTTGACCGCATCAGCACCGGCATCAATCAGGGCGCGCGTCGCCTCGCCCGTGGCCACGTTTCCCGCTATGATCTGAACTTCGTTGGATAGCGACTTGGCCCTCGTCACGGCTTCGGCAACGCTTGCGCTATGTCCGTGGGCCGTGTCGACGACTATGATATCGACCCCGGCATCCACCAGCGCCTCGGACCGCCCGAAACCAGCGTCGCCCACAGTTGTCGCAGCGGCAACCCGCAGCCGCCCCAGCGCATCCTTGCAAGCCTGCGGGTTCAGCACCGCCTGTTCGCTGTCTTTCAGCGTCAAAAGCCCGGTCAACTTGCCGTCGCCGTCTGTAACCAGCAGCTTTTCGAGCCGCCGCGCGCGCATCAAACTGCGCGCTTCATCAAGATCGGCGGGCTCCATAAGAAGCGCCAGATTTTCGGTCGTCATCATCACGCTGACCGGCGTGGCATCGTTGTCGGCGAACCGCATGTCGCGGTTGGTGACGATGCCGACCACGCGATCATTGCCGTCAATCACCGGAAATCCGGTGACGTTATAGCGCGCCTGCAAGGCTTTTGCGTCGGCCAGCGTCTGATCGGCGGTCAGCGTGATCGGGCTGTAAACTATTCCGGATATGAACCGTTTCACCCGCCGCACTTCGCGCGCCTGTTCTTCGACATTCAGGTTCCGGTGGATGACCCCCATGCCGCCCGCCTGCGCCATTGCAATGGCCATCCGGCCTTCGGTCACGGTATCCATGGCCGAACTTAGAAGCGGAATATTCATCCCGATGTCACGGGTGACTTTGGTCCGGGTATCAGCGGTGGACGGCAGCACACTGGAAGCACCGGGAACGAGCAGGACATCATCGAAGGTCAGAGCCTCGCGAATCTCCATATGGATCACTCCTTGGGAAGGTTCGTTTGGCGCTTCCCTATTTCATGGGCGCGCGTCAGCGGAAAGCCCTTTTTGCGGCTCTAGGCTGGACCACCGCAATAATTTGCGCATATTCCGGTGATATGACTAACCACGGATACGAAAGCGGGCGGTTGAACCTGCCCTTTGTCGGCATCGCGACCTTTGGCAAGCGGCCTTATGTCGAAAACTGGGGCCAGATCGACGCAGACGTTGCGGTATTGGGCGCGCCTTTTGACGCCGGAACCCAATACCGAAGCGGCGCGCGGTTCGGGCCGCGCGCGATACGTGAGGCGTCAACGCTCTTCTCGTTTGGCCACGCGGGGGCTTATGACCACGAAGACGACAGAGTATACCTTGGCTCCGATGTGCGGATTGTGGATATGGGTGACGCCGATATCATTCACACCGATACCGTTCAAAGCCACTCCAACATCGAAACCGGCGTGCGTGCCGTCCTGAATGCACGGGCTATGCCCGTGGTTTTGGGCGGCGATCATTCGGTTAACATCCCCTGCATCAGCGCATTCGACGGGGCCGGTCCGATCCACATCCTGCAAATCGACGCCCATCTCGATTTTGTCGATGAACGCCATGGTGTCCGGTTCGGGCACGGTAATCCAATGCGCCGGGCGGCCGAAAAAGACTATGTCACGGGTCTGACTCAGGTCGGCATTCGCAATGTCTCGTCAACGGCGCGGGAAGGCTATGACGCCGCCAGAGGCGAGGGCTCGGACATTCTGTCTGTGCGGCAGGCACGAGACCTTGGCGCAACAAAACTGGCCGACCGTATCCCTGCCGACGCGCGCGTCTATGTTACGCTTGATATCGACGCCTTCTGCCCATCCATCGCGCCCGGAACCGGCACGCCAAGCCACGGCGGGTTTCTGTATTACGATGTGCTGGAATTGTTGCAGGCGGTGGCGCGCCGAAACGACGTCGTGGGCTTTGATCTGGTCGAGGTTGCACCGGACTATGACCCGACTGGTTCAACCGCCATACTGGCGGCACAGATATCGCTGAACTTTCTGGGCTTCATTTTCGACGCACGCTCCGCGGGCGCTTAAACATTTCGCAATCCGTCGGCAAAGGCCGCCGCATCGCGGATCGCCCGCGCCAGAAGCGAAGCATCGCCGCCGACAGCGACGAACGTCGCGCCTAGGTCCACATAGGACCGCACCTGCGTCTGGTCGAAGGCGATTATACCGACCGCCTTGCCTGCAGCCTGAATACGCGCGAAGCAATGTTTGATCGCCGCCTGCACTTCGGCCGCGCCCGGCTGACTGGGAAACCCCATATCGGCCGACAAATCGGCCGGGCCAATGAACACGCCATCCACGCCGTCCACCGCGGCGATGGCGTCGATGTTTTCGACCGATTTTACGCTTTCAGTCTGCACGAACAGACATATCTCGTCGTTGGCGGTCGTCACCATATCGGTGATCTCGCCATAGTTGCTGGCGCGCACCATCGCGGCACCGACGCCACGGATACCTGCGGGCGCATAGCGCATCGCGCGCACAATCGCCGTAGCTTCCTCGGCCGTGTCGATCATCGGCACGACCAGCGTCTGCACGCCCAGGTCCAGCACCTGCTTGATCAATCGCGGATCACCAGCGGGCGGTCGCACTGCCGGGGTCGTGCCACCGGCGGAAATCGCCCGCACCTGATCCAGGATAAGCGGAATATCGTTCGGCGCGTGCTCCCCGTCCACAAGGCAGAAATCAAAGCCCGCCCGCCCGGCAATCTCGGCCGACGTTGGATGTGCAAGCGCGATCCACAAACCCATCTGGCGGCGACCCGTCGCCAGCGCTGCTTTCACCGGGTTCGGTTGCACGGGCATGTTTGCTCTCCTTCGTGTCCGGCCCATGCGATCCGAAGTCACGCCAAGATGCAATCCCGTAATACTACTTCTTCCTGGTACAAATACTCTGGGCAGCGCGAGGGACCCGCGCCCATCGCACACCGCAGCGGCAAAGCCGCTGCAATCAATCACTCGCGAACGATTGGCGCAGAATTCAGTGTGCCCGTGTTGCAATCTTCTTGATCGGCTGGTCACGGTGCAAAAGCGATTGCGTATCGAGGAAAACATGCACCTTAGAAGCGTCCGCCGTAAGACTCACCTCGTTCCCACGTAAACCCTTGTGAATGCCCTGTAATTTTCCAATAATCGGATCAGCGTCGCCCTTTGGCTCGAAATAAAGCAAAGTCACCTCGCCCAAAGCTTCGGTGATGTTGACCGTTCCGGTGAAAATACGGTCCGCCGTGTCTGTTGCGTCCACCAAGTCTTCGGGACGCACGCCGATGTTGACCGATTTTCCCAAATCATCGTCCTGCGATGGATAATTCGAAACGGCGCTCCCGCCGCCTTCTAAATCGATCGTGGTCTGTGCACCGGTGCCGGTGATCTTTCCGGGCAAAAGATTCATAGCCGGCGATCCAATAAACTGTGCCACGAACTCGTTTTCGGGGCGTTCGTAGAGGTCTAGCGGGCTACCGACCTGCGCGATCCCGCCACCGGCCAGAACTACAATCCGCGTCGCCAGCGTCATAGCCTCAACCTGATCGTGAGTGACATAGATCATAGTCGATTCGGGCATCGATTCCTTTAGCTGAGCAATCTCGATCCTCGTCGCAACCCGCAACGCGGCGTCGAGATTTGAAAGCGGTTCGTCGAATAGATAGACCTTGGGGTCGCGGACGATCGAACGCCCGATCGCAACCCGTTGCCGTTGTCCACCCGAGAGCGCTTTTGGCAAACGATCCAGAAGATTGTGAAGCTGTAGAATATTTGCCACCCGCTCCACTCTTTCTTCAATCTCTGCGGGACTCATTTTTGCAATCTTCAGCGCAAATTGCATGTTCTCGCGAACAGTCATATGCGGATAAAGCGCGTAAGACTGGAAAACCATCGCGATCCCACGCTCAGACGGTGGGATGTCGTTGACCACCATCCCATCGATGCTCAATTCGCCCCCTGTGATTTTTTCAAGCCCGGCAATCATCCGAAGAAGCGTGGATTTCCCGCAACCGGACGGACCAACGAAAACAATCAGCTCGCCTGTTTCGATGTCGAGGTTGATATCTTTTAAAACGTCAACACTGCCATAAGATTTCGCAATATTGACCAGCCGCAAATCGGCCATTGGACCTCTCCTTCTCTATCCTTCAGCAGTGGCGAAAAGGGCCTGCCATGCTGCTAATTTGGGTACATTGTCGCTTGTAGAAACGTTAAATGGCGCGATCGCATCGATTGCCCAAACCCCATCCGGCATTGCGACACTACGAGCCATTTCGCCCAAGTTGAACGCGCAGAACAGGCGCTCATTTCCGTAATGCCGCTCGAACGCGATATAGCCATCGTCGGCTTCGACAATCTCGAAACTGCCCTTCAAAAGCGCCCGGTGGCTTTTGCGGAATTCGATCAACCGCCGATAAAGGTTCAACATCGAATTCTTGTCACGATCCTGAACTTCGGCCGCACTCTGGATATGCTCCACGGCGACGGGCAACCACGGTTTGCCATCGGAAAATCCGCCATTTGTCTGGTCGGCACTCCAGGGCATGGGCGTGCGACAACCGTCACGCCCCTTGAATTTCGGCCAAAAACGCTTGCCGTAAGGGTCCTGGAGCTCTTCGAAAGAAACGTAGGCCTCGGTCAGCCCAAGTTCCTCGCCCTGATACAAACATGCGGTACCTCTGAGCGACAGCAAGAGCGCCGCGTAGACACGTTGCGCCTCCGGCGTAAGGTTCCAGCGCGATGCGTGGCGCACAACATCATGGTTGGAAAAGGCCCAACAAGCCCAACCTTCGGGTCCAGCCTCGTTCAATTTCGCCATGACGTCGGCAATTCGAGTGCCGCTGGGGTAAATGTTCGACAACAAGTCGAAATCGTAAGCCATGTGAATTTTGTCGTTGCCGGATGTATAGGCCGCCTGAATTTCGCCGCCACGCTGCGCGTCGCCCACTTCACCCACCGACGCGGCTGCGACATATTCATCAAGTACCGACCGGAACTCATTGAGAAAGCTGATATTTTCAGGCTGCGATTTGTCGTACAGATGGTCCTGGAAATTGTATGGATTGACTGAAGGCGCAATCTTGTCGCTGCGGGCTTCGGGCGCAAGCGGCGGATTGTCCCGCAACCGGGCATCACAGTAATAAAAATTCACGGTGTCCAGTCGGAAGCCATCAACGCCGCGCTCTAACCAATATCGAGTGACGTCTAGAACTTCTGCGCGAACTTCTGGATTGTGAAAGTTCAGATCCGGCTGCTCGGTCAGGAAATTATGCAGGTAATACTGCATGCGCTGGGCGTCCCATTCCCAGGCCGATCCTCCGAAAATTGCCAGCCAGTTGTTGGGCGGCGTCCCGTCAGGCTTTGCATCTGCCCAAACGTACCAATCCGATTTCGGATTATCGCAGCTCGACCGGCTTTCCTTGAACCACGGGTGCTGATCCGATGTGTGGCTTAGCACAAGATCGATGATCACCTTGATTTCTAACTCGTGCGCGCGGGCGACAAGGTTGTCGAAATCACCCAGCGATCCGAACATCGGATCGACATCGCGAAAGTCACTGACATCGTATCCGAAATCGAGCATTGGCGAAGTGAAGAATGGCGAGATCCAGATCGCATCGACACCAAGCGATGCCACGTGGGGAAGTCGATGGATGATCCCGCTTAAATCGCCGATCCCGTCGCCATTCGAATCCTGATAGGACCGTGGGTAGATCTGATAGATCACCGCCCCCCGCCACCAATCGGGATCCGTGGCCGCGCGGGTTTCGTCCTGATCCCATGCATCTAGAAGGGCCATTCAAGTACCTCCTATTTGACCGAGCCGGCCAAAAGGCCGCGCACCAGATACCGCTGCATTGCAAAGAAAACGATCAGCGGAACTGCGATTGATACGAATGCGGCTGTCGCCAGAATTTCCCAATTGCCACCGCGGGTCCCTAACAGCTCGACGATCTGGTTGGTCATCACAGTGGTTTCGCCGGTCGCATCGATCAGGAAAACTTTGGCTACCAACAAATCATTCCAGGTCCAGAGAAATTGGAAGATCGCGAAGCTCGCAAGTGCGGGAAACGAAAGCGGAAGGATGATTTTCGTGAAGATCTGGAAATCCGTCGCGCCATCGACTTTCGCGTTCTCGATGATGTCACGCGGCAGGCCGACCATATAGTTTCTCAGCAAGTAGATGGCGAGCGGAAGCCCAAAGCCGGTATGCGCCAGCCAAACACCTAGATAGCCTTTGCCTATTCCAATACTGAGGTGCAGCTTCAGTAGCGGGATAAGCGCCAGTTGCAACGGCACGACAAGCAACGCCACAACGAAGGCAATCAACAAAGCCCGACCCGGAAAATCCATCCAGGCAAGAGCATAAGCCGCAAAGGCGGCAATCAATATCGGGATAATCGTCGCCGGGATGGTCACAGTCAGTGTATTGAAGAACGCTTTTGTCATGCTGTCGGTGTTGTTCCCGCTCACCAGGACTTGCCGGTAATTTTCAAACGTAAAATCGGGCGGGGTTTTGGCAGTTACGAAGACACGCTGGCCGCGGCTGCCGGGCTCTTCGACGCTGGTATAGCGATATGATCCGTCGGAACTCAGGGTAAGCGTTTCGCCATCGCCCGCTTCAGCAGTTTCGCCAACTTCGAATGCTCCAATCGCGCGCGACGACACGCCAAAGGCGCTGATCTCGGCTTTCGAACCGGGTCCGCCCTCGTCGGTCAACAGATTGCCGACCACTACAAAAACACCATCTTCCTTTACAGCCACATCGCGCCCACCGGTCCGAAGCTGAACGGTCTGTTCGGTTGGAAACATCGAATTCCACCAACCGCTGCCCGAGATCTGATCGGCCGTGCGGAACGAAGACACAAGCAGCCCGAAAGTCGGGAAAAGCCAAAGCATCACAAGCAATACAACTGAAATATGCACCACCCAGGTCAGGCTCGACTTGGTTCCTGCGATATTATCCATTTCGCGACCCTCCCATCACTGCATCTCTTTTCTTGCCTGGTAAACGTTCCAGACAAGGATCGGAGAGACGAGCAGCATGATTATTATTGCGCTGGCTGAACCGACGCCCCAGTCGCTGGCACGGAAAAGTTTGTCGAACATATAGTTGGCCAGCACTTGCGTTTCCCACTGGCCATTTGTCATCGCAAAAACAATGTCGAAGACCTTCAGCACGACCAGCGTGATCGTGGTCCAGACGACAACAATCGTGGACATGATCTGCGGCATTTTGATCTTGAAAAATATCTGAAACGGGTTCGCGCCATCGACAATTGCGGCCTCGACGGTTTCTTCCGGTATCCCTCGCAGCGCTGCCGATAAGATGACCATCGCAAAGCCCGTCTGGATCCAGATCAGCACGACCATCAGAAAGAAATTGTTGTAGAACGGAATTGTCAGCCAGGTTTGCGGCTCGCCATATGGCATGTCCGTCGCAAAGATATTGAAGATGGACCGCAGCGATAGGAATACAAACCAGGCCGCCACTGCCCCACCGACAACACGCAGAATCGAAAAAGCCGCGCCACTCTTGGCGGTGCCGTCAGTCAACGGGCGCACCAAAAGCCAGGCGACATAGGCCACCATGGCGCCGAATGTAAAAACGATCAGCACCGGGAACAATTTCAAAAACAGAACCGATCCGGCGCCACCATCAAACTTCAGCCAGATCGCGTTAAGGACACCGATCTGTTCCTGATCTTCGGGGCGTGTGTCGTAGATCAACTTGAAAATGACCGATGCACCGACGAATGAGATCGCCATCGGCATGAAGATCAGCGACTTGGCAACGCTTCCCCACGCGATCCGGTCGGTCAGTTGCGCTGCCAGCAATCCAAAACCGGTGGATGCCGCGGGCACGACAATCAGCCACAAAATGTTGTTGCGAAACGCCTCGAAGAACTTCGGTTCGGAAAACATCTGGTTGTAATTCGCAAAACCGACAAAAGCCCCGCCCTGATCTCGGTCGGTGAATGAAAGACGAAGCGTCTCAAAAACCGGATAGGCAAGATAAATCCCAAGCGCGAAAATCGCCGGAAAAAGAAACAGCCAGGGGCGAATTTGGTTTGCGCGATTAATGTTGCGCCCGATATTCGGCCCCTTCGCAGGGAACAACACTTTGTCGAGAAACTGGTTGGAAAAGTAGAAATAGGCGACGCAGCCCCCAACACCGATGATGATGGTCAGCAGTCCCTGAAATGCCGGATGCATGAGCGCCTCCTGGATTTGGCTGGGTAAAGTTTGGTCTTGATGAACTCCGGCCGGGGTGGCCGGAGCTCAAGTTTTACACAACGTTCGTTATTTCAACGCGTCCCAGCTAGCCTGAATTTCCGCGGCAACATCGGCCGCAGCCTTGCCACCGGCGTAGTCAACCATCCCGGTCCAAAATGACCCCGCCCCGACACCGCCGGGCATCAGATCAGAACCGTCAAAGCGGAAAGTGGTCGCGTTCAACAGAACATCGTTCATCTTCCGCAGCGTCGGATCACTAAACGCATCCAGGTTCACACCTGTGTGCGGCGTCAGAAAGCCTTTGCGTGCCATCCAAATCTCGTGGGCGACAGGTTCCTGCAAATACGCAATCAATTCATGTGCGGCCAGATTTTCGTTCGTGATGGCCCAAACTGTGCCTGACCCGAGAACCGGCTTGCCAAGCTCCCTGCTTTCGTAGGCCGGGAAATAGAAAAAATCGGCATCCTCGCCGACGACCGTTCCTTCTGGAAAAAACGCCGGAATAAATGATGCCTGACGATGCATGTAACATTGCGGCGGGCTGGCAAAGAGCCCTTTTGGACTGTCGCGGAAGTCAGTTGAGGCAACCGCGCCCGCACCACCTGCGACATAATCGTCGTTACGCGCAAACGCTCCGAATTCTTCAATCGCGCCAAGAACAGCCGGATCGTCAAACGGAATTTCATTGGTCACCCACTGGTCGTAGACCCCGGGTTCTTGCGTGCGCAGCATCAGATCTTCGACCCAGTCGGTCGCGGGCCACCCCGTGGCACCGCCGGACCCAAGACCGATGCACCAGGGCGTATCCCCATCAGCGACGATCTGGTCATTCAGCGCTTTCAGGTCTTCCATCGTCTCAGGTACGTCATAGCCCGCGTCCTCGAAATTCTCGGGGACGTACCAGACCAGCGATTTCACATCGACTTTGTAGAAAAATCCAAAAAGTTGATCAGTGCCATTGGCATCGCCGTAGGTTCCCAGATCTACCCAGGACTGACCAGCGGCGTAGTTGTCGCGGATCCAATCGCCGGTTCCGTCCGCCAAAGGCGTCAAAAACCCGCGCCGTGCCATACCCGCCGCCAAACCCGGTTGCGGAAAAACCGCGATGTTCGGCGCCGAGCCAGCTTCGGCATCGACCATGACCTGCTGTTCGAAACTGTCAGATCCGACATAACGCACATCGTGGCCCGACTTCGCCGCGAAATCGGCAAGAACGGCTTCTGCGTTTTCCTGATCGGGGCCAAGCCAGGGCCCAAATACCGTCAATTGCTCAGCGGCGGCAGACCCGACTGTCAATGCGGTCGCGGCAGTACATGCGAGCAGTTTCGTTTTCATTATTACCTCCCGGTCTGGCTCTTTGGTGCACGTCTCGGTATAATACCGATCCCCGTCAGTCAAAGCGCTTTGAAATTATCTCAAATTTGCCCACATTCCGCCGCTTGTCAATCGCATATAGTCAAACCCTAAAGAAACGTGGGCATCACCGCGCAAAATCAGATTGCAAAAGGGTTTTGACGCGCGCCTTGATCTTTTCTATTGTTCTCCAAGTTTGAAAGCGCTTTGGACACCGTTGGCCCATGAATCTAAAAGAACTCTCGGCGCGCCTTGGTCTGTCGCAAACCACTGTCAGCCGTGCATTGAACGGGTATCCCGAAGTCAACGAAGCCACACGGCGTCGCGTTCGCGAGGCCGCCGCGGAACATGGCTATCATCCCAGTATGCGCGCGAAGAGCCTTGCCACGGGTCAGTCCTTCACAATCGGCCATGTGATTCCAATCTCGACGAAAAATGAACTGTTAAACCCGATTCTTACCGATTTCCTTGCCGGCGCCAGCGAAGCTTACGAACGAGCCGGATATGATCTGTTGCTTTTGTTTATCGCTGATCTGGACGAAGACCGCGCTTACCGCGAGCTTGTAACGCGTGGCAAAGTGGACGGCGTCATCGTTCATGGCCCGAAACTCGCGGACAGTCGTATCGGACTGCTCCACGAATTGGAACTTCCATTCGTCGTCCACGGAAGGTCAACGCAGTTGGCGCAGGACTACAACTGGGTCGACGTCAACAACCGGCACGCGTTTTACCGCGCAACCGGATTGTTGCTGGATTTGGGTCACCGTCGCATCGCGCTTCTGAACGGTCTTGAGATCATGGATTTTGCAACGCGTCGCCGCGACGGATATCTTAAAGCGCTGGAAGATCGGGGTTTGTCGGCGGACCCGGCCATCATGGCACAGGACGAGATGACCGAAAGCCTTGGATACAATGCGGCAAAATCAATGCTGGAAGCTGATAATCCGCCGACTGCGTTCGTGGTGGCATCTGTTATCATGGCAATCGGTGTTCGCCTGGCAGTTCAAGAGACAGGGCGTCGTCTGGGAAAAGACATCTCTGTTGTCGTCTTCGACGATGATTTGTCCTACTTTCGCAATGTCGGCAGCATTCCGTTTTTCACCACTATCAGATCATCTGTTCGTATCGCGGGACAGCTTGCGGCGGAAATGCTTCTGGAAGTGATCCGCGACCCGCCCACCGAGCCAAAGCAAACCCTGCTGGAAGCCGAATTGACGGTTGGCCAATCAACGGGACCAGCGCCAAATACATGACGCCAGTCAAGTCAACGTCGGAAATAGCCAGAAGGCAGTCGACGCGCTTGCCCTTGCGTCCACCATCTGCTCCGTCCTAAGACGCCCGCGCTGGATAGCCGACAAAACAACGAAAGACGTCTCTCACATGGATGGCGACCAGACCACACCTTGCCTGCTCGTTGCCGATGTCGGTGGAACGAATACCCGCGTCGCACTGTCCCATGGCGTAATATTGCGCCCGGACACGATTGCGCGCTTTCAAAATTTCAAACACCGTTCGCTGTACGACGTTTTGCGCTTGTATATCGAACAGCAAAACCTGCGCGCCATTTCCGGCGTCGCGGTAGCGGTTGCAGGCCCGGTTCAGAACGGCCACGGCGAATTGACCAACCTGGAGTGGTCCATTGACGCCGCGGTGCTGGAACGGGAAACCGGCGCCCCCCGCATTGCCGTTTTGAACGATCTTCAGGCTCAAGGGTATGCGCTTGGGTTACTCGACAGCACACGATTAAGAACCGTCGTAACCGGGTCTGACAATTCCAAGCCCGGCGCACGTCTGGTCATCGGCGTGGGAACAGGATTCAACGCCTCGCCGGTGCATACGACCGGCGAGCACCTTCTGGTTCCGCCATCCGAGGCCGGGCACGCCAACCTGCCGGTTACCAACGGCGAAGACCATGACCTTTGGCAGTTTATTGACGCCAGCCAGGGTTTTCCGGCGGTCGAGGACGTACTTTCCGGTCGCGGCCTCGAAAACGTCTACCGGTGGCGTCAGCACGTGTTGGCAAAGCAAGGTCAGAAAACAGCGGCCGATATCGTCACCGATTGCGAAAGTGGTGATGATCCCGCCGCCGATGAAGCCGTCGCGGCCTTCGTTCGCCATCTCGGGACCGTATGCGGGAACCTTACTTTGATCCACCTGCCCGTAGGCGGTGTTTACCTGGTCGGCGGCGTTGCGCGCGCCGTTGCGCCGCATCTTTCCAGATACGGCTTTGCAGAGGCGTTTCGCGACAAGGGAAGGTTCACTGACTTTATGCAAAGTTTCGCGGTCCATGTGGTCGAGGACGACTATGCAGCGTTGGTTGGTCTGGCCGCATTCCTCGAAACTTAGGTATCATTCGCACGCCGATCCGGTGCAGCGGCTTTAAGAAAAACTCGGCAGGAATTGAAAAAGCCATGCAAGCAATTACGCTGCACGGCTTTCTGGGTAGGGGTGTCGGGTAAAAGACTTTGGTGAAATTAGGTAGTCGGCGGCGACAGCAAAAGGAACATACCATCACAGTGAATTTCGGCAGCCTCGCCAAGGTGGAACATCGTGTAACTAAGGCCAGTTTCCCGGATCCGCGTCACGCCCGGCTTGGCAAGCAATTGGGCGGCTTCGCGACGTTCGGTCAGGTTTGATTTAGGGCTTGGGCAAACGATCTGCCGCGGCGAAATAAGAACGTCACACGTAGGTGTGGCCGGACCCATGGCGCCCGCCTGAATTCTGATCGGGTTTGAATCGTTCTTTTCGGCAAGAAACCTTTCGTCCAACAGAACCCGGTTAAGCCAGACGATCGGCTTGAATTCGCCCGACCGCGTTTTAACCAGATCGCCGTTGCGCAGGGCGACAGCATGTACATCGCCAAACGATGTCCGCACACGGGTCATCGGTGCCAGCCCCGGCAGCGGCCAGCGATCGCTCGAGGCAGGTTCTTCGGCATCCAGCCCAGGTCCGGCATCAGAAACTTGGGGCTTGTTTTTGCTGTTGGCTGGCGTGCTTTCATCTGGCCGAAGGCGAGACAAGATCCGGGACACGACCGGCACAACAGTCTTGCGATGATTTTCTGCTGGAATACTCATTACAATTCACCTTTACTCTCCCGACCAGCGGGACACCTGATTAAAATGGGACGCGTCGAACCGCCACTCCTGTCGACACGCCCCCTACCCATTTGCCGGCAACGGACCGGCGTACTCGTCACGCAATCCAACGGATGATTGTGGAACCACGTGATCGCTTACAAGAACCTTTATCGCCGATCGCCTTGGCTAAAGTTTGACACAAGTTTTTGGATTTCGTCAGGAATTGGGTAACTTCGGTTAACGTGCGGTTTAAGTTGGATTACAAAATTTCTGTTTCGTAGACAATCCGGACCCCACAGGCTGCAACCGCGCTAATTCATCAATGAAATCAGGCTTTGCGTTTCAGATCCGGCGACAATCCCGTTATCCTGTTTGCCTTAACTCGGCCCCAAATCGACCGGTTCCGGCATTGGATTTCTCATTCAACAGTCTGTTTCCAGTTCGGATCGGACGAATCCGGTGCTGATATTGGAAGTCGTGCCCGGGCGGGTTAGCGCGAATTCGGCAAACGTGCCCGAATTCAGGCGACCGCTTTGGTCGGATCGAACAGGATTCGGCTCGACATTTTGACAGCCAATGCCGGGGCCACCGGCTGGCAACGCACCGCCTTTCGCGAATGTTGCGCCGCGTCACGCGCTTCAGCCCTTGCACTTCGCGAAAAAGGTCAAAGAATGGGGCCATGATCAAAACTCCGGCGCAGCCGGAGGCCGCGACCATGCGAAAAAAACAATCACAGAGGAGGATGTTCTTATGAAAAAAGCATTTTTGGCACTTACGACGGCTAGCCTTTTGCTCGGCTCGGTGGCTGCGTTTGCTGCGGGAACCCACCCCGCCACTGGCGAAAATCTCGCTGACGACCAGACGTTCACCTACCGCCTGCTCGATCAGTTTCCGACAATTGACCCGCAACTGATCGAGGAAACGGCCGGAAGCCACGTTGCCGACCAGCTGTTCGAGGGCCTGACAACACAGAATGCGCAAGGCGAGATCGCACCCGGCGTTGCCGTCGAGTGGACATCCACCGACAACCAGAACTGGACGTTTAAGCTTCGTGACAACGCAACCTGGTCAAATGGCGATCCGGTAACTGCACACGATTTTGTCTATGCCTGGCAGCGTGCCGCTGACCCCGCGACTGCATCCCCTTATGGGTGGTATGTCGAAATTACGCAGATCGTGAATGCCGCCGAGATCCTGGCTGGCGAAAAAGATCCCACCGAACTTGGCGTGACAGCGGTGGATGATCAGACGCTTGAAGTCTCGCTGACACAGCCGCTGCCGTATTTCCCGAAGATGACGGCTTTCGCCACGCTCTACCCAGCACACAAAACCACGATCGAGACGCACGGTGCCGACTGGACAAAATCGGAAAACATCCTCGGTAACGGCGCTTATACGCTGAAGTCGCTGTCACTGAACGAGGGCTTCGAACTGACCAAAAGCAGTTCGTACTGGAACGCCGACAGCGTGATCATCGAAAACGTCCGCGGCCTGATCATTAATGACAGTAACCAGGCGCTGACACGCTATGAAGCGAACGAGTTTGATCTGCTTGAGCCGCTTCCACCCGGCCAATTCCCTGCGCTGAAGGAAAAATACCCGGATCAGGCCGTCAGCGTTCCGCGCCTTTGTTCATACTACTATGCGATCAACCAGCGGGGCGACGCTCTTGGTCCTATTCAGGACGTGCGTGTGCGCAAAGCGCTTTCCTACGCCGTTGACCGCGACGTGATTGTTAATCAGGTTCTGAAAGGTGGCCAGTCGCCAGCGTTCAGCTTCACCCACGTCGCCACCGCGGGTTTCGAGACTCCGGAAATCGAATTTGGCACATGGAGCCAGGCCGAACGCGACGCAAAAGCCAAAGAGCTTCTGGCCGAAGCCAGGGCCGACGGCGTTGAAGTCGACGGGTTGAACCTCGATCTGATCTACAACACGTCGGAAAGCCACAAGCAGATCGCGACGGTTATCAGCCAGATGTGGAAGCAGAAACTTGGCGTCGAGGCCACGCTTTCCAACATGGAATGGCAGACTTACCTCGACTTCCGCCGCGAGGGCAATTTCGACATCGCCCGTTCTGCGTGGTGCGCCGACTACAACGAAGCGTCCACTTTCCTTGATCTAGTGACCACGACGCACGGATCAAACTCGGGCAAATTCTCAAATGCCGAGGTCGACGCATTGATGAAAGAATCGAAGACTCTCGCTGATCCTCAGCCAAACTACACTAAGGTCGAGGAAATCCTGGCAAACGAGATGGGCATCATCCCGATCTATCATTACGCCAATACGTTCCTACTCGACTCGTCGATCAAGGGCTTTCCATTCGAAAACGCCGAAAACACCTGGTATGTGAAAGACTTCTATCGGGTCGCCGAGTAATCTCGGAACCCACCGGCGCGCGCGGGATCTTTTAGCGCGCGTCGGCAGCTCCATAAAAGTTGATGCTTTCCTTTACGATCCGCCGGCTCTTCGTGGCGATCCCGACGCTTCTCATCCTGATCGTCTTTTCGTTCTTGTTGATGGAAGCAGCGCCGGGAAGCCCGTTCGCGACCGAACGCGGTGTGCCGCCTGACGTGCTCGCCAATCTCGAAGCGCGATATGGGCTTGATCAGCCGCTCTGGACGCGGATGGGCATATACATCTGGAATATTGTCACCGGGTTCGATTTCGGTCCGTCCTTTATCTTTAAGGACCGGACCGTCAATGACGTCATCGCACAAGGGTTCCCGGTGACGCTGACATATGGATTTTGGTCATTCGCAGTTGCAGTTCTGATCGGAGGTGGTCTGGGCATCCTTGCCGCCGTCTATCACAACACATGGCTCGATTACCTTGCCGTCGGCATCTCGGTTGGTGCGCAAGTGCTGCCGAACTTTGTGATGGCACCGATACTTGTCATTGTCTTCACGCTCTGGCTCGGCTGGCTGCCGGGCGGTGGCTGGCAAGGTGGCCAATGGCAATATATCATCATGCCGGTGATCGCGCTTTCAACCAGTTACATGGCGTCGATCGCGCGGCTGACACGATCCTCTATGCTTGAAGTCCTGAATTCGAACTTCATCCGAACCGCGCGCGCCAAGGGCCTGCCGATGCGACGGGTGATCTTTGTCCACGCATTGAAGCCCGCGTTGTTGCCCGTAATCTCCTACCTTGGTCCCGCATTTGTCGGCATGATCACCGGCTCGGTTGTCGTCGACGTCTTCTTTTCCACCGGCGGCATCGGGCAGTTTTTCGTAAACTCCGCGCTTAATCGGGATTACTCGATGATCATGGGGATCACTATACTGACAGGTGCGTTGACGATATTCTTCAACCTCGCGGTCGATGTGCTTTACGCATGGATCGACCCCAAGATCAGGTATTAGGCCGTGCGCGTTCCCGTCCTCAACCGCGGTGCCATCGACGCCATGACCGACGAGGGCGCGGTCGCGGGCCGGTCGCTTTGGGCTGACGCGCGCATCCGGTTTCTGAAGAACAAAGCCGCCGTTGCTGGGTTGATCGTGTTGGCCTGCGTCGGCGTTTTTGCGGCGTTTGGCCAGCTGTTGACGCCCTGGTCCAACGAAGAGGTTGACTGGGCAATGCTGGGGCAGGTCTCGGAAATCGGGCACCCATCTATCGCAAGCCGACACTATTTCGGCGTCGATGAGTTGGGGCGCGATCTATTCGCCCGGACCGTGCAAGGCACGCGGATCAGCCTGATGGTCGGCATCGTTGGCGCACTGATCTCGGTCTTTGTCGGCACCATATGGGGCGCGACGGCAGGATATGTTGGTGGTCGTATCGACGGCCTGATGATGCGGATCGTCGATGTCATGATGGCGATCCCGTATATGTTCGTGCTGATCCTGCTTTTAGTGGTCTTCGGTCGCTCGATCCTGATGCTCTTTATCGGCATCGGCTTAATCTCGTGGCTCGACATGGCGCGGATTGCGCGCGGTCAGACGCTTTCCATCAAGAACAAAGAGTTCATCGAGGCCGCCGTCGCCACCGGGGTATCAACACCAACCATTATCCGCCGCCACATCGTGCCGAACCTTTTGGGCGTCGTCATTGTTTACGCAACGCTTCTGGTCCCCAGCATGATAATATTCGAAAGTTTCATCAGCTTTCTCGGCCTCGGCGTGCAGGAACCCTCGACCAGCTGGGGCGCGCTGATATCCGATGGTGCAAGCCAGATGCGGTACGGCGTGCCGTGGCAGCTTGGTTTCCCGATTTTCTTCTTCATCATCTCGCTTTTCGCTTTTTTCTTTGTCGGCGACGGCCTGCGCGATGCGCTTGATCCGAAGGACCGCTGATGGCGCTTTTGGATGTCAAAGACCTTAGCGTGTCGTTTCAGACCAACGACGGCATCGTGAATGCGGTTAACAATGTCAGCTTCAGCGTTGCACCCCGCGAAACCGTCGCACTTGTCGGCGAAAGCGGCTCGGGCAAAACGCAGACGGCTTTCGCGATAATGGGCTTGCTTGCCCGCAACGGTCAGTCAACCGGCGAGATCGCTTTCGACGGCAACAGGATCGACGGGTTGGCGGAAGACAAGCTTAACCGCATCCGCGCCGAACAGATCGCAATGATCTTTCAGGACCCGATGACCTCGCTCAATCCTTACATGCGGATATCGGACCAGATGACCGAAGTGCTGAGGCTTCACAAAGGCATGTCCCTTAAAGCGGCGCAGGCGGAATGCGTGCGTATGCTTGATGCAGTGCGTATTCCCGAGGCGAAAACCAGGGTCACGATGTATCCGCACGAGTTTTCGGGTGGTATGCGCCAACGGATCATGATCGCAATAGCACTTCTTTGCGGTCCAAAGCTTTTGATCGCGGACGAACCGACAACCGCGCTCGACGTGACAGTTCAGGCCCAGATCATGGACCTGTTGGGAGAGATCCGGGAAGAATTTGGCACCGCGATCATTCTGATCACGCATGATCTTGGCATAGTCGCCGGTGCCTGCGAGCGCACGATCGTGCTCTATGGCGGCCAGATTATGGAGAAAGGGGCGACGAAAGACATCTTCGCGCGTCCAACGCACCCTTACACTTTGGGGTTGTTGAAAGCAGTGCCGCGATTGGATGAAGATCACGAGGTTCTTCCAACAATTGACGGCGAACCGCCAAACATGCTCGGGCTGCCCGATGGCTGCCCCTTCGCGCCGCGTTGCGAATACGTGCTGCCGGTCTGTTCGAACAGACGCCCGTCGCTTAGTGCCGCCGGTCCGATCCACCGGGCCTGCCACCAATCCGTAGAGGCCGTGCAATGAACACGCCGCTCCTGTGCGTCGAAAATCTTTCAGTGGTGTTTTCGGTCAAGCCTGCGGGTGCATGGCCCTGGACCCCGCCGCTCAGCCTTCAGGCCGTCAAAGAAGTCAGCTTCGATCTGGCTCCCGGCGAAACGCTGGGCATTGTCGGCGAAAGCGGGTCCGGTAAATCCACGCTCGCGCGAGCAATCATCGGCACTATTCCAACCAGCGATGGCGCTGTAATCTGGGAGGGCACCGATCTGACCGGGCTCAGCACAAACGCCCGACGCAAGCACCGCCGCGACGTGCAGATGATTTTCCAGGACCCGCTGGCCGCGCTCAACCCACGGATGACGGTCGGCGAGATCATCGCCGAGCCGCTGATCACGCATTATCCCGAGACGGCCAAAACCGAAGTCCGTTCGCGGGTGCAGGACCTGATGTCGCGCGTCGGGCTGTTGCCAAACCTGATCAACCGCTATCCACACGAGTTTTCCGGCGGACAGTGCCAGCGGATCGGCATTGCGCGGGCGCTGATCCTGAAGCCCAAGCTGCTGATCTGCGACGAACCCGTCTCGGCACTGGATGTCTCGGTGCAGGCTCAGGTGGTCAATCTGCTCAAAGAACTTCAGGCGGATTTTGGATTGTCTCTCATTTTCATTGCGCACGATCTTAGCGTCGTCAAACACATCTCGACCCGGATCGCGGTCATGTATCTCGGGCGCCTGATGGAAACGGCGCCGTCGAAAGCACTGATCAACAAACCTCTGCACCCCTACACGCAAGCGCTTGTGTCCTCGGTGCCTATCCCCGATCCAGTGGCTGAGGCCGCGCGCGCCGCAGCGCCGATCAGCGGCGAGCTGCCGTCGCCGATAACGCCACCTTCGGGATGCGTTTTTCGCACGCGTTGCCCCAAAGCCCGCCCAGCCTGCGCCGAAGCGGTGCCAGGTGTTCGGTTTGCCGACAACGATCATGCGGTCGCCTGCACGTTTTACGACGAATAATTCAGGATTTTCCGAGACCTCAGTTCAGCGCCATCAGCTTGTCGCTGTCCAACAGCCCGCTCCAGCGCAGTGGCGAAATCGGCAGTTACCGGGCGACCGACGGCAAACCGTCGATATTTTCCAGTGCCGCGGCCCCGTTGGCTGCGGCATGTGGCCGCGTCGCGCCAAGCGCCTTACTCCCACGCGAAAACGGCGCGGCGCGGTTCGATCTTTTGGCCGTCGGGTCGAAAAGCAGCGCGACCGTGGCGATGGCGGGCACCAGCTTTTCCACTGCATTGGCGACGCGCCGGATTGCCCTGGCGCTTCTGGGCTTGATCGACGGCGGCAGCCAGGGCGCGGCACCGGGTGACGAAGACTGGTTCAACGCCACCGCATCCGCCGAAGACGCGGCCGCGCAATACCCCGGTGCAACTGCGCCACCAAAAGCCGGTTTCGGGCGCATGAACGCGCCGGATACCGGAAGGATCGAGCGTTAGGCGGCGTTGCAACCAAGCCTCCTTTCGCGCCGCCCACCCATTTTGGGCGGCATCTGGGCAACGAGTTTGACGCAAGTCGAGTGCCTAATTTTTATGAAGCTCGGCCGGGTTGGCGAACCGTGAGTGCCAACCCGGTCTATTTCCATGCCGAGGTTCCCTCGCGGTATCGTCAACAATTTAGTCTGTTCTCAAGTAAGTTTGATCGCTAAGCTTTCCCCGCCAATACAAAATGCCCCAGAAACGGGGGCAAACAATTACTCAGGGAGAGTTCAATGAAAAAAGAAAGCTATCTTATATCGCAGGCGAAGCGCTTGACCGACGGCCAGATCAATCGCCGTCGCTTCATCATGTCGGCGCTTGCGACCGGTGTGACATTGCCGACAGCAATGTCGCTGGCGACCCGCGCCGAGGCCGCGACCCCAAAGCAAGGTGGGCATTTCCGGTACGGCTCCGGATTTGGCTCGACGACGGATGTAATGGATGCGGGCACCGCCGAAAACAGCATGACAACTGCGATTACTTACACGCGCGGCAACCATTTGACAGAAGTCTCGAACACTGGCGAATTGATCGGTGAATTGGCCGAAAGCTTCGAGCCTTCGAACGGTGCCAAATCCTGGGTTTTCAATCTTCGATCGGGTGTCGAATTCCATAATGGCAAATCTCTGACCGCTGACGACGTAATTGCTACGTACAATTACCACAGTGGCGAGGATTCCAAGTCCGCGGCAAAAGGACTGCTGACGCAGGTTACCGGTATGCGCAAAGACGGCGACAACCGCGTGATATTCGATTTGGAAAATCCAAATGCCGACTTCGCATTTATCGTGTCGGATTATCATTTGATGATCATGGCCTCGGATGGCGGCGAAATTACCGATCCAAATAGTCCTAACGGCACTGGTGCCTATGTAGTCGAAGACTACGAACCAGGCGTACGCACCTCCTTCAACCGCAATCCAAACTACTGGAAAGATGGTCGCGGGCACTTCGACAGCGTCGAGTTCACGTCGCTTCTGGATACAGTCGCGCGGCAGAACGCGGTGATGAACGGCGAGGTGGATTTCATCGACAACGTCGATCCCAAGACCGTCGCCTTGATGGAACGGGTTCCAACGCTGGATATTCTCGAAGTGACTGGCACACAGCACTTCACCTTCCCGATGCGCCTGGATACCCCACCGTTTGACAACTACGACGTGCGCAAGGCAATCAAGTTCGCGATCAAACGCCAGGAATTGGTCGACAAGATCCTGCTTGGCCACGGCGAACCTGGAAACGATGTGCCAGTTTCGTCAGCGATGCCGTTCCTGAATACCGAACTTCCGGTGCATGAATTCGACCCCGATAAGGCGGCGTTCCACTACAAGAAGTCCGGCCATTCGGGAACGATTCAGCTTAGCGCGGCGGATGCCGCCTTTGCAGGCGCGGTCGATGCCGCACAGCTTATCGCGGCGTCGGCCAAAGAAGTCGGTATCGATATCGAGATCGTGCGCGAGCCCAGCGATGGCTACTGGTCTAACGTTTGGAACAAGAAGGGCTTCTGTGCCTGCTACTGGGGCGGTCGGCCGACCCAGGACTGGATGTATTCCGCGGCCTATGTCACCGACACCGAATGGAACGACACGGCTTGGAGAGATACGGAAAGTGCCGATCGCTTCAACGAGGTGGTCGTTCTGGCGCGCGCGGAAACCGACCAGGCGAAGCGCAAGGCCCTATATTGGGAAGCGCAGGTATTGCTTCAGGACGATGGTGGGACCATCGTGGCAATGTGGGCCAACGCCATCCACGCCAACAATAAATCGCTGGCGCACGATGATGCAGTTGCCGCGAACTGGCGTAGCGACGGCGGCAAGGTCGCCGAGCGGTGGTGGTTCGCTTAAGATCGGTCCAAATCAACAAAGCAAGGGCGGCGCAGCAGTGCCGCCCTTTTTTGTTCTAGGGTTGGCTTTGAGTCCAAGGCGGCAGTGTAGCCCCGCCCGGGTCCAAGTCGCGAAGCGCCGCCGCACAGCACCTACCCGTCCAGCAGTGCCGTCGATATCGGCGCCATCGTCACGCTGGCGGCCCGGTTGCCAAGCGACCATTCGACTAATGCCGCCAACGTCTCGGCCCGAGTACGGCCCACGAGAATCACCGCCTCATCCTGGCGCGCGCGAAACGCCGCCCTGTCCATGGCACGGCGGATCTGTTCGTTCGACTGACCATCGCCGTCGATATCGCGGAAGATCAGCCCTGTGGGCACCCCAGAACGCCCGGCGCGCTGGTGCGCGGTATTCAGGCCGCGCGGGAAGGTGATCAGCCCATGGCCGGTCGTCGCGACCACATCGACAATCTGCGCCACAGCCGCGCGGTCGGACTGGAAACTTTCGCCAGAGCTGTCCATGACCGCGACCGCCTCGGGAATGGTTTCGAAATTAACGCGCAAAGCAACCTCGACGTCCTGCGGTGTAGCGCCTTCCGGCAATGACGGGATCATCACCACCTCGCGCCCGGCGGCACGATAATCCGCCGCGATCCGCGCTGCATTGGGCGCGCCCGCATTCACGGCGAACGCAACGACTTCAGGCACACCGGCAAGCTTGGCCGCAGACATCGCGCTCTGTCCCTCGTGAACCAGAACAATCGCCATCAACGGGCGATCACGGGCATTTTCAAAGGCCATCCGCCATTTCAGCAAGGCAGGCGCATTTTCGGGCAATGGATCATCGTCCGAGGGAAGATCAAGCGGCGCTTCGTCATCGGAAGCACCCGGCAGACGCCGGATAACCGGCAGCGTTGCCTGGCCGGTTTCCGCTTCGGGCTCTGCTGCCTTTTCTGCGGTCTCAGGGTCTGGCAGTGCTGCCTCTTCCGACGTCGGCGCATCGCCAATGCGCGGAAGCCGGTCGGTCTCCACTTCCGGCGCACGACCTGTAATCTCTTCTACCGGTTTAAAAAATTCGCTGACGCCGCCATCCGGGCGGATTATTTCGTTCAACGAGCCGTCAGCATCCGGCGCTTCAACCGCCTGAGGTGCAGCAGGCGTTTCGGGGGCGTCCGCAGTTACGGTCTCTGGCTGTGGCGCGGGCGTAAGCGCGGCTTCGGTCGGCTCCGGTGCCGTCGGTGCCTCGATGGCAGTCGTCGCATTCGGTGCGGGCGATACGATCGCAACTTGCGCGTCTTCCTCGGTCTCGGTTCCGCCCGCAGTTGGTGCCTCGGTGGTTGTCTCTGGCGCCGCTGCCGGTGCTTCGGGCGTCTGTAACGCAGGTTCGGTCGTCGCAACACCGCCGTCGCCGTCTGCCGGTCCTGTGACATTGATCTGGACGCCGTCCGCCACCTCGGGCGTCTCGCCCAGACCTTGCGGTCCTTCGATGCTTGGCTGCGGCACTTCCAGCGACGATGTGTCAAACGCCGGCGGGGTTTCAACGGCATCTTCGGGAGGGGTCACACCAGTCACCGCGTCAGCCCCGGGCCGCGTTTCAGCCTCGGGCACCACCGGATCGGATTCAGGCCGCGCCTGATCAAACTCAGTGCCAGCCGGCACCTCTACTGCCGCCGCTTCGGGTTTGGGGAAACTCAGTTCCCGACGATCCATTAACTGGCTCGACAAAAACAACACCGCCAGCCCGACGATTCCGCCCCAGAAAATGCCTGCGAGAAAGCCACGTCCCAAAGCCCTCTCCTCCGATCTGCTCATTTGCCTGTGGGTGCCTTGACGAATGCTGACACCTCTGACCAAGTATACCGGCGCTTTTGCGCCCTGACACCCCATATCTGCACCTATTCGCAGAAGAGACGCAAAATGCTGCTACTGATCGACAATTATGACAGCTTCACCTTCAATCTGGTCCATTACCTGGGCGAGCTTGGGGGGCGTTGCGCCGTTCATCGCAACGATGCGTTGAACGTGCAAGAGGCGATGGCGCTAAGGCCCGACGGCATTATTCTTTCCCCCGGACCCTGCGATCCCGATAAGGCGGGAATTTGCCTAGCCCTGACCCAGGCCGCCGCCGAGACGAACACGCCGCTTCTGGGCGTGTGCCTTGGGCACCAGGCCATCGGACAGGCATTTGGTGGCAAGGTCGTGCGTGCGGGCGAAATTGTTCACGGTAAATTGGGCAAGATGCACCATGAATGCGCGAGCCTGTTCATGGGCCTGCCTTCGCCGCTGTCGGCAACACGGTATCACTCGCTGATCGTTGATCGTGATACGCTTCCGGCAGAACTCGAAGTCACCGCCTGGTTGGAGGACGGCACGATTATGGGTTTGAAACACAAGGACAAACCGATTCACGGCGTGCAGTTTCACCCGGAATCGATCCGGTCAGAACACGGTCACGCACTACTGAAAAATTTCCTTGATCACGTCCCGGTATCCGCATGAGCGACGTGCTGAAGCCTCTCATCGCCATCGCCGTCGACCGCCCGCTGAACCGGGAAGAGGCGGAAACGGCGTTCCGCGTGCTTTTTGAAGGCGAAGCCACGCCCAGTCAGATCGGCGGGCTTTTGATGACGCTCAGAACACGCGGCGAAACCGTGGAAGAATATGCCGCCGCCGCCGCTGTGATGCGGGCCAAGTGTAAGCGCGTGCGCGCGCCCGAGGGTGCGATGGACATTGTCGGCACCGGTGGCGACGGCAAAGGCACGCTCAATATCTCGACCGCAACCGCCTTTGTCGTGGCTGGCGCCGGTGTTACGGTCGCGAAGCATGGCAACCGCAACCTAAGCTCGAAAAGCGGTGCGGCGGATGCGCTGACGCAGATGGGTATTGACGTGATGGTCGGCCCCGAGATTGTCGAGCGCGCGCTGGATGAAGTGGGCATCGGCTTTATGATGGCGCCGATGCACCATCCGGCCATTGCCCATGTGATGCCAACGCGGGCCGAACTTGGGACGCGCACGATCTTCAACATTCTCGGCCCGCTCACCAACCCCGCCGGGGTGAAACGCCAGCTTACCGGGGCCTTCTCGACGGACATGCTGCGCCCAATGGCAGAGACGCTTCGGGCACTTGGATCAGAGGTGGCGTGGCTTGTTCATGGATCGGACGGCACCGATGAGATTTCAATCTCTGGCCCGACGCGGGTTGTGACGCTCAAAGACGGTGTGATCGAGGAAAGCGAGATCCACCCCGACGAAGCCCATCTGCCCGTTCATCCCTTCGAAGACATTCTAGGAGGCACGCCCGAGGATAACGGGCGCGCCTTCCGCGCTCTGCTGGAAGGCGAGACCGGGGCTTACCGCGATGCGGTGCTTTTGAATTCAGCGGCCGCGCTCGTCATTGCGGGGACCGCACCCAACCTTGCGGCTGGCGTTGACATTGCTGCGCAATCCATCGACAGCGGCGCGGCGCGCGAGAAGATCGCGGGGCTGGCGCGCGTGACGACAAGTTAGTAGCAGAGACACATGCCGCAGGACCTGTCCCGCCTTGGCGACTGGGCCGATCTGCCCTTTTTCTCTGCTAACTGGCCCGTGTTAGAAAAGGCGCTTGCGGTCGAGACCAGACCGGTTTTGCCCCCTGACGCACTTCGATTTGCAGCACTTGAGCGCACGCAACCGGAGGCAACACGGGTCGTCATACTCGGCCAGGACCCCTATCCGACCGCCGGTCACGCCAACGGGCTTGCGTTTTCGGTGACCACCGGGACACCGCTGCCAAAATCGCTGAAAAACATCTTTCTGGAGCTCGCAGACGATATCGGCGCGGCACCAAATACCGGCGATCTGGGCCATTGGGCGGATCAGGGCGTGCTTTTGTTGAATACCGCGCTCAGTGTCCCCGGTGGCAGTGCTGGCGCGCACGCCAATCTGGGCTGGTCTGCACTGACAAAAGACGTTCTGGCGCGGCTTTCCGACCCTCCGCGCGCCTTTCTTTTGTGGGGCAGACATGCCCAGGCGTATCGCCACGATATCGCTGGCGACCACCACCTCTTCATAGAAACGCCGCATCCCTCGCCGCTTTCGGCCTATCGCGGCTTCTTTCGTTCGCGCCCCTTTAGCCGTGTCAACGCCTGGCTCACGGAAAACGGGCAATCGCCGATAAGCTGGGTCTAAGCGCGCCTGGTCTTTTCAAGCCGCGCGGGCCGCGCTATGCCAACCTCATGACCACCGCGCTTGACCGCATAAAGGCCTATAAGCTCGACGAGATCGCCACAGCAAAGGCTGCGCGGCCGCATTCTGAAATCGAGGCATTGGCGCGCGATGCCACAGCACCGCGCGGCTTTGCCGCCGCGTTGATTAACGCCTCAAAAGACGGCTACGGCCTAGTCGCAGAAATTAAAAAGGCCAGTCCTTCCAAGGGATTGATCCGCGCTGACTTCGATCCACCAGCGCTTGCGCGCGCCTATGAAGCAGGTGGTGCCGCGTGCTTGTCGGTCTTAACCGATACTCCAAGCTTTCAGGGCGCCCCGGACGACCTTGCCGCCGCCCGAAACGCTGTCTCGCTCCCTTGTCTCCGAAAGGATTTCCTCTATGACCCCTATCAGGTCACCGAGGCGCGCGCATGGGGCGCGGATTGCATATTGATCATCATGGCGGGTGTTTCTGACCCGCAGGCCAAAGAACTTGAAGACTGTGCCGCAAACGATTGGAATATGGACGTTTTGGTTGAAGTTCACAACGAAAAGGAACTTGAGCGCGCCGCCAGCCTTCGATCACCGCTGCTGGGCATTAACAACCGCGATCTGAAGACATTTGAGACCGATCTCTCGACCACCGAACGCCTCGCCAAACTTGTGCCTTCGGGCAAAATGCTTGTCGCCGAAAGCGGCCTATCCACGCGCGCTGATCTGGCGCGGCTTGCGGGCGTCGGCGCGCGGTGTTTTTTGATCGGCGAAAGCCTGATGCGCCAGAACGACATTGCCACCGCCACGCGCGCCATTCTCGCCGATCCGATACCAACAAGAGGTGCCGCCTGATGTCTGGATTGACCCACTTCGACGATCAGGGCCGGGCGCATATGGTCGATGTCTCGGGAAAAGCGAGCACAGATCGAATTGCCACCGCCGAAGGTTACATCAAGATGTCGCCGGAAACACTTGATATCATTAGCGCTGGGCGCGCTAAGAAGGGCGACGTTCTGTCAGTCGCGCGGCTGGCTGGCATTATGGGTGCCAAGAAAACCTCCGATCTCATCCCGCTCTGCCACCCGCTTGCGATCACGAAAATTGCGTTGGATCTCACGGTCGATGCCGATCGGCCCGGATTACGGGTTGAAGCAACGGTGAAAACCAGCGGCCAAACCGGCGTCGAGATGGAAGCGCTGACCGCCGTCACAACCGCCTGTCTGACCGTTTACGATATGGTTAAGGCCGTCGAAAAATCTATGGTTATTGAGGGCATACGGCTGCTTCTTAAAGACGGCGGAAAGTCAGGACGCTTTGAGGCCCCTCGGTGATTTCCGTCGATGAGGCACTCGCCAAAGTTTTCTCGCTTCTGACTCCACTGGAAACCGAGGTTGTGCCGCTTCGCGCGGCGGCAGGGCGCGTGCTCGCAAAACCCGCCATTGCGACCCGCGATCAGCCCCCCTTCGACGCCTCGGTCATGGACGGGTATGGCATTCCGGACACAGCGCCTGAACCCGGCGCGCGATACAGGATAATTGGTGAAGCCGCGGCGGGACATGCCTTCGATGGTCGCATCGATCCCGGCGAGGCCATTCGAATTTTTACCGGTGCGCCGGTTCCCGAAGGTGTTGAGAGGGTTATCATTCAGGAAGATGTTCGTCGCGTTGAAGATGAGATAAAATTGAGTGGAGAATTGGATTCATCTATTTATATCAGAAAGACAGGGTCCGACTTTAATGTAGGTGACAGCCTTTCGGCCCCCCGCCGCCTAGGCGCTGCTGATCTGTCGCTGATTGCCTCAATGAACCAACCCAACGTAACTGTATTCCGCCGCCCGATTGTGGCGCTGATTGCAACCGGCGACGAGCTTGTTATGCCCGGAGAGGCCCCCGCTGACGACCAGATCATCGCCTCAAACGCTTTTGGACTTGCGGCATTGATCGAAACCGCTGGCGGCCGCGCCCACGTTCTTCCCATCGCCCGCGATAACGAAGCGTCGCTTGAGGCGACGTTTGAGTTGGCCAGGGACGCGGATCTGATTGTCACCATCGGCGGTGCGTCTGTTGGCGATCACGACCTGGTTGGAAAAGTCGCTGACAATCTGGGAATGACACGGGCGTTCTACAAAGTCGCTATGCGCCCGGGCAAGCCGTTGATGGCCGGAACACTTATAGGTGTCCCATTAATTGGGTTACCCGGAAATCCGGTATCTTCAATAGTTTGCGGGCAGATATTCATCCTGCCCGCGCTAGACGTTTTACAAGGATTGCCGCCACAGCCCGCGCCGCAGCGCTTGCTGTCGCTTGCGGCGCCCCTTGCTGTCAACGGTCCACGCGAACACTACATGCGGGCAACCATGGCCGACGGCACGGTCACCGCAGCCGACCGCCAGGACAGCGCATTGCTTTCGGTTCTCGCGGCGGCAAATGCCTTGATCGTCCGGCCACCAAACGACAGCGCCCGTAACGTAGGCGAATTTGTCAATGTGATCGCCCTGCCCCGGCGTTGACACAAAACAAGAACACGCATAGAACATATCTTGAACACGTTGGGGTGCGCGCGGCGCGCGAGCAGAGGAGGTCACATAAATGCTGACCCGTAAACAATTGGATTTGCTTGAATTCATTCACAGGACCGTCCAACGGACCGGCGTTCCGCCTTCGTTCGATGAAATGAAGGAGGCGCTGGATCTGAGGTCGAAGTCCGGCATTCACAGGCTGATCACGGCTCTGGAAGAACGCGGCTTCATCCGCCGCCTGGCCCATCGGGCCCGTGCGATCGAGATCGTGAAGCTGCCGGATGCACTTGCGCACGCAAGCGCGTTTGTTCCAAAAGTCATCGAGGGTGATCGTCCGAACGCAGGTCCGCCCGCTTCGGCGATGCCAATCGAGGCGCAGGCGATCGAACTTCCCGTCATGGGCCGTATCGCGGCGGGCGTGCCAATCGAAGCGATCAGCCAAGTCAGCCACCGGGTGGCCGTTCCGGGACAGATGCTATCCGGCCAGGGTCATCACTATGCACTTGAGGTCAAAGGTGACTCGATGATCGACGTTGGCATCAACGACGGCGATGTTGTGGTGATCCGCGAGGCCAACACCGCCGACAATGGTGATATCGTCGTCGCCCTGGTCGAGGATCAGGAGGCGACGCTCAAGCGGTTCCGCCAATCCGGCAACACAATCGCCCTTGAAGCAGCTAATCCGGCCTACGAGACACGGCTTTACCGCGACGATCAGGTCAAAGTGCAGGGCCGTCTTGTCGGGCTGATCCGCAATTACTGAGACCAGAGCCGCGCGCCCTGCCGCTGGCGCGCGGTGACAACTTTGACCCCACCCCCCCCCGGCGCGGTGGTCGAGAAAAACGCCAACGCGCCTGTACGGGTCAATCTGGCGCTGTCATAGACATTGCAGCCGGGAACTTGCGGTGTGCGAATATTCACAACGACAACGTTTGCTTCATTGCAGCGACCAATGGCCTTTTCGCCCGCGCGCTTGCCGGTTGCGTGAATGATGTCCAGGTCTGCGACGGTGATCCGCCTGATGCCGTCATCCAGCGCCAATCCCGGGCGCTCGAAGGCAATTTCCTGCGTCACCGGATCGCCGTCGTTCTCCAGCCAGCTTTCTGCGGCAAAGCTTTCCCCTTTCGCCTTGGATACAGCGCGTCCACCGTCGGCCAATTGACCGACCAGACTACCGGACTGGCTGACCAGAAGCACCGGGCGTTCGACATTGCTCCAGATCGCTCCCGCGACGATCAGCAGCGCGGCACCTGACAACCGCGCCGGTCCCCGCCAAAGCGCGAGCAAAAGCCCGCCCAGAGCCAGCATCGGCAGCACTGCGGCTCCGGGCGAGGGCACGAAACTCAAGGCCCCCGGCCAGCTGCTCACGGTCTCGGCCACCAAAAGTATCCAGTCAATTGCCGGTTTCATGACCCAGTATCCAAGCTGCGACAGGCCGAACGGCCACAAGACTGCCGCGACCACAGCACCGGGGATGATGAAAGCTCCCATCAACGGCACCGAAACCACATTCGCAATCAATCCGTAGTGCGGAACCTGATTGAAATGCACCGCCGCAAAAGGTGCCGTTGCCATGCCCGCAACTGCCGAGGAAAGCGTAACACCACCAATCATCCGAAGCGCATAGGGCCACCGCGACCGGCTCCAGTCACGGTCGCGCAGCCAGCCAAAGACCGTCACCAGCGCGATCGTTGCCGCAAATGACATCTGAAATCCCGGTCCAAGCAACGTCTCGGGCCGCAGGATCAGCACGATCATCGCCGCGACCGCGACCGCGCGCATGGTGATCGCGCGTCGATCCAGCAAAACCGCCGCTAACATCACGGCAACCATGACGAATGCGCGTTCGGTTGCGACATTGCCGCCCGACAAAAGCAGATACACCGCGCCCGCCAGCAACGCAGCAATCGCCGCGATTTTCTTCGTCGGCCAGCGCAGCGCGGTTCTTGTATTCAGCGCCAGCACCGTTCGGACCGCGACAAAGACAAATCCGGTCAAAAGTCCCATGTGCAGCCCGGATATGGCCAGAAGATGCGCCAGGTTGGACGCCCTGAGTGCGGCGAGCGTCGCCTGATCCATGCCCGAGCGATCCCCGGTCGTGACGGCGGCTGCAAATGCGCCGGTGCGCCCGGGCAGCGACGTGCGAACCGCGGCGGCGATTTTCAGCCGCACTGCCGTCAGCCACAACCCAAACCCGCCAACGTCTGCCGGCACGAGCAATAGCGCAGGCGTCCGCGTATACCCAACCGCACCAAGGCGTTTGAACCACGCCTGCCGCTGAAAATCGAAGCCACCGGGTTCAACCGGTCCACCCGGCGGCGACAGGTGGCCAGTCAGGATGATGATCTGCCCCGGTGCAGGATCAAAATATCCCTGCTGCCCGTGCAGCGAAATGCGCACCAGGGCCGGTGTTCGTTCGGGCGACATTCCGGCCAGAACAACGCGATCCAGTGTCAGGCGCACCGCATCGGACCGCGATCGGTCAATCGCCTGTATTTGCCCTTCTACTGGCCCGTAATAACGAAAATCGAGCCGCGGCTCGGCGACCCTGTGCGCCCGCACGGTCGCCAGCGACAGGCCCGCCAACACCAATACTACGCCGGTTATACCGACGCGGAGAGCGGCCGGCAGCAGGATACCAACCAAAACCAAAGCAAGGGCAACCGCGACGACCGCCAATATCACCGCCCGCGAGGGTTCAGACGGCAGCGCAAAGTAAACGCCGATCCCGGTGCCCAGCATCACCGGCGACCAGGGAAATAAATGTCCCCTTTGCGCGTCGACGTGTGCTGCAAGTGCCGCGAATATGCGCGCCCTTGTCTCCTTTGGGCGCGTTGACTACACCCCGGAAGACTTAAGCCTGCCCATGGTTTCCGAAAGGTTAATCGCGATGCCCGCCGCCGCCTCTGACCGCCCCGTCGTCACCCGCTTCGCGCCATCGCCGACCGGGTATCTGCATATCGGTGGCGCGCGCACGGCACTTTTCAATTGGCTTTATGCGCGCGGGCGTGGTGGCAAGTTCCTTCTCAGGATCGAAGATACCGACCGCGCCCGGTCAACGCCTGAAACAACCGACGCTATTTATCGCGGCCTGCGCTGGCTTGGCCTTGACTGGGACGGCGATGCGATCAGCCAATTCGACCGCGCGGACCGCCATGCCGAGGTTGCGCACCAGATGCTGGCCGACGGCACCGCTTACAAGTGCTTCTCAGTCCCTGAGAAAATCGCCGAGTTCCGTGAAAAGGCCAGAGCCGAAGGCCGCTCAACGCTTTTTCGCTCGCCCTGGCGCGATGTGCCGGAAGCCGAGCATCCCGGCGCCCCGTTCGCCATCCGAGTAAAAGCCCCGCGTGATGGCGAAACCGTGATCCGCGATGCCGTTCAGGGCGACGTGAAGATCCGAAACGACCAGCTGGACGACATGATCATTCTCCGCTCAGACGGCACGCCTGTCTACATGCTTGCCGTCGTTGTCGACGACCACGATATGGGCGTGACCCACGTTATCCGGGGCGACGACCATCTGAACAACGCCGCGCGCCAGATGCTGGTTTATTCGGCAATGGGCTGGGACGTGCCGGTCTGGGCGCATATCCCGCTTATTCATGGTGAAGACGGCAAGAAACTTTCCAAACGCCACGGCGCGCTTGGCGTCGAAGAGTGGCAGGCCGCAGGCTATCCCGCCGCAGGTATGCGCAACTATCTTGCCCGTCTTGGTTGGAGCCACGGCGACGACGAATTTTTCACGGCCCGGCAAGCCATTGACTGGTTCGACCTTGACGGCATCGGAAAAGCACCTGCCCGTTTCGACACCAAAAAACTCGCCAATCTTTCCGGCCAGCATATCGCGCAAATGGACGATGCTGCACTCGTAGCAGAAATTCAGGCATATCTCGCCGTCGTCGGGCAACCAACATTGAGCGACGCACAAAATAGCAAACTGAAAAGCGCGATGTATTGCCTCAAGGATCGCGCCCGAACATTTCCAGAACTTCTTGAAAAAGCTCACTTTATATTAACCTTTCGTCCGATAGACCTCGACGAGAAATCGACCGGCACATTGGACACGGTATCCATTGGTATACTGAAGGAATTGACGCCGCACCTGCAAAATGCTAGCTGGAGCCGCGACACGCTGGAGGCGATTGTCGGGTCGCTTGCCGAAGCACACGAGACCAAACTCGGCAAGCTTGCAGGCCCGCTTCGTGCGGCCCTTGCCGGCCGATCCGTCACTCCCAGTGTCTTCGATATGATGCTCGTTCTGGGCCGGGAAGAAACGATTGCCCGACTGAACGACGCAGCAAAGTAAACAGGCAAACCCTCCTGACGCGAGAGGTGTCCATGCCACCCGCTCACCTGCGGGAATGACAACCCCCGTTGCCTGTGGCGCGGGCCGAACGACAGGGATGACCATGGCCGACACCAACAACACCGCCAAACTCAGCTTTAACGGCAAAGAGCTTGAATTGCCGATGCTGTCGCCCACCGCCGGACCCGACGTCATCGACATCCGCAAGCTTTACGCCCAGGGCGATGTTTTTACCTACGATCCGGGCTTCACCTCTACCGCATCCTGCGATTCAACCATCACATTCATTGATGGCGACGAGGGCGAGCTTCTGCATCGCGGTTATCCTATTGATCAGCTTGCGGAAAAATCGCATTTTCTCGAGGTTTGCTATCTGCTTCTATACGGCGAACTGCCGTCAGCCGATCAGATCGAAGACTTCGAAAATCGCGTCACCGGTCACACCATGCTGCACGAGCAGATGGTCAATTTCTTTCGCGGATTCCGCCGCGATGCCCATCCAATGGCAGTCATGGTCGGCGTGGTCGGTGCGATGTCGGCGTTTTATCACGACAGCACAGATATCTCTGACCCCTGGCAGCGCGAAGTTGCGTCGATCCGCCTGATAGCCAAGATGCCGACGATTGCCGCCTGGGCGTTCAAATACCATATCGGCCAGCCATTCGTTTATCCGCGAAATGACTTGGATTATGCGTCGAATTTCCTGCGCATGTGCTTTGCCGTCCCCGCCGAAGACTACGAGGTCAACCCGATTCTCAGCCGTGCGATGGACCGGATATTCACTCTGCACGCGGATCACGAGCAAAATGCCTCGACCTCGACGGTTCGCCTGGCGTCTTCGTCGGGTGCCAACCCGTTTGCCTGCATTGCGGCCGGTGTCGCCTGCCTTTGGGGGCCAGCACACGGCGGTGCCAATCAGGCAGCCCTTGAAATGCTTCGCGAGATCGGCTCGCCCAACCGCATTCCGGAATTTATTGAACGCGCCAAAGACAAGGACGATCCGTTCCGCCTGATGGGTTTCGGCCACCGGGTTTACAAAAACTTCGATCCGCGCGCCAAAGTGATGAAGCAGTCAGCGGACGAAGTGCTGGAATTGCTGGGCGTCGAAAACAACCCGACGCTTCAGGTGGCCAAACAGCTTGAAAAAATCGCACTTGAAGATCCCTATTTCGTCGACAAGAAACTCTACCCGAACGTTGATTTCTATTCCGGCATCATCCTTGACGCGATGGGTTTCCCCACGTCCA
This sequence comes from uncultured Boseongicola sp., assembly GCA_964194845.1. Taxonomy (GTDB): domain Bacteria; phylum Pseudomonadota; class Alphaproteobacteria; order Rhodobacterales; family Rhodobacteraceae; genus CAXMNX01. Next base: position 112,777 of record CAXMNX010000017.1, read on the forward strand.
TGTTCACGCCGATCTTTGCACTGGCGCGCACCGTTGGCTGGATCAGCCAGTGGAAGGAAATGATTGCCGATCCGCAACTTAAGATCGGACGACCACGACAGCTCTATATCGGCGAGGCTCGAAGGGATTATGTTGATGTCGAGAATCGCTGACGTGCCCCGCAGCCCCAAACGCCAACGGGCGAATTTCTAGCGCCGTTATGAAGCAGGACCGCCCGAATATCATTGTGCTTCCGCCGCTTGCGTTGCTCGCAGCTATTTTGCTGACTATGGCGCTGCGCTTCTGGCTGCCGCTGGGCGTTTTAATCCAAATTCGGCCGGAAGTCATAGTGGCGTTTGGATCCGTGGTCATGGCCGTGGCACTATGGATCAACGTTACCGGCTTTCGGGCGTTCAAGCGGGCTGGCACCAACGTCAATCCTTACAGGCCATCGCTCAAGATCGTGCGCGACGGGCCTTTTCGGTTCACCCGAAACCCGATGTATCTGGGAATGATCACGTTCGTTGCTGGATTTGGCACTGCCATGGCCACGCTCTGGGGGCCAATCGTGGCAGGCGGTCTTTGGGCGCTGCTCCACTGGGGCGTGGTGCTTCGCGAAGAGCAATATCTGACGGCAAAGTTCGGGGCCGACTATAGCGCGCTTTTGTCGGCCACGCGCCGCTGGCTCTGACCCACTCTACCGGCCCTCGAATTCCGCCGGGCGTTTTTCCATAAACGCCAGAACGCCCTCGCGAAAATCACGTGTATTCCCGCAACGTCCCTGAAGCTTGGCCTCGAAAAGAAGCTGTTCTTCGAGCGAGTTGTCGTAGCTGCCGCGAATTGCCTCTTTGATGTTGCCGTAGGCGACCGTCGGACCGGCCGCCAGTTTCGCCGCGCGTGACTGCCAGTGCGCCTCAAACGCGTCGTCCGGTACCGCCTCGAAGATCATGCCCCACTCTGCCGCTTTCAAGGCTGGAACGGGTTCAGCGAAAAGGGAGGCACCCATCGCGCGGGCAAATCCGATCTGGCGCGGCAACCAATAAGTTCCGCCTGCGTCGGGAATAAGCCCGATCCGCGCAAAGGCTTGCAGGAACACGGCACTTTCCGCCGCGATCACCACATCAGCCGCTAACGCAAGATTGGCGCCAGCCCCCGCCGCCGCACCATTCACAGCCGCGATCGTCGGAACCCGGCAGTCGAATATTGCCCGTAGCATCGGCACATATTCGTCCCTGAGCGTTCGCTCCAGATCGGCCGAGCCCACGCTGGAACGGTCACCCAAGTCCTGGCCCGAACAAAACGCCTTGCCTGCACCCGTCAGCACAATCGCACGCGCAGTTTTCTCTGCCACTTTGACGGCGTGCAAAAGCTCGGCCCGCATCTGCGTGTTCAGCGCATTCATGACATCGGGCCGGTTCAGCGTAATCGTGGCGTAACCGTCTTTTTCAGTCAGGCGGATCGTCTGGTATTCCATCGGCGCGCTTTCCTTGGCTTTCGTTCCACTTAAGTGAACTAATCGGTTCGGAAAAGGGCAACCTTGCGTTATTCGTCCAATATTTCCGACAAACGCGCCGTCTCGGCTGCGCTCAGCGCCTCAGGCCCACCGATCCGCTGTCGCCGCACATAAAGCGTGGCCCCCGCACCACCAATCAGCAAAAGCACCGGGCCAATCAGGTAAAGCACCAGATTGCTGCCGGTTGCGCGCGGTTTCAGCAGCACATATTCGCCATAGCGCGCGACGATATAGTCCACGGCTTCTGCATCGGTATCGCCCACCACCAGACGCTCGCGCACCAGCAGTCTCAGATCGCGGGCCAGCTCGGCATTGGACTCGTCGATGCTCTCGTTTCGGCAGACCAGACAGCGCAAACCCTTCGACAGCTCCCGCGCCCGCGCCTCCAGCGCCGGATCATCAAGAATTTCATCGGGCTGCACCGCCATCGCAGCGGTGGCCAACAAAATCCAAATAACAATTGCGCGGATCATTCGGCTGGCACCGGTTTGGGTTGCTTGCGTGCGCCCGCCGCCACGCGGAAACGCCGGTCACTTAGCGAAAGCGCCCCACCAAGCGCCATGATAATCGCGCCCGCCCAAATCCAGTTTGCAAACGGTTTCACATAAGTCCGCACTGCCCAACCGCCACCCACCTGTGGGTCGCCGATCACAAGGTAAAGATCGCGCAGCACACCGTTGTCGATCGCGGCCTCGGTCGTCGGCATCGCGGCCACCGGATAGACGCGCTTTTCAGGAAATAATGTCACAACGTGCTTTCCGGCCCGATCAACACGCATCTCGGCCTTGGTCGAGAAATAATTCGGCCCGCGAACCTCTTTAACTTTCTCAAGCGTAATTTCGTAGGCACCGACGCCAAATGTTTCGCCGACATCCGCCACCCGAATATCTTCGATCTGCCAGGCGGTCATTGCGGCGATCCCGAAGATTGTCACGCCAAAGCCAGAATGCGCCACGACACGGCCCAGATCGGCACGCGGCAATCGAACCACCCGCCGCAACTTCGACGCCAGATCACCGCGACCCGATCGCTGCCACAGGTCTGTCGCGGCCCCGAAAATCAGCCAACCGCCCAAAAGCGCGCCCACGGGCGCAAACAATGACCGCTCGGTCTGCACGACCCACGCCAAAGCACCCACTCCAAAGGCCGCCAGCAACGCCAACCAAAGCGGTCGCATCATCCGGCCAAGTGCCGCACGCTTCCAGGGCAGCATCGCGCCAATAGGCAATATCACCGCCAGCCCCATCATGAACGGGGTGAACGCCAGATCAAAAAACGGCGGTCCGACGCTTAGTTTCCGGTCCCACACAACCTCGGCCACCAGCGGCCAGATGGTGCCCAGAAACACCACGAATGTCGCTACCGCCAACAGCACGTTGTTCAGCACCAGCGCGCTTTCGCGGCTGACCAACCCAAACACACCCTTCGCCTGCATCCCGCCTGCGCGAAAGGCATAAAGCGTCAGCGCACCGCCCATGAATACCGCTGTAATCGCCAGCAGATAGACACCCCGTTCGGGGTCGTTGGCGAACGCATGAACGCTGGTCAAAACGCCGGATCGCACGATGAACGCGCCAATCAATGAAAACCCAAATGCCAGGATCGCCAGAAGAATGGTCCAGCTTTTCAGCGCCTCGCGTTTCTCGACCACAATCGCCGAGTGCAGCAACGCCGCCGAGATCAGCCACGGCATGAACGAGGCGTTTTCCACTGGATCCCAGAACCAGAACCCACCCCAGCCCAATTCGTAATAAGCCCACCATGATCCAAGCGCGATGCCGATCGTCAGGTTCAGCCAGGCCAGCAGCGTCCAGGGCCGCACCCAGCGCCCCCATGCCGCATCCACACGGCCTTCGATCAGTGCCGCCACCGCGAACGAAAACGACATCGAAAGCCCGACATAGCCAATGTAAAGAAACGGCGGATGGAAAGCCAAACCCGGGTCCTGCAAAAGCGGGTTCAGATCCTGACCGTTCAATGGCGGAAATTCGAGCCGCAAAAACGGGTTCGACGTAAAAATCAGAAAACTCAGAAACGCCACGCCAATCGCCGCCTGAACGCTAAGCACACGGGCGCGCAACCGGTCCGGCAGATTGCCGCCAAACCAAGCCGCCAGCGCTCCGAAAAACGCCAGGATCAGGCACCAGAGCAGCATGGAACCCTCGTGGTTCCCCCAGACCCCGGTGACTTTGTAAAGCATCGGTTTCAACGTGTGCGAATTGGCGGTGACCAGTGCTACTGAAAAATCCGACACAACGAAAGCAGTTGTCAGCGCGGCAAAAGAAAATCCCAGCAAGGTGAACTGTAGGATTGCCGCAGGCTCGCCGACTGCCATCCAGCTTCGCCATCCCTTGGCCGCACCGATCATCGGCAACGCCATTTGCACAGCGGCGACCAGCAGCGCCAGAATCAGTGTGAAATGACCAAGCTCGACAAACATGCGCGCAGGTTATGCCGCCGTGCGGTCAGCGCCAAGGGCGCGAGACGCCTGGTCGCGATTGTTTGATGGTTTTCAGAGAAACAGGCCGGTCATGGCGGCAAAAACCACGCAAATCCCTACCGGAACCGCCTTCGCCACCTCTGATCGCTTGATATGTCCGAGTTTCACTAGAACCTGCGCCGTTACCAAACCGAGAAATGCGGCCGCCCAATACAAAGGCAATTGAGTGTAGGGCGATGCAAGAATCGTCACCCAACGCCCGTGTCAGCGCGCCAGTAAATCGCGGATCGCCGCATCCAGCCGGTCGGCGGCGGCTTCGTTGCGTTCCATTGACCGGATCAGTTCGCGTCCCAGAAGAACGGGATGTAAGTGTTCAGAAATAAGTTTCCACATTTTCAAGACCTTGGCATACGTTCGCGAATGACGGTCGCGATCTCGGTCAGAACGATCGCGTTTTTGTCCAGAACGGCGCGCGTCGCCTCCTCTTTCTTGATGTCGCGCCACAGCAGAAAAAACACCAGAACAACCCATGGCCCGTGTTCTGCAACCAGCGCAAAAATTTCTTCACCGCCGCTCATCGATCTGCCTCCAGTCTTCAAGCGCGTCATTGTCGCCATCGGCGCCCTCGGCGGTGACGCCGCCATCCCGCAATGCATCAAGTGCCCGAATATTCGCGGCAACCTCGGGCGTGCGCGCCAGCGTCTCGGACAGTGCTTTCTGAAAATTCTGGGATTTCGTCTGGTGCCGCGCACCAAAATAGAACGACACAATCGCCCCCATCAGCCACCAAAGCGGCTCGGGCACCAGTGCTACGCCCTGCATCCGGGCCGCGAACCAGACCGGGTCCACCATTGCCGCCACGAAAAGCGCCAGCGTCCCGAGCGCCAGCATCGGGCGCGGCAGCCGGTTAAGCCCGTCCATGAAGCCGTCGAACCAACCACGCTTCGCCTGCGCAAATTCCGCCGCAAATTGCGCCAGAACTGCGGTTGAACGCGCAACGTCGCGGATCGCCTCTGCCTCGGCATTGGGGCGAAATACCTCAACCGTTTCGCGGATCGCATTGCGACCGCCGCCCAAAAGGACGCCCAGAATATTTCCAATCATTGCCATGCGCCGGTCCTCGCGCGATGTTCGGCATCGCTCAGATGATATCGGGGCGAGATGAATTCCTCGGCCCGCTTGATCCAGCCACCCTTTCCACCATCGCGCCTTCGCGCGTATTTGCGGCTTGCCGGTCGCCGATCCGCCAGCGCGTAGTAATAGTTTCGCCGCTCAATCCCATAGGCATCCACCAGATGATCGGGTGCGTCGGCTATCGCCTTGGCGGCCGCATCGCGGGTTTTCGGGCCAATCACCCCATCCGCGCGCAGGCGATACCCCATTTTCGTCAATAGCCGCTGCATTAACCTGACCCCCCAGACACCGGCATTGACCTGCATGTCAAAGACGGTGGCGTGAAGTGGTTCCGGCAGCGTCGCGATGCGCGGTCGGTGAAAATATTCATCAACGAATATCCGCACCGCCTGGCTTTGGCTGAGCTTGCGCACATCCGCCGCCGTCACCCGCCCGTCCCCGGTCAGGTCCAGACCAAGGCGTCGCATAGTGTGGATTGTCACACCAAAATTGGTCGCCCCGCCGGGATCGTCGGGGTCGTTCACATATCCGCCTTCGCGGGCGATACTATCGACTGTCGGCATGGCATTCCCCAGCGCTCGCGCGTATCAAACGCGGCCAAGCCTCGGCAAAATGCGTTAATGCGTGGGTAACTAACCGTTCGGGTCCTGATAGACGCCCTGTTCTTTCAGGGCATCAATAACCTCGGCGGGCATGTAAGTCTCATCGTGTCTGGCAAGTATTTCAGTGGCTTGGAAGACGCCCGCGATGTAACGTCCGGTGCCGACCATGCCTTCGCCCTCGTCAAACAGATCCGGCAGTATGCCGGAATAGGCAACCTCGATCGAGGCTCCGCCATCGGTCACGCGAAATGTGGTCGTTTCGCCCCGACCCCGCACCAGCGTGCCTTCTTCCACCAGCCCGCCTATTCGGAAGACCTCATTCGGCGGCGGCGGCGCCTGCGCCACCTCGCTTGGCGAGCGAAAGAACTGGAGCGCGTCCGGGGCCGCGAAATAAAACGCTAGAAAGGCCGCAACCATCGCCACAGCCGCCAGCATAATCACTTGAATGCGCCGCTGTTTTTTTAAACCTTTCATCGCCCTACCTTGTTCACGGGTAAACCGGGGCCGCCATTAGCCCCGCCGTCTCGTCCAGCCCCAGCATCAGGTTGGCGTTCTGGATGGCCTGCCCCGACGATCCTTTGGTCAGGTTATCCAGCGTCGACACCACGGTCACACGCCCCGGCACTCGGTCCCCGACCACGCCAATGTGGCAAAAATTCGAGGCCCGAACGTCCTTCATCTGTGGCACCTCGCCAAAGGGCAGCACCTTGATAAACACCTCATTTTCATAAGCCTTCGCCAGCGTCTGATACACCTCATCGGGATCACCCTTCAGATAGGATGTCACCACAATCCCCCGTGAAGCGGGCAGCAAATGCGGCGCCAACTGGACGCGCACCTCGCGCCCCGCCGCCTTAGACAACTCCTGATCAAACTCACCCAGATGCCGGTGCTTGCCGCCTAATGAGTAGGGCTTAACGTTCTCGTAAAGCTCCGAAATCAGCAAATGTTCCTTCAACCCCCGTCCCGCACCCGAGGCCGCGGCTTTCAGATCCATCACGATATCGTCCAGACCGACAACGCCCGCCGAGACCAGCGGCAAAAGCGCATAAAGCCCGGTCGCTGCATTACATCCCGTGCCCGCCACCAGCCGCGCCGGTTTGATCTTGTCGCGGTAAAATTCCGTCAGCCCGTAAACCGCCTTTTTCTGAAGATCGGGTGCGGAATGCGGCTTGCCGTACCACGCCTCATAGACTGCTTCGTCTTCCAGACGAAAATCAGCAGAAAGATCCACCACCCTGAGGCCCGCAGGCAGCGCAGAAATGACCGTCTGGCTGGTGGCGTGCGGCAACGCGCAAAAGACCAGGGCAATCCCGCCAAAGTCGATATCTTCGATCCGGCAAAGGTCCGGCAGGTCCAGATGCCGCAAATGCGGATAGACGGACGCCATAGATTGCCCTGCCTTCCGGTCCCCCGAAAGTGCGGCAATCCGAAAGCTCGGATGGGTGGCGATCAGCCGGATAAGCTCGGCCCCGGTGTAACCGCTTGCACCCAGAATGGCGATGTTGTGGGGCATTGACCCACTCCCTTAAGGCGTTTCGGCTTTTCAGTTAGACGAAATGCATCCCAAATTGCGTTCGAGCGCAGCGAGAGGCAGTGATTTGTTATTCAAAACAAAGCCGAAACGCCACAAATTTTCCCTGATGTAAGACGTTGACGATTGGGCCGCAATCACGCGGCGTGGAATTCCGCTCGTCGTCGGAGAAATCGCGTCGCCTGATCGCTGACCCGCTGCGGGTCGCCCGTCGTTAGATACATTGACTCATTTCCCGAACCCACCATATCCGGCCGTCGATCAAGATAATCAGCCAGACTTTCCGCAACGAGTTTGGCCTGACTGAACACCTTCACATCCGGCCCAAGCGCATCCTGGAAAATCTGTTCGATGATCGGATAATGCGTGCAGCCCAGCACGGCGGCATCGGGCTTCGGCATTTTCCGCCGCAAAGCATCCACATGGCTGCGAACAAGAGCTTCGGCCAGGATCATATCGCCATCTTCAATCGCATCCACCACACCGCCGCAGGCCTGCGCTTCGACATCAACACCGATTGCCCGAAACGCCAGTTCGCGCTGAAACGCACGGCTGCTCACGGTCGCGGGCGTCGCAAATAGCGCCACGTGTTTCATGGCCACCTCGCGTGGCGGCGAGTTGTCGCCCCACTGCCGCTCGGTCAGCGCTTCGATCAGCGGCACGAATACACCAAGCACGCGCTTGTCGGCAGGCACCCAGCTTTCCTGCATTCGCCGGAGCGCGGCGGCACTCGCGGTATTGCATGCCAGAATGACCAGATCGCACCCGGCCTCAAACAGCCGTTCGGTTCCGGCAACCGTCAAATTATAGATATCGTCGGCATCGCGGGTGCCATAAGGCGTATTCGCATTGTCGCCGTAATAGACAAACGGCACATCCGGCAGCCGTTCAGCCGCGCCCTGGTAGACGGTCAGTCCGCCCAACCCACTATCGAGAATTCCCACGGCCATTGGCCACTGCCCTTCGGTGCTTTGCCTCGAACTCGAACCCGTAATCCAGCGAGCCGAGTGGTTTCGGCGACAGGGCATAGGTCGATGCGCGCAGAAAGTCCATCATCGCTTACCGGAAATCAGCTTCGCCCGAAATCTCGCCCTGATATCCCTTCGCGCGCAGGCATCATCACCACAACACGCGATTACTCCGCCGCTACCGCCGGCTCGGACTTTCCCGCCTTAAACGCAGCCAGCAATTCGCCCCGCCGCTTCGCCGCAGCATCGTAATTCGCCATTTTCACCGGCCCAAAGCCAAGGATCTGCAACGGCAGCTCTGCCAGCGCCATCGCGATATCCAAATTGCGGGCCGGATCCTTCAGCACTTTCTTCATATCTCGCTCGTATTGCCGGATCAGCCGACGCTCCATCCGCCGCTCGGCTGAATAGCCAAATGGATCAAACGGCGTCCCGCGTAGTTTTTTCATGCTGGCTAGTCGCGGCCAAAGACGCTCGGTCCATGCCCCGAAATTGCGCTTGGACGGTCGCCCGTCCGGTCCTTTCCGCGACAAAAGCGGAGGTGCGAGGTGAAATGTTAGCTTCAGCTCACCGCCAAACGCCGCCTCAGCCTTCTCACGCGACGATGCCAGAAGTCGCGCCACTTCATATTCGTCCTTATAGGCCAATAACTTATGGTAGCCCTTTACCACCGCTTCCTTCAAACGCGGATCCTCAACTTTATCGACAAATTCGCGATATCGGCGGGATAGCCGTTCGGACTGGTACTTCGTCAAATGCGCCTCGCGAAATGCAATCATTTCATCCAGCGTTTTTGGTTTCGCAATAACATCGGCGTCGGCAACCTTCGTCGCCGCACCCGGGTTCAGCGCCGCCCACCGGCCAATTTCAAATGCGCGCAGGTTTTCGTCCACTTTCGCGCCGTTCAAACGGACGGCCTCAGTCAAAGCATCGTGGCTCAGCGGCACCTGCCCCAACTGCCAGGACGCGCCCAGCAGCAGCATGTTCGAATAAATCGCGTCTCCCATGATCTGTGCTGCCAACGTCGTCGCGTCGAACATGGCGAGCCCGTCCTTCAGTCGGGCCTCAAGACTAAGCGTCAGCCGGTCGCCCGGAATGCGGAACTCTGTATCACGTGTAAAATCGCCGGTAATAATCTCGTGGGCATTCACCACCGCGCGCGTCCGCCCCGTCGCGGTCAGCCCCAGTGTTTTCGCACCCGCCGAAACCACCAGATCGCCACCGATTAGCGTATCCACTTCACCCGTCGCCACGCGGATCGCGCTGATGTCCTCGGGCGCATTAGCGATACGGCAGTGAATGTGGACAGCGCCGCCCTTCTGAGCAAGCCCCGCCATCTCCATCATGCCAGCACCCTTGCCATCAATTCGCGCGGCCATCGCAAGAACAGCGCCGATGGTGACAACGCCGGTGCCGCCGACGCCGGTGATGACGATGTTGTGGGTGCCATCAATCTCCGGCAAATCTGGCTGGGCCAGGTCGCCGGTTTCGATCTCGGCCGTTGCCTCTTTTCGGGGCACGGCACCTTCAACGGTCACAAAAGACGGGCAAAATCCTTTGAGACACGAGAAATCCTTGTTGCAGCTTGACTGATCAATCGCCCGCTTGCGCCCAAGCTCGGCTTCCACTGGCACAATCGAGACGCAGTTCGACTGAACGCCGCAATCGCCGCAGCCCTCGCAGACATCGGTATTGATGAACACGCGCTTGTCGGGGTCCGGGAACGACCCACGCTTGCGCCGCCGCCGTTTCTCGGCCGCGCAGGTTTGAATATAGATTATTGCCGACACACCTTTGATCTTGCGGTATTTATTCTGCACAATCGGCAGCGCATCGCGCTTGTGCCATTCGACCTCGCGCGGGAAATCGGCACGCGCCGGTTCTTCTTTTTCGTCGAAAACAACGGCGACGTTCTGAACACCCATCGCCATCAGTTCGCGCGCGATCCTGTCCGGCGCAAGCCCGCCTTCGTTCGTCTGCCCACCGGTCATCGCGACGGCGTCGTTGTAAAGGATCTTGTAAGTAATATTCACACCCGACGCCAAAGCCGCCCGGATCGCCAGAAGCCCCGAATGATTGTAGGTGCCGTCGCCAAGGTTCTGAAAAACGTGGGTTCGGGTCGAAAACGGCGCCTCGCCGATCCAGTTCGCTCCCTCGGCCCCCATATGCGTGAAACCGCTGGTTTCACGGTCCATCCAAAGCGCCATGATATGGCAACCGATCCCGGCGTAGGCCCGTGAACCTTCCGGCACTTTGGTCGAGGTATTGTGAGGACAGCCCGAACAGAAATACGGCGTGCGCGTCGCGATCTCGGGCGCATTGTCCGCCGCCTTCGCGGCCCGAAGCATCTCAAGCCCCCCTTGGATCGCCTCCGTCCCCCGACCCTCCTCGATCAGAATATCGCCGATCTTCTCGGCAATCATCACCGGATCGAGCGCATAGCGCGTCGGGAACAGCTCTTCCTGATGCAGCCGCCCGGCTCCACCCTTGTACCATCCATAAACCCGCCGCCCGTGCCGGTCGTCGAAGATCGCTTCCTTGATCTGGATCTCGATCAGTTTGCGCTTTTCCTCGACCACAACGATCAGGTCCAGACCTTCGGCCCAGTCATGGAACGACTTCATGTCCATCGGGAACGTTTGGCCGATCTTGTAGGTCGTGACGCCAAGACGTGCGGCTTCGGCCTCGTCAATACCGATAAGGCTCATCGCGTGGGTCAGATCCAGCCAGTTCTTGCCCGCCGCAACAAAGCCGATCTTCGCCCCTGCCTTGCCCCAGACCCGCCGGTCCATCCTGTTCGCGCGCGAAAAAGCCTCGGCGGCGAAACGTTTATAGTCGATGATCCGCGCCTCCTGCGGGATCCAATGGTCCCCCAGCCGAATATTCAGCCCGCCTTCCGGCATCTCAAACTCGGGCGCGACGAAAGACATCCGATCAGGCCGACCATCGACGACCGACGTGACCTCAACCGTGTCTTTCATCAGTTTCAGTCCGGTCCAGAGCCCGGAAAACCTGCTGAGCGCGAAGGCGTATAACCCGTAATCCAGTATTTCCTGTACGCCGGCGGGCGACAATACCGGCATATACGTATCGACCATGGCCCAGTCCGACTGGTGACAGGTGGTTGACGATTCGCCGGTATGATCATCCCCCATCGCCATCACGACACCGCCCAAAGGCGAGGTTCCGGCCATATTGGCGTGCCGCATCACGTCGCCAGACCGATCAACGCCCGGCCCTTTGCCATACCAAAGCGCGAATACGCCGTCGCGCTTGCCCTCGCCCCGCAACTCGGCCTGCTGGGTGCCCCAGATGGCAGTCGCCGCCAGGTCTTCGTTCATGCCAGGCTGAAACAGGATGTTCGCGGCATCGAGATCGGTCTGCGCGCCTGCCATCTGCAAATCCACCGCACCCAGCGGTGACCCTCGATATCCGGTCACATAGCCGCCAGTGTCATGCCCGGCCAATCCGTCGCGTGCCGCCTGCATCAGCATCAACCGAACCAGCGCCTGCGTCCCGTTGAGCAGGATCATATCTTTCGAAAGATCGTATTTGTCGTGCAGGCTCACATTGTGGCGGCTCATGCGGGTCTCCTTGATTATGTGCTTCTATTATAGGTCAATTTCTCTGACCTACAAAATGAAACATGCGTCACCTCCCTGTTTGCAAACCTGCGTCCGCACCGGGTAATGCTTGCCAAAGCGTTACCGCCAACACTACCGGAAAAGATCGCGATGGACTGGGACAAGTTAAGAATATTTCACGCCGTTGCCGACGCAGGCAGTTTAACCCATGCAGGCGACACGTTGCACCTTAGCCAATCTGCGGTATCACGCCAGATCCGGGCGCTGGAAGATTCGCTGAATGCCACGCTTTTTCACCGCCACGCACGCGGACTGATTCTCACCGAACAAGGCGAATTGTTGTTCGATGCGACCTCGGCCATGGCAAAGCGCCTCGATACCGCCGAAGCCCGCATCCGCGACAGCGAAGAAGAAGTATTCGGCGAATTGCGAGTGACCACTACGACCGGCTTTGGGTCGCTCTGGTTGGCACCCCGGCTGCCACACCTTTACGACAAATATCCCGAGCTGAAGATCGACCTGATGCTGGAAGAGCGCGTGCTCGATCTGCCGATGCGCGAAGCAGATGTTGCCATCCGGATGAAGGAACCCAGCCAGGCGGACCTGATCCGACGCAAGCTGATGACCGTGCGAATGCGGCTTTACGCAACACCCGAATACCTTGCGCAAAAAGGCGCGCCCGCTTCCATGGCCGACATCGGCAAGCACCGGCTGATATGTCAGAACGTGCGGACCACACAGGTCAGCGCAGGTGCGCAGCTTGTGAAAGAGCTTCTGACTCATGAGCCATCCACACTCACCGTGAATAACTACTTCGGTGTCCTTCAGGCGGTTCGGTCAAACCTTGGCATCGGTGTTCTGCCCGACTATGTGATCGAGGATTTCCCAACGGTTCAACGGGTGCTGCCCGACATCGAAAGTGCCGAAGTGCCGGTTTTTCTGGCTTATCCGGAAGAGCTGCGGCAATCGAAGCGCATCGCCGCGTTTCGTGATTTCGTCACCGAAGAAATTATCGCGCACCGAAAACGAATGAAAGCCGAAGCAGCCTTGAAGGCGCCCTGACCGCAAAGCCATGCGCAGGTTGCATAGCGGGTTTGCCGATCCGTTGGTCGGGTTTTTCTTGATTGCGTTAACGACCGGTCCTACATGCCCATTCGAACACGGCGGCAACCCCGCTGTTTTCTACCTCCCTGTTAGACTGGCCGGGCCATATGCGCCCGGCCTTTTTTTGTGCGGCAGCAACTTGCGCCGCGATCTGGGCGCGTAATGCAGCTGCAACATTTCGCCGCAATTTCCCTTGTATTGAACACGAAACCGGCAATCTCACGCCGCATAGATGCGAGATGCACCAGGCACATCAACGTACTGGGAGACTTCCTGATGTCCATAAAACCTGCCGCCGGAGCGCTAATCGCGACTTTACTTACCGCAGGCGCAGCCGCCGCTTGCCCAAACTACAACCTGACCGGCGAAAGCTATGAAGTGACTGGCCGATATCTTTACACTTCGCGGTCCTTGGATGTTCGCGCGGGCGGGCAACACTCTATCACCGGATGCGGCGTTCGCCCGAATACCGATCGTGGCCGCGGCTACGTAACCGAAAGACCGGACTTCTCGATCCGCACGAGCGGGATGGACCGCTTTTCACTCGCGATCAGCATTGATAGCGCGTGCGACAGCGTTTTACTCATCAATACCGGGGCGAAGAACTGGTACTACGATGACGACGACAACGGGGATCTGGATGCACGGATCACGCTTAGCCGTCCGTCCAATGGTTGGCTGGATATCTGGGTTGGAACCCACAATGGCGCGGTGTGCGATGCACGTGTGACGCTAGAGACCTTTAACCGCTAGGTCAGCTTATTTCGGGCATTGATTGTGCCCGAAACTCTTTGCCGGTTCGGCCTTGCGTCCCTGCCCCGCCTGCGTCCATTCCTTGCAGGACCAATCGGAGCGGAGGCTTGGCAATGGATACGATTTCGGAAAACCGATGCTTTGACGGCACTCAGGGCGTCTACACACACAGCTCGACCGCGACCGGCACCGACATGACCTTCGGCCTATTCCTGCCCGCAGAAGCCGCCGACGGCCCGGTGCCGCTTTTATTGTATCTCTCCGGCCTCACATGCACGCACGAAAACGCAATGTCCAAGGCGGGCGCGCAGGGCTGGTGCGCCGAGCAGGGCATCGCCATTGTCTTCCCCGACACCTCGCCACGCGGCGAAGGTGTGGCTGACGACGACGCCTACGATCTTGGCCAAGGTGCAGGTTTTTACATCGACGCGACCGAGGGCCCCTGGGCACCGCATTTCAAGATGCAAAGCTATATCCTTGGTGACCTCACCGACTGCCTTTTCGCTGAATTCGCGCTCGACCCTGATCGCCAGTCGATCACCGGCCACTCAATGGGCGGCCACGGCGCGCTTACGCTTGCCGCCAAATCGCCCGAACGCTTCCGTTCGGTCTCCGCCTTCGCGCCGATCTGCAATCCGACCGCCGGCGATTGGGGGCGAAAGCAGTTCGAAGCCTATCTCGGCAGCGTCGAGGCCGGAAATGCCCACGACGCCACCCGCCTGATCTCGGCCCACGGGTTTGACGCCCCGATCCTGATCGACACCGGCACGCAAGATCAATTCGGCGACCTTCTGAAGACCGAGGCACTCGCCGAAGTGTTGGCTTCCAAACGCCTCGACGCGACACTCCGCCTGCAAAAAGGCTATGATCACAGCTATTTCTTCGTCTCCACGTTCATGGAAGACCACGTGACCTTCCACGCCGCCGCCCTTTGGGAATGATATTCGTCGACGCCGATGCCTGCCCGGTCAAGACGGAGGTGGAAACCGTCGCCAACCGCCGCGATATTGCGGTGAAAATGGTCTCGAACGGCGGCATCCGCCCCTCGTCCAACCCGCTCATTGAAAGCGTCTTCGTCGCCGCTGGCCCCGACGAGGCCGACAAATGGATCGCCAACAACGCGACCAGGGGTGATGTCGTCATCACCAACGACATCCCACTTGCCGCAAAATGCGTCGAAGCGGGTGCCAAAGTGCTGAAACCAAACGGCGAAGCGCTGACGGAAAAGAACATCGGCAACGTGCTGGCCACCCGCGACCTGATGACCGATCTGCGCGCCGCCGATCCGTTCCGCCAGGGCGGCGGCAAGGGCTTTACAAAGGCCGATCGCTCGCGTTTTCTCGACGCGTTGGAGCGGGCGCTGCGTTAGCCCGGCTCAAAGGATACCGGCCATGACATTGAGCCAGGCAGAGCGATCCACCACTGGCGGTGCCTTTTGGGCAATCGGTGCCGTTTTCTTTTTTTCCAGCAACGATGTGCTGGTGAAATTTTTGTCCGGCGGCTACCCGCTTTATGAACTGATGTTCGTCCGGTCGATGACCGGCGTTCTGTTCATTCTCGGAGTGATCGTGCCCCTTACCGGTTCGTATTCAATGCTGAAAACCCGTCGGTTTCCAGTTCACATTCTGCGCGGTCTCTGCGTGATCTTCGCGAATTTCTTTTTCTTCCTTGGATTGGCCGCGCTCCCGTTGGCCGACGCAGTGGCGATCTTTTTTATCAGCCCGATGCTGATCTCGTTGCTGTCGATCCTGTTTCTCGGCGAAACCGTGGGGCCTCGACGTTGGGCCGCCATTGCCGTCGGATTTATCGGCGTACTGATTGTGCTCCGACCGGGCACCACGTCCTTTCAAGTGGCGTCCCTTCTCCCTCTGGTTGCGGCCTGCGGCTATGCCATGATCCACATCCTGACGCGGCGGATCGGTGGCACTGAAAACGCCACGGCCATGGTCTTTTACATCCAGTCGACGTTTTTCGTTGTTGCCTGTGTCGCTGGTCTTGGCCTCGGACACGGCGGGTTCGATGCCTACGACCATCCATCGCTTCATTTCCTGCTGCAAGGCTGGATTTGGCCCGATTTGTTCGACCTGTTTCTGATGGCCGCACTTGGGATATCATCTTCCTGCGGAGGCTTCATGATCTCAGAAGCCTACCGAAAGTCCGAAGCCGCCCTTGTGGCACCGTTCGAATATGTGGCCATGCCGCTTGCTGTGTTCTGGGGGCTGACCGTGTTCGGCGAATTTCCGGATTTGATTGCCTGGGCCGGGATCGGATTGATCATGGCATCGGGGCTGGTCTTGATCTGGCGCGAGGCAGTTGCGCGCCGCGGCACCACAATTGATGGTCCGAAACGACTTTAGACAGAGGGAAAAGTTACATGATCGACGCCGTCGTATTTGATATCGGGCGCGTGTTGCTCGACTGGCAGCCCGAGGCGTTTTACGACGCACAGATTGGCGCCGAGCGGCGAAAAGCGCTTTTTACCGATTGCGACCTTCATGAAATGAACAAGGCGATTGATCTGGGTCATCACTCCCGCGACGTGGCCTATGCCCATGCTGAGAAACACCCCGAATGGGCGGGCGAAATCCGGCTCTGGCACGACAACTGGATTGACATGGCCAGCCCGGATATCCCCGGCACTGCGATCATTCTTCGCGCTCTCAAGGCCAAAGGCATCCCGATCTTTTCCCTCACCAATTTTGGCGTGAACACGCTCGACTGGGCAAAAACACGCTATTCGGTTCTGACCGAATTCGACCGCGAATTTATCTCCGGTGAACTTGGTCTGGTGAAGCCCGACCCGGCAATCTATGCCCACGTTGAAAACCAAAGCGGCGTCGCGCCGGAACGGCTCCTATTCACCGATGACAGCCCTGAAAACGTCGCCGCCGCCGCCGCGCGCGGTTGGAAGGCGCATTTGTTCGAGGGGCCCGATGGTTGGGGCGAAAGACTTATCGAAGAAGGGCTTCTGACGCGCGCGGACTTGGCGGCGTGAGCTTCACAGCCTTTGCTTTGCTTGCTGGCCTTGCCGCCGCACCGTTTGCCGCCGAGACGTGGCGCAGGCCCATGTCGCGCGCGGCACAGACGCGCGCACCGGGGCAGTTCGCGGAACTCTCCCGTGGCCGCACCCACTATCGTTGGAGCGGGCCAGTCAACGGACCCATCGCTGTTTGCATCCACGGGCTCACAACACCGTCATACGTCTTTGCCGGTACGGAAAGGTCGCTGGCAGCGCTTGGTTATCGCGTTCTGACCTACGACCTGTACGGGCGCGGCTATTCGGACCGGGTGTCCGGCAGACAAACCATCGACTTCTTGCTGCGCCAGCTTCGCGATCTCCTTGAAAATCAGGGCATCGACGAGCCGCTGACGCTTGTCGGGTTTTCCATGGGAGGCGCGTTGGCAACTGCATTTGCCGCCGAGGAAGGCAAACGGATCAGGTCCTTGGTCCTGATCGCCCCGGCAGGTCTGGTTCCGACCTATGACGATCCGCTTTCAAAGGCTTGGACGTTGCCCGTGATCGGTGACTGGCTGATGCGCGTCGCGGGCGGTTGGGCGCTTCGGCGCGAGCTTGCGGCTCAGATCAATGATACCACGATCATCCCCGACCTTCTTGACCGGCAGGCCGCGGAAACCCGAACGCGCGGTTACATGCCCGCAATATTGTCGTCGCGCCGCAATGCCCTTTTCGGGACACTCGACGAAGATCACGCCGCAATCCGCGACTACGGCACGCCCGTTCTGGCAATCTGGGGTCGCCTCGATCCGGTAATTCCGATCCGTGCCATGGCCCGATTGACCGAACTGAACGCCGAAAGCCACCACTTCGAAATCAATACCGGCGGCCATTGCCTGCCGCAGACGCATCCATCGGATGTGGCCGAAGCGCTGAAAAAATTTCTGCGGCCTTAACGGATCGAACTATTGCTTTAGTTTCAGTCAATTAGACCGTGACGGTCAGGTTATTCAACGGCTTGCAGGAAAAATGCTTCGCACGCGAAACATTTCTCATGCCGCCTGAGCAGCGCGTGGCACTTCGCGGATCGGCAAGTGAACGACCGCACTGAAGGCACCGACAGCGACACCTACCCACCAAACGGCGGTATATCCCCCGGTCAGATCATACATCCGCCCACCCAGCCAGACGCCGATAAACGACCCAAGCTGATGGCTGAAGAATACGATGCCATAAAGCGTGCCCATATAGCGAAGCCCGTAAAGATGCGCGACCAATCCGCTGGTCAACGGCACCGTTGCCAGCCAAAGCGTGCCCATCGCGACCGAAAAAAGGATCACAGTCGCCGGTGTAATTGGTGTCAGAATAAACGCGGTCGCGATGATGGTTCGCCCGGTATAAATTCCCGCCAGAAGATACTTCTTTGAATATCGCTTGCCCGCCCAACCCGCCGCTAAAGTGCCTGCGATATTTGCCAGCCCGATTATTCCGATTGCAATCGCCCCAAGCGCTGAAGTTGTCGTGATCCCAAGCGCGTGCAAGTTCCCCCCAGGCAGAATTGGCCCGCAAAGCTCGGTAACCAGTGCCGGAAAATGCGCTGTGATGAACGACAATTGATACCCGCAGGAAAAGAACCCCATGAATATCATCGCATAAGACGGGTCACGAAACGCCCGCCTCAGCGTGTCGCCCATACTTTCTTCCAGCTCAGCCTTTGTCGCCACAGGTGCGCGCATCATTGGAAGTGCCAGCAGCGAGACCAGAATGACCGC